>DATDAW010000025.1:0-60075 GCA_036525185.1 Chthoniobacterales bacterium | reverse complement strand
AAATATCCTGGCTCTACGTTGCATCCACGCCAGCCAAAACATCCACACTTTTTGGAAAGACCGGCGCAACTCGCTTGCTGCAAAAAATGACCTCCTCGCTCTCGCCGTTTAGCCTCAGAAGATTTTTGTCATGCGCCCACGGATTTTCGGTTCCATAAAATTTCGCTGGCGACAGTCCCCAACCGCGATACCATTCATTCCCCAAAATTTCTCCAAAAAGAATGCAATGAGGCTACTTGTCACTGGCGGCGCCGGCTTTATCGGTTCGCATCTTGTCGAAAAAATTTTGAAACGCGGCGATTCCGTGGCGGTGCTGGACGATTTCAATGACTTCTACGATCCTGCCATCAAGAGAGGCAATCTCGCGGGTCTAAACGGTAATTTGGAAGTTTTTGAAGCGGATTTGCGCGATGGCGAACGCGTCCGGCAGATTGTTAAGGACGGAAATTTTGATGCGATCGTCCATCTCGCTGCGCGCGCCGGTGTAAGGCCGTCCATGTTGGAGCCGGAGCTGTATATCGACACGAATATCAAGGGCACATTTCACCTTCTCGAAGCCGCACGGCTGGCGGAGGTGAAACGGTTCGTTTTTGCATCGAGCTCGTCGGTTTACGGCGCATCGAAGGTGATCCCCTTTTCGGAGGACCAGCGGTTGAGCCAGACGTTGAGTCCGTATGCTGCGACCAAACTGGCCGGCGAGACGATTTGTTCGAACTACACCTATTTGTACGGCATGCGCGTGGTGTGCCTGCGCTTTTTCACGGTGTACGGGCCCCGGCAACGGCCGGACCTCGCCATTCACCAGTTCACGCGCAAAATCGACGAAGGAAAGCCCATCAATCAATTTGGCGACGGGTCGACCCAGCGGGACTACACGTATGTCGACGACATTGTTCAGGGAATCGAGGGGGCCCTGGCTTACGAGGGTGAGCTTTTCGATATTTTCAATCTGGGCGAAAGCCAGACGACAACGCTCAGCGAATTGATCCGGATGATCGAGAACACCGTTGGAAAGAAAGCCTTGATCAACTATCTGCCGGAGCAAAAAGGCGACATGCCACGGACGTTTGCGGATGTTTCCAAAGCTCGCAAGCTGCTGGGATACGCCCCGACGACGCCGATCGCGGAAGGAATTCCGAAATTTGTCGCTTGGTATCGCGAATTACGCAAAAAATAGGTGGATGAATCCACCACAAAGCGTCGTCGAGTTGCTCCAGGAGTTGGTGCGAATCCCCAGTGTGAACCCGTCGGGCGACCCTGGAACCGCGGCAGACAACACGGGAGAACGAGCGATTGCGGAATACCTGGCCCTCTTTCTGGAGCGTTGCGGGGCGGAAACGACGCTGGTGGATGTTTTACCGGGAAGGCCAAATGTGATTGGCCGATTTCCTTCGGCTGCATCGGGAAAGCCGGGGCTGGTTTTCGCGCCGCACACGGACACCGTGAGTGTGGCCGGGATGAGCATCGAGCCGTTCGGTGGCCGGATTTCCGGAGAACGCGTTTTTGGCCGGGGTTCCTCCGATACGAAAGGACCCATGGCGGCACAATTGTGGGCGCTTTGGGAAAATCGCGATCTTATTCCCTCACTGGGACATGAAATTTGGTTTGCCGGTTTGATGGACGAGGAAGCCGGACAAGCCGGTGCAGCGGCTGCGGCGGACTCTTTGCCCGTTGAATTTGCTGTCGTTGCCGAACCCACCGGGATGGACGTCGTGCACACGCACAAGGGAACGCTCTGGCTGGAAATTCTCGCACGTGGCAAAGCTTCCCACAGTTCGCAGCCGCAAGCTGGGCGCAACGCGATCTACACGATGAGCCGCGCAATCCGGTTCATTGAAGAAAAAATCGGCCCGGAACTCGCCACAATGCCGGATTCGGTGCTCGGCTCGCCGACGATCAGCGCAGGACTTATCCGCGGCGGAAGCAAGATCAACGTTGTGCCCGATCGTTGTTCCCTCGAAGTGGATATACGGACCATTCCAGGAATGGATGCCTACGCGGCGCAGCTCGCCGATCGTTTTCGCGAACTCTCACCCGATCTTGACGTCCGAATCATTAAGCAAACCGCCCCGCTCTATACCGATCCCGCGCATCCCGTCGTCGCGGCACTGAACAAAACCGGCTCCGTTCTCGTTGGTGCCCCATGGTTCTGTGACGCCGCGATTTTCGCGAATGCGGGAATCCCTTCCATCGCCATTGGCCCTGGCTCCATCAATCAGGCGCATACCGCCAATGAATACATTGAAATAGCGGCGCTCCAAGAAGGCGCGGCGAGATTCTCGAAATTCCTACGCGCGCTTTAGGTGCTGACGGCTTCTTCCGAACAATCCTCGATTTTTTGGAAGGTTCGGCATGAAAAAACGGAACAAAATTCCCGCCGGGAACGAATCAATGTTAGTTGATTCCCTCGGAGAAACGGCCTTGGCAGGGCATTTCCAGTCACGGTTCGCCCCGCTTTTGGGCCGCGGAGGCGTGTTGGATTTCTGTTTGCCCGAACAAAAAACCAGGATTACTTCAGCTGCTCCATGCCTGCGACCACGGAAATTATTGAAGCCATCCCGATTATTCTATCGTTGATCATGATCGAGGGCCTGCTCTCGGTCGACAACGCGCTGGCGATTGCGGCGATGGCGTCCCATTTGCCAGAAAACAAGCAAAGATTAGCACTGCGGCTGGGCATCTTCGGCGCATACGCCTTCCGCGGACTATGCCTGGTCTTTGTTGTTTGGATTCAACACAATTTATGGATCAAATACTTCGGCGCTGGGTACTTGGTTTATCTGATGTGTTCCCATTTGACGCAGGGCGGGCACCACGAAGGAGGCCATAAGAGCATGAAGGGAAAGGGATTATGGATGACGGTGTGCAGCATCGAACTGATGGATTTGAGCCTCAGCATCGACAACGTCATCGCCGCCGTCGCGCTCAGCAACAAATTGTGGGTGATCATTACCGGCGTTTTTCTCGGCATCCTGACACTGCGGTTGCTGGCGGGATACGCCATTGGGCTCATCAAGAAGTACCCGGTACTGGGTAGCACGGCGTTTCTGCTGGTGGGCTACGTCGGGTTCCTGTTGCTGTTCGAACTGACCACTCACATTCACTTGGGCGCCTTTGGCAAATTTGCCGGCATCCTGGCCATCACGCTCGGAACGATCTGGTATTCCAAATCGATTACGCTGCAGAGAACCTTCGGACCGATCGTGAGAGCCTCGCTCGTGCCGATGCGTTGGTTCTCCCAATCAGTTGGATTGCTAACCTGGCCGATCACGTTCCTGATTTCGAAAATGCGACCGGCTGCCAGCTAAAAGCCTATGAGCCTAAGCGCTTTCTTCGGAGAGTTCGAACGCGCCGTGGAACAGGCAGCGTTCCGGCGGTTGACTCTTGCCAAAGCAGCGAATAAAGAAGAAATGCGACGAAACGTGATCCTGCGTCCCATCCGTTTGAACGGGCAGGATCAGGTGCAAATTGTGGAGCGGTTCCCCACACGGGATGTAACCAAAAACGTGCCGCCCTCCGAAGCCATCGCAGTTGCACAAACACTGTGCGGGGCAAACTTCCTGGACGCCCACCTGGAGACGTCGGACGCGTTGGTGATGCTGCGTCATAGCCGGAAAGGCGTCCCCCATTTGACCCGAAAACGGATCGAGGCGCCTCGCGAGGTTATCGCCCTGGGTAACGATCGCGTGAAAAACAAATTCCTGGAACCTCGCCAACTTCCATGGTTGCGCGACTTGGGCGTCGCGGGTGACGACGGCCGGATCTTACCTTCTCGCTCGGACAAATGGCGACAAATGCAGCGTTTTGTCGAATTGCTGGATCACGCATGGCCGGGAAGCGACGGGATCATCCGCGTGGCAGATATGGGCTCGGGCAAAGGCTATCTGACCTTTGCCGTTCACGCGTGGTTGACGGCGCTCGGCGGCCCCATCTCGGTCCTCGGAATCGAGCAGCGTGAGGACCTTGTAGATCTATGTAATGGCATCGTTAACAGACGTTCGCTGGGCAACTTGGCATTTAAAAAAGGCGCCATTTCCGACCTGCCCGACGTCGATGCGGAAATGGTGATCGCGTTGCATGCTTGCGACACTGCGACTGACGATGCACTGGCTCACGGGATCAAAGCCGGCGCGAAAATGATCGTCGTAGCCCCGTGTTGTCAGCATGAAATCCGGGCATCAATGCACCCTTCGGAAGCGATTGCCGGCCTGGTCAGTCACGGATTGTTGCGTCAGCGTCAAGCCGACCTGGTCACGGATTCGCTTCGCATCCTGCTGCTGGAAAAAGCCGGCTATGAAGTCCGCGTAGTCGAATTTGTCGACGCCGAGCATACCGCGAAAAACCTCCTTTTGATTGCGACACAACGGAAAACCAAATGTGATGCCGCCAAAATCGAGGCTCGAATCAGCGATTTGAAGCGGCTTTTCGGCCTGGAACGTTTTTATCTGGAAACGCGTCTCTCGTGAACGGGCAGGATTGGCAATGGATGCGGGAAATGCGGTCCGGATTTTTGGCGGCAACCGATGGCCTGGCCGACTACTGGGATTCACGACGAAAACTCGAGCTCTACGATCGATTTTTTGCCGAGCGAATTGGTTGGAAATGGGACGCGGTACTCGGAGAACTATCGTCGCTGGGTTGGACGCCGCCGGGAGAACGTTTTGTTGATTGGGGCTGCGGGAGCGGAATCGCGAGTAGAAAAGCGCTCACGGCTTTTGAGATCTACAAAACAGCGATTTGGGATCGTTCCCTTGCGGCACGCGACTTCGCGCGGCAGCGGATTTTGGACGAGCATCCGGAGGTCTCTGTCTCGACGTGGGATAGCCGCGAATCGGCGGGCGGGCTCTGGCTCATCAGTCATGTGATCAATGAGCTAACGGAAGGCGCCAGGGAGGGCTTGTTGAGCACGATCTCCGGCCACGCCGACGCGGTGATCTGGATCGAATCCGGCACCCGCGATGCCAGCCGTCGTCTCATCGCGGTGCGGGAACGGCTGCGAACAGCTTTTCAATGTGTCGCGCCGTGTCCGCACCAGGCCGCCTGTGGCTTGTTGACGCCCGAAAACGAGCGCCATTGGTGTCATCATTTCACCTGCCCACCGGGATACGTCTTTCAGGATTCAACCTGGTCCGCGTTTTCCCGGGAGTTAAAAATCGATCTCGGGACTGTGCCTTACAGTTTTCTCGTCCTGGATCGGAGGCCGGTAAAGGAATTTTCAAAGGAACGGGTTATCGGGCATCCACGAGTCTTCAAGGGGTACGCGAAATTGCTCACTTGCACGGCCGCAGGCGTGACGGAAAAAACGATCCAGAAACGCGACGATCCGGACCTTTTCCGACGATTGAGGAAGCGATAGATCGATAGATCCTGGTATCGTGTTGGAGGAGGCCCAATCCGCAGAAGCCCCACTGCAGATCCTGTCCCAGGTCGAATAAATCCTCTGTATAAACCGTTTGATGTGCGCGATGGAAACCACCGACACCAATGTGCACGATCCCCTGCCCAATTTGCCGTCGGTCATAACGAGGGATTTTTACACTGCCTCGCAACAATTCCAGATTCGTCTGATTGAGTTTGATAGCCATAACATTATTTCACAGCCCCAAAGGTTAGCCCGGATACGAGTTGTTTTTGACACAGCCAGCCCATTACGAGAATAGGCGCGACAGCGAGGACGGAGGCCCCCGAGAGTTTTGCCCAGAAAAGACCTTCCGGACTCGAGTATGAGGCGATAAACACCGTCAGCGGCGCGGCCTTGGCGCTTGTCAAATTGATGCTCCAGAACGCCTCATTCCAGGACAGGATGATCAACAATAGCGCCGTCGAGGTGAGTCCCGGTAGAGCGATCGGCCGAAGCACATGCCAAAGCTCGCCCCAAATATTTGCGCCATCAATTCGAGCGGCCTCCAGAATGGCAGGCGGTACTTCGCAGAGATATGTGTACGCCATCCACACAGCGATCGGCAGATTCATCAATGCGTAAATCACGATGAGTCCCCAAATGTTATCGAGAATACCTCCGGTTTTAAAGAGCAGGTAAATTGGAATGAGCACGCCAACCGACGGCATCATCTTCGTGGAAAGCATCCAGAGGAGGGTGTCCTGCGTTTTCGCAGTCGGATAAAAAGCCATGCGATAAGCTGCCGGAAAAGCAAAAAGATAGCACAGAAGCGTTGACCCTATCGATACATAGATTGAATTCAATGCAAACGTTAGATAGTCGCTACGTGCAAATACGTCGCGAAACGATTGCAATGTTGGCGTGAAGAAAATATCGGGAGAGTAAGCCTGCTTCTCCGTCTTGAACGCCGTCAGTGTCATCCAGAAAATCGGGAAAAACACGATCAAAGCGACGCCCCATCCGGCGATCGTTGTCAACCATTTACTTAGGATAGACTGTTTCATATTAGCTGCCTTGCTTGAGACCTTTTGCGAGCATTTTAACGAGGAAGTAGGCGACGATGTTTGCGAGGATTACCGCCAGAATCCCGCCTGCCGAAGCGATGCCGATATCAAACTGCCGAAGGCCGAGAGAAAAAATCAGATACGTCAGATTCGTCGATGCGGTTCCAGGTCCGCCGGACGTGGTCGTATGAATCTCCGCGAAAATGGAAAGGAGAAAAATGGACTCAATCATCACCACCACACTTATCGCGCGGCTGAGGTGGTTCAAGATGAGGCTAAAAAAGAGCTGCACAGGGCCGGCGCCGTCCACAATGGCTGCTTCTTTCTGTTCCTGGTCAAACGACTTGATGGCCGTGAAAAGCACCAGAAATGCGAACGGCATCCACTCCCAGGAAACAATGACAATCACCGATAGCAACGGATACTCCCCGAAAAAATCGATGCCCGGCAGCCCAAGCTTCTGCAAGCCCATGGCGATGAGGCCATACACAGGGTGCATGATCATGTTCTTCCAGATCAGAGCGCTCACCGTCGGCATGACGAAGAACGGCGCTATGACAAGAAGCGCGGCAATTTTGTTACCAAAGAAATTGCTGTCGTAAAGCACCGCCAGCGCAGTGCCCGCCACGACGGTGATGATCAGCACGGATCCGACCAGAAGGACGCTATTCCAAATCGAAGGGAAAAACGCCGGGTCTTCCCATAGAAACTGGAAGTTTTCGACCCCGGCAAATCCGCTAATATCCGGATTGAGCAGACTATAGCGGATGAAGGCAAAGTAAATGGTCATTGCCAACGGAACAATCATCCACAAAAAAAGGACAACGACTGAGGGTGCTTGCAGGAATGCAAAGAAATGCTTTGGCTTGGCCGCAGCGACGTTTGTAGACATTGTCTATCCTCCTGGTTAGCATGGGTGGGAACCGGTCATCCCTCTTTCAAAAGACCACCGGTTCCCTGAATCCAAAACTTTATTTCTTGCCGTAACGTGCCTGCCTGGCGGCGCGTTCGACGGCTGTCTGATTCGCTTTCAACGCTTGATCGACAGTCATCTGTCCTGTAAGGACACCGGCAATGTTTTGTCCGACAACCGTTCCGAAAGATTGGAACTCCGGTACTCCGACAAATTGAATCCCGGTGTAAGGAACGGGTTTAAGCGTCGGTTTGGTGGGATCCGCTGCTTGCATCGCTGCCAGAGTGACTTTCGCGAATGGCGCCGCTTGCTGATACTCTGGACTGTCGTAGGTCGATTTCCGCGTTCCGGGCGGAACGGTCGGCCATCCAGTGTCTGCGGCGACCAACGAGACATATTCCTTCGACGTCGCCCAGAGCGCGAATTTCCGCGCGGCGTCACCTTGCTTCGCCGCTTTGGGAATCGCGAAAGCCCAGGACCAGAGCCAACGGGAACCATTAGGAGTCACCGCAATCGGAGCGTTGGCAAAAGCCACTTTGTCTGCGACCTGGGATTGCTCCTTGTCAAACAGGGGACCTGCTCCCGAGGTCGCATCGATCCACATGGCGGCCTTGCCCTTGGCGAAGAGTGCAAGGTTTTCGTTAAAGCCATTCGAGCTCGCACCCGGGGGCCCGTATTCCTTTAACAAGTTCACGTAAAAGGTAAGCGCATTCCTCCATTCCTGTGTGTCGAGGGTCGGCTTCCATTCTTCATCAAACCATTGACCTCCGAAGGTGTTAACCACCGTGTCGAAATAGGCCATGTTTTCACCCCAACCCGGCTTGCCACGGAGCGTGATGCCGTAGATTCCCTTGGCTTTGTCCGTCAACGCCGCCGCAAACTTCTTGATGTCGTCATAGGTCGGCTGTTCGGGCATCACAAGGCCTTTGGCATCGAACAAATCCTTGCGATACATTAGCATCGAGCTCTCTCCATAGAACGGCAATGCATAGAGCTTGCCTTCATAGGAAAGTCCGTCACGCAGCGGCTTGAAAACATCCTCGATATCGTACTCCACCGGAATATTCGAAATTTCCTTCAACCAGCCGCGTTTGGCAAAAATAGGCGTTTCGTAAAGACCGATGAATACAAGGTCAAATTGACCGCTCCCGGTCGAAACGTCCGTCGTAACACGCTGGCGGAGGACATTCTCTTCGAGCACAACCCAGTTCAACTTAATATCCGGATTCGCTGCTTCGAATTTCGGCGACAACTTCTTCAATTCTATCATCGCCGGGTTGTTGACCGTGGCAATGGTTACAGTTTTTTGCTGGGCCATGACGGATACGCCAAAGCACAGAAGAGCTAATAGACACGCAATGCGCTTCTTCATAGATTTCTGGAGGTTGAGGGGGTTGAGACGGACTGGAGAGAAACCTGATCAGAAGGTCTTCCGGAGAAGGATTTTCCGATTTGCAGGACGGTTAAAAATTTACACAAACGGCCAGGATGTCCCGTTTTTACTTCGCAGTGATGCGTTACATTTGGCAGGAACATACCCGCCAGAATTAGGCGGAAACTGAACCTGCATCTGGCACGTGACGAGCCCATGAACGGGACCGCCGCCCGTATTTGACGCACCGTTCCGCCGGCTCTTCCGCGACGTTCCATGCGCCGATCCGGCTGTGAACTCCGACACGCCGGCCGCAAGCTCGAACCCCGCCTTGCACACCGATCCATGGCCGATGGCGTGAAACGTCTCGTTCATCACAAGGGCAAACAGCGGGACGCAATCCTGCTGGCTGGAATCTCGCGATGCACGAAGCAATCAACGACCGTGAGGATAACGAACGCGGGCCCTGCACGTGATCACGTGACAGGGCCCGCAAACCAGGTCGTAGCGGCCGAAATTTCCAGCCCTCGACCGCTGATATTAAAGCACCATCTTTCCTTATGACGTCCGGCCGCGCGTCCGAAGGCGGTCCAGCATGACGGCGAGAATGATGACACCGCCTTTGACAACCAGCTGCCAGTAGAACGAAACGCCCATCAGCGTCAGACCGTTGTTGAGGACCGCGACAATCAAAGCGCCTATAAGCGTTCCAAACACCGTGCCAATGCCGCCGGAAAAGCTGGTGCCGCCCAAAATCACGGCGGCGATTGCATCCAGCTCATAGCCCTCACCCAGGCGACCCTGCGCGCTGTACAGACGGGCAGCGGTCATGACCCCCGCCAAACCCGAGAGGAAACCACTGATGGAATAGACCACCATCAACACCAGCCCTACATTGATGCCCGTAAGACGCGCGGCAAGCGGATTGCCGCCGACAGCATAAACGTGAACCCCAAAAACCGTTCCGTGCAAAACGAATGCGCTGATCGCAACGACCCCCAGCGCTATGACAACGAGCCAGGGGACCGGCCCGAGATAGCTATTGCCAATCCAGTCAAACGGCAGATCATTGTTAATGATCGTCGTGCCTCCGGCAAACAGAAAGGCTACGCCTCGCAAGGCCGTATAGGTGCCAAGGGTAACGATAAACGGAGGAAGCCCAATATAATGAATAATGGCGCCGGTCAAAAAACCGATACCGAGTCCCGCCAGCAATGCCACGGGTATGGAAGCCCATCCAAAAGCGGGATTGAGTGAAAACACCAGTGACAAAACGGCTGTAACGGCAAGAAGTGAACCGACGGCGAGATCAATGCCGCCTGTCAGAATCACAAACGTCATGCCGGTCGCGAGAACAATGTTGATCGACGCCTGTCGCACGACGTTGACCAGATTGTTCGTAGTTAGGAACTTGTCCGAAAGGAACGCAAAAAGGATGCAGATAACAATCAACACCGGCAGCATTCCTGCTACCTGCGAAATGCTTCGCAGTAGTTCCTTGCGTTGAACGCTTGCCACCGGTGCCTGGGAAGAAATAACTTCAGCCATAAGATTTAAGGTTGTTAAACGACCACGTTTCCGGTCGCGAGTTTCATAATGTTTTGTTGCGTGATATCGATGCCTGAATCACCACCCACTTCGCCGGTAATTTCGCCTTCATGCATCACGAGGATTCGCTTGCAAATGCCGATGATCTCCGGCAATTCACTGGAAATAAAGATAACTGCCAGCCCTTTTTGAGCCATCTGCTGAATGAGGCCGTAAATTTCGACCTTCGAGCCGATATCCACGCCACGAGTCGGTTCATCGAGAATTAGGACTTTTGGACTAATTTCAAGCCATCTCGCCAGCAGGAGCTTCTGCTGGTTGCCGCCGGAAAGTCCATTCGCGCGCGCTCGCAACGAACTGGTGCGCACACGCAGCGATTGCACACGCGCACGGGAGCGACTGTTAATATCACCGAAATTAACAATCCCTCCGACCGCTTTCTGGCCGACAACATTCATGGAAATGTTATCCCGGCACGACATTTGAAGAAACAATCCCTGCAATTTCCGATCCTCAGGTACATACGCGATGCCCGCCTGGATCGCATCGCTCGGGCCATTAATCCGAAGCTGGTTTCCGTAGAGCCATATTTCGCCCGTCTTCTTTTTGTCAGCACCGAAAATCAGTCGGGCCAATTCCGTTCTTCCGGCGCCAACCAATCCGGCCAGACCCAGCACTTCCCCTTTCCTGACCTTAAAACTGGCTCCTTTGATTCGGTCACCATCGCCGACGTTGCGCACCTCGAGCGCGACGTCGCCAGGATTCGTCTCAGCGCCTTTGTAAAAATCATCGAGCTTTCGCCCGACCATCATCTCGATGACCCGTTCAGAATCGAACTCGTCCCGGGTAATTTCGCCGACATAACCACCGTCGCGGAAAACCGTCAAACGATCCGACAAATCGTAGTTTTCCGCCATGCGATGGCTGATGTAGATGATAGAGATACCGTCCGCGCGAAGTTGTCTAACCACCTCAAAGAGCCGGTCCGTCTCGCGATCGGATAGCGCCGTGGTCGGTTCGTCCATCACCAGGATCCGGCTCTTATGAAAAAGTGCGCGGGCGATTTCCACCTGCTGCTGCTCAGCGATGGATAGATGAGAGGCACGCTGGTTCGCCCGGAAACGTGCGCCGAGCCGGTCAAGCACCTCCTGCGTCCTGAGAACCATCGTGCGGCGATCGGTCAAAAAACCGAGCCGACGCACCTCGGAGCCGAGGAAAACATTCTCGGCCACGGTTAGGTTCGGTGCCACAGAGAGCTCCTGATAGATGATGCCAATGCCGTGGGCACGCGCCTGATGTGGCGAATGGAAAAGAACGGGCTTTCCATCGAGCAGGATCTCGCCGCCGTCCGGTGTCTGGACGCCGGCGAGAATTTTCATGAGCGTGCTCTTGCCCGCACCGTTTTCGCCCACGAGAGCGTGGATTTCGCCAGCATAGATGTCGAGATCCACGCCACGCAGGGCTTTCACGCCAGGAAAACTTTTTGTTACCTGGCGGACTTTAAGAATGGGTTGTTTAGCGAGTCCAGCCGACATAGGAGTCAACGTTGTCGCGAGTGATGAGTTTCACAGGGATCAGAGTAAGTTCCTGTTCGGGTTTTTTCCCGTTCATGGCGTCGTAGCCAATTTGGACGGCCTTTTGAGCCATCGTGTATGGATCCTGCGCAGGCGTTGCCTCGAACAAGGTCTTCTTACTTTTCAGTGTCGCGACCGCGTCCGGCGAGCCGTCCACACCGACAATGAAAAACTCCTCGCGCTGCGCCTGCCGCGCCGCAAGGTCCGCACCGATTCCGGTGGGATCATTGATCGCAAAAATAGCGTCAATCTTTGGAAACGCGGTTAACAAATCCGTAGTCTTGCTCAATCCGCCGTCACGGCTGCCACCAGCATTCTGATCCTGGGAAAGAATCTTGATGCCGGGATTCTTTTTGAAAACTTCCAAGGCGCCCGTAACACGGTCGATGACAGCGGTTACCGGGGGGCCGTTAACAATAACGATGTCCCCCTTGCCTTTCAGCTTGTCTACGATGTACTGCGCGGCCTGCTCTCCGGCCTGTTTATTGTTGGACGTAACCGTGGCATCCACTCCGCCTTCTGCGCCGACGTCAACAGCGACGACCACCACCCCGGCCTGCTTGGCGCGTTTTACGGAGGGCGCGATGCCTTTGCTGTCCGCGGCGTTGAGAATGATAAGGTCGGTTCCCGAGGCTATAAGATTATCGACTTGATCGGTTTGGGTATTAACATCGTAGTTACTCGAAAGAGCGGTAACCTTTACATTTGGATTAATCTTCTTCGCCTCCGAGGTGGCGCCGTTAACGATCTGGACAAAGAATGGATTGCCGAGGTCGCCGACCGTAATGCCGATGGCTTTAAGGGGTTTGTCTGCGGCCATGGACTGCGGCGCGAGGCTGAGAGCGATGAGGATTGCGAGGGACGTGGATAATAGGTGTCTGAGTGGTTTCATGCTGGGGACGGATGGATGTTCTGATGGTTGGGAGAGAAAGGGGCGTAGAAAAGGGGGGATTACGCGTTTCAAAGAAAACCGGCTGCGGCGAAGGCTCAATCAAAGAGTATGACAAGCGCTACAAAAGTTGCCACACCAAGTTGTGCAATGTCATTACCATTTTTGCGCTGTCACCGGCCGAAGTAACGGAGCCGGCGTTCGTTTGGCGGCCTTACAACTTTCATGACCCAGCGACGGCTGTATTGACAACTTTGACCAACCCTTACATCCTTGAGGAGCGTTCTGCCTCATGGAAGTCAACTACAAACATCGTGAAATTTACCGGACCCTCGTTGCGGAAGTCGCCAATGGGGCCTATGACGCAACGCAACGCCTTCCGAGCGAGGCGCAGCTTGTCCGGCGGTTCCGGGTGTCCCGACCGACAGCGGCACGGGCGCTCCGAGACCTCGAAGCAGAAGGACTCGTCGAGCGACGGGTCGGCGCGGGTTCCTTTCTCGTAAAGGGCGCGCGACCAGCCATCGCGGAAAAATCCCGCCATCTGGGGCTGCTCCTGCCCGGAGTCTTCGTATCGGAGATTTTCGAGGTTCTGACCGGAGAACTCGCCAGTCTTGCCCGGGCCAACGACTACAGCCTTCTCTGGGGAACCAGCGCGCATAGCAGACCGCGAGCGGATTTAACGGTCAAGGACGCGGAAGAAATCTGCCAGCATTTCATCGACAGACAGGTTCGAGGTGTGTTTTTTGCGCCATTTGAGTTCGCCCCGGACAAGGAAAAAGTTAGCAAGCGGACTGCGGAGCAATTGAAAAGAGCTGGAATTGCAGTCGTGCTCCTGGACCGGGATCTGGAGCCATTTCCTCTTCGAAGCGATTGGGACCTTGTCGGCATCGACAATGTGATGGCGGGTTATCTGGCTGCGGAACATTTGATCAAGCTGGGCGTCCGCCGCATCGCATTTGTCGTGCGGCCGGGCTCCGCGCCATCCACCACGGCGCGGGTTGCAGGAGCGCGGGAAGCGCTTCTTTCGGCTGGAATCCAATTGCCAGGAAAATTTGTATATTGCGGGGAACCCGAAGACGCCGCTTTTGTGCGTGAAATAACAGCGGGCCACACGGTTGACGGGATCATTTGCGCCAATGATTTCACCGCGGGACATTTGATGAAATCGTTGGCCAAGGCCAAAATACGCGTTCCGGAAGACATCCGGCTCGTCGGTTTTGACAACATGAAATATGCGGAACTGTTAGCTGTTTCGCTGACGACCATTTCCCAGCCTCTCCGGGAGATTGCGGCAAATGCCATCCGCGTGATGCTGGACCGTCTTGCGGATCCCACATTGCCTCCAGCTGCGGTACTGTCAAAGCCTAGCCTGGTCGTACGTGCCAGCTGCGGGGCCTTCATGCGGCACTAGACTAGTGTTGTTTTAGCCCGGTCGCGACCATCGTTGTTTAGGCGACAAGACCAGGCTCGTCAGTTAGGCGTGGCAGAGTCGCCGTTTCGATCCCGTCCTGAAACGCCACCTATTCGTTCTGTTGCGTAAACCGAGCCGGCAGCACTTTGGGATACCGTCGGCTCGGGCGAGTGGTCATCCTGTTTAGGGGACGACTTTATGATGTAGATTATGTGCTAGAACGCCAGCCGAACGCCAGCCCGGATTTCGGGGAAGTTGTTTTTTGTGTCCTCGACGATCGTCCACCGGGCATCGGAGAAAATACCGACGTTCGGGGTGAAACGATACTCGAATCCAAGACCGGCGTGCCCCTCAACCAGGACGTCATTATCGTCGCTATCATCGAGATCGAATTCATCGGCGAACTCGTCTCGGCTGATTTCATTCGCGTTAAAGATCACGCCGCCACCGATGTAAAGATAGGGGGCCCAATTTCCGACGGGATACCGGTAGAACAGATTCAACGCCGCGGTGCCCAGGCCGTCCTCCCGGGTGTCGAGGTATTGTCCTTCAAGGCCGATGCCAAAGGATCGCGCAAAGAAGTAGTTGACGCCGATACCACCTCCGAAAGCGTGATCTCCAAAGATCCGCTCGTTGGTCGATTCTGAGAACGCGTAGGCGCCAAAGATATCAACCTGCCACTCGTTGTCGCGATACACGGAAGGCGGCGGCGCCGCTTCGACAACGGGCGGCGGCGCTTCCTTGGGCGTGTAAGTCTCGCCCGCATACGCGGGCGCACCTACGCCCACGAAGGCGAGAACGGTGGATAATAGGAGTGCTTTACTTGGTTTTATCATGGTTTGGTTATGGGTGCTTGGACGCGTACGCGCCGCCTCCAATTACTTCGTTAATCGGATTAACCAATCCAAGTGGACGCCCAAAAGATTTTCGACAATTTTATCGGAGCCGCGGGGCCGACGAGCATTTCATCGACACAAAAGAAAACAGGTTCACGACTCACCGCCGGCGACCTTGTAGGCATCTTCTTGTTCAAGTTAACTTTACAGCCTTGACGGTTTTCGCCCAAAGCGGCATATAACTGCGCCGCAGTGTTCTCTCCCAAGGATGATCGCAGTTTTTGTTTGGGCCGGTGTCTAAAGCTAAAGAACCGGCTGCGGGCTTTTTTCCTCTTGGTTTCGTTTGCGCAAATTGCATCCGCTGAATCTGTTGCGATAATTGTCACCGGACTCAGCGGAAATGAAACCGATAGCGTCTCATTTTCGGAACTCGCCGCGGACACACGGTCGGCGTTGATTCAGCGCGGCATGCCAGAGCGGGAAACGCGCGTTCTCAAGGGCGCAAAGCGCGACGCGATCCTCGCCGAATTGGTTAGCGCTGCAGAACGCGTCAAAGAGCAGGACGATTTCTGGCTCGTACTATTTGGTCACGCAGGTACCCTCGGAGAGAACAGCGACATGCCCGCGTTCCAAGTACGGGGACAACGACTTACTGCAGCCGATCTGAAGGACGCGGTCGCGAAAATCGCAGGCACAAAATGGATCTTCGTAGGTACCCAAGCTAGCGGCGGGTTCTTGCCGTATTTGAAAATATCGGGGGTCACTGCTCTCGCTGCAACAGCTGAGTCAGGCGAAATCAATCAACCGCGCTTTCCCGAAAAATGGGTTGCAGAGCTTAAGAAAAATCCCCAACTGTCGTTCGCCGAGATCGCCGCCCGCGCAACGCAAGCGGTCGAAGCAGAATACGATAGCCTCAGCCTCGCTGTCGGCGAAAATGGACGGATGCTCGAAGCCGCCACCGGCAGGATTCTTTCCGCGCCGTACGGAGCCGGCCACCTTGCTGATCTTACGAAACCACGGCCAGCCCTCGGAGATTCCCCACTCGGTGGTCCGGAAGATATCGAAATTCCGAAGCCGAATACGGACGGAAAATTTCAGTTTGAACCTGCGACAGACGAAACGAAACGCCTTATTGCCGAGGGAGTTGCGGCTAACAAACAAGAGAACAAGGACGGCTACAGCGCATTGGTATTGCGTCAGGAATTCGGTTACACGGTCAACAGCGACCGCACTACGCGCGAGACAAGACGACTGCGCGTTTTTCTCACCAGCGAACAATCGCTCGACGAATGGGCCAACTACGTCCTGCCCCAGATGCCGCCAGCCATCACGACGAAGCTCGAAGGAGCGCGCATCATTCTGCCTGATGGCTCGTCCTGGCTGCTCAATCCTCAAAAAGCCGAGTCCACACGCGCCGACAACGACGACCACGTCGCGCCCGTAACTCATGTTTTCTTTCCACAGGCCGTTGCCGGGTCGCTCATTGAAATCGCGTGGAGCACCGATGCAATTGGCAACTCCGACATGCCGGAATTTTACGACGAGTTCGAACTGCAGCGCTCAGTCCCAGCTCTTTCCTCCGTCGTAACCTTGAAAACACCCAAGAAGCAGACGTTCAATTATCAGCTTGCCAATCTTTCCATCGATCAGGTCACAAGTGAATCCGACTTTTCTCGTGTCCTGACGTGGCAGCTTCCAAAACTCCCTGCCTTCGAGCCATTGCCGTTCGATCCACCCCGGCGCGACGTTGCCGTCTGGCTCGGCATCAGCTCGGTGCAATCTTGGGACGCTTTTGCAAAATGGTATCGGCGGATTTCCGCAGGGTCGGATGCCATCACACCGGCCGTTGCGGCAAAGGCGAAGGAAATTGCGAACCAATTTTCAACGCGCCGGCAACGAATTCAGGGGGTTTATGAGTTCGTTTCCGCCCTGCGCTATATCGCCATCGAGCCTGGCATTCAGGGATTTCGCCCGCGGACGCCGGAGCAGGTTCTGCACAACCGTTATGGTGATTGCAAAGACAAGGCGAACCTCGTTTGTGCCCTGCTCCGGGCCATGGACATCCCGGCAAGATTCGCGCTCGTAAACCGCGGCTCGTCCACAGATCGCGATTTCCCCGGCTGGCAGTTCAACCACGCGATCGCCTTCGTTCCCGACCATAGTGACGGTGAAAGCATCTGGCTCGACAGCACGGATGTGACGACTCCGTTCGGCTTTCTTCCACCGGGTGACATTGGCCGTCAGGCGCTCGTGTTTAACGGCGAAAAAGCGGAGTTCCGCGAAGTCACATCCGACAACAGCCAAACTGCCATCGTCGATGAATGGCAATTTACCGAGCAGATCGCTGGTGTCTGGGTCGGAAAGCTGAAACGCACGTTTTCGGGCCTCGCGGATTACGAAATTCGCCAGCAACTGCGCGCCTCGTCTCCCAAGCAACGGCAATTTTTCCTGAGCGCAGCTCTATGTGGCGTTCTTCCGACCGGCGATTTCTCCAACTTCAAAACCAGTAATCCCGACGATCGTTCGCAACCGATTGTCGCGGAGTGCGAAGTCAAATCCAGCTGTCCTTGGGCGGCTGCGCCGCTTCCCTTTCTAACAGGAATTGCTGCCTCAGAACGCGACCGTCCGCTGATTCTCAACGACGGCCAGAAATGGCAATACCGGCAGGAATTGACACTTCGTTTCTTGAATCCAGCTAAGGAACAAACATCACAACCTACTGCGAATGAAGAAGTTCCGGGACTTTGCACACTCCGTGCCCAGTGGCTGGACACGCGCACGTTCCATCGCACGGCCATCTGTCGGGTCGAGCAACCTCATGTTTCGTCGGCCGAGTATCCCAAATTCCGTTCCGCGGTTCGTCAATGGGCTGCGCAACTGCCTCTCCCACCGCCAAATTTATGACCACCGAAACTCTCCCGCCAACCGCAGATCCCGCCGGATTGATCCGCGAGATCCCAACGACCTATCAGCAAGTCCTTGCCGAATTGCAGAAACGCATCGTCGGTCAGCAGGACGTCATCCGCGACCTGTTCATCGCTCTGCTGGCCCGCGGACATTGTCTGATGATTGGGGTGCCGGGCCTCGCCAAGACCTTGCTGGTGAAGACATTGGCTGAGATTCTCGATCTCGACTTCCGGCGAATCCAGTTCACGCCCGACCTCATGCCGGGTGACATCGCAGGTTCGGAAATTCTGGAGGAAACGGACGATGGCAAACGCGCCTTCCGCTTCATCCCGGGGCCACTTTTCACCCAATTCCTGCTTGCGGATGAGATCAATCGCACGCCCCCCAAGACGCAATCCGCATTGCTGGAAGCCATGCAGGAAAAGCGCGTCACCGTGGCAGGCCGAACCTACACGCTTCAATCGCCGTTCTTCGTCCTGGCGACGCAGAATCCCATCGAACAGGAAGGCACGTATCCCCTCCCCGAAGCGCAGCTCGACCGATTCATGTTCAATTTAAAGATCGGCTATCCGTCACGTGACGAAGAGCGCGAAATCCTCCAGCGAACGACCAGTGGCGAGGAAGTCATTCTGCGGAAAGTGCTTGCGGGCGAACAAATTTTGGCTCTGCAACAGGCAGTCTGTCAGATTCCCGTGCCGGATTCTGTTGCGGATTTCGCAGTCGGCCTCGTCCAATCAACGCGCCCGGAATCGATCTCGGCACCGCCGTTCGTGAAGCGCTACGTGCAATGGGGTGCCGGCCCGCGTGCGTCGCAATGCCTTGCGCTCGCAGGAAAGGTGCTTGCCGCGATTGATGGGCGTTTCAATGTGGCCCGCGAAGACATCGTTGCCGCCGCGCCACTCGTTTTACGGCATCGCGTGCTCACCAATTACCACGCCGAGGCGGACAAAATGAGCGTGGAAAAAGTCATCGCCGGATTGTTACCAGGAAAATAACGGATGAGCGTTGAGCGGATCCAAGGAAGGGCGGTTGCCAACCGCCGGGAAAAGGCGGGGGTTGAGAAACCGCCGCTCCCAAGCTCGCCGATTGATCTCGCTCTGCTGGCCTCCCTGCCCTCGCTGCCACTGCGAGCCAAGTACCTCGTGGAAGGCTACTTATCGGGCCAGCACCGCAGTCCGCTCAAGGGACACAGCGTCGAATTCGTCGAATATCGGAGCTATCAACCTGGCGACGATTTGCGTCATGTCGATTGGCGACTGTACGGCCGCGCAGACCGCCTTCATGTGAAACAATTCGAGGAGGAAACGCAGCTTCGTATTTTCCTGCTGTCCGACGCCAGCGGCTCCATGTCTTACAAGAGTCGTCCCAACCTTCTCACCAAGCTCGACTACGCCCGGACGATTCTTGCCGCTGTCGGTCTCCTCGCGCAGCGTCAACGCGACGCAGTGGGTGTGGCTCGCCTTGGACACGACCTCACGGGCTTCCTGAAAGCCCGTTCATCCCTCGCCCATTGGCGCAGCATTCTGGCGACGCTCGACTCACCGGAGGTGGGTGGGGTGACACACGTTTCGCAGTCCCTCACGACGCTCGCTGAGTTGCTCCCACGCCGGTCGCTACTCGTCGTGGCAAGCGATTTTTATGAGGAAATCCCCGCGCTGGAATCCGCCTTGCACCGGCTTCGATATGACGGGCACGAAGTTCTCGCCCTGCACGTACTTGACCCCATGGAAGTCGATTTCGACGACGACGATGCAGCAGGGACATTTATCGATTTGGAAAATGGCGCATCGCTCGTTCTGAGTGCCGCCGAAGTCCGGCGGACGTATCTGGAAAATCTCCGCGCCCATCAAGCTCTGCTTCGCGACCTTTTTGCGGGAATGAATTCCGATCTCGTCGCCCTCCGAACCGACGAAAACCCGCTTACCGCAATTTCCGCGTATCTGGCACAACGTGAGCATCTTCTATGAACTGGCTGCTTCCAGCTTTCCTCGGTGCTGGCGCTCTGATCGGGCTGCCGGTTCTCATGCATTTGCTGCGCCGGAAGCCGCAGATACGCATCCCGTTTCCAAGCCTGCAATTTTTGGGACCCAGTGCACTGCAGGAAACGAGAAAGCACCGGATTTTGCGCTGGATCGTGCTGATCTTGAGGTGTCTGGCGGTCCTCGCACTGGCCGCTGGATTTGCCCGCCCGTTCATCGGAGAAAAAATCAATCCACACGGACGCGGTGTCATTGTGGCTATCGACAATTCGTTCTCCATGCAGGCCGCGGGACGGTGGGAAACGCTTCGTCAATGGGCTGAAACGCATCTCGACTCGCTCGTTGATGGTGACCAGGCGGGACTACTGCTCATGCATCCGTCGCCGCGGTGGCTGGTAAAAATGACGCCCGACCTGAGCGCGGTCCGGTCCGCGTTGCATGATGCAGAGCCCGGTTACGAAACGACTCGTTACCGCGCCGCCTTGCTTATGGCGGGCGAAGTCCTCAAATCACTTCCAGTCGCCCGGCGCGAGCTCGTCTGGATGGCCGACGAACAACGCATCGGCTGGACCGGCACCGATTTTTCCCAAACCCTGCCGGCGGGAGTGATGCTTACGCTGCCGCCGGAGCAGACCGAAATAAGGCATCAAAGCTCCCTCTCAATGGGCAGAATTCAGCGCAGCAGCATCGAACTAAAATTCCGGAACTTTTCCAACGGAAACGATGTCCGGACTCTGACCCTTTTCGTTGATGACCAGACGGTCGGCGAGTTCCCGGTGACGATTCCCGCCGGATCCTCTGACAGCCGCACTTTTCCAATTCCATCAGGCCAACGAATCCGCGCCTCTCTCGATCCCGACGATCTGGCTGTGGACGACACGGTCTACGGAATCGGCGATACCACTCATGGGCAAACCGTCCTGCTTGCGCCGACAGACGAGTCCGGCTTCCTCACGCATGCCATCGCTTCAACCCAATCGCTTCCCAACCCGCTGCGCATCGCACCTCTGCCCAAGGGCAAATGGCCAGTGGATGCCGTTGCCGTCCTGCGCGGCGAAACTGCTTTTCAAGCACCCTATCTAGCGGCTCTTGAGGAATTTACGGCCAATGGCGGAAACGCCTGGATTTTCGTCGATGGGAGCGCAGCTCAAAGAAACTGGCTCAAAAAACAAGGCATTACGATTGATCCGCGCTCCGAGCCAGGGCAGCCGCGAAACTGGGATGTGACCCATTCGATTTTGACGCCGTTTGCTGAGGGTCAGGCCCTTCAATCGCTGTTGGAACTGCACTTTCGGAAGGGCTGGGCGCTGACCGGCCTCGAGCCGCTGGCTCAATGGAGCGACGGCTCAATCGCAGCCGGCGTTTTGGAAACCGGCAACTCCCGCCTGTTCCTCACAGGATTCGACGCGTCGCGAGCAGATGGCTCGTTTCCACTGAAAGCCGCATTTGTGCCTTTCGTGCATCAGGCGCTGATCTGGCTCGGCGGAAACGAACAGGGAACCGGCAATTTCCGCGTCGGGCAATCCATCCAGTTGCCCGCTGGACCCGGAAAACTCAGCGTGGAGGGAAAACCGGCCATCGAGATTAGCGGCAGCTTTACGCCTACGAGACCAGGGATTTACCAATTTTCTCAGGCGGCGGAGGTAAAGCAGTTCGCCGTCAACGTCGCCGAGGACGAGTCCGATCTCGCTCCGTGGCCCGAGCCCGCCGACTTCGCGAGGCTTCAATCGCTCGAAAGCGCGAAGAACCCTGCACCTTCCTCAGCGCCCGCCACATTTGCCGGTACGGAATCCGGGCAACGCTCCAGTCTTTGGTGGTGGCTCCTCGCTGCAGCGGTCCTCTTTTTCATCGCAGAAACGGGCCTCTCCAACCGGACGATTCCGTGACGGACGAAGGGAAACCCTGAAATCCGAACCTCCAGAAACCTGAAGTCCCATGAAACCGCTCGAATTTCTCCAACGCCATCATCGCCGGCGCATTTGGCGGTTTCCGCTCTGGATTGGGGTCGCCGGCCTTTTGGCCGTATTTGTGGTCACTTCCGGCCTTCACCGCCGTCTGTTCGCCGAGGCCCCGCCGCCGATCGTTTTGACAATTTGGGCTACCGGCGTCGGCGCAACGCTTTTTGCAGTCGTTGCCGCCTTTCTTTTCGGACGGCATTCCCTGACCGAAACCGCCCAATCTTCGGACAACGTGCTCCAATCGCAAAACCGGCTGGAGGCACTTGCCCAACTCGCTGGAACCAGACATCCACTCGCAAAGGCCCAGTACGTCGAAACTTCCGATTGGCTGAGCCGCCGTCTTCCGCCCGCAGCCCACGCCGGAATCGTGCCTGGTGCCGTCCTTCTTACGCTACTGCTTCTCCTCCACCTGCTCCTTGCAGGAGTCTGGACAGTTGGCAGCCGATCCGTTCCAAAACCGGAAAATAAACCTGTTGCGGCCTCCAATTTGCCCCACGCTGAATTCCGCTGGAAATCGCCTAAGCCAGAGATTAAAGCGACGAAAATTGAGGAAGTTCCGCTCGTTGCCGAAGTGGAATCGACGTCAGGATTGAAGAACGTGACACTGGAAATCGATGTTAATGGCGTTCCGAAAAAGTCCGTTCTTATTCCCGCCGCGCCATTCCATCAAAAAGGGACGCACCCGCTCAACGCATCGATTTACCTGGATGAACTGGAGGTCGAGCCGTTCGACATGGTCAGCTATTATCTGCGCGGCGAGCGGACTTTTTCAGAGAAACTTCCCACCACGATTTCGGAAATGCAGTTCGTTCAGATCCGCCCGTTTCGGGAGGACGCAGTCGAACTGGGCAAAGGGCTGGGTGCTTCTTTGGACGAATGTTGGGCCATTCTCAAGAAGCTAAAAATCGCCCAACTCCGATCGCTGAAAGAAAACTTTATCCTGGCTGGAACGGAATTGCCGAAGACGGATGATCTCTGGAAAGCCGAAAACAAACGTGTCGGCGACGATCAGTCACTTCTCACCAGCAAGGTCGATGAGGCAATTCCCGTGATGATCGAAGGAGGCGTATCCGCGGAGATCATCAATTTACTGATGCAGGCTAAACCGCATATGGAGAGCGCGGCAAAACTCATCGCGGCAACGGACAACGTCAAAGCCGCACCCGAACAAAGCAAGTCGCTCGCGTTGATCACACAATGCGAGAAGCTATTTGTGAAGGCATTCGGACAAGGCCAGGGCAAACCGACTGTGAAACCGAAGGATCCGTTTGCCGACAACCAGAAGTTCAAACTCAAACCACGCGATCAGACGGCCGCTGGAAATCTCGAAAAACTGGCGAAGGATCAGGCGAAGCTCAATTCCGAGATCAATGCCGCCGGATCAGGAGAATCGCCGCCTGACGCGGCAGAACGTCAAAAACAGATCAGCCGCGCACTCGGCGAAGCAGGGAATTCCGGACGGTTTGATGAAAAAACGACTGAAGAACTCGCGCAAGCCCGAGAAGCCGCACAGGAAGCCGCTGGACAACTTGATGCTGCCGACCCCGAGGCGGCGAAAGAACCGGCGGCGCGTACCTTGCAACATTTGCAGGCGGCGATTGATCAAATTAACAAAGCCGGAAAACAATCTGCCTCCGAGGCACTTGCGGATGCGCAAAAACAACTGAACGACGCCGCGAATCAGATGAAGGGATCGGATGGCGACACACCTGAGGCCGCGCAAAAAGCCAAAGAAAAAGCGGCGCAAGCGGGCGCCGGAATGATTGCCGAAGCTGAGCGCCAGCAAGAAAACGGTTCCGCGGCGGGGGCAGGTGCCCTTGCGGAAATGGTAAAAAAATTACAGGATAGCAGGGCGGGACAGGAATTGGCACAAAGGGCACAAGGATCTCAAGTTGCAGCTGCCGCCAAGCTCGGCGACAAGCTCGAGGCACTGGCCAAAGCCGCCGCCGGGCAGCAGACCAAGCTCGCGTCCGGCAAGGAAGCCCTCGCGGAAATCCTCGATGATCTGCGGCGGGCACAGGCAAATGTCACTCACCTGGCAGGGATGCGATCCGGCGACGCAAAAGCGACAGAGGAAATTCTCTCCGAAATTCAAGCAGTCACGCAACGTGCTGATGTATTGCGCCCGGAAAATGACGGCATCGGAGAGCGCGTTGTGGGCGAATTGCGGACGATCCGGAACAAACAATCCGCCCAGGTGGCAGTCGACCTGACTCCACTCCAGCCGTTGCTGGAGGAGTGGATTCAGCTTTTGGCAAAGCAAGCGACAGCAGCAGAACGAGACGAAATCGTGAGCCTGTCGCGTCCGGAAGAAGCCCCAGCTGTATATCGGGAAAGCGTGGCGGACTATTTCGAGCGCCTGTCGAAGGACTACGAAAAGGCGAAACCGGAGGACGCAAGATGATGGCAACAGCCATGAAATCCACACTCTCCTTCGAATGGTTATTTGGCGGGTGGCTTGGTGGTCATTCTGCCGCACCGTATGTGCTTTCCGCCGTCCTTGTTACGCTGCTGGGCATCGCTCTATGGAGTTATCACAGAACGCTGCGTCCCCTCACCGGGCATCAGCGCTGGATTCTTTTCAGCCTCCGCGCTGCACTTGCTGTAGCGCTGTTCCTCTGCCTCGCCAACCCCGCACGCGTCGAGCGCACGACTCTGGAAGACGCCATCAAACGCCCCTTGGCCATTTTGGTGGATCGCTCGGACAGCATGACAGCAACCGACAACCGTCATCGCTCCCGTCTGGACAACGCCGCCAAAATCTGGCCACGCATTCGGGAAGCCGCGAACGCAAATTTCAGCGAAGTCCGCTTCCATGCCTTCGGGCACAATTTGCTGGCTGCGAACGATTTTGCATCGGCAATCCGGGCGCCCGTCCGAGGCGAGGAATCATTCCTTTTTACATCGCTCCAATCCCTTATCGATGCCGCGCCACCAGGCGGTTACGAGGCAGTCTTAACGCTCACCGATGGGTTGGACACGTCGATGGCCTCACCAGATGAAATCATGAGCAGGGCCATCGCCGCTGACACTGCCCTCTATTTTGCTCCGGGCGAAAACCGGCTTCGGCCACAGGAACAATTCCGCATCCGGGAAATCCACGCTCCCGCCCGCGTCTTGCGTCTGACGCATTTCGACTATGAAGCCGTCATTGAAGGTTACTCCGCGACGGCCCGCGAGATTCCCGTCGAACTCTGGAGCGGCGACCGGCAACTAGCGTCCGAGACACTTCAAATCACGCCTGGCGTGAATCTCATTTCGTGGAAAAAATCCATAAAAAGCGACGAACCAGGTATCCTGCCGCTTCAACTGCGATTCAACCAGGAAGCCGCGCGTAGCGAAATCCGCGTCATTGGCAAAACGGATCTCGACATTCTTTATTATCAGGGTGCCCTCGACTGGGGATTCCGGTTTCTGTCGAACGTTCTCCACCGCGACCCCAGCTTCCGCCTCACGGCGCTTTTCAACCCGGCCACGGCAATCCGTCTCATGACAGTGTCGAACAATGCCAGCGTCCGCGAACTGCCTTCGACATCGGCTGAATTGGCGCAATATCGCATTGTCGTTCTAGCGAACATTTTTGCGGACCAGCTCACACTGGCCCAGCAAAATGCACTCGCTGACTACGTGAAAAACGGCGGCGGCGTGCTGTTTCTCGTTCCGGACAACGACGCCGCAGAGGCTTTTGCGGGCACGAAGATCGAAGAAATGTTACCTGTCGCATTCGGTGGCGGCAGTGAAAGATCGGCACGCGACCGAGTGGCAGAGCGATTCCAGGAAATGATGCGAACCCGTTACAAAAGCGCAAATGGCCTGCAGGAAGCTATTTACGCTGAAGATGCCGAACGGCGAAACCCAAAAGTGAAGCTGGTGCCGTTTTCCTTTCCGCAAGAATCCGAGCTGGCGTCGCTTTTTCAACTCACGGACAGCAATGGCGTTGCGCATCAGATCGAACCGAAATTCGCCAGTTACGCCGCAGTATCACGCTCAAAACCCGGCGCAGAAGTACTGGCCGTGCACCCTGTGGATCGCGATCCGTCGACGGGAAAACCGCGTATCCTGCTTGCTTCGCAATCCTTTGGAAGAGGCAGGTCGTCCGTGCTGACAACCGATCCGCTCTGGCGCTGGAAATTGTCCCTAGCGAGCGATTCACGCGAGACGGAAGTTTTCTGGCAGCAATTGCTTCACTGGCTGGCCGGAGCGCAGATCAACGGTCTGCATTTTACCGGGAATCCGCCGCAAACCGGTGTCAAACAGCCGACCCGCCTCATGGTTGCAGGCGCAAGCGGGGATTTCATACATGTGATCGCGGCCGGCCCGGATGGATCGCGGACGACTCTTAGCGCGCGTCCTGAAGGTGATCGTTGGTCGCTTATGTGGACACCGCAAACGGCAGGCGAATGGAAGATTACCGCCCGCGATAGATTTGATGAGGCGGCAATCTATTTGCAAGTGACGCCAGCGGAGGCGGTTGCAAGGGAAACGATGAATCTGCCTCCCGCCGTCGGCCTCATGCAACGCCTCGCCGCTGCGACGGGTGGGGAAATTTTGCGAAACGACCCGCCCGCCGCATGGAAATCGCGCGGCCACACTCTTGACGGCCAGGTTTTGTCAGAGCGCCGCGATTTGCTTTGGAACACGTGGTGGGTGCTCGGGCCGTGCCTTGGGATTTTTGCGACGGAACTGATTTTACGGCGGAGATGGAAGCTTTTGTAAAATAAAGGCTTCAGCTTTCAGAGTTCAGTTTTCAGGAAACCAACCGGCGTCACACCTGAAAGCTGAACCCTGAACCCTAAAAAAACAGCCATCAATACGACTATGACACGGAAGGAATTTTTGCAGATCCTGGCGGCAGGGGGCGCTTCGTTTCTCGGGTTGCCGCAACCGGTGATTGCGCAGCTTTCCGATGACGAAAAACGGCGCGGATCACCGGTCAATTGGGCGCGTCTCAAATTTGTCTGCGACGGGAACGACGTCGACGACTGGAACGTCCATCCGCATGGCGACATGAACCTCATCGACGCCACACAGGAGCAGACATCCATCAATCTCCACAAGCAATGGTGCGTCGCCAGCATCGATGAGGTAGCGGAAATGGCCCCCTACCCGTTTCTCTTCATGCACGCCGACCAGGCCCCCATGCTGGAGGATTCACAGCGCAAGAATCTCGGCGAATACCTTAAACGGGGTGGCTTTCTCTTTGCTGAGGATTGTGTGAATGGGAAACACAATCGGGGCGGCGTGAGTGACCGGTTTTTCATGCGGATGATCGAGGAACTGCCGAAAATCGTTCCCGAAGCGAAAGTCGAACAGGTTCCTTTCGATCATCCAATTTTTCACACGATGTATCATTTTGACGATGGGCTGCCGCACATGCAGGGCCAGCCGCATGGCCTGTATGGAGCGACATTGAACGACCGGCTGATCGCCGTGCTCAGCCCCTCAGATTTGCATTGTGGCTGGACGAACGGAAATCAATGGTTCGGCTCCGGCAAAGCTGAAATCGCGCTCAAGATGGGCATCAACATCTATGCCTTTGCGATGACGCAGGGGTAGAAACCGTAGGCGTGAGAGTTGAAAAGTGAAAGGTGAGAGGTTTTCCGATCGGCGACCTCTCACTTTTCACCTTTCGCTTTTCAAGTTTTCATGCGAGGGAAAACGCCCCTTTTTCCCACACCGAATGACGCCTCACATCAAACTCTACATCCCGGGGCCGGTTGAAGTATCGGCCAAAACAGCCGCCGCGTTCACGCTGCCTATGATCGGACACCGGAGCGCCGATTTTAAGGCGCTTTACGAGTCCATTCTTCCCCGGCTGCAAACGCTTTTCGGGACGAAACAACCCGTTTTCCTGTCCACATCATCGGCCTGGGGTGTGATGGAAGGCGCGATTCGCAACCTGGTTCCCGCAGGCGGCAAAGTGCTCAATGCCATGAACGGCGCGTTCTCGGACAAGTGGCTCGACGTTTCGAAGCGCTGCGGCAAGCAGGCTGAAGCGCTGCAGGTCGAATGGGGGCAGCCGATCCTGCCCGAAGCCCTGGACGCAAAGCTGGCGGAAGGCGGCTTCTCGGCAGTGACGATCATTCACAACGAGACGTCCACCGGCGTAATGAGTCCCCTGAAGGAACTCGCAGCAGTCGTCGCAAAATATCCGGAAACGCTGCTGATCGTCGATACCGTGTCGTCGTTTTCGGTCGTGCCAATCCCGATGGACGAATGGGGCATTGACGTGTTGCTCACCGGCAGCCAGAAAGCGCTTGCGCTCCCACCCGGGCTGGCCCTTTTCTCGGCAAGCGAGAAGGCATTCGAACGCGCCGCAACGATTCCGGATCGCGGGTATTACTTCGATTTTTTGGAGTTCAGGAAAAATGCGGCGGATTTCATGACTCCGAGCACACCGACGATCCCGCATATTTACGGTCTCCGGTCAAAGCTGGACGATATTTTCGAGGAAGGTGTCGATGCTCGATTTGCCCGCCACGAAAAGCTGAACCATCTCGTGCATGACTGGGTGCGCGCGAATGGGTTCGAGTTTTTCTCGGCGGAAGGCTACCGCTCCAAATCACTGACCTGTGTCAAAAACAACCGCGAGCTCGACATTGCGGCATGGATCAAACGGCTGCGCGCCAAATACCACTGCGTCATCGACGGCGGCTACGGCAAAATCAAAGGCAAGACCTTTCGTATCTCGAACATGGGCGACGAAACGGAGGAATCCATCCGATTCGTTCTGGATGGTTTGAGTGATACGATGGAGGGGTAGAGAATTTTTCCTCTTACTCCTACTCGTAATCTTAATCGCCCTTCGTCGTCCTCCATTCTCGAACTCAGCAGAGGAGAGAGTGAGCATAGAGGTGGAGGGATTAAGATTAGGAGTAAGAGTAAGATTTTTTTTGAGAATGAAATATCTCCTCGGCCTTCTCCTGCCGCTTTACCTTCTCGACCAGGCAACCAAATGGCTCGTCGTCCATACGCTTGCCTTTCAGGAGCAACGGACAGTTATCCCAGGCTTTTTCGACCTTGTTTATTGGGGCAACACGGGGGCGGCATTCAGCATCATGCAGGGGAAAAGTCTGTTTTTTATCGTGCTGGCGACAGCGACCCTCATCGCGATGGCGATTTTCGCCTGGCGCGGCGCTTTGAAGGATGCCTGGAGCCGCACCTCCTGGTGCCTTCTTGCCGCGGGCATCGCTGGCAACCTGACGGACCGCCTCATCCACGGTCACGTCGTGGATTTTTTGCTTTTCTATCTGCATATTCCGTTTGCCAATCCCTGGCCTGCTTTCAATGTGGCCGATTCCTGCATCTGCATTGCCGCCGGCATGCTCATCTGGCAGGCCTTGAGGCAGAAAAATCCGCTAAATTAGGTTGTTGAGTCTGATGGTCTGAACACAAAAAAAGACGCTCGCCCCAGGAAAGAACGCGCGTCTTTTAACTTACAAACTTAAGACTTAACCTTCTACCGGTATTCGCCCGCGTATTTTTCGACTTTGTCGATGTTATCCTTGGTCACGAAACCAGGGCCGGAGCTGATGTCGCGCTTGCCGTAGATGGGAGTGAGGCCGTATTCGGCGAGACGCTTCTGGAATTCCGGATTGGCTTTCAAGACGTCGGTGATTTTTGAGATGTCATCGGTCTTTTCCTTTTTCAGGATCGCCAAAACGGCAACGGGAATGTAACCCTGCAAATACGGCTGTTGGTCGATGGCGAACTGGACGCTGTCGTCCTTGATGCCTTTCACGATGTCAGGTGAGAGGTCGAACGTGCAGAAATAGATCTTTCCGGCGAGGCCCAATTTTCTGAGAACCTGAAGTGTGGGATCCGCGGAAGTCGGGCCCAGAGCGAGGACCGATTGCGTGTCGGGATGGGCGCGCAGGTAGCTGCTGACCTTCGTCGCGATCTCCGTCGGGTCGATGCCGCTGTCCAGTGTGGATTTCTTGAAATCCGCGCCGATGGCTTCGCCGAACCCGCGGCTACGCTCGAACGACGCGACATTCGTCGCGTAGTGGTTCACGCAGAGATAACTCTTGATGCCCGCGGCCTTCGCTTTTTCGCCGGCGCCTTTGCCCGCGGCGTATTCCTCCTGCCCCACATGCATCAAAGCACCGAGCTTTTGGCTCTGCTCCGAGGTGCCGGAGTTGATGGTGACGATCGGAATTTTCTTGGCGCGCACTTTTTCCAGCGGTCCCTTCAGGACGTCGTAATCCGCAATGGAGGAAATGACTCCATCGTAGTTTTTGGCAGCGGCCTGTTCAATAAGGCGCGCCATGTCCGCGATATCGCCGTTAGGAGGATTCCGATAGTCGACCTGGACGTCGAAATCCTTGGCGGCTTCTTTCACGCCGTTTTTGACGGTGTTCCACCAGGCGTCCGAATCTGGCGCGTGGCTGATGAGGACGAACTGTCCGTCAGCTGCACGCGCCGCGATTGAAACGACGGCTAGCAGAATGGTTAGAATGAGTGTGATGACTCGGGGGTATTTACTCGTGTTCATGGGGGTGTTGTTAACTTATTTGAGGGGCGCCGCTAATTGGTCGGCATATGGAAATCCGCAGTGCGCGGTTCGCCTTTGGGCCAGCGCTGCATCACGCTTTTGTAACGTGAATAGAACCGGACACCTTCCTCACCGTACGCATGCGTATTCCCAAAGAGGGATCGTTTCCAGCCACCGAACGAGTGCCATGCCATTGGCACGGGAATCGGCACGTTGATCCCGACCATGCCAACATGAATACGGCGCGAGAACTCGCGGGCAACGCCCCCGCTGGCCGTGAAACAGGAAACGCCGTTTCCGAACTCGTGATCGTTGATGAGCTTGATGGCCGAATCCAGGTCCGGAACGCGAACCACACACAGCACGGGGCCGAAAATCTCCTCCTTGTAAATGCGCATGTCGGTTTTCACGTCGTCGAAGAGCGTGCCGCCAAGGAAGAATCCGTTTTCGTGACCGGGCGCCTTGAAGCCTCGACCGTCGACAACGAGTTTGGCGCCGGAATTCACACCGTCTTCGATGTAGCTCTCGATGCGCGCCTTGTGGACACCGGTGACAACGGGTCCCATTTCGGAAGAGTCATCCATGCCACTGCCGATTTTGAGCGCGTTGATTTTCGGGACCAGTTTTTCCACGAGCGCATCGCCAGTGTTCCCGACGGCGACAGCGACAGAAATAGCCATGCAACGCTCGCCCGCCGAGCCGTAAGCGGCACCGAGCAGAGCGTCAGCAGCGTTATCCAGGTTGGCATCAGGCATCACGACCAGATGATTTTTCGCACCGCCAAGAGCCTGGACACGTTTGCCGCGCTTTGTGGATTCCGTGTAAATATATTCCGCAATCGGAGTGGATCCGACAAAAGACAGCGCGGCGACGTCAGGATGCGCTATGAGAGCATCGACGGCGACTTTATCGCCTTGCACGACATTGAAAACGCCGTCCGGCAGGCCCGCCTCTTTGAGCAATTCCGCGATGCGCAACGACGGCGAAGGGTCGCGTTCCGAAGGCTTGAGCACGAACGTGTTTCCGCAGGCTAGCGCGACGGGGAACATCCACATCGGCACCATAACTGGGAAGTTGAATGGTGTGATACCCGCACAAATGCCAAGCGGCTGCCGGATGGCGTAGTTGTCGATGCCGCCGCCGATGTCGTCGGAATACTGGCCTTTAAGCAGTTGCGGAATGCCACAGGCAAATTCAACGACTTCGATGCCGCGGACGACTTCGCCTTTGGCATCGGAAAAGACCTTGCCGTGTTCGCTGGTGATCAACGCGGCGAGCTCGTCATGGTGATCGTCCAGCAGCGCCTTAAATTTGAACAATACCCGCGCCCGTTTCAGCGCCGAAGTCGCTGCCCACGCGGGAAACGCGGCCTTTGCGGCTGCAACGGCCGCATCGACTTCCGCGGTTGAGGCAAGCGCGACCTGCGCGGTTACTTTACCGGTGGCCGGATTGAAAACGTCGCTGGTGCGGCCTCCTCCTCGAACAATTTTACCACCGATAAAATGCTCGATCCGTCGCATTGCGGTGCTGGTTGCGGCAGGTTCTTCCAATGTTTGAGGTGTCATGATAGATGTATGTTAGTTGGCTGCGAGAATCCACTCGTGAGCGGGATCATTGTGGAAGTGCCAGACCCGTTTCGGTCCGGCCATGATGTTGAGATAGTACGACTCATACCCGTGGGGAACGACGACCGGGTGATAACCGCGCGGAGCGAGAACGACGTTCCGATCTTCAACGGCAAACGATTCGTCAAGGTCTCGCGCATCGGTGTAAATGCGCTGGAAAACGAATCCCTGCGGCGGGTTGATCCGGTGATAGTACGTTTCCTCAAGCAGACTTTCCACGGGAACGTTGTCCACGTCGTGTTTATGCGGAGGATAACTCGACGAGTGCCCGGAAGGCGTTCTCACTTCGACGACGAGCAGCGATTCCGCAGGCTCATCCTGTGGCAATATATCCGTGACATAGCGCGTGTTCGAACCTTTGCCACGGGTGGACTGACGCATCGAAGCAGGTTCAATCAGACGCGGCGCAAGGGTTCCTGTGGCAGGCGCAGCGCCTATCCCAATCTCTGCTTCACCGGAAACGGCGGTAACAGTGGCAGCAATTCCGGGCGGGAGATAGACCGCATAGGGCGCTTCCCCACTGAAAACACTGCTGCGCTGGCCAATTTCGATCCACTTTTCATCGCCAGCATCCACGGAAACGATGCCGGTAATCACGACGACACACTGTTCCTCCGGGACGGCGGGAAGCCGCAATTCTTCACCTTCCTTCAGAAGCGCGACGAAAAAACCGACATACTTCCAACCGGCGGAACGAGGGGTAACGCTCACGATCTCGCGCCGGGATAAATCAGGTTTGATGAGTAAACAGGGAATCATGCCACCGCCACCTCGACTAGCAAATTGTTGATGATTCCGCTGACGGTCAGGAACCCTTTCTCGGCCATGGCATAACTCGGCGCCACGGCAGGGTCCTGCTCGGCCTCGACCACAAGCCAACCGTCGTAATTTTCCCGGGACAACCGTGCAATCAGCGGAGCAAAATCAATCGCGCCATCGCCAGGCACGGTGAACACGCCGTTTAACACGGACTGCAGAAAACTCCAGCTTCCATTGCGCGCGAGCCGGAGGACCGCGGGACGGACATCTTTCAAATGAACGTGAGCGACACGTGCGGCGTAGCGTTCCATCACAGTTGAGGGATCGCCACCGCCGAAGGTGATATGGCCGGTGTCAAAAAGAAGGCCCACATCGTCGCCAGTCAATTCCATCAAACGATCAATGTCCTCAGGCGACTGTATATAAGCGCCCATGTGATGGTGGTATGCGAGACGGACGCCCTGATCGAGAGTGTAGCGTGCAAACTCGTCGATACGCGAGGCATACTCCTTCCATTCAGCGGTGGTCCGGAATCGGGGGCGTTTGTAGAGAGGGATCGGCAGGCCCTGAATGGAGCCGGCGACTTCCCCGTAGTTCATCGTACTCGAGCCATTTTTCGTTAGCAATTCGATGAATGGCCCAGCGGCGGCGATTTCGTCCCTGACGCTGCGATGGGCGAGTTCGCCTGAATACCAACCCGCTGCAAGCGCAAGGCCGTGCGAAGCCAGCACGGCGCGGAGTTTTTCTGGTTCCCGGGGAAATTTAACGCCGAGCTCAAAACCTTCATAACCGATCTCGCGGCCCTCACTGAGGGCGGTGTCGAGCGGGGTTTCGCCGCCGAGAGACGGCAGGTCGTCGTTGCTCCAGGAAAGCGGGTTGATGCCGAGGCGGAAATTGAAAGTGGCGGTGCTCATTTTTTTAAAGATCAGCGGCGTTGTTTCTCTTTGCCGGCGATGTGGGCGACGCGGGCATCGAGGACTTGCTGGCGTGGCGAGGTCTCGGGCACAGCGACTTCCCACCACCAACCCCCATCGTCGGTCGTGCGGTCGGGGTCGGTATTGATACTGATGAGATACGTGCCTTCCGACGCGCGGGCGCGTTTCAGAGCCTCCTCCAACCCGGAAAGATTGGCAACATGTTCGCCACGGGCACCAAGGGAAATAGCGTTGGCAGCGAAATCGATATAGGGAAAACCGTCAGGAGCACTGAGGCAATTTTCGAAAAGATTGTTGAATGGCTCCCCGCCACAAGCTTGTTGCAGGCGGTTGATACAGCCGTAGCCGCGATTATCGAGCAGGATGATAATCAGTTTTTTCCCGAGCATTACCGACGTGGCGATCTCGTTATTAAGCATCAGGTAGCTTCCGTCACCGACCATGACGATGACTTCGCGGTCCGGGCGGGCCATTTTGACGCCCAGGCCTCCCGCGATTTCGTAGCCCATGCAGGAGTAACCATATTCCATGTGGTATCCGCCAGGCGCAGATGTGCGCCAGAGTTTGTGCAACTCGGCCGGGAGGGTGCCGGCAGCGCAGACGACAATATCGTTTGCGGCGGAACTCGCGCTAGAACGCTGAACGGCCCCAATGATTTCGCCGTCATAGGGCAGCTTTCCTGCGGTGAGACGTTTGCCGGCGAAAATGGAATCGACGGTCGCCCGCCAGACAGCGGCTTCCTCCTGGGCGCGCTGAGTCCAGGCGGCGTCAGCCCGCCAGTGAGGTAACGCAGCGCTGAGCGTTTCAAGACCCAGCCGTGCGTCGGCTTGCAGGGGAATCCCGCGATTTTTGAGCGTGTCGAACAGCTGAACGTTCAGGGAAACGACGGTCGCTTTCGTAAAAAGGGTGTTCGAGCCGGTGGTGAAATCCTGAAGACGGGTGCCCACGGCGAGAACAAGATCGGCCTCGGAAACGAGATCATTTGCCGCGGGCGATCCCGTAACGCCTACCGAGCCGAGTTGCAGCGGATGATCCCACGGCAATGCGCTTTTTCCTGCTTGAGTTTCGCTAACGGGCACTCCATGAGACTCGGCAAAATTCTTCAAAGTCGCAGTGGCGCCTTCGCTGTAGAGCACACCTCCGCCCGAGATGATGACGGGCCTTTTCGCGGCCATTACGGCCCGAACCGCCGTTGCCAGATCTGTCTGCGACGGCGGCAGCGCACGCGGAGACAGAATGGGAACATCAAAAAAATCGGCGGGATACTCGTAAGCCATCGCCTGCACGTCCTGCGGCAGCGCAAGCGTAACGGGCCCACATTGCGCCGCGTCAGTAAGAACCGAAATAGCCCTGGGCAAAGCACTTAGCAACTGCGCGGGATGAACGATGCGTTCAAAGTAACGCGAAACGGGACGAAAACAGTCGTTGGCCGAAACGTTGCCATCACCGAAGTTCTCGACCTGCTGGAGCACGGCGCCAGAATCGCCGGAAATAAAAATGTCGCCCGGCAGGAACAAAACAGGCAACCGGTTGACGTGTGCCAGCGCGGCCGCGGTGACAAGATTCGTGGCGCCTGGACCGATGGACGTCGTCACGGCCATCATGCGGCGACGAAAATTCGCCTTGGCAAACGCAATGGCGGCATGGGCCATTCCCTGTTCGTTCTGGGCGCGATAGGTGGGAAATTTGTCACGGTGCTGGTAAAGGGCTTCACCGATTCCCGCGACATTTCCATGGCCGAAGATGGCCCAGATTCCACCGAACAGCGGAACGATTTCACCGTCAATCTGCGTACGAAGACCGGCAAGATAGCGCACCATGGCCTGCGATACCGTAAGATGAATCGTCGCGGATGTGGCAGATAGGGAGCGTCTTGTGAGGGGCGTTGCCTCGATTTCGATTGGGGTTTCGATCATGTCAGAAATTGCGATTCGCGGAATTTGCAGATGGGCGGGTGAATTCTCATGCGGCGCAGAGTTCAGGGTGGGCGGGTTCGGCTACTTTCTGCCGCGACGCACGCCAGATGTTGATGAGTGTGCGGAAGTTATTCTGAATGCGGGTGACAAACTCGGCATCGTCGATCTCGCCTGCCAGCCACGCCAGGCTTGGCTGTTCGAAAATCGTTCGCCCGACAGCGAATCCGTGGCACGTGGTCGACTCGCGTGCGGCTTCGAAACCGGCAGCCAGCTTAGCCATGGGAAGGTTGAGACCGAGAAGAAGCACGCCGCGGCAGTAAGGATCGCTGTCGGCAATCAGTTTATCGATGGCTTCCCACTCTTCAGCCGACAGGGGCTCCAACTTCCACCAGTCTGGCTGAATCCCGAGATTATAGAAACGTTTCAACGCCCGAAAAACGGCATCCGGCGCTTGTGGACGATCCTTGGGCGGGATGATTTCCAGCAATAACTCGTGTCCGCTCGCCTGCGCGGCATCGTAGAGAGAACGAACTTGAGCCTCCTGTTTCAATCGATGTTCGACCGGATCGTCGGGACTATAAAAGACCAAACATTTGATGACATGTTCAGCTGGCCAGGAAATAAGTGTCGTTCCGACTGATGACCCGTCTTCGAACTCAAGGGGGTTCGAACCCGGCAACTCAACGGGGCGCCCAATCCACCAACCCCTTCCCGTTGAGGCATTTAAGGCATCCTGGCCGTAACGGCCATCGCACAAAATACCAAGTTTGCCGTCGAGGCCGTCGGAATCGCTCTCCCGTTCGATCCCTGACACGGCCTCGACAAGCAAGTTCTTTAATACGGAGATTCTCTTCTCAGTCGAGCCCGATTTTTGCGCAAGCTCAAAAAATTGTGTGCGGTGGTCAAAAGCGAATACAAACAGCTCGTTCCATTTCACTCGTGCGACCGAGACTTTGTGCAACCGAACCAGCGTTTTATCAAGGTCTGGACGACGCATTTTTCGGGGGTCCTCTGACGCACGGGTCAGGAAATAGTCTAGTTCTGCCGGCGTCGGCATGGCGGGCGCGCAGGCGTGCCGCGACACGACGAGCGCTCCACAGCCATTCGCGCGCGCGGCGCAGACTTCGTAGTTCTCACCCTGGATCCAGCCGCTCAGAAAGCCGGACATGAATGCGTCCCCTGCTCCGAGCACGTTAAGCACTTCGACGCGCACACCACCGAAGGTCGGCGCATCGTCGATGTGATCAGGAATTGGTCCTTCGATAATGGAGCAACCGAGCACCCCACGTTTAACAACCAAAGTGGCCTTGGTAACGGCTCGGACGGCTCGCAACATGGGGATCAGGTCGGGGTGCCCGCCCGCGATCCGGAATTCCTCCTCCGTGCCAACGATGAGATCGAAAAACGGCAGGAGTTTTTGCAAATGCGCCGTTACGCCGTCATTAGAAATATAGCGTGTTTCCCCATCGGCTTTGCCAGTAAGTCCCCACAAAACGGGGCGGTAATCGATGTCGAGGACCGTCCGAACAGTATTCTTCCGGGCAAACTGGAGGGCCTGCGAACTGGCGGCATGGACTTTCTCGGTCGAGAAATGCGTGCCGGTGATGAGCAACGCCTTGCTTGAGGCAATGAAGGACTCATCAAAATCCGTCACATCGACGGCCATGTCCGCGCAATTCTCGCGATAAAAGATGAGTGGAAACGTGTCGCGATCCTTCAGTCCGAGTACAACGAGTGCCGTCAGCCGGTCATGATCAATCCTTACATGGCTCGTGTCGCAGCCTTCGCGCTCCAAGGACTCCGTCAAGAACCGTCCCATGTGGTCGTCGCCAACGCGAGAAAGCATGGCCGATTTCAAACCCAGCCGCGCTGTGCCGAAGGCAATGTTGGCCGAAGATCCGCCAAGATATTTGGCAAAGCTCGTCACGTCTTCAAGCCGGGAACCGACCTGTTGCGCGTACAAGTCGACAGCCAGACGCCCCAGGCAAATGACATCCAGCGGACGATGTGAGGCAAAAGAGGTCGAGTTTTTCATAGTTTAAGTGATTGCAAGTTAAATACTTACGCCGACCAACTCGCTCATGAGGGTCTTCATTTCCTCGCCGCCGGCCATCATGTCGAGGAGCTCGTCCTTGGTGATCGTTTCCTTGGTGAACGTGCCAAGGGAGCGTCCGCGGTTAAGGAGAGTGAACGAGTCGCCAACCGGATAGGCATGGTTGGCGTTGTGTGTAATGAAAATGACCGAGATGCCGCGTTCCCGGGCCCTGTTAATCATTTTCAGGACGTTGCAGCTTTGCTTAACGCCGAGGGCTGCAGTCGGTTCGTCAAGAATCAGAACGCGAGCGCCAAAATGAATGGCGCGCGCAATGGCCAGACATTGCCTCTCGCCGCCCGACATCGTGCCGACCGGATGATGGGGATCACGGACTTTGATGCCCATATCGGCCAATTTTTGCTGGGAAATCTCCGCCGCGGATTCGAGATCCATTACGCGAAACAGACCAAACATCCGCTTTCTCGGCTCGCGCCCGAGGAAAAAGTTGCGCGCGACACTCATCAGGGGAACCAGCGCGAGGTCCTGGTAAACCGTGGCGATTCCTTTGTCCAACGCGTCCTTGGGCGATGCAAGCTCGACCGGCTGGCCATCCACAAAATATTGGCCTGTCGTGGGCTTGTGGACACCTGCAAGCGTCTTGATGAGGGTGGATTTTCCAGCGCCGTTGTCGCCCAGCAGGCAATGGACTTCGCCGCGGCGCAGACGTAGGGTCACTTCGCGGAGCGCAATGACGTTGCCGAAGCGTTTACTGACGTTTTCCAGGCTGAGGATGTAGTCGTCGTTCATGAGGTCGAGGGGGTGTTATTTATTTGGATTGGGCGACTCTGTTGCGGATGAAGTTGTTAAACAGCACGGCAATGAGCAGCATCACTCCGAGGAAAACGCGGAACCAATCCGAGCTCACATTGGTGTAAGTGATGCCAATCTGGACGACGCCGAAAATGAGGGCGCCAAAACATGCGCCAATGACGGATCCATGCCCGCCGGTGAGCAAACAGCCGCCGATAACCGCTGCGATGACGGCTTCAAATTCCTTCTGCAAACCGCGATCCGCCGCTGCCGAGCCGATGTCGCACACTTGCAGCACGGCGAACAGGCAGGCGCAAAACGCGGTCAAAACGAACAGCGAAATCTTTACCCGTTTCACGGGCACACCCACGTTGCGCGAGGCGTTGACGTCGCCGCCCACGGAGAAAATCCAGTTGCCGAAGCGGGTTTTTACCAGAACGAACGTCCCGAGCACCGCTAGAACGCCCCACCACACAATCACTTTTGGCACCCCGGGCACGATGGGAGTGCCGTCTGCAAACGAACCGATCACGTGAATCGAGGCGAGCCATTTCGTCAGCCAGTCAAGTGTCGTCCCAGCGAAAAATGTCTGCGCGAACCAATCCTGCGTGACCAGGTCCCCGACGCCGCTGACGACCGTTCGGTTGGCGAACATGATCGACAGCGCCAGCGTCAGTCCGCGCAGGATGAACAAAAACGCCAGCGTGACAATGAAGCTCGGCAGTTTCGTCTTCACAACCAGCCAGCCGTTGATCGCTCCCAACGCCATCGAACCAGCGAACGCCAGTAGAATCGTCGCCCAGAGCGGTACACCAAAATACAGTGCCGGAAGCGCCACCATCATTCCTGCGAAGCCAATCATCGAACCGATGGAGAGGTCGAACTCACCGGCGATCATGAGCAGCGCAGCGCCGATGGCGAGGATGCCAAGATAAGCCGAGACCTGCATCCAGTTGATAATGCCGTCGGCCTGGAACATTCCGGAATTTCCGGCTGTGACACCGAACACGGCGAAGACCAGAATGGCACCCGCGATAGAAGCAAATTCAGGTTTTTTCAGGAGCTTGGTAAACCAGCTGGATTCGGTCATCCGCTCGTCTTTTGCAGGTCCGGTCGGGGGCTGCGAGGGAGCTTGAGGAACCGGCGCCGTGGAGGGAAAACGATCGGGCGCGTGAGTTTTGGCAGGGGGCATTCCGTCTGCAGTTTTTGGGGGCATAAGGTTGGGCCAGGGTTAGACGGGGTGAGGGTTGGGTGAACGGAAGAAAACTAGCTGCGAGGGAATGGCGTGCAACAAAAATTTCGAAAAAAAGTTCTCTGGAATTTTTTTTCTATTTTTGACTGGCGCTTTTCGTTGACCCTGATTATACAATTGAAGGCTCCTCCCAATGGACACGCCCATGCCAACGATCTCTGTGGATGAACTGATTCAGCGCATCGCCGCCGCGTACGATTCGCTGCCGCGACAACTAAAAAGCGTTGCCACCTACATCGAGCAACATCGCTCCAGCGTGATGGTCGACCGGGTGAGCGACATCGCGGCGCACTGCAACGTACACGCCTCCGCCGTCGTGCGATTTGCGCAGTCGTTCGGCTTTTCCGGATTCAGCGACATGCAGGAAGTGTTCAGGACCGCCTACACGCAACAGGCGGCTCCCACGCAGAATTACCAGCAACGGATTCGCAATCTGATCGGAGGAAAATCGAAAAATGCGTCTGTTGCGGACGTTGGACGCGAATTTATCGATGGCAGCCGGAGCGGGCTCGATGAGTTAGCCGCGAGTTTCGATCCGGCCGGATTCGAGGCTGCCGTGGAGCTCTTGCTAAAGGCGAAAACGATCTACGTCGTGGGCGTTCGACGCTCGTTTACTTCGGCTTCGTATTTGGTTTACGCGTTGCAGCACACAACCAAACACGTCGTGCTCGTCAATGGCTTGGGCGGGATGTATCGCGATCAGGTCGGCAACATCGGCAAAGGCGACCTTCTGGTGGCAATCACTTTCTTGCCGTATGGGCGCGAGACGCAAGTTTGCGCAAGGATCGCCCGCCACCATCACGCGTCGACGCTCCTGATTACCGATAGTCAGCTTTCGCCACTCGCCCGTCACGCCACCACGCTGCTCACGGTAAAAGAAGGCAGCGTTTTTGGATTTCGTTCTCTCACGAACACGATGTGCCTCTGCCAGGCGCTTTTTATCGCCATGGCTTACAAACTGGAATTGTCCATCGAAGAACCCAAACCCAACCGCCCCATCGAAGAACATGATTAAAACCCGCATTAAAGCCGCTCAGTTCGGCGCAGGCCGTATCGGCCACGTCCACGCACCCAATCTGGCCAGCATTCCAGGCGTGGAATTGACTTATATCTCAGATGTTTACGCTCCTGCCGCCGAAGCGCTTGCGGCGCAGTACGGCGCCCGAACGGCGACCGCCAAGGAGATCTTCGATGACCCCAGCGTTGAAGCTGTCGTCATCGCGTCAATCACGAGCACGCACGCCGATCTTATCGAACGCGCAGCGTCTGCCGGGAAAGCCATTTTTTGCGAAAAACCTGTTGATCTGGATCTCGAGCGAGCCCGGCAAGCCCAGAAAGCCGTCGACAATGCCGGCGTCCTTTGCATGGTCGGCTTCCAGCGACGCTTCGATCCGACATTCAACTCCCTGAAAACCCGCCTCAATGCCGGAGAAATCGGCACTCCGGAAGTGCTCCTTATTACAAGCCGCGACCAGGCGCCGCCGCATCTTTCCTATTTCAGAACCTCCGGGTACATTTTCCGCGACATGCTCATCCATGACTTTGACATCTTCCGCTGGATTCTCGACGAGGAGGCGGCGACCATCCACGCAACGGGAAGCTGTCTCGTCGATCCCGCCATCGCCGCCGAAGGCGACATCGACACAGCCATCGTCAATATTCGCGGCAAATCCGGGAAATTGTGCCAGATCAACGCGAGCCGCCGCGCCACCTTCGGATACGACCAGCGTTTCGAAGTCCTCGGCAGCGCCGGAATGATGCAGGCCGGGAACCATCGGCCCACGGAAGTCACTTCATCCACCGCAAAACAGGTTGCGACGGATTCCGTTGAACCGTATTTCCTGCAGCGTTACCGAATTGCCTACCATGACGAACTCGTTCACTTTTTTGATGCGATCAGAACCGGCGGACCTGTCCGCACGACGATGGCCGACGCCATTAAAGCCCAGGAACTGGCCGAAGCCGCCACTCAATCGTGGCAAACCGGACAGATCGTGACCCTGTAAAAATCGCTCGCGATAACAATCATACTCTTACTCATAATCGTAATCTTTCCGCTCTCGATACTCTTCCCCTTAATCCTCGTTTGTTGGGTCCTGGAATAGATAGGAGAGGAAGAAAGATTACGATTACGAGTAAGAGTATGAGTAAGAACGAAATGACCCCTCGTCCCCCGCCCAACTCTTAATTCCGAACTTCTAATTTTTAACTTACCAACCGACTGGCCTCTCCCTGCAGTCCTTTTCTGCGCCATCCTCTACACACTCGGCGCTCTGGGTCTCAAACAGACCATGAGCCGCGGAGTCAGCCCGTGGCAGGTCAATTTCTACGGAAATATGGCGATGTCCGTGCTTTACCTGCCGTTCTGGTTTGCCGCCGACTGGCAAGCCATCATGACCCATTGGCATGAACCAGTCATTGCAGCGTGCACGTTTTTTCTCGGCCAATACTTCACGTTCGTGGCACTGAAATCCGGTGATGTCTCCATCGCAACTCCCCTGCTTGGCTCGAAGATCATCCTCGTCGCTGTGATTGCGTCTCTGGCTTTTGGAGATGCCATTCCCGGGGCATGGTGGCTGGCAGCCGGGTTGAGCAGCGTTGGCATTTTTGTGGTTACAGGCACGGGCGCCCGGCGTTCCTCCGCTGGCATCCGACCGCTGGTGGTCACCGTCGCCGCCTCTTTGGCCGCCGCCACGACGTTTGGGTTTACCGACATCGTGGTTCAGCATTGGTCCGCGCACATGGGCAAAGCGAGTTTCATTGCCGCAATGTACACGATCCTTGGCCTGCTAACCTGCGGTCTTTACCTGCCTATTTTCGGGACGCAGCTGATCAATCCGCCCCGCGGAAGTGCGTTGTCGTGGCTCCTCTTTGGCTGCCTCGTTCTGGCTGGGCAAAACATCATCATCACGTTCGCCCTGCAGTTCGCAGGCGACGCCACCGCTGTGAATATCGTCTACAGCTCCCGCTGCATCTGGAGCGTGTTGTTGGCCTGGATCGCCGGCGGCTGGCTCGGCAACAGCGAATCCAAGTTGCATCCCAACCTGATGCTGACCCGCCTCTGCGGAGCCGTGCTCCTCTTCGCCGCAGTCTGGTTGGTCATCGTCGGGTGAAAACCCGAACCCTAGTAGAACAACCTTCCATTGTGTTTCCAAAAAAGGCAGACGGAACGCTTACGCTACATTTGACTGCTTAGCTTCAGCAACCGGTCGCCGGCGGCCCGGAGCGTTTCATCCCGTTTGGCGAAGTGGAAACGAATAAAACGTTTTTCGGTGCCATGGAAAAAGCTGGAGCCAGGGACACTGGCGACACCGATTTCTTTCGCCAGCCAATGGGCAAATTGCACGTCGTCTTCGGAGAAATCGGAGATATCCACTAAAACATAGTAGGCGCCCTGCGGTTCGGAAAACTTGAGTCCGGCCTGCCGAAGGTAACCGAGAAAAAGATCACGACGGCCCGTGTATTCGGTGATGAGCGTTTCGTAATATGAATCCGGAAAACGAAGCGCAGTAACGGCGGCCTCCTGGAGCGGATGCGGAGCGCCGACGGTGAGAAAGTCATGCACTTTTCGCGCCTGGCTGATGATTTCGGGCGCGGCCAGGACATAACCCAGGCGCCATCCAGTAATGGCATAGGTCTTCGATAGTGACCCGACCGTTAGCGTCCGCTCCCACATTCCCGGCAGCGCAGCGGCGTACGTATGAGTGTGCGGCGCGTAGACGATGTGCTCATAGACCTCATCAGTGATAACAAAGGCATCAGCCTCCGTAGCGAGCTGCCCGATAAAAGTGAGTTCGTCCGGGGTAAACACCTTACCGGTTGGATTCGACGGATTGCAAACGACGATGGCTCGGGGTTTTTCGGCAAAGGCGCGGCGGAGTTCATCGGGGTCGAACGTGAAATCAGGCGCGTGCAGCGGCACATAGAGCGGCCGGGCGCCCGACAGAATCGTGTCGGCGCCGTAGTTCTCATAAAAAGGCGAGAAAATGATGACGCTGTCGCCGGGATTGCAGACGGTCATCAGCGCCACCAGCATCGCTTCGGTACCGCCACAGGTGGCCACCAGATGCGCGTCCGGGTCAATGTCGAGCCCCATGAAACGCGATTGTTTTTCGGCGAGCGCCCGGCGGAAATTGGGTGAACCCCACGTGACGGCGTATTGATGGTTGTCCCCATGTAACGCGCGCCCAGCGGCTTCGACAAGTTCCGCGGGCGGATCATAATCGGGGAAGCCCTGCGAAAGATTGATCGCGCCATAGCGGTTCGCAACGCGGGTCATTTCGCGGATGACGGATTCGGTGAAACCGCGGAGACGGAGGGCGGTCGGAGGCATTTGAGATTTCAGGATTCCAATTTCAAGATTGAAGGACGCGCGACAGAATGGATTCCCGCAGTTCCACAAATTCCCGGGTCGTGCAATCCCGCAGACGTGGAAGCGTAATAGGCTATTCCAGGAAGAAATGTCCAGCCTCCATCACCAGCAACCGGTCCGCCAGAGCAATGGCTTCTTCCACGGGCTATTTTAAAGAACGGGCCTACCTGCTATTCTCCGACTCCGATGGGACGATCGGAAAGTTTGGGCAGGCCGGCTCTCGGTTTTTGCTCAGCGGCCCGTGCCTCCGGCGTATCGAGTTTACCACCTTTGACTACGACAAAACCCAGATCTTCACGCGAGAGCTTGGGGCTCGTCTTGTCGTCGATATAGGACGTCCGCTGGAGGATTTTGCCATTGACGTCGACCTGCGTGTAGAAATACTGCCGCGGCCCCACCATTTGCAGGACGTTGAGCTGGTTCTTATCATCCAACGCATACTCAGGCGGCGAAAACGAGAGCACCCGTCCCAGCGAAAAGCAGGCCAGCGCCACCCCGGTGTCGGGGTTAATAACCCGCACGTATAGCCGGTTCTCCTTGAGCAAACGATTGGTTAACAACGAAATGGTCCGGTTGCCACCCCCTTGAGCCGCCGTGGCGCCGACAGTCTGGGTCCAAATCTGCACGCCATCCGTGATTTCAATTGCCTTGCGGTTCGAGGAATAATATTTGTCCGTCTCTTTGTCGTAGATGACCGCCCGCAAGCTGTGCGAACCAAAATCCTGGAGGGGATAAAGTGGCGTCAAATTGAGCGTGCGTTTCAAGGTTTGTCCGGCCGGAATGTAAATCGGATCGACGCGGTAATGGGGGTTCACAGGCGGCAAAGGAGTGTCTTTCCCGGCAAAAACCTCAAAGCCGAACCAGGATTGGCCAGGGGCGTCCGCCAAATTCAGATCGCGTCCACTCAGATTGGTGATTGAGACTTCAGCCAGCATGGGCTCATAGGTCATGTAAAGAGAGCGCGACATTTTTAAAGTCACTTGCAATTGGGCATGCGCGGTCCCGGCCAGTGTGGCGGCGAGGGCAATCAGCACAAAAAAACGGGTCTTTCCAGGGTTCATCATTGGTCGGGAGGCTAAGGAGTATCCGAGGCGGTCCGGAAGCCAAGCGTCATACCAACCTGGTCCTGGAGTAGATTCGTCCGGCGTTCGGTGAGCAACTGCACAGGCGGGTTTGTCGCGTCATAAACCGGCTGACGGTAGGAACCACCACGGATGACTGGAACGTCAAACCCCATGCTCTTTTCTGTGCTGGCAGTCCATTCCGAGACGTTGCCGCCCATGCCGCAAACGCTGTATTCGCTCACATCGCCAGCGACGGCGTTGACGGGAGCCCATCGGTTCCAACCATCTTTGGTACCTTTCGCCGTGGAATCACTGTTGTAGTCCGCGCTGGAGTTAAGTTTTGTGGCATCGAACTCGTTACCCCACGGGTAGACACGACCATTGGCGCCGCGTGCGGCCTTTTCCCATTCCACTTCGGTGGGAAGCCGACGACCTTTCCATTTAGCGTAGGCGTAGGCGTCATACCAGTCGACCAGAATAACCGGAGAATCGAGGTTGATCGGCGCCAACTCAAAGGTCTTGCCATCTTTGGCTTTGGCATAATACCGATCCCACTCCTGTGGCTTATGGGATTTGCCCTTGGGCTGGTTCGGTGAGTCGTATTTGTCCGTGGGATTCTTCTCGAGAGCCTTCAGAAATTCCGCGTATTCAGCAATAGTAACTTCGTATTCATCGATCCAGAAATCGGGCAGTTGCCTGGTTTCGCCATTTTGATAGATAAAGGCGCCGGCAGGGATTTTGATGAGCCTGTTGTGAACGGTCGCCTTGGAACGGAAAAACTGAAACCAGACGGCGAATGCCACTACCCACAGAAGCGCGAATAAGCCCAAGGTGGAAAGAATCAGCGACCGCTTTTGTTGTTTCCGGGCTGCTTCGAGAGCGCGGATCGCCACCTGGTCGCTTTCAGTGATCTTATGTGCGTCCTGTGGAATGACTGCGGGCTCAAGGGTTTTGACGGCCTGAATGAGTGCTCCCCATGAGGGAAAGCCGTCGGTTCCTTCGGCACACATACGCTTCAGCAGCGCTTTGAGACCGGGGTTGAGAGCGGCATCAGGCCGCAATGCCTGACCGACAATCTCGGAAAGCTGCCGGATTTGCCGTGAAACGGGCGCACTCGCGTCACCGTTCACACGGGCGAGATTGGCAATGCGGGGACGATTCCCGGCATCGAGGTAAATGCTGCCACCGTTGATGAGGCCGTGGTGGATCTTTTCGTGACTCAGATAGGAGAGGGCTTCCGCGGCAACGCGGACGATTTTCAGCGCAACCCGTTCATCCAGCAACGAACCGTTCTTGCGGAGCCCGTCCACCGTCGAGCCGTTGACGTATTCCCGGGTATAAAAGTAACGTCCAGCGCTCTGTCCCGCTTCATAAACGGAAATGATGTTAGGATGTTGAACGTTGGCCTTGATGCTGGCTTCGGCAATGAACTGCTGAACTTTCTCTCTGTCCGACGCAAACTCCGGGCGAAGGATTTTCATCGTAACCGGTCGCTGGATGGAGGTCTGGAACGCTTCAAATGTTTCGCCCCAATGCCCTTCCCCGAGTTTGCGGACGATCCGGTAACCGGCCAGGGCCTCAGATTCAGGAGCGGTCGCTGCCGCACGAACAGGGACAGGCCCGGCAACTGGCTGCCCCACAGGTTTGCCTTTCGGAACGGCGACGGGCACGGCCGTCACGGCCGGACGGTGCTGACTGGCACCCTGCTGATTCGGCGGATTTCCGGCTGAAACGGCAACAGCTGGCACGGCCTGCACAGCTCCTTTCGCAACGGGGACGGGATTAACCACCGGAGCTGCTGTGGACGGCGCCGGCACTTTCGCCACAGGCGCAGGCATTGCCACCACAGGGGTCGGCGTTTGAGCGGCAGACACCGCAGCCACCGGCGTCGGGACTTTTGCCACAGGCACAGGCATGGGCGCCACGGGGGTCGGCGTTTGAGCAGCAGACACAGGCGCCACAGGTTCCGATGCCGGCACCGCAGCCACTGGCGTCGGGACTTTCGCCACAGGCACAGGCATGGGCACCACGGGGATCGGCGTTTGAGCAGCAGGTTTCGATGCGGGCACCGCGGCAACCGCCGCTGGCACTTTTGCCACAGGCACCGTCGCCACCGGCGCAGCTACAGGCGTTGGCACCTTTGCCACAGGCACAGGCACCCTCACAACGGGCGCAGCTACCGGCATTGGCACCTTTGCCACGGGCACGTGGACCGCCGCGACAGGTGTTGGCGTTTTGGGCTCCGGAACCACAGCAACAGGTGCTGCCGCACCAACAAGAGGTGTCGCCGCGGCAACGACTGTCGGCTTCGTCTTTGCCTTCAGACTTTCATCCACCAACCGGATCTCGTGATTCACCGCATCCAATGACAGCGGTTTCGTCAACAGCGGCACGCCAGCTATGACTTCCGCGTATTCGCGCAAATCGTATCCCGTCACAAATATCACCTTCACGTCCGGAAAACGCCCCGCCATCTCCGAGCGCAGCACCAATCCGTCCATGGGATCCATGACGACATCCGTTATCAGCAAGTCTACCCCGCCCCATTCCAACGCTCTTGCAAGCGCCTCGTCACCGCTTCCAGCACGGGCAACCTGATGGCCGCCGATACGTTCAATCGAACTCACCAGCGCTTCTGCCACTGCGGCATCATCATCGACAGCCAGGATCTTCATTTTATCTTATCGCGGGATTTCAGACGTGGAGGTCAACGTCACTTTCGGAGGGAAAAATTGCAGTAGCTTCGTCGGCTCGGCCCCGACGTCCTGGAGCTCGTTTTTATAGTAAACTTTGGCAATGTAGCCGAGATATTTCCGTTGATCGGGGTCGATCCCTTCCGGATCTGCAGGATTCGTAGCCCGTTGCTGATAAATCACCCGCAACACTTCCATGTGATCCTCTCTCCAATCGGGGGGAGTCGTAATCCACTCCGAGGTGACCTGGGAAAACGAAGCGCTGGTTTCCTCAACTTCATGATTGTTCACCAGCTCATAAAACATCACCTGGACGCTTACGTCGCCCGCGACCATCGTCGACGTGGGCCGGGATTTGACCGCTACCCGAACGGACACCTTCGCTGTGCCATCGGGATTCTCCTCATAAATTTTCTGCGTCTCGACAAGCCCGAGCGTCGATCCTGGCTGCAACCCATCGATGTCCCGGCTCATCGACGCACCGGCCACATCCACTCCGTCACGGATCTTTTCTGCGGCGATCCCATATAAATCCCCGGCTTTTTCTCCGGCAGCCATCACGCGACGCCACTGAGTCATGGCTTTGTCGGTGAGCCCCATCGCTTCGTACGTGGCGGCAATTTCCGAAACGACGACCGGGTCATCCCCCCCTCCTTTCTGCGCCTGGCGAAACCCGGCGAGCGCCGCCGTCATGTCTCCGTTGTCACGAGCCCGACGAGCTTTGAGAAGAATCTGGTCTTTCTGGGAGAGCGGCGCCTGGGGGGATGCCTGCACGGATTTCGCTGCCACGGCCGGACGTGATTCTTCGGCCGTAACGGGTGCCGCCGTATTTTTCGCTGCAGCGGCGTTCCCGGCTTCACTTACCGGACCGGCAGCCGCTTCCGGTGTCGTTTCCGCGATCGGCGACGCAGCAGGCACGGCCGGTGCCGGCGAAGGGGCTACGGTCGCAACCGCAGGCACGGAGACCGGCGCATTTCCAATCAGAGTCGCACGCTGCACGAAAATCGTAAAAACAACCGCCAGCTGGATTACAGCAAGCGCTGCAAGCACCGATGAGGCTACGAGAATCGTTCTGTGACAGGATGAGTTCACTCGGGGGAGAGCGGCTGAAGAGATCCTGATAGTAGGTGGTCACAATGACCGCTTCAACTCGAAAACCACAGGTAACGCCCGAAAATAATGACCCCCACAAGCGCTGCACCAATGCTAACGAGCAGCACTGCGCCTGCTGCAAGATCCTTCGCAAGCCCAATCCGTTCCCTTCTTTGCTCGGAAACTTCGTCCGCCAGCGTCTCCACCGCCGAATTCATTGCCTCCGCCCCAAGCACAGCACCCATGCTCAACACCAGCAGGCACCACTCTATCGCAGATACGCGAAAGCCAAATCCCGCTACCACAACGCCCACCGCCGCTACAGCATGAATTCTGGCATTCGGCTGCGTAACAAACAGCTGAACAATGCCACGGAAGGCATAAACAAAACTCTTTAAACGGGAACGCATAAGGAATTGTTGCTTCCTTTGCGTTCCCCTGTGAACTGGTTTTTGGTTTTTCTTATGCGGCCACGAGTTCCAGCACGGCATCGACGCCACGCGCAAATGCCGTCCCGGCAGGTCCCGGCGCGCTAACCAGCGTTGCCGCGCGTTTCGCAGCTTCCCAACCGTGATCCATCGCCACAGAAAAACCGGCCCACTCCAGCAGTTCGACGTCGTTGTTCCCGTCACCAAAAGCCACGGTGTTCTCACGAAGGACTCCACGTTCGTCGATAAGCGCCTGTGCTCCGGCTGCTTTGTTGGCTTTCGGCGATAAAAACTCGATCACTTCATGATCCGTTTCCACCGCGTAAACCCGGCCTGCGAATTTCGCCAACACTTCCCCTTCAATCTCGTCGATCCTGGCGCCCGACGCAGATAACAGCATTTTTTGAAACCCAGTCCCAGCCAGTTTGGTTAGATCACCCAGCGGCGGCGCCCAACCGCATCGTTTCCCGTAAAGATCCGTCCACTCCGATTCCTGTTCGATAAATACACCCTCACGGTGATACCCGATTAAACTCAGGCCTTTCTGCCGCCCGAAATCCATCAACTCCAGCGCCAGTTCCGCCGGCAGAATCAGCTCGTGCAACATCCGATGGGTCTTCACATGCTGCACCATCGCACCTTGCGACGATACCACCCAATCCATCGGCCCCACACGATCCCGCATCCGCACGATATTCTCATGATGACGGCCAGATGCGATGACGATCTCAAAGCCTGCAGCCCGCAGACGCTCGACGGCTTGCGCATTTTCAACGCTCACATATTTCTCTGGACCAAGGAGGGTTCCATCCAGATCGATAAACGCCATACCTTTTGGGGTGCCGTTCTTTTTTTCAACAGGCAGCACACCCAGCGTGGCTGCACCCGTCCGCGGAAGTTGGTGGGCAGGATTTTCAATTGTTTCTGAGTTCATAGATCAAATGGAACCCGGCAGAGCGCATTCTTCCAATGGATTCTCGTAATCCCTGTGATAACCTCTGTTAATGGAAATGCGCGAAATTCGCTCCTTTGTTGTCCTCGCCGAGCAACTCCATTTCGGGCGCGCCTCAAAACTGCTCCACCTCAGCCAGCCTGCGCTCACCAAGCAAATTCACCGCCTCGAAGATGAATTGGGCGGCCTTTTGTTTGTGCGCGGACGGCACGGCACAAAACTCACCGCGCTGGGAGCTGAGTTCCTGCGCGATGCCCGCCCGATGGTTTACGATTTCGATCAACTCATCGAACGCGGACGCAGGACTGCCCGAGGCGACTTGGGGCGTCTTCGGATCGGCTTCGGCTTTCACACCTTTGAACTGGTCCCGCGAATCGTCGTCAAGCTCCGCGAAACGACACCCGGTATCGACGTAACTCTCCGCGACCTCTCCACGGCGGAACAAATCGAGGCGTTGCGAGGTGGACACCTCGATCTCGGCTTTATCAGGCTTCCCTCCGGATCGGAATTCGAATCCATGCCCGTCATCCAGGACCGAGCCATGCTGGTCAGCGCCGCCACCTCCTATCTCTCGGAGGGCGCGCCCCTAGCCGATTGTAAAAACGAACCGTTCATCCTCATTTCGAGAGAGCGCTCTCCCGGTTTTTACGCGCATGTCCTCCGGCTCTGCGCGAAATACGGCTTCCACCCCCGCGTCGTCCAGGAAGCCTCGGAGATAACCACCGCGCTGGCCCTCGTTCGAGCCGGACTCGGCCTGGCAATGATTCCGGAGTCCTTCGGCACGACTCACTTTTCCGGCGTGCGTTTCCATCGCCTTCCCGACAAAGAGGCCGTCTGGAAAGTGGGCGCTGCCTGGCGCAAAGACGACCAGAATCCCCTGCTCCACCGGTTCCTCAACCTGCTGCGGGCGAATCTGAATGGCGTTGCGAATCGTTAGCTAACACAGAAGCGTCTTCCCCGCCGTTTAGCCAGCCCACTCAATACTTCAAAATCCTGGCGAGAAACTGTTGGGTTTGAGGAGAACGCGGATGCCCAAAGAGCTCGGCAGCAGGACCTGTTTCGACAATCCGTCCATCCGCCAGAAAAACGATTTCATCGGCAACTTTCCGGGCGAAACCCATTTCGTGAGTAACGAGAACAAAATCCCGGCCTTCGGCACGAAGCTCCTCGATCATTTCCAGGACTTCGGCGGTCATCTCTGGATCCAGAGCCGAGGTGGGTTCGTCAAAAAAAAGCAGTTTGGGGCGAATGGAAACGGCACGGGCAATGGCGACCCGCTGGCGCTGACCACCGGAGAGCGCTGCCGGTTTTTTGCCGGCATGTTTTTCCAGCTGAAACCGGGCGAGGAAATCCATGGCCGTTTGCTCCGCAAGAGCAGGCGCCAGTCCATGAACTTTTTCGAGGGGAAGCGTGATATTACGCAACGCCGTGAGATGCGGGAAAAGATTGTACGCCTGAAAGACGGTGCCGATCGTGCGCCGGTAGGGACGCAGCGATGCTTCCGTGAAGTGAAGCCGCTGCGCGTTGATTTCGACGGTGCCCAATGTGGGACTCTCCAGCCCGGCAAGGATGCGCAGGAGGGTGGATTTTCCCCCACCGGACGGGCCAATGAGGGCCAGGGAATGAATCTTGTCGAAGTGGAGGTTGACGTCGCTGAGGACAACGTGCTCTCCGTAACGTTTGGTCAGTCCGGAAATGCTAAGTTTCATAGCGATGCTTCTTTTCAAGCCACTGTGTCCAAAGTGAAATGGGAAGTGTTAGAATGAGATAACCCGGAGCAAGCATCAAATAACACTCAAGGTTCGTATAAGTTAACGACGCAACATCAGCGGCGCTTTTGGTAAACTCGACAATCGCCACGGTTGAAAGCAAGGATGAATCCTTGATGATCGAGGCAAACTGGCCGGCCATCGGCGGGAGCGTAACTTTGAGCGCCTGCGGCACGATGACGTACCGGTACATCTGAAATCGAGTCAGGCCGATAGCACGTGCGGATTCGACCTGCGTTTTGCCGATACTTTCAATACCCGCCCGGATGACTTCAGCCATATACGCCGCGCTAAAGATCGACAGCGTAACAATTCCCACGACAAAACGGTCCTCGATGCGAAACGCATCCGCGACGACGTAAAAGAAGATATAGATTTGAGCCAGGAGAGGCGTTCCGCGGATGACTTCCACGGCAATCCTGGCGGACGCCCGCAGTGGCAGGAAATGCGATCTCCCCGCGAGCGACCAGACCAGACCAAACAGCGTACTGAGAATCAGCGACAGAGCCGAGACGAGGATGGTTAGTTGCCAGCCGCTCCAGAATTGCTGGTGGTAGCGGCCGATCACATCCCAACGCCACGCGTTAAGGCTCTGGCTGAAACAGAACGCGAAAATCGCCGACAAGGCGACGAAGGCGAGAAGGAAGTTGAACGCGAGCACCCATGCAGGCGTTTCCTTTTCGGCTTCGCCGCTTTGCCAGAAAAGACTCATGCTGCGGCAACCGGCTCCATCCTTTGCAGGCATTGAAGCAGGTATGGCAGTAGCTGCTTTTTACGCGAAACGACTCCGTCCAGTTTCCATGCGTGATCGCCCAGACGCGGAAAATCGATGGTGTTAAGATATTCATTCGCGCCGCAGACCAACAGAACGGACATCTGGGTGTTAATATCAGTAACCAGCAATGAGGCGAAGAGCAGCCCTCGCGCCGAGCGCGATTTGGCGAGTTCATCGATGAGGCTTTGCTGTTTTTTGGCTAACAACGACAGGCTAAGCTCTTCGATCTGCGCCACGCTGAATTTGTGGCCGTTCTCGACGTATTCCTTGCTGTCGGCGTTGATGACCTGATCGGCCGGCAGAGAACGCAGCGGTGAACCAACGGAAAAGATCTCCTCGGCAAGGTCGCCGGGAGCAACCCCGGTGATCTGCGAGAGACTGGCCAGGATTTCCTTGTCGACAGCGGTCGTCGTCGGCGACGTCAGGTTGAGGGTATCGGAAATGATGCCGGCCATGAGCAGCCCCGCAACATTTGGCGTTATCTCGACGCCGTGCGTCCGGAAGAGCTGAGTCACGAGCGTGCAGGTGGAACCAACGGGATTGTTCCAGAAAAGAATCGGCGTGTCACTGCGCACACCGCCAAGTTTGTGGTGGTCGATGACTTCTGCGATTGGCACCAAATCCGCGCCTTGCACGGCCTGCGACATTTCGTTGTGATCGACAAGAATCAACTGCCGTTGAATCGGCTTCAGAAAATCGCTCTTCGACAGAATGCCGGTAAGAACGTCTTCCTCGTCGATGACGGGGAATACGGACGAATTGCTCGCCGCGGCTATTTCGCGGGCCTTGCCCAGCAGCGTGTTTGGCGCGACGCTGTCGAACTCAGGGTCGAGCATTTTGGAAACTTTGACCCCGCCGCGGGCAAGCAGCAACGTGGTTGCCGTGTCATACCGCGAGCTGATGAGCATGACTCCGTTGGCTTCGGCTGAGGCCACAATGTTTGGTTCAAGGGGAAAACTGCCCGTGACGATGATCGCAGAAACCATTTCGGCGATGGCACTGATTTGCACATCAGACCGATCGCCGACGATGAGAACAACGGGGCGGCCCCGGTACAGCGCGAGACGTTTTTGAAACGAAACCGCACTCATGGCCGCAACGACAAGCAGATATTCCTGCTCCTTCGGGTTGAGCTTGCCCGCAATGAGTTCACCGTCGAAGGCACGAATCATGTCTTCGATGTATCCAACAACAACCCGGGTATTGGAGGATTCTTCACGTGGCGGGAACAAATACCGGCCGATTCTTGCGCCCGACAGCATGCCCTTGCAATGTCCGGCAGCGTTGACAACGGGCAAATCCCGGAGGCGTTTTTGCTCGACGGAGGTGACCGCCTCATAAACCGTGGCGGTTTCAGGGACCGAAATGACGCTTGTGTCCATGACGTCGGCGACTTTGGGCGAGACGTCGGAAAAGAACGGGGGAGCGTCGAAACCGAAGCGATCGAGAACAAAATCGATGCGCTCATTGGTATTGCCGGCGCGTCCCGCGGTTACATCTTTCATGCCGAGACGTGTTTTAAGATCCGCGTACGCCAGTGCGGAACAAATCGAATCCATATCAGGGTTCTTGTGGCCAATGATAATCGTTTGCATGTTGAGAAGCCGGCAATTGCAGAAAATAGGGCGTCAGCGCAAGTGTTTTCGATTGAATAAGTTTCGATGCCTTGGGTCGAACCCTTCCACCGACCCCTATGAAAAGCCTCCTTTTCGTGATTTTGGCAGCTTTTACTTTTACGGCCACCGTGCAGCCGGCCAGGGCAGAAATCTCTTTCAGTTTTTTCTACGACTCGCTCGAGCCCTACGGAGATTGGATCGAGACCAATGACTACGGATATGTCTGGCAGCCACGAGACGTGGATTCGGGCTGGCGCCCGTACACGGATGGGTATTGGATTTACACGGACAGTGGGTGGACATGGGCGTCTTATGAGGATTTTGGCTGGGCGACATATCACTACGGGCGCTGGGTGCGTTTGAGAGACATCGGATGGTGCTGGGTGCCAGGCTACGAATGGGGCCCAGCATGGGTAAGCTGGCGGTACGGCGACGACAACGATGTGGTGGGCTGGGCTCCACTGCCGCCCCGCGCGGCGTGCCGCCCAGGCGAGGAAATCGACGATGATGTGGACGCGGATTACGACATTGGACCTGCGCAATATTCGTTTACGTCCGTCCGTTTTTTTGGAGCTCCTTCGTTGCGGGAGGTAATTTACGAGCCGGCGGATAACATCGTCTACATCAACAGGACGCGAAACGTGACGCGAGTCGTGTACACGGGCGACGTGGTTTACAATTATGGGCCGCGCTACGAAGTGATCTCGCCAAGATGCGAACGGCCGATTGAGCGGCTCCGACTCGAACGCGTGCGTCATTGGCGCGACGACGACCATGAATTTCGCGACGCCTATCGCGGACGCCGCGACGGCAACGTCCTCCGAGTGCTTGCGCCGGCGGTGGTGCCGGTATCCGACGAAATCCGGCCACGTTTTGTCCGGCAGCGTCTGGATCGGGAGGGCGAAGATCGTGGCTGGGGCGATATTCGCGATCAACAAAAGGCGGACGATATCCGTCGAAAAATTCGCGACGAAATCAAGGATCACAAAAAAGACGATCGCCGTAAGCGTCAACGCGATGAAAACAACAAAAAGTCAGTCGCCCAGGTTCTCCGCGAAGAAGCGCGTCGCCCAGAGATGCGCCTGGCAAATTTGCAACAGCCGGAGGTTCTCCGGGACGTAAGACAAAGCCGAAGAGATCATGATAGCCCCGACAAAGACCGCCATCGAGATCGAAAAAAGGATAATGGAAAACGCGATCCGGATCAGGATCGTCCATGGAATGCGTTGCGCGATCAACCGAAACACGATTCCCAGCCGAACGACGACCGCAACGATCACCGGCGCAAAAGTGGAGACGACAAGAAAGACCGTCAACAGAGAGACGCACGCGAACGCGACCAGGCAGCTCGCCAGCAGCAGGTAGCTGTCGAGCTGCGTCAAAAGCAGCAGGACCAATTGCGCCGCGATTTCGAGCGAAAACAGCAGGAACAGGAACCAGGCGCGCGCCAAATAGAGGCCCGAAAACAACAGAATCGCGACGATAAGGACGATCGGGACAACCGGGACCAAAGACGCAGCCAGGAAAGGAAGCGCGACAATGACCGGCGGCAGCAAATGGCCGTTCAACAGGAACTAGAACGTCGTGAACACGATCGCAATCAGGATCGCAATGAATCGGAGCGAAACCGCAACCGCAACCGCGATAGAAAAGAGGAGCGATCCCAAGCCCAAAGCCAACAACGGGACGAGCGTCGGTCCAACAATCATCGGCTCTCCGAAAAACAAAGCCGCAAGGACAAGAGCGAGAAGGAGTCCGATAAAAGCAAAAAGAAAAAAGACGACTAGGGACGCTGCATTCTGCACGCTGCGCTCACCTCCGACCTACGGCTGATCCGGGCGGCCCCGCGTCAACGCGCGTCGATTATGGGCTGAAGGAAAAAACATCGTAGTCCAGTCCGTTGACCAGGAAAACAGGGAACGAAACAGACATCCCGTGGCATTTTACCGGCGTGCTTTTCGACACCCTTCATCTTATCGCCGGCCTTGCACCTGCGTCTGGCGCATGGAACATGGCGGCGGACGAGGCGCTTATGGCCGCCCCGGAAGTCCCGGTCCTCCGCCTCTACCGTTGGGATCAACCCACGGCTTCCTTTGGCTACTTCGAGAAATTCACCGAAGTCCGACGGGCACGCCCTTCTCCGCCACTGGTCCGGCGTTGGACTGGCGGCGGTATCGTCGATCACGGCGCCGATTGGACATACTCGTTGATCATTCCCGCCCAGCATCCCTTTGCCGGGATTCCCGTCTCGGAATCCTATCGGCGAATTCACACGGCAATCGCAGCGTTCTTGCAAAGCCAGGGTCATGCCGCAGTCCTTTCAACGGTTGTCTTCCCAACCGGTGACGGCTGCTTTCAGCGCCCCGTTGTTGCCGACCTGCTCATAGACGGTCGCAAGATAGCCGGAGGTGCGCAACGGCGCACACGTCGGGGATTGCTACACCAGGGCAGCATCCAGAACATCGACACCGCCCATTGGACTGCCAAAGAGTTTGCCAGGCCTTTTTCCCGTGACGTCACCCTTCGCGAGCTTTCAAAAAGCGAAGCCGCTGAGGCTGATCGCCTGACCGAAACACGTTATGCCACCGACTCATGGCTCACACGGTTCTGATTTCGCTTTCGTTCGGATGCAGACCCGGAGTTAGAAGCGCGTCAGCAGCCTTTCGCTTCGCCCAGCTCAGGTTTCCAATTGACCTCCCTTCCGGGATCCCTAGAATCCACAGTGTATGGGTTTGATTCGTAAACTTTTCTGGCTGGCGCTCTTCGTTGTCTTCACCTTTGGCTTCGTCGTGATTTTTGAGCACGGTGTCGCCGATTTTCCGAATAGTTTTCCGGACAACGCGAAGGTCGAATACGAAAAGCTGCAAAAGCTCGTGTTACCCTCTCGATAAACTGACTGCTCCCCCTCGCCCATGCCTCCCCCAAAAACAGAAAAACAGCTCAGCTCGCTGGCCCGTAGCCAGTATTTAAAGGCTGTCACGGCGTTCGAACTCCGCAATTTCGGCTATGGCACCACACTCATTCAGGACGTCCTGAAACAAGAGCCTGCCTTTCTGGACGGCCGCAAGATGCTGCGCCAGGTAGCCATCACTCAAAGCAAAGGCAAGAAAAGCTTTCTTGGCATCAGCGTCGGCGGCTCTTCGCCCATCGGCGCGCTAAAGGCGCAGCAGGCCCTCAAGAAAGATCCCGCGTCCGCCCTCGAACAGGCCGAAAAACTCCTGGCTAGCGATCCCTACAACATACAGGCAAATCAGATCATGAAAGAGGCGGCCCTCCAGCTCGATCTGTATGAAACGGCCCGTTTCGCGATGGAGACACTCAAGGAAGGCCATCCCCAGGACACCAAGATTCTCCACGAATTGGCAAAACTGTATTACGAAAATGACGAGCCACAGAAAGCCGTCGAGGTCTATGGGCAAATTGTGGAAATCACCCCCAACGACATCCATGCCATCAAACTCGGGAAGGACGCCGCAGCCGCCGGCTCCATGAAAGAAGGCGGCTGGGAAACTGCGAAAGATTACCGCGACCTCATCAAGGACAAAGAGCAAGCCGTTCTCCTTGAGCAGCAGAACCGGGTCGTCCGCAGCGAGGACATGATTGAAAATCAATTGGCTGATCTAAATACCCGCTACGAACAGGATTCGCAAAACCTCGACGTCGTTCGCAAAATCGCTGATCTGCTGGAGCAAAAAGGCGACCTCGAGGGCGCAGCCCAGTGGTTCGCCTATGCGGCTTCACTCACACAGAACACCGATCCCGCTCTCGTCCGCAAAGCCTCCGACCTGCAGATGAAGCTCTATGATCAATACATCCAGAACTGCGCAGATTTCCTTGAGGCAAACCCTGATGATCCTTCCGCCCAGGAATACCGCGATCGTCTCGCAGAATATCAAAAATTGCGCAGCGAAAGCCTCATCTCCGACGCACGCAAACGTGTCGAACGCAATCCGACTGATCTTGTTTTAAAATTTGAGCTTGGGGAAATTCTGCTCAACAACGCCTCCTATCGTGACGCCATTCCCTATCTCCAGGATGCCCGGAAAAGCCCCAACGTTCGTCTCAAAGCAATGGGGCTCCTTGGCCAGGTTTACCGGCATTTGAACATGTTGGATCTTTCGGCCAAGACTCTCGAGGACGCTTCAAAGGAAATCGTCGTCATGGACGCCACGAAGAAAGACATCCTCTACAATCTCGGCCTCGTTTACGAACAGATGGACAAAAAGGAAGCCTCTCTTGAGTGCTTCAAACAGATCTACGAAGTCGACTACGGCTTCAAAGATGTCGCGCACCGAGTAGAAAGCTCGTACGCGTAGCAACCGTTCTGCGCAAGCAGGCCTGGGCCAATCACAACTTGGCCTCGACCAGATTTCTTAACCGTAACATCCCGCGACGGATCCGGGCCTTCACCGTCCCCAGTGGCTGCCGAAGCTGCGTCGCAATCTGATTCTGCGTTAAGCCCGAAAAAAACGCCATCTCGATCGCCTCCCGCTGTTCCCGTGAAAGCTGCATAACGGCATTGCGAATAATTTTTCCCGTCTGCAACGAGTCCACCTCATGCGTCGAATCGCGGGGCTCGACCTGCACCTGTCCATCGGCCTCCCGCTCCACTTCATCGTTGAGACGTCCGCGGCGTTGGATCGCACGCAAACGGTCGATTGCCTTGTTGCGCGTCAACGTCAATGCCCAACTCAGCGGTTTTCCTCGGAGGGGCGTGTACACCGCAGCTTTTTCCCAGATCTGGAAAAACACCTCTTGGATAACATCCTCGGCTTCAGCCTTATCGTTTAGAATACGCAGTGCAGCAGTAAATAGGATCCCGGAAAACCGTTGGTAGAGCACCTCGAAACTTCTGCGGTCGCCGCGCCCTATCTCCAGAAGGAGACGGACTTCGACCTGCTGATCTGGGATGGCATCCACACTCGTCACAACACGGGTATTGTTGCCGATGAGTCGCAAACATGGCAAGTCTTATTTGAGTTCATTCGACAAACCTCGTCTCGGAGACGCGTCAGATACCCCGCCTATTTCGACAAGCGGCCCTTTTTATATGGGGCCGAAATATGGGGCCGAAATTTTGGAAGCGACGGAAAGAACTGCTCCTTGGACCAATAAATACAGTCGCTTGAAAATACAGTCGCTTGATTACAACCGAACGTGCCTGCCAGTCGTCCGCATACTCTGTCGCCTGAGGATTCACCGTTCGCAAAAAACTCTTCGATAACCGCTTGCCAACCCTCTGGAGTCAACCTATATGGTTTCTCCCCGCCCAAACCAGCCGACCACCGGTTGCGGGCGGAAAATTCTAGTTTCCCAAACGGGTAGGTACCGAAGTGGCCAAACGGGGCGGACTGTAAATCCGCTGGCTTACGCCTTCAGTGGTTCGAATCCACTCCTGCCCACCATTCCTGAAGTCTTATAAGACACTGTAAGTAAGGGAATTATGAAATTTCCTTATTCTGACGGCAATTTCTTTCGTTCTTTATCGTCCAAATCGGATCAGGCCAAAATTTATCCACAATTTGTCACACTTTCCACGGTATATCGCCGACTTTTCCGAAGGCTGGCGGCGCATGCCAGACCAACGCTCCGGAGGCTGTCATCACTCGTGGTGGCTCGGCTGGCACAGTCAGTAACCTTCATTTTTTCTCGGGAAAAACTGGTGGAGCGTATCACTCCAAAACGCGAATATCGCA
>DATDAW010000024.1:0-40411 GCA_036525185.1 Chthoniobacterales bacterium | reverse complement strand
ACCGACAATTGTTCCCTAATGACAGGAGTTTACAATCCGAAGACCTTCATCCTCCACGCGGCGTCGCTCCTTCAGGGTTTCCCCCATTGAGAAAAATTCTCGACTGCTGCCACCCGTAGGTGTCTGGACCGTGTCTCAGTTCCAGTGTGACTGGTCGTCCTCTCAGACCAGCTACCCGTCAAAGCCTTGGTGGGCCGTTACCCCACCAACAAGCTGATAGGCCGCGGACTCATCAAAGAGCGCCAGGTTACCCCGGCTTTAGTTTTGGAAAGATGTCTTTCCTGACCACATGCGGTATTAGTCCGCCTTTCGGCGAGTTATCCCCCACTCTTCGGCAGATTGTCCACGTGTTACTCACCCTTGCGCCACTAGACAAATTTTGTATTACTACAAAATTTATCCCGTTCGACTTGCATGTCTTATCCACGCCGCCAGCGTTCGTTCTGAGCCAGAATCAAACTCTCCGAGAAAAGTTTGCGTCCCGCCGCTAAAGCGGGACAAATTTCTGACCTCTATTCAAAACCAAGTTCCGAGGGTATCGGAGACTTGGGTTCGTTCGGTCGTAGTCCGGTGTGAAACGAACTACTTAAATAATTGAATCAAAGAATGTGACGTATAACGCACAATTCAATTTTTGCTGTCTATGTATCTGTCTACTTGTCTTAGACCATTCTGAATCCCGCTGTTCGAGATCTCAGAACCAGATTGTCAAATATCATTTGGTTTCTTATTTTGGGGCTTTGATCGAGTCATCAGGCGACAAAAAAACTCAATTCCTTTTCCGGCTCAAATTTGGACAGTCATCACGACTCTCGTTCACTTATGCCGGGACAAAATACTGTCGGAATTGAGCCTAAAATGCTGCGTCAATCACTTCGATTTGAAGTCCCAAAATTTAAAGAACCATCACTGCTTTTGCAGCGCCCACTCATTGGCGGGTTAGCGACTTTAGCGCTTTTATTTCGGCCGTCAAAAACTTTTTCAAATTTTTTTCGGTCTCTCGAATTTTGCCGGTTTTTAAGCCTACATCATCCGAGCCGATTTCTCAATCGGGGCAGCGACTTTAGTCGCCGTCTTTTCGGCCGTCAAAAACTTTTTTCAAAATCTTTTTCGGCCTCTCAAATCGCCTCGATCTTTCGATCAACTTGATCTGAGTTTCGCTGCTTTCGCGGCGCCCGCTTTTTAATCGGGGCGGCGACAGTAGCCTTTCCTCGTCAGCCGTCAAAAACTTTTTTAAAGTTTCTTTTCGACCGTATCGAATCAGCTGCTTTTCAGCACGCCCACTCGAGTGAGGGCCGGCAGAATAGATGGGATTTGAAGGCACGCAATGGCTTTTTTTAATTTTTGTAGCGAACACCTTGGTCCGCCGCCAACCTGGTTCCAAGGCCACAGACTTGCGCCGGCCCCATTTCGGGGACTATAGAGCTTCCGATCTTTTTCTCCCCAATGGAATCTCTCGACAACTCTTCACCAGAACGCCCGTGGCCTTTTTCTCCTCCAACCGTCGCTCTCGCGAGCGGTTTGATTGCCAGTGTAGTGGCGTTGGCGCTGCTCCTCAGCGGTTGTTTTCATCCTCTCGACCTGGCCCTCAAGCAATGGCTGGGGCTTGTGAGCATGGCAACGCCGTTTCCGATTGGCGTCGACGTGTTCCTGGTGCTTCTGGGCGGCTGCGGAGCCGCATGGATCGCCTTCACTGTGCAACTGGTTTCGGCACGGCGTCTCCTGCTCGCGGCGACGGTGCTACAACCCATATCGGGTAGCGCAGTGGCAGCACTGGGAAGAGGCTATTTTTCACCATTCGCAGTCTTGTTTGCAATCGGGTTGGCTACTGTCGCGGCTATGATTTTCCGGGGAAGCGCGCCCGGACTGCGGCATCGCCGCCTGGAGGCGACGTTCGGAAAACATGTGTCGGCAGCCACGCTGGAGGTGATGGCGAGAGACAATGGACCTTATCAAACCAGTTTGACAACCGTCACCGCTTTGGTTTGCCGATTCGAAAGTCCAGGAACAGAAGATCTCTCCGAGGCAGCCGCTTTTTTCAAAAGGAAAGGCGCGTGGGTCGAGGAACAGGCAGGAAACCGTCTACTGGTGTTGTTCAACGTACCGGCGCCGAAGGAAAAACATGCGCTGGCAGCCTGCTCAGCAGCTTTGGAGTTCATGCAGGAGCGGCCTCGATGGCGGCTTGGCCTGGCGGTTGGCGATGTCACCACTGGGATCGCAGAGGGAAATTCCATGTTTCGCGTCAACGGCCCTGTAATCGACGAAGCCGATGTGATTTGCCGGGCTAATTCAAGGCTGAGAACGGCTATTTTGGCAAGTTTGAAGGCGTTTGATGCAGTCAGCCAGGATGTCGTGGCACGCCCGGTCGATTTGATGGAATCGGCGGTTACGAATGAGAAGACGGAAGTCTACGAGTTGCTTGCCCTTGCGGAGTCCGCCTCACCCGAATTGCTCGCACGGCGGGACCGATTTTGGGAAGGCGTGATTTTGTCCCGTCGAGGCGAAAATCGAGAAGCTGCGGAGTGCTTTCGGGAGCTCAACGACGATTCCGTGGCTCTTTCGTTTCTGAAACGTCTCGAGGTGGATACCAACGAAACGGAGACTGCGCGTGCGGCGAATTGACTATCCGACGGAGATCCGGGCGCTGATCTCGGAACTGAAGCGCCTTCCCGGTATTGGTCCACGCGGGGCGGAGCGGATAGCTCTCTGGATGCTGCGCAGCGGCGAAGCTCGAGTAGGCGACATCTCCGCGGCGATTCAGCGCGCTGGGGCCACCATTAAACCGTGCCCGAAATGCGGCTTTTTTTCCAGGGGCGACCTTTGCGAAATTTGCTCGGACGAAAGTCGGGCAGGCGGTCCCATTTGTGTGGTGGAACAGGCAACGGACATCCTCCCCATCGAGAGGACCGGAAGTTTCCGGGGCACCTACCACGCGCTGGGCGGACGCCTGTCGCCGCTGGATCAAGTGGGCCCGGAGGATTTGCGGATTAACGAATTGCTAACCCGGATCCGGTCGGAAAATCCGCCTGAGGTCATCCTCGCCCTCAGCGCGGACGTGGAGGGTGAAGCGACAGCGAACTACCTGTGCGATTTCCTCCGTGGAACCGGCGTAACTCTGACCCGGATTTCGCAGGGGATTCCCGCGGGAGGCGGGCTGGAAAGCGCGGACGAACTAACATTGACTCGCGCGCTCTCGGGACGGACTAAAGTTTGATCCCGGCGGACCCTGACCAAGGAGCGGAAAAAGAGCCACCGGGATGCAGGAAAGAAGTGGAACATTGCAGAGCCAACCAGTGAGAACTAGCAAAGTTTCGCGCGAATGGGGCGACCGCTTTTTGCAAGGCGGACTTTGCCGCTTTCCAGCAGGTCGGCGACGGCAGCCGCGGCCTCACGGCTGTTGCGCGAACATGAGCTAACCGCCAGGATCAAGTCCCCCAGCGAATAGCTTTTCTTGGAGATGCGTGTGTTCTTCATCGTGTAAATTGCAGGTTGTCTTGCTGAATTAGAACGTCCGACATCTCCAGTTGTTCAAAATTTCTTATCCGAACATCGCGCGGCAGATGAAAACCGACGCAAAAACACCCGTTGTATCGGCAATAAGACCAGCAGGAATCGCGTGGCGTGTCCGATGCACATTCACCGAACCGAAATAAACAGCGATGACATAAAATGTCGTCTCCGAACTTCCATAAATGGTTGCCGCTGTGAGCGCTACAAGACTGTCAGGACCAAACTCTTTCACAAGATCCGTCAAAATCGCCAGACTTCCGCTGCCGCTCAATGAACGCATCAACGCTAGCGGAAGCAGTTCTGGCGGGTATTGAATCATTCCTAGCGCTGGTTTGAGGGCATCGGTGATCATTTGCACCCCGCCCGCATCACGGAACATCTTGATCGCCACCAGCATTCCGACCAGATACGGGATAATTCGCAGCGCCGTGTGGAAGCCATCTTTTGCGCCCTCGACGAATTCCTCATAGACCTTCACCCGCCTCGCTGCGGCGTAGAGCGGCAGGATCGCCAGCATGAACGGCACAGCAAACAAGGAAAGCGTGTTCAGAAAGCGCAAAAAGAACGGCTCTGCAGTTGCAGGCGGCGGCCGACGGAAAATCCCTGGCAGTGTTTCTACGAGAAAAGGCCATTGTCCGAAGAAACCGGGCAGCAGCGTAAACAGAAACAGCACAGTGGTTACCCCCAACAATCCGTAGATCCCCGCCATCCACCACCCATTCACTTTGGGAAGTTCTTCCGGCATTTCATCCTCGGTCTCCTCCACCGCGGGGGGCGCCTCGGCGGGTGGAGCCACGGGCAGGCGATATGCCGGTAATTTCTCGAGCAATTTCACCGCGACAATCCCCACACCGGTGGCAACTATCGTCGCGAGCAAGGCGGAGCTGACGATGGCCGTCGGTTGTTTTCCGTGATTTACCGCCAGAACCGTGATTGCCGTCACCGGCAGCAACTGGATCGAGCTGGTATTGATCGTCAGAAACGTGCACATTGCATTCGAAGCTGTACCGGGGATGGGATTCAGCTTTTCAAGATGACTCATCGCCTTCAGGCCCAGCGGCGTCGCAGCATTGGAAAGCCCCAGGATATTTGCCCCCATATTCAGAACCATCGCCCCCATTGCCGGGTGCTCTGGAGGGACGTCCGGAAATAGCCGCGTCATCAGCGGGCGCAAAATATGAGCGAGCCGTTGAATCAGTCCGGCCTTTTCCGCGAGCCGCATCATGCCGAGCCAGATCGCCATAACGCCCACGAGCGGCAGCGCGATCTTCATTACCGCGTCTTCGGCAGCCGTAAACGCGCCTTTTGTCACCGCATCGAGCGTCCCCCCGAACGCGCCAAGGACCATCGCCAGCACAATCAGTGCGAGCCAGATGTAATTGAGCATCCGCGCGTTTTATGCATGTCACACAGCAGGGTCGAGTCCGGACTTGGGATCAAAGCTCGCGGCTTCTGAATTTTTTCCTTGTCATCCACCAAGAAAACAGCTATCCGACGCTAATTTAACTGGCATTTTCGGGACGCGGAAGTCAGACAAAGGGGGAATTTCGTGAGTTAGCAAGGTTAGATTCAAACATCTGTTCTTTTGCCGTTATGAAAACTGTGTTCCTAATTTCGTTCGCAATGGCCGCCGGCGCAACCAGCCCACTCTATGCTCAAAGCATATTTTTGAATTCGATCACGGGAAGTGATCCAAGCACTTCGAACCCCTATGTGTCCGGCCAGGTCGTTGATTCTAATATGACGGCAAACGGCATCGGCCGCGGGACAGGGCTTACTGCCGCGGTTGGCGATGATCGTTTTAATGCTAGTAGTTGGAACACGTCGTCTCGGGATGCCGATGCGTACTTTACGTTTACACTGAGTCCAAATGCAGAACATGAGATCGACTTTGCGAGCTTCGTTTATACAGGACAGGCCAGCGGAACCGGTCCAACCAATTTCTCTCTTAGCTCAAGCCTTGATGGCTTTGTCGCCGCGTATGGTTCGCCAAGTCCTAGCGGAACGACCATCGATCTTAGCTCCATCGCACTCCAGAATGTCTCCGGTCCGATAGAATTTCGGTTTTACGGCTGGGGAGCAAGCAGCGCTGCTGGAACCTTCAGCATTAACAGCTTTGTCTTCAACGGAGTTGTAACGCCGATTCCAGAGCCGTCTGCAGTTGCTACATTGCTTTTGGGCGGTCTCGGATGGATAATTACTCACCGCTTCAAAGCTGCGAGAGGTTCGCTTTGAACCAGCCTAGTCGATATGCAGCAAGCCCGACGGAATTAGTCCCGAGCGCTTTTACCGATCGCTCACGGCTGCTCGTTGCCTTGATTCTCATTCACTGGCTCAAACGCCGGCAGGGGCTTTACTAGATAATGATTCAAAATCCGCACCTTGTCGTGAATTCGCGAGGCTACGAGGGGCAGCGTCGCGTAACCCTGGAAGAAAATTTCGAGACGGGCATCAAGATTATCGATAGCATTAAGCGCAACAGCTTCAGGCGTTTTGGGAAGAACAGGAGAACCGAATTCATACGTCCCGTGATGCGATGCGATGAGGTGCAGCAGATGTGACCGCACCTGCTCGGTAGACGGTTCGAGCGATTTCCAATCGTCAAACTTCTCCTGCATTTTCCGCCAGAGCGTATTGACCAACTCAAAGCCGATGGAAATATGGCCAAGCAATTCTCCGCGTTCGTCCACCGGCATCGTAAAACTTTCGGGAGGGATGTGGTTTTCCCACATTTTGCCGGCGTCATGCAGCAGCGTTCCAGCGAGAAGCAAATCACGATTCAAGACCGGATAAACCGCCGCCACGGCCTCCGCCGCCCGCATCATCTGCGCGGTGTGTTCCAGCAATCCACCGCGCCGGGCATGATGCACAAATCTCGCGCCGGCCGATCGTGCAAAACGCTCGCCGAACTCGCTCAAAAAAAGATGCGCAACGGTGTGCAAGCGCGGGTCGACGATGGTCGCCGCGAGCGAGCGGATGTCCTCAATATCCCGCGCCTGCTTTTCGCGAACCTCAGGCGAACCGCCAAGCAAAGCATCGCGCTCCTGGTCCTCAAGAAGACGAAAACTCATCTTTCGGATGTCGATGCCGTAATCGCCATTCCGAAAGAATACCCCGTTCAGAGCTAGAAACGCTCCGTCTTCCAGCGCGGGGATTTCAGAAAAAACCGGGTTATCATCGAAAATCCGCAACGTCAGCTTATCGGAGCCATCCTGAAACCGGAGCTCAGCGAATGGCTTTCCGTTGCGCGCCGTTTTGATCGCCGTGGCTTCCAGCTGGACATGGGTGACAGCCTCCAATGGCGAGTTTTGCGCTTCCGCTTTGATCTCTGCCAATGTCCGCATGTCCATGTGAAGATGTAAGGTGAACTTGCGTGTGAGGAAAGGCGCGAATGGCTTTCCTTGCCTTGAGCCTCGAAGTTTCAGACAACGGGCGAACCATGAACGTCGCGCGAAATTCGTTTTATCAACCGTTCGACACAGAGAGTTGGGGCAAGGAACTGCGTCCCGACCCATTCCGGACGCCGTTCGAACAAGAGCGAGACCGCCTGATTTACACGGCGGCTTTTCGACGTTTGCAGGCGAAAACGCAGGTTTTTCTCTCGGGCGAGTACGATTTTTACAGGACGCGGCTCACGCATTCGATCGAAGTTGCACAGATCGGACGGTCGATTTGCCAATATCTGAAACGGCGCGGTGATCCTCTTGGAGAAGATTTTTTCATCGATCCCGACCTCGTGGAAGCGATTTGCCTCGCTCACGATTTGGGGCATCCGCCCTTTGGACACGCCGGGGAGCGGACGTTGCACCGGCTGATGGCGCAGGATTTTGGTGGCTTTGAGGGAAATGCCCAAAGTCTGCGAATGATTGCCCGGACGATTTTCAGCGGAGAGGATGGCCGGCGAGGGTTAAATCCGAGCCGGGCGTTTGCTGACGGCATTCTGAAATACAAGACGCTCTTCGACGAAATGCCCGATGCGCCGAATCACTATCTCTACGATTCAGACGCAGAGACTCTGGGGTGGGTCCTGGACAGCACTCCATGGCCTGGGGAATTGACGCCCGGCAAGGCACGCAACAGCTTCCGCAGTATCGAGTGCCAGATCATGGATTGGGCCGATGACACGGCCTATTCATTGAATGACTTGGTCGACTGCATCAACGGCGGCTTCCTGAGAATCGAAGCCGTGGAACGATGGGCCGACGCACAGACACTCACGTCGGTTCAAACGGCTGGCTTGGAGATCCTGATAAAAGCCATCCGGTCACGGCGTCCTGAACCCGCATTCGGACGGAGAGTGGGCGCCTACATTCACGCCGTGCAACTCACCAGAAATGAGACTTTCATGACCCAGAAAACCAACAGGCACGCGTTTCTCCTCAAAATCGACCCCGACATTCGTGAGGAAGCGGAATTCTTTAAACGCATCGCTCGCGAACTCGTCTTCCGCAGTCCACAAATCCGGCAACTCGAACACAAAGGCGACCGGATTCTGGAGCATATCTTCAAAGCGTTCCTGGAATTTACGCTTGATCCTGGCAGGTATGCCCCGTCCCTGTTTCCTCCAGGCGTCGAAAATGCAATCCGCTCGCTGGAAACACCCGCCGAGCGTGCCCGCGTGATGTGCGACTATCTCGCTGGCATGACCGACGGGTTCGCGATCCGCAGCTACAAACGCCTTTACGATCCCGATTTCGGCTCACTTGCGGAGATCCAATAGAACGGTTCACCCAAAATTAGCGGACACTACCGCCAAACTTCCAGGCTTGGCATTTTTCGCAAATCGGTTTACGCCCAAGCGGCATGTCCCGTATCCTCGTGCTCTGACCCTGGAATCGGTGCATCTGAAAAACAAAAAGCAGCAAACATGAACGTCGAAACAGAGCGTAAATTTCTTGTTACGAACGACACATGGCGCAACACGCCGAGCATCGAGCGTCAGCAATTGCGGCAGGGTTACCTGCATTCCGCCTCGCATGCAGGAGCTTCAACAGTCCGTGTTCGCATTGGCGAGCAACAGGCCTGGCTGACCATCAAAGGCCCGACATCTGGCATTTCTCGGGCGGAATACGAATATCTTGTGCCCGTCGATGATGCGGAAAAAATGCTTGAGACACTCTGTTCCGGACGGAAAATCGAAAAATGGCGCCATCGCGTCCCGGTGGATGGTATGATCTTTGAAGTAGACGAATTTTGCGGCGACAATGAGGGCCTCATTGTCGCTGAGATCGAGCTCCCTTCGCCGAATGCCGTGTTTCCGCGTCCGGATTGGTTGGGATGCGAAGTCACGGACGATTCGCGTTTTCACAATTCGCACCTCGTCCGCCAACCCTTTCAATCGTGGCCGAAAAGCGAAATCGCCGAGCTTGGATTCCGCTCGCACTGACCGTCAGCGCCGTTTTACTGCTGGGCATCTATCTCTCGCTGCGCATGACGTCGCCTCCACCTGGCGCCAACGGCATCCCGGATCCATGCCTCCAACCCGTTGATGCTGTCACGCTTGCTACGCTGCCGCTTGCCACGCGATTCGATTTTCCTATGGGCAGTCAAAATGGCGCGCTTGTTTACAATGCCCAGCGCTTTACCGAAAATCGGCACCTTGGAGATGATCTCAATGGTATGGGCGGCGAAAATACGGACCTTGGAGACCCGGTGTTTTCCGTTGCGAATGGCCGTGTTCTGTATGCCGGGTGGCTATCGGACAGCTGGGGAAATTGCGTCCTACTGGTGCATGCCTACGAGGAAAACGGCGCGCGAAAATACGTGCAATCATTCTACGGCCATCTCGATCACATCCATGTGAAGCCGAATACCGATATCAAACGCGGTCAGCAGATAGGGACGGTCGGGACAGCGGCTGGCAAGTATTTGGCCCATCTGCATTTTGAAATGCGGGAGTTCGCAACGCCGTATTTGGGAGTCGGCTATCGTGAAAATCCCGCAGGATGGATTGATCCCTCGGGATTTCTTCAGACTCATCGTGGGGCGCCAGAGTCGGACCTTCGACCCGAGCCATGATCCCAAGAGCGGCACCCGGTATGGGCGCCGTTCTCGAGGCGACACAATCGAAGGCTAGCTCGCAAGAATTTGCTCGATGGACGCGAGTTCGTCTGGAGAAAAAGTCAGATTGCTGAGCGCGGCGATGTTTTCTTCGAGCTGATTGACCGAGCTGGCGCCGATAAGTGCGGTGGTGACGGCTGGAAGGCGGAGAACCCAGGCGATGGCCATATGACTCAAAGTTTGGCCACGCTTTTCGGCCAGTGCATTCAGAGCATGGATCTTTGGAAGCTTTTCTTCGACGGTATTAGCCTTGAGGAAGTGCTCGCGAGCGGCTCGGGAATCGGCCGGAATTTGATTGAGGTAACGGCTGGTCAACAGCCCTTGCGCGAGCGGCGAATAGACGATGCAGCCAATACCTTCCTCTTCGAGGACGGCCGTAAGTCCGTCTTCAATCCAGCGGTTAAACATGCTGTAAGACGGCTGATGGATGATGCAGGGCGTCCCAAGGTCGCGAAGAATTTTGGCGGCTTTGCGTGCTTCCTCAGCCGGATAATTCGAAATGCCTGCGTAGAGAGCCTTGCCCGAGCGGACGGCGTGATCCAGGGCGCCCATGGATTCTTCCAACGGGGTATCGGGGTCAGGCCGATGATGATAAAAAATATCGACGTATTCGAGACCCAGGCGTTTGAGACTTTGATCCAAGCTGGCGATGATGTACTTGCGGGACCCCCATTCGCCATAGGGTCCTGGCCACATCAAATAGCCGGCTTTGGAGGAAATGATGAGCTCGTCGCGATAGGCAGCGAGATCTTCTCTCAGAATACGGCCGAAGTTTGATTCGGCGGAGCCGGGAGGCGGTCCGTAATTGTTGGCAAGGTCGAAGTGAGTAATCCCCAGATCGAAAGCGCGAAAGACAATTTCACGCTGAGGAGCAAGCTTATCGACATCGCCAAAGTTATGCCAAAGTCCGAGGGAAATACGGGGTAAAAGAACGCCGCTCTTGCCAGAGCGGGCGTACTGCATGGTGTCGTAACGAGTAGAGGACGCGGTGTAGGGCATTATAGGTTTAAGGTTTCAAGTTCGCCGGGCGAAAGAACCGGAATGGCGGGGCCGTGGCAGCACGCCGCCAAGAATGCAATGACGAGGACCGGTGACCTGTGATCCTACCGAGTCCTTCAAGCTCGTCGATATAAAGATTAAGGCTTTTTCAGCAGATCGCGGATTTCGGTAAGGAGGACTTCCGTCTTGGTGGGTTCAGGCGCGGCTTCTTCCTTCTTTCTCCGAAGCGTGTTAACGATTTTGACGAGGATAAATACGCCAAGCATCAGGAAAAAGAACGTGACAAAGACGTTGAGCAGATTGCCGTAAGCGATTACCGCCCCCTCCGCTTTAGCCTCCGCCAGTGTGGGTAGTTTCCCGCCCGAGGCCATCGCGGCCTTCACAGTCTCGATGCCTTTCATCGAAAGCGGTATATAAAGATTGGAAAAATCAACCTTGCCTAATCCCAATGACACTGCTGGCATGATGACGTCGGCCACCATGGAATTGACGATTGGCGCAAACGCTCCACCGACGATCACACCGATTGCAAGATCAAAAGCGTTCCCACGTGTAATAAATTCCTTGAATTCCTTGATGAGAGTCATGCCGGCGCTTTTAGTGAAAAAACGACCGTCTGGCTAGTCCGATTCGTCCTGACCAGGCTGCTGCGCGTCCTCCTCGTTGTCGTCGGCTTTTGCTTTGTCTTTGTCGTTTTTGACCTGCTGCTTTTCCTGTTTGTAAATCTCGCGGAGGACTTTGCCGATCAAAGGCGCTGCGTGGGAACCGCCGTGGATGCTGTCATCATTGGGGCGGCCCTCATACAGAGCGGCGAATGCATATTTCGGCGCGTCCGCGGGAGCGAATCCTGCAAACCATGCAGCTGTGCGCTGCTTTTTAGTCGGTCCCCATTGGGCCGTGCCCGTTTTGCCGGCGACCTGTACTCCACTCACCTGGGCTGCATGGGCGGTCCCCGCCCCGCTGGAAACAACGCCGATCATGGCCTTGCGCATGTTTTTTATCACATCGGGACGGATCTCAATGATACTTTTCGCCCGGACGCCATAGGCCGTGACGACTTTGTTGTCGATGGTCTGGACCTGCTGAACCAGACGCGGCTGAAAAACGTTGCCACCGTTCGCGACGCCAACCATTGCCTGAGCCATCTGCAAAGGACTAATCAGGATGTCCCCTTGACCAATGGAAAGGTTTGCGACGTCACCTTGCAACAGCTTTCGTTTGTGGACCTTGAGCATGTAATCGTCCGTCGGAATCCGTCCACTGGCCTCGCTGGAAAGGGGCACCCCCGTGCGTTTTCCCAGGCCAAGCTTGAAGGCATATTCCAGCAGTGTCGACGAGCCCATCTTCATGCCCACTTGATAAAACCACGTGTTACAGCTCTGGGTGAGTGCTTCAACAAAATTGAGCGAACCCGCACCGGTCTTCTTCCAGTTACGCATGACCGTGTTACCCACCGAGAGCGCAGGCGGGCAGTTGAATTCGTCGTTTGGATCAATGGCGCCGCTTTCGAGAGCTGCGAGCCCGACGAAGACTTTGAATGTGGACCCGGGCGGATAGGCCGAACGATAGGCGCGTGGAAGAAGTGGAATGGCGGGGTCGTCGTTGTATTTTTTGAAATCCTCGGCGGTAATGGACGGGATGAATTTGTTAGGGTCAATTACCGGCCACGAAGCGAGGGCTAAAATATCGCCGGTTTGGACATCCATGAAAACGATGGCGCCACGCGGGCAGTTTTTCGCAAGAACTTCCTCGCACAGACGCTGCAGATTTTCATCAAGGCTGGTGATGACGTTGTAACCAGGGTCCGGCGGAACGACGACTTTTTCGGAGGTTTTGCGACCGTCTTTGTCGAACGTGAGGCGCATCTGGCCAGCGCGGCCGGTCAACTGGTCGTTGAAGGCCTGCTCGATTCCTTCGCGGCCTTCGATCTCGGGCCAGAGACGTTCGTTGTTCTGCAGAACGCCCGTTTGCATCCTTCCCTGCCGTCCGGTGTAACCGATGACGTGTCCGGCGAGTTTGCCCTGCGGGTAGGTCCGCAGGTAAACAGGCGTTAAGGTAAGACCTTGCGGGAGATTCCGCTGGAGTTTCGCCAGATCCTCGGGTGAAAGATCACGAGTGAGTTCAAAGGGGATGACTCCCCGATTGCGGTAGTGCCGGACAACGGCCGTGGTGTCGATCGGGACCGAATACCCGAGGATTGCCTCGGCGGCTGAAACCGTTTTTTGAGAAAACGCAACGATCTCGCTATCGGTAAAACCAAGCGGTGTGGGGAACACCATTGAGAGATTGTAGCTCACTCGGGTTTGCGCGAGTGGATTGCCATTGCGGTCAGTGATCTGCCCCCGCGGCGCCGGGATATCCAGAGTCACTGTGCCGGCCTGGGTGCGCGTTTCCCAGGCAGGAGCGATCGACGACGGATCGATCGGTGGAGGAGTGAGGGCGGGATTGAGTGCGGGGGCAGGAGCGGGATCGGCGGCGATCGGTGGTGCAACGGGCGCCAAATCCGCGTTCTGAGATAACGCAGGGAACGCCAACAACACCACGCAGCCAAGTGTGGAAAGAAGGGGTCTCATCAAGTCGAGCTGCAACATCAGCACGGGCCACAACATTCAGCCAGCACTATCGTCCGATCCTCCGGCCTCCGCCCGGAAGCAAGCGAGAAAGCGTACGATTCAGTTTGAGACTCAAGGCACGCGCCGCCTCAGTAGGCGGCCTGGACGCCTTTGATATTCTTCTTCGACATCCAGGGCATGAGCGCGCGGAGACGTTGACCGGTCTTTTCGATCGGGTGCTTTTCGCCGGCTTTCAATAGGGCGTTGTAATTTTTCAGGCCGCCTTTGTATTCGCCAACCCATTCTTTTGTGAACTTTCCGGTCTGGATTTCCTTGAGGATTTTCTTCATCTCCGCCTTGGTCCTGGCGTTGATGATGCGTGGTCCACGGGTGAGGTCCCCATACTTGGCAGTTTCAGAAATGCTGAAGCGCATGCCGGAAATACCACTGTCATACATCAAATCGCAGATGAGCTTGAGTTCGTGGAGACACTCGAAATACGCCATCTCCGGCTGGTAACCGGCCTCGACGAGCGTCTCGTATCCGGCCTGGACGAGAGCGGCGGCGCCGCCACACAGGACGGCCTGCTCACCGAAAAGGTCCGTTTCGGTTTCCTCCTTGAACGTCGTTTGGATGACGCCTGCTCTGGTAGAACCGATGCCCGCTGCCCAGGCGAGTGCGGTTTTCTTTGCCTTCTTCGACTTGTCTTGCGCGACGGCGATCAACGCAGGCATGCCTTTACCTTCCACGTAGAGGCGACGAACCATGTGCCCGGGGCCCTTGGGAGCAACCATGATAACGTCAATATCGGGATGCAGCTCGATGAGGCCGAAATGAACAGCGAGGCCGTGGCTAAAAAGGAGGGTTTTGCCTTTGGTTAGGTGCGGCAGGATGTCGTTGTTGTAAACGTCCGCCTGTTTCATATCCGGAACGGCAACCATGATGACGTCCGCTTTCTGCACAGCCTCCGCTGTTGAGAAAACTTCGAGCCCTTTCTCTTGCGCAACGGCCGCGGATTTGGAGCCGGGATAAAGACCGACGATCACTTTGACGCCACTTTCATGGAGATTAAGGGCGTGAGCATGGCCTTGGGAACCGAAGCCGATGACAGCAGCGGTTTTGGATTGCAGGAAGCTGAGGTCGGCGTCTTTCTCGGTGTAAACTTTGGCGGGCATTTTGTTGTTAGGGTAAAAGGATGGAGGGGAAAGGAAGGATCTACTTCATTCGACGCGGGCTAGAGCAACTTTGCCGGTGCGGGTAACGTCGCTGACGCCGAAACCTTCCATCAATTTCAGGAACTTGTTGATTTTGCTTTCGTTGCCAGTGACCTCGATGGCGACGTTACGGAGCTGGACGTCGATGATCTTGGCTCGGAAAATGTCGCAAATTTGCATGACTTCGGCCCGGGTCGACGTGTCGACAGCAACGCGGAGCATGACCAGCTCGCGGTCCACGTATTCGTCGTCGTGGAAATCTTGAATCTCGATGACGTCCACCAGTTTGTTAAGCTGTTTGGTGACTTGATCGAGAGTGCTATCGTCCCCACGAACAACGATGGTCATGCGCGAGGTGTCTTTGGTCGAAGGGCCAACGTTAAGCGAGTCGATATTGAAACCGCGACCGCTGAACATGCCCGCGACCCTGGCGAGAACGCCGAATTTGTTTTCGACGAGGACCGAAATGGTGTGACGCATAAATCAGGTAAAGGGGAACGGTGATTTTGGGGGGATCGCCTCGAGTCGTCAAACGGAATTTAGAGGAAAGAAATGCCGCATGATGGGACTTCTCTTTGCCCCGACATTGTCACAAATCTCGCGCTTTGCCCGGAGGCAGGTTGATGATTCAGTGCGTCTATGACACTTCAACTACCGCCTGGAGATTTTGATGGATATATTTTCGACTGCGACGGAACAATCGCCGATACGATGCCGTTGCACTATCTCGCGTGGCAACATGCGCTCGGACCCTATGCGAAGGATTTTCCGGAGGACCTTTTCTATCAGTGGGGAGGGACAAAGACGAACCGAATCGTGGAGCTGCTCAACGAGCTGCACAGTCGCGACCTGAATGTGAACGAAATCGTGCATCTCAAAGAAACGTGGTTTGTGGATCATCTCGGCGACGCACAGCCAATCAAGCCGGCGGTCGAAATTCTGCAAAATCTGGCGGCCGAAAAGAAGCCGCTAGCCCTGGCATCGGGCGGCTTCCGGCATGTCATCGACAAGATTCTAAAGACGATAAAGTTGGACGGAATTTTTCCCGTGATCGTGACGGCGGACGACGTAATTCACGGCAAACCGGACCCGGAGCCATTTTTGAAAGCGGCATCGCTACTGGGAGCGACGCCCTCGAAGTGTCTTGTGTTCGAAGACAGCCCGACCGGCATCAAAGCGGCCGTCGCCGCCGGGATGCAGTGGGTGGAAGTGACGCGAGAGATGCGTTGAGCAGCGCAGCCGCCCTGGACACTTCCGAATAACCGTGCCAGCTTCGGTTTATCCAGGCCGTGTTGGTTGACCGGCCGACTCGCTTTTTCCCCCAATGAGAAGCGCCACAGCCGAAGCATTCCGCTTTGCCGCGCCTTGAAGTGCGACGGCTAGGTATGACCTTTGGTTCCGTTCAGGTGCTGCGGGATATCAATGTCGCTGTCGCTCCCGGCGAAATCCATGCCGTTTGCGGTGAAAACGGTGCTGGAAAATCCACGCTGATGAAAATCCTCAGCGGTATTTATCAACCTTCAGCAGGCGAGGTTTTTTTTGAGGGAAAACCCGCCCATTTCCATTCAGCGACGGCTGCCGAAGCTGCGGGAATCATGATGATTCATCAGGAGTTCACCCTCGCTTCGTCCCTCACCGTCCAGCAAAATTTCTTCCTTGGACGCGAACTACGCACCGGGCCGTTTTTCCGCGATCGGGAAATGGACGCGAAGACCCGGGAAGCGCTTGCTCTCGTGGGCTGTACGGTCGCGCCAAACCGTCGCATCAGCGACCTTAGCGTCTCCGAATGTCAACTCGTCGAGATCGCCAAAATGCTCGCCCGCAACGCTTCTGTGCTTATCCTCGATGAACCAACCGCCGTCCTAACCCGTCGCGAAGTGCGCTTGCTCCTTGAGCGCATTCGCGAATTGAGCGACCGCGGGGTGTCGATTCTCTACGTCTCCCACAAACTGGACGAAATCCTCGCCATCGCTCATCGCGTGACGATTCTCCGCGATGGTCGTCATGTTCTCACCGAAAACGCCGCCGCTCTCAATCAAGCCAGGATTGTTCGTCACATGGTAGGTCGCGAAATCGACGAGCTGTTTCGGCCGAAGGAGAATACCGCAAACTCAGTCCAGCCGGCGCTCGAGGTTGAAAATTTCCGCGTCGAAAAATTTATCGACGACGCATCGTTCTCGCTCAAGCGTGGCGAAATTCTGGGTTTTGCCGGCCTCATCGGCTCCGGCAGAACCGAGCTTTGGGAAGGTATCCTCGGTCTGCGCCCAGGCCACGGCACCATCCGTCGCAATGGTCGGACGATGCGTTTCAGAAACTACACGGACGCTCTTTTCAACGGTCACGTCGGATACCTCAGTGAAGATCGCAAAGGCAAAGGCATCTTGCTGGATTTCAAACTCCGTCCGAATGCGACGCTTGCTGCCCTTCGAGGCATCTGCGGCTTCGTGCTCTCCTCGCAAAAAGAGGAAACCGCGTGGCGGGCAATGATCAAAACCTACGACATCCACGCCGCCTCCTTCGATGTTCCCGCACGCCTTCTCAGCGGCGGCAACCAGCAAAAGCTGGCCCTCGGCAAACTCCTCGCGACCAACCCCGAGGTAGTCGTTCTGGACGAACCTACACGTGGCATTGACACCGGCGCCAAACAGCAAATCTACGCCCTCATCCATCAGCTCGCCGAAACAGGCAAGGCCGTGGTGGTCATTTCGTCCGAACTCCCGGAAATCATCGGCCTTTGCCATCGCGTCGCGGTGTTAGCCAACAAACGCATCGCCGCCATCGTTGAAGGTCCGGATATCAACGAAGAAACCATCATGCGTCACGCCACCAACGTCGCCCCGCAAGGCGTTGGATTGGCAGCCTGATTTGTAGAACTGCGATTGTCCCATGGCTGATACCGACCACCGGCGCGGGCTGGGAATTGGAAGCCATTACCGCGGTGGTTGTCGGCGGGACCGCACTACGTGGCGGTCACGCCTGCGTCTCCGGAACCGTCGCCGGTATCGTCATGCTTTCCCTGGTGGGAAATATTCTGAACCTCACCAGCAATCTCAGCAATCTCCTCAATGGCGCTGTCCAGGGCGCCATCATCATCGCAGCGGTGCTACTCCAGCGCCGCGGCCGCACCTAACGCACCTCGCTCTCCCACAACCATTCCAAAAGAACCTATGAAAAATCCCCTCATGAACCTGGCGGCTTTTGCTGTCTTTGCTTCGCTCTGTTTACTTCTGATCCCGTCCGCTTTCGGCGAGGAACCACTCAGAATCGGCGTCTCCATCCCCTCCGCAACACACGGGTGGACGGGAGGCGTCAATTATTCCGCTCGCGAGGCTAAGAAACGCATCGAAAGCGCTTACGGCGATAAAGTCAAAATCACGATCGTCACCGCCAACAACGCCCAGGAACAAGCCAACGGCCTGGAAGACCTCATGGCAGTCAACAAAATCAACGCGCTCGTCATTTTACCTTTCGAATCCGCTCCGCTTACCGAACCGGTCAAACGCGTCAAGGAAAAGGGCATCTTCATCACGGTCGTCGATCGCGGTCTGACTGAGCCCGGCATCGAAGATCTTTACCTCGCCGGCGATAATCCCGGCATGGGCGCCGAATCCGCCGATTACTTCCTCAAAACCCTCAAAGGCAAAGGCGCCAGCATTGTCGTCCTCCGGGGTATCCCAACCGTCATCGACACCGAGCGTTACGAGACCTTCATGAAAAAACTCGAGGGAAGCGACATCAAAGTCCTCGACTCAAAGTTCGCTAATTGGAATCGCGACGACGGTTTCAAAATCATGCAGGATTACCTCACGCGTTTCCCGAAAATCGATGCCGTCTGGGCACAGGACGACGACGTCGCCCTCGGCGTCCTCGACGCCATCAAACAGGCAAACCGTGAAAAGGAAATGTTCGTAGTTGGCGGCGCTGGCATGAAAGAGATCGTCAAACGCGTCATGGACAACGACCCCATCGTTCCCGTGGACGTACGGACGTCCTTTATCCGCCCTACATGATCGGCACCGCGATCGAGATCACGGCTTTGAAAGCCGTCAGTCCCGTCCCCATCCGCGGCCGCTACATTCTTAAGGCGCCACTCGTTACCCCCGAGAACGCCAAAGAATACTACTTCCCGGATTCACCATTCTAACAGCAGCCGCACGTCCCGTCGGGCGTGCGCGTCCTTTTTAGTCTTACTCCTACTTTTACTCGTTATCGTAATCATTTTCCTCACTCCTCTCAAAAATCTCTCCCTCCAGCATTGAGCGTAAGAGGTAAGAGCAGAAGAGCCGAAATGATTACAATTATGAGTAAGAGTAGGAGCAAGATGCAAATCCGGATTAGCAAATAAGACGTCGGCAGCTCGACCTACGCGGAATGCAGAGCCCGTTTGTCCACGGCGAGCGCCGCTTCCTTAATGCTCTCGCTCAGAGTGGGATGCGAATGTGTGGTCCGGGCAATGTCTTCAGCGCTACCACCAAACTCGAGAACACTCACGATTTCCGCCATCAACTCAGAGGCATTTGAGCTAATGATTTGCGCACCGAGCAACCGGTCGTTCTTGGCATCAGCAATGATTTTGACATACCCGTCTGTGTGATCCGCGGCGATTGCGCGCCCGTTTGCTTTGAAATTGAACTTGCCGATTTTAACAGCGATACCCTGTTCCTTGGCTCCCGCCTCGCCCAAGCCGACGGAGGCCACTTCCGGCTCGGTATAAATGACTGCCGGAATTGCATCGTAGTTCACATGTCCCGCTTTACCAGCGATCCGCTCGACAACGGCAACCCCTTCATCCTCCGCCTTATGCGCAAGCATCGGACCCGAAATGATGTCGCCGATGGCATATAAACCCGGAATATTCGTCGCGTAATGAGCGTCCACTTCGACCTGACCACGCGGGCCGAGTTTGAGACCAAGGGATTCATCGACCGCGCCAGCCAGGTAAGGTTTGCGACCGACGGAAACGAGCACTTTGTCCGCTTCGATGGTGATTTCCTTGCCATCCTTGGTTTTGGCAGTGGCAATGACGACCCCGTTCTTTTTCGCCAGCGATTGCACGCCAGTATCGAGATGAAAGGTAAAGCCTTGAGCCGTAAGCGCCCGCTGGAGAGTCGTCGAAACGTCCGGATCCACGCCAACTGCGATCCTCGGAAGAAATTCGACCACCGTCACGGCACTGCCCAACCGCGCCCAAACGGAGCCCAACTCCAGCCCAATTGCACCGCCGCCGACAACCAACAGCCGCTTCGGAACTTCCTTAAAATCCAGCGCTTCCGTGCTGGTAACGACCTGTTCGCCATCCAACGGCAGGCTCGGCAATTCTGCCGGCACGCTGCCCGTCGCGAGGATGATGTGTTTTGATTCGATTTCCTCGGTCTTGCCGTCGTTAAGCGTCACCAAAACTTTCCCTGGCGCCACGACTTTACCGACACCCTCGTACCGCGTGATGCCGCGTTTTTTGGCCAAAAAATCCACTCCGCCAACGAGTTGTTTCACGACATCATCCTTGCGGGCGAGCATGGCCTTGAGATCGAAAGAGAGTTTTTCGATGACGATACCGTGTTTCGCAGCGCTTTTTTGCGCGAAATGGTATTGCTCAGTCGAATGCAAAAGCGCCTTGCTCGGAATACAGCCGATGTTCAGGCAGGTGCCTCCGAGGGTTTTGTTTTTTTCGATGAGAGCGGTCTTGAAACCGAGCTGCGCTGCGCGAAACGCCGCGACATAGCCGCCAGGACCGGCGCCGATGACAGTGATATCGAATGTGGGCATGTGAGTTTGAGAACGATGGCGAATCAGGGGGGCCACATCGTGACTCACCCCGCCCACAGGGTCAAGGCAACGCATCTTCTAAAACAGTTGACGCCTCTGGATAGCCTTCCAAGCTTTCATTGATGACCAGGCGCACCCGTCAACTGTCCTTCCAATCCACCATCGACTGGGACGTTCTATTTGAGCGTGCAGAAGCCGTGGTCAACGAGACCATCGCTTCGCTCCCAGACGATGTGAAAACCGAGGCCACACAAGTTCCATGTCTTTTCCGGCAGTGGGCCCGGGATATCTATGGCCGGCCAGCGCTCGGACTCTACACGGCTTTTCAACCCGATCGCATTTCGACGGAAGGCGGCCTGATTTTTCTCTTTGTCGGAGACCTTCAATGGCATTGCGCTCAGGCTGGTCTGAATTTCGACGACGAAGTCCGAAAAACCTACCTCCACGAACTGGGTCATCACTTGGGATGGGACGAGGATGACCTTCGAAACCGCGGCCTGGCATAAAGATATCACTGCGTGGGCGGCAAAACATTCGTTCGGCTCTGTGAAGCCCAGCAAACGGGGTCAAGGAGTTTCGAGATTGACCTGCAAGCACGTTAGTCGCTACATGGACCGGCTTGAAAACGGCTACCACTAGCGGAATCAGTAAACAGGATGGTGATTGCCTGGCGCGACGGCTTTGGGCTCAGCGCAACGCCGTGTTCTCCACTTCACCTGACGCTGGGATACCTAGCGCGAACTCCGATTGGGGAAGCGAACTTGTTGGTGGCAAATGCCTGCCTCGACTGATCGCAGCGCGGGTGGACCAGTGAGCACGGCGGATGTTCTTATTCTCCCCGCGCACCCAGCAGAAGGGGCGCTGAGTATGAACCGGTATCGGACCGAGCTCAGCCGCCAAATCGATGCCGGAATCTTCGGAGAAATGACACTGCGTTTTCCATTTCCCGCACCGGCTTCCACAAGACGTGCGGGCAGACTCGAGCGCGCAGCCCAAAAATATCTGCTGTATCCGCAAAAAGCGCGGTCGCAGGTGCGCGATGCTGACGTGGTCCATGTGCTTGACCACAGCTGGGCCCACTTGCTGCAAGGTGTCCCCAACAGAATTCTCAAGATCGCCACCGTCCACGATCTGGCTCCGTTGCGCACGGATGATCTGACTCCGGGCCAAAGAGTACGTTTCCGCAAAATAATCGAAAATCTAAGAGGCTCGGACCTGATTCTCGCGGCTTCCGCACATACAGCCAGCGACGTCATGGACCTTCTCGAGATTCCGGCTGATCGAATTCAGGTTCTTCCGATGGGAGTCGATGTTTCAGCATTCTCGGTCCCAGCGACCGCTCATCTCGATGCGATTCCCGAAGGCCCCAGAGTAGTGAGTGTCGGAAGCACGTTGCTCAGGAAAAATCTGTCCATTCTGCCGAGTATTTTTGCTGCGGTAAAGCAAGCCGTTCCGGACATCGTTTTCGTCCGGGCTGGAGAAAAGGTTTCGCCGGAATTGCGATCTGCTCTTGTAGAAACCTTGGATTTCGAACGCTTTGTGGAACTCGGGGCAATCTCCGATGCGGAACTTGCAGCGTTGTACCAGAGCGCCGACGCGCTGATTTTTCCGTCAGTTTACGAAGGATTCGGTTTTCCGCTGCTGGAGGCAATGGCGGCGGGCTGCGCCGCTATTTCTAGCGACGCCACCAGCCTGCGCGAAGTAGGCGGGGACGCTGCATTGTATTTTTCGCCGAACGATGCGGCACAGGCCGCGGCTCACCTCGTGGAAGTCTGCCGGGATCAAGGCACCCGACAAAGCTTGATCGACGCGGGGAGAAAACGTGTGCTGGAATTCTCTTGGGAACGTCACGCCACTCAACTGCGCGAAATTTACACGTCAGCCCAATGACACGGTTTCCGTAGGTTCCAAACTGCATTTGACCACTCCGGGCCAAACCGCGATATTGCGCGCCTTTCGCATGGCCAATTCCCGCACCCGCAACTTCTGTATCATCGCGCATATCGATCACGGGAAGACAACGCTCTCGGATCGCCTCCTGGAATTCACTGGAACCATTCAAAAACGCGAAGCGCAGGACCAGCTCCTCGACGCCATGGACCTTGAACGCGAGCGTGGCATCACGATCAAGTCGCACCCGATTGCGATGCGTTACACAGCAAAGGACGGCCAGGAATATAAGTTGAACCTCATGGACACGCCGGGGCACGTGGATTTTGCCTACGAAGTCTCCCGTTCGCTGGCTGCATGCGAAGGCGCTCTGCTCATCGTCGATGCGGCACAAGGGGTTGAAGCGCAGACGGTTGCGAATGTTCATCTCGCCCTCAAACAGGGCCTCACGCTCGTTCCGGTCATCAACAAAATCGATCTTCCCAATGCCGATTTGCCCACCGTAAAGCGGCAGCTCGAGGAAATTCTCGCCATCCCCGGGGAGGAAGCGATTCCCGCCAGTGCCAAGGCCGGGATCGGGATTGAAGAAATTTTGGAAGCAGTTATCGAGCGGATCCCGCCGCCGTCGGACACGCTTGGCGAGAAACTACGTGCCCTCGTTTTCGATTCCACGTTCGACACTTACCGCGGCGTGGTCGTGTACGTTCGCGTCGTCGATGGGTCAATCAAAGCGGGTGATCCCATCCGGACGATGGCCACCAACAAAGGCTACGAAGTCAAGGAAGTTGGCATTTTCCGCCCAAGCCAGCCGAAAATGGTGGCGCAAGACGTGCTTGAAGCTGGCGACGTCGGTTACGTGATCGCCAACGTGAAATCGACCTCCGAAGTCAAAGTCGGCGACACGCTTACGAGCGGGCGCACGCCCGCAGAGGCGCCGTTGTCCGGTTTTCAGGAAATCCACCCGATGGTGTTTTCAGGCATTTACCCCATCAACACGGCAGACTTTGAGCATTTGAAAACTGCAATGGGCAAATTGCAGCTCAATGATTCGGCTTTTCACTACATGCCCGAATCATCTGTCGCGCTTGGGTTCGGCTTCCGCTGCGGATTCCTCGGGTTGCTCCACATGGAAATCATCCAGGAACGGCTCCGGCGCGAGTATGACATGGACATCATCGCCACATACCCGTCGGTCGTTTACCAGGTCGAAAAAACGAACGGTGAAGTCATTGAAGTCGATAATCCGGAGCATTTGCCTGATTTCAGTCTCATCAAGGAAATCCGCGAACCACTCGTGAAAGCCTTCATCATGGTGCCCAACGACTACATCTCGCCTTTGATGCAGCTCATTTTGGAGAAACGCGGAGAATTGAAGCACACCGAATCGCTCGATACGCGGCGCGTAATGCTTACCTGCGAGCTGCCACTCAACGAGATTCTGGTGGATTTTAACGACAAAATTAAGTCGATCACTCGCGGATACGGCTCGATGGATTACGAGCATGGAGGTTATCGCGCGGACAAACTGGTGAAGCTCGACATGCTGGTTAATGGCGAGCCCGTGGATGCGTTTTCCAGTATTGTACATCGCGACAAGGCTGAGGCTCGCGGCCGGGCGTTGGCGGCAAAATTGAAGGAAGTGATCCCGACACAGTTGTATCAAGTGGCGATCCAGGCAGCGATCGGCGGTAAAATCGTTGCCCGCGAAAACGTGAGCGCGCAGCGGAAGAATGTGACGGCAAAATGTTACGGCGGCGACATCACGCGGAAACGGAAGCTTCTTGAAAAGCAGAAGGAAGGTAAAAAGCGGATGAAGGCTATTGGGAAGGTCAACATTCCACAGGAGGCTTTCATCGAAGTTCTGAAGTCGAATTAAGAACTCATACTCTTACTCCTACTCCGAATCGTAATCATTCCTACTTCAGTTCGTTATCGTCAGCCATCGAGGCGGAGAGATTAACATTTCGGGTAAGAGCAAGAGCATGATTATCCAGCATTTATGACCCTTTTTGCCCCGAAATACGCAAAGGAAGCCCATCACATCGCTAAAAACGTTCAGCGCCTCCTGCGCTACAAACGCGATGTCCTGAACAACGGGGATTTCGAACGGCTATCTGCGAAAAATGACGACCTTTTCGCCGCCGCAAGAGCCGCCAACAAGCCTGCTATCGAAGCACTCACCAAGGAACTGGATGTCGAGATCGGGAAAGTCGCACCGATGCCCGATCACCATTCGTGGCGGGAGAACTGCGAGACCATCCTCGTCGCCATTGTTATTGCCCTCGGCATCCGCGCTTATTTCCTGCAGCCGTTCAAAATTCCCACCGGTTCAATGCAACCGACCTTGAATGGGGTCATCGCCAAACGGCAGGACACACCACCTCCGAATGCCGTCCAACGCGCATGGGAAAAAATCTGGAACGGCCGCACGTATGTGAACATTGTCTCGCCCAGAGACGACGAAGTGCTCCAATTGATCAACCGCCCGTTCCTCTGGTTCTCACAGTCTACTCAGATCGTCATGGTCAGCGGGAGCACCTACAAGATTCCCTGCTCACCTCAGGATACCGAAGTCCAACTCGGCATCAGACCTGGCACGACCGTCAAAGCAGGCGGAATGCTACTTCGGGCTAACATCACGACGGGGGACCAAGTATTCGTCGACAAGATCACCTATCATTTCCGGCCTCCCCAGCGGGCGGATGTATTCGTTTTCACCACGGCCAACATTCAAGCGCTGCAACAACGCGCCGGGGTCACGCAAACCCAGTTCTACATCAAACGTCTTGCCGCTCTACCGGGCGACAATGTGCGAATTGACCAACCAAACCTGTTTCTAAATGGTGCGTTGGCGACGCAATGGCCGTTCCAGCGCGTCATGAGTCAGCAAAACGGCTACCAGGGATATACCAATGTCGAAGGTTGGCCGCTGCTTTCCAAACCGGATCAAAGCCTCGATATCCCTCCCGGCGGATACCTGGCATTGGGTGACAACAGCTTGAACAGCCTCGACAGTCGTTATTGGGGCCCCGTTCCCGAGCCCAACCTCGTGGGCCGGGGATGGTTTGTCTATTGGCCTTTCGGCCAGCATTTTGGGTTTGTGAAGTAAATCGCTACGCGAAAGCGCGGTTCAGTTCGGCGGCAATTTTCAGGAAGGCTACGGACACGGGAGAACCGGGTTGTTCCAATACAATGGGACGGCCACGGTCACCGGATTCGCGGGTGGCGATGTCGATCGGGATTTCGCCGAGAAAGGGGACGCCGAGGCGTTTGGCTTCCCGCTGGCCGCCACCGCCACCAAAGATGTCGTAGCGTTTGCCATCGCTGGGGGACAGGAAGTAGCTCATGTTTTCGATAATACCGAGGATTGGAACATTGACTTTGCCGAACATCGAAGCGGCTTTCCGGGCATCGATCAGGGCAACTTCCTGCGGGGTCGTCACGATGATGGCGCCGGCGAGAGCAACCGTTTGCACAATAGTGAGCTGGATATCGCCGGTGCCAGGCGGAAGATCGAGAACGAGGACATCAAGATTGCCCCATTCGACCTGACGCAGAAATTGCTGGGTGTATCGCGTGACCATGGGCCCGCGCAGGATGGCCGGCGAAGTATCGTCGAGCAGAAATCCCATGGACATCAGTTTGAGACCGTAACGTTCAACGGGAATGATCTGATTTTCCTCCGTCGCTCCAGGGCGTTCGCGTGCGCCGAACATCAGAGAAATGCTCGGCCCGTACATGTCGCAGTCGCAAAGGCCCACGCTGGCGCCCTGCTCGGCAAGAGCACACGCAAGGTTCGCGGCGACCGTGGACTTGCCAACTCCTCCTTTGCCGCTGGCAACTGCAAGGACGTGTTTGATGCCGGGAATGGAAGTCGCGCCGACTCCAGGGGCGCCCGATGTTGCGCCCGGTGGCGGAGCCTGAATGTCGATGATGACTTTGACCGCACCGATGCCGGATAGTTCGCGCAGCGCCTTCTCCGCTTCGGTTTTAATCGACTGCGGGATGGCTGGATCGTTCGTAGCGAGCGACATGCGGACGGTGACGTCCTTACCGGATAGCCCTATTTCACGGACGATTCCGAAGGACACAATGTCGCGGCTGAAGCCAGGGTATTTCACCCGTTTCAGTTGGTCGCGGACGTGATCCTGGGAGATGGATTTGAAAAACATGTGCGTTTGTAATCTGACTCTTACTCCTAATCACCATCGTAATCCCTCTTGTCTCTCCAGTCTTTCTCCCTCGTCAAATATATCTCTTCAGGATTCGTGAAGATGGAGATCGCGGAGATAGGATGACAGTTACGAATGCAAGCCCGAGGGAGCCGATTCGTCAGGGCAGACGCAAATCGTAGGTCACGCTGGACTCGCTGGAACGGCGGCAATCGGGTTGAGGCTTATGCAGGATGGTTTCAAACGGGCCTGAAAAGTGCCGTTGGTCGGCCTGAAGTTGAAAAATTCTCGTTTCACCTTCGTAGCTAATATCCACATTGAGCGGCAGCTGCGGCGGAATTCCTGGATGAAGTGAGGGATAAAGAGCGCTTTTTCGGAAACGCAATCCGGCGCCGACCTTTTGACCCGGAAATTCGACCAGCGGCAGTTTTCGACCCAGAAAACGTGCTTCGACTGGAGCGTCGGCGGTGATTTCGATACGTTCGATGGACGTATCGACGAATCGGCTGGTATTGCCGCCTTCAACCGGCGTTTCGCAAAGCAGCGGCCAGCTTTCCAAGGCTTTTCGAATCGTGACCGTTGCGCCGCCGATGGTTGTTTCCAGCATAACGGGCAGGCGCCAGTTCCAGATCGAGCGGTAGATCTGCGGCGGTAAATTAATATCGTGCTTCTTGAGAAACTCCAGAACGCTTTCAAGGTCGTCCCAGAGAAACGACGGCAGGAAATACCGATTATGCAGGTCCGTACCGAAAGATTTGAGCGGCCTCCGGTACGGGTATGCGAGCAAAACGGCCGCTAAAGCGCGCCAAAGCAGCGCCACCGCGGACATCGCTTCAGCTCGTGGCAGCGTTTCGACGGCGCGAAACTCGACGAGCCCCAACGCGCCGCCGGGCCAGCTCGTATTCCAAAATTTGTCGAAGCTGACTTCACTCCGGTGCGTGTTACCGGAACCGTCGATGTGCAGGTGGCGCAGTGTTTCGTTGATAATCTGCCGGTGATCACCTGCCGGGAGGGATTCGAGATAATGGTAGGCCATCTCGAGGTCATACAAGTCCCGCGCAGATTCGTCGGTGCGCGGCGCCTGCGAGGACGACCCGACATACATGCCGGTGAAGAGATACGACAAACTCGGGTGATGCTGCCAAAAGCGCAGAATCGATGTGAGCCAGCCTGGCCGGGTAAAAAACGGATTCTCATCCGTGCTCGGTCCACCGAAACAAACGTGGTTTCCACCGCCGGTGCCAAATTCCTCGCCGTTAACAACCTTGATCGATCGCAGCCCCGTTTTCGTGCCAATCCGTTCGATGGTATGCATCCAGCGTGCGTAATCCGCCCAATCCTGACACGGCGGAATATTGATTTCCAGGACGCCAGGGTCGGACGCGACGCCCAGCTTGGCCCAGACACCGCCCTCGTCACTCGGGACGTAACCTTGCAGCCGGACATTGGTTGCGCTGGTTTCCGTCATGAGGGCGTTGACGATCTCCAGCAACTTCAGAAACGGCCCCTGCAAAAGTGGAGGGAAAAAGACTGAAATCGCTCCAGCTTTCCACTCGATCGTGAGCGCGCGCCGGCTGATCCCTTCCGGCACTTCGCCAAGGGGAAGTCGAAGTCCCGCAGGACCTTCCACCTGGATGAGACGCATGACTTTCCGTTTCCAGGATGCGGATTTCCAATCCGTACCGTCGTGATCAAGCGGCAAAATCCAGACAGCGGATTGCTCAGTCTCATCCGACGTTCCTTTAATCCACGCAGCAGAAATACCCAGGCTTTTGCCAATCGCGCGACGGAATTTATCGATGACTGTCCGCTCGACTGGTTCGCTGGAAAAAGGCAGGTCAATGAAGGGCCTTCCGTCTTTCCGGCCCAGCACATTGAGCACCCATCGCGGATTGACTTCACCGGGATACGATTTGCCGGGAGAATAAAAAATCGCCGCACCAGGCAGAACATCAGCGACGATGGCATCTGAAAATGTGTAAGCGTAGCCGAGCTTCGTTGGGCCAACAGCCGTGACGGACCATTCCAGCCCCTCGGGACGGACCGGGATGAGCGTCGGCTCGCCGCCGAGCGTCATCCGGACTTTCCTGCTGGCAAAGATGGCTTCGACCTGCTCGGCAGGGGTAGTTAGGGATCTGGGGGGATTCATTTGTAAATGGGTTCGAGAGATAAATTGGTATTCATTCGCGCGGGAATACGTTCCCTGCTGTAATAGGAACCAGCTACGGGTGATATATCCTCCGGATGCAGACCGACGGCTGCAGCAATAAAATGGTGGTCGGTCAAAACACCATTCGTGGGATCCATGCCGAGCCAGCCTGCACCCGGAAGGTACGCTTCGAGCCACGCGTGGAGAGCCCCCTCGGCGCGTTTGTTTTCTTCCGGCTTGCCAAATTCACAGAGATATCCGCTTACCAGGCGTACCGCCACTCCTGCGGAACGCAACATCGACCCGGCCAGCCGGGAAAAATCACGACACGACCCGCGCCGGAGACGCACGGTTTCCGCCGGGAGCCACGCCTCTCCTTCGTCCCGCCGTTCGTATTCCAGTTTGCCATTGAGCGCTTCGTTGAGTGACACGAGCGCTTCCACTGTGGGCTGGCCGGGCTTCACATTCCAAATGTCTCCCGCGACAACCAATTCATCGGCAGGTTGATGCAAATAGGGAGCCAGGATGGCACGTTCACGAGCGGTATAGGCGAACGGAAAATTGACTGCGTGATTGTCGAGCAGGAAATCGAACGCGCCGCGCTCTTTAAGCTCGAGCTCCAACCGCACGTCGAACTTGAGCGTCTTGCCCTTTTTGGGGAGAAAACAGCGCGCGACCTGGTTGTCAAAAATGTCCCGTCGATGCTGGACAACAGCCGATGCTTCGGTCGTGAACTGGGACTTTTTTATCGACTGGAAAATATCCTGACGTGGGAAAAGGCGGACGATGTGAGGGGAGAAACTGGCGGTTCTTTCGTAGTCGTAACGCGTTTGGCTGTGAATTTTAAGGCGCATCCCTGATTCGTTTGTCCCTTGGTGCTTTGGAATGTCTTTCTTAACCGCGGATGACGCACATGGCACGAAGTTTTACTTCCTGGGTGCCTTCTCTGCCGGAAATTTCTTGACGAAAACCCGCGCCTTTAGACTTTGGCCGCCTGAACCCTTGAAAGTGCCGCGCAATGGTGCGGCGTCACGAAAATCCCGCCCAAAGGATACCGCGATATGCCGATCGCCGCACCATTGATCGTTGGTTGGGTCGAGGGCCACCCACGTCTGTCCCGGGAGCAAAACTTCGACCCACGCATGCGTAGCCATGGCACCCACCAGACGGGAGTCATCTTCGCCAGGAAAGGCGTCGATGTATCCGCACACGTAACGCGCCGGAAGCCCTGCCGTGCGCAGGATGCTGAGCATAACATGCGCAAAATCCTGGCAAACGCCCTTTTTCTCCCGCCAAATCGTTGCCAGCGGCGTGGAGTTGTCCGTGCTGCCCTTGCGGTATTCGAAACCTTCGTAAATCGCTTTGTTTAGCGTCTCGAGCGCCGTCCGAATCGTCGTCTTGCCTGGCAGGCAACGCCGCGCCCATTGCACGGCCTCCTTGTTAACCTTCACCGTTTCTGTCGGTTGCAAATAGTCAAAGATATCCGCCAACGATGAGCCAAGAAGCTGCCGTGCCTCCTGCACCGTGACATCCAAAGCATCATCGGGGAGTTTCTGCTTCTTGGTGCGTACGGTGAACTGGTTCGTAATCGTAAGCTTCCGGTGCCGGTACGGCAGGGAAAAAAACTCGACGGTGTTCCCGAAAAAATCGGTGTAAATCGAGGTGGCCGCATTCGGCGCGATAACCAGTTTGCGTTTGAGAATCTGCTGACCGGGCCGTTCGATGGGTTGTAACCGGGCCTCGATGTAGGCCTCTGCGGCAACAACGCCATAAACGTAATCGGTTATGTGAGTGATTTCGAAAAGCATATCACTTGAATCCCGAAAACAGCAGTTGCTCGCGTTGGGCAATAATCGCCTGATGATTCAAAAATCCGTCAGAAATGGCCACGTGTATGTCCAGCGTTTGTCGCAGGAGCCCATTCAGCAGGTTGGACAAACTCTGCGATGCAAACTCGCCAGCCTCAGTGCTCTCCGCCGCGGCAATCGAAGCGCCCGGAGCGGCAGGACGCGCCAGTTCATCGTCGGCAGCGGAGACGAAAAACAAATGCCAGTTGATACGTTTCAGACGGAAAATAAGTTCTTCCAGCTCGGTGATTGCCTTCGAGGAATGGATCTGTCCGCCATTGATTGATTCCCGAAGAAGTGCGTCGCATCTCTGCAAACATCGTACGACGGACCGCGGGGTTTCCGGATTGCCCCAGAGCATTTCTAGCACCTGAGCCGGAGCCGTGCGCATCTGATAAACACGCCGATAGGCATCCCGCGTGCCGAGCAGCCGCAAAAAAGCCGAAAGCTCAATCTCCTCCGCATGCTGTCCGCCGCGTGAAGCCTGTTTCGTGAGCGATTTGCTGATGGAAACCATCGCATTTGCAGTGACAGCAGCGCGCTCAACCATTTGCCCGATTTCGCAAAATTTCCATCCGTTGTCGGCAAGCATCGAGTCCTCGGCGATGGCGAAAAATTGGGGGATATACTGCACGACCGTATCCGCGATCCGGCGCGTCGTCTTGGCGTATTCAGTATCCTGCTGATCCAGCCGAAACCGCGGCCGCTCAAGCTGCGCCTTCAACTTTACCAAAGTCCCCCATGCTTCCGGCGAGAGACTTTCCTGAAGGGATTCCGCGTTGTGCATTGCACGGCTGAATGTGCTGACAACTGTCCCCGGCACTCGGTCCAGTAGAAGGCGGTAACGCTCCAATGCCGTAGTGATTCCACGCCGCCCGCCAGCTCCGCCGCTGCTCTCCAGAGGCGGCAACAGGCGATTCCACATTGGCCGATAAAGCTTGCGCTCGGACGTCGTCAGTTCCTCCAATTCCAGGGTTTCTATTATCTGCACCATGTACGCGGCACAGTGCGCCCGCTCCAGATAACGGCCCATCCAATAGAACCGATCCGCCACCCGGCTGGTGACCTGGCGAGGAGGCGGCCGGCGATCGACAGCCGGCTTGCGTGTATCCGATACGGCTGCCGCTTCCTCCGCTCGCGCCGAAACCCAGGTATCCTTGCTGCCGCCGCCGAGTTCGGAAGCCATCAGCCGGCTATTTTCCGGGGACACGCGCGTAAGCGCTCCCGGGAAAACTTCATAGTTGTGACCGTGCTTCGTCGCGAACACGAGGTGATCCTGGAAACGATCGACCCGTTTACCCTGGTTAAACACCGTTGTATTGCCGCCTTCGATAATTTCCTGGGCGACAAAAAGATGCGGATGCTTTCGGACTTCGGTCCGGATTGCCGCGGCCTGCTCGGCAGTCGGCGGTTGCCCGTCAGGATCGCCCAAAACGCGTTCACCCGTAAGTGGACGGATGCGGTATTTGTCGAGGTTCGAAAACACCACGTCACGCTGGTCGATGTCACCCAGCCAATAACTGGGAACGATGGGCAGAATCGGATTCTCACCGAGGTAAAACCGGATGATCCGGGATGAAAAACAAAGCAGTGCTCGGTCGTCGGCGAGTTGCGAGCCGATGGCGTTGACTATGCGGACCCTGCCCTTGCGCACGGCGTGCACGAGCCCGGGGACACCGAGCCGGGAGTCCCGGCGGAAAACGAGCGGATCCAGCCACGCGTCGGCAACGCGAGTGTAAATGGTATCCACCTGCTCCAGTCCGGAGACTGTTTTCAGGTAAACGTGGTCGTCGAGGACCAGTAAATCATCACCTTGCACCAGCGGAATGCCCATGCGCCGCGCCAGAAAGCTGTGTTCCGAATACACCGCGCTACCCGTTCCCGGCGATAGCAGGACGACAGTCGGGTCGCTTATATCCGGAGTCATCTGCCGCAATGAGTCGAGAAAGAAAAGCGGCGTTTCCGCGACGCTTGCCACGGCAAAATCTCGGAAAATGTCCGGAATAACCCGCGCCAGCGCCCGCCGATTTTGCATCATGTAAGCAATGCCCGACGCATGACTGAAGTAGTGGTTTTTCACCATCAACTGTCCAGTCTGGTCCCGCGCAACCGCCATCCCGGCCAAGTGAATGTAGGCATTGTCGGGCGGCGATAGACTCAGGCAAACACGCTGAAAATAGGGGCTCCCCAAGACCGGATGCATCGGTATCGCCCCACTGCGCAGGATTTCCTTCGGCCCGTAAACGTCCCGCAAAAAATATTCAAACGCCTTCAGCCGCTGCCGAAACGCCTCAGAGACCTGCTTCCATTCGTGATCGGCGATGATGTGCGGTAAAAGGTCGCAAAACCACGGATGAGCCACCGATTTCCCCCGCACAAAATCGAATGTAACGCCCATTTCGCGGAGAGTGGCTTCCATTCGCTCCTCGAGGTTGCGAATTTCGTTCCGTTTCCGGTTGCCAAAAAATTGCAAAAGCGGATCCCCAAGATCCGGGGCGACTACGTCCTGCGGCCCCAGCACGGTTTCCGTTCCGAGGTTGCCTGTGCTGAATTCCGAGACTGGTTCTTCCAAGATCAAGTGCGAGAGCGTTTCTTTCGTGTAGTCTGAGAGCAAGGTCGAATTTGGCGTGAAGAGTGGGTGTGTGGTTCGAGCGGACATTTGGCCCTTCCGTTCCGTTATCATTGACTTCTTCAGCAGCGGATGTGCCGCGGCACTTGTATCCACAGCTCTCGAACCCGCAATAGGAAAGTTACCCTATTCGTTCAGATCCGGATCGTCTCCAGGCGAGAACTCTCCTTCCTCCATCTTTCGGAGGACCTCACTCATGTCATCGACTGAGTCCCAGACATGTTGGGCAATGTAAACCGGCGCCTGCTGCTGCACTGCCATTGCGATGCAATCGCTGGGCCGTGCATCGATCTCAACCAATTTCCTTTCTTGAATTTCGTTCTCCGCCGTGATGATTAAACGGGCAAAGTACGTGCCATTCTTCAGATCATTGACAATTACCCGTTCGATTTTTGCGCCGAGCGCGACCAGGAGATGTCCCATCAAATCGTGCGTCAACGGTCGTTCCTTCGGCGTGCGGCGCATAAACATCGTAATGGCGCTGCCGACTGAGTGATCGACGTAAATCACGAACGTCTTGTCGGCATTGCCAAGAAACACCGCGCTTCCGCCATTGGTCGGAACGATGGCGCGCAGCTGCACTTCAACAACGGGTTTTCCCATGCTCTAAAATTAGTCACGTGCGACTCTAAAGACAAGGGCCCCAAGCCACGGAGTTTTCACTTTTCTGTCGGAAGCAATCACATTTTGAGCGCATCTGTTCCGACCTTGCAGCGCTGATCGACGTCTCCCTTAAAAACGCCAAAATCGCCACCCTCCGAATTGCGATGGATGGAAACCAATCGGAGCACGTTAGTTCGAGAAATTCCAGGTTTGAACCCCCAAATTATTTCGGCCGTGGGCAAGAAAAAAATCAAATTGGATGAAAATCACTCAATTACAGGACCATCCCGAGGTTGTCGGACTCCTCGCGCAATGGCATGGAGCACAGTGGCGCCATTTGTATCCGGGGTGGAACGCGGCGGAAGCACAGAGGCAGTTCGAATTGGAAACATCGGACGGTGGAATTCCCCGAACATGGATCGCTCTCTACAATGAGCGCTTGCTCGGTTCGGTGAGTCTGATCCGGGATGATTTACCCGGACGCCCCAGTCAGAACCCGTGGCTTGCCAGCATGTTGGTCGCGGAAAACGAACGCGGACAGGGAATTGGAAAACGACTCGTCGAAACAGTGCTCGCATGGAGCGACACCCGGAATATCGCGGAAATTTTCCTATTCACCGAAAATCAAACCAGCTTCTTTGCGCGATTCGGATTTTTCCCTATTGAGCAGACGATGCAAAATGGCCACGCCATCACCATCATGAAACGTTCAACGCCCCTGCTCCACACCAATAACCGATGAACTGCTTTGTCCTGGTTTTCCTTTAATCTTAGCGACTTCAGTTTTTCGTTCCTGAGCATCTTGTTTGAGGGGGTGCCGTTCTTATTGGCGGGAACACTGTTGTCAGGAATCATCGACGCGTTTTTGCCCCCGCAACGGCTGGATAAACTGTTCCCACGACGGGCCGGAATGGCGATCCTGATGGGAGGCTTGCTCGGACTCGTTTTTCCAATGTGCGAATGCGGAGTGATCCCAATAATCCGACGGATGATTCGCAAGGGGCTGCCTCTCGCTCCGGCGGTAACGTATCTGCTCGCGGCGCCGATTGTGAATCCGATCGTGGGGCTCAGCACTTACGCAGCTTTTCGCGGTCAGGACCCAGCAACGGTGCTGGCTTTCCGGCTTGCGCTCGGATTTGGCATTGCCTGCGCGACCGGAGCAATCGTGCTAAGAATGCCCAAGGCGAAAATTCTCTCGCAGGAACTGGTTGCTGGTGCCCGTCCAGTTCGAAAACCGCGCATGCAACTCGCCGTCAGCCGGTCCGGTCCAGAGCTGAGCGACACTCTGGACGACAATTTTCCTGACCCAAGTGCCTTGGATGATGTTATTTCCGACGAAAAGCCCAGCTTCGGCCAGAAGCTTCTCGCGGCTTTGAGGACAGCGTGTGGCGACTTTTTGGATGTAGCATTCTATCTGGTACTTGGGGCAGCGATCACGGCGGTTTTCAACACGGCAGTCAGCCGCGAGCAGGTGATCCTTCCACTGGCAAGTAACGTCTGGTTAGCTACTTACGCCCTTACGGCATTGGCGGGGCTGTTGTCGCTTTGCAGCACGTCGGACGCATTCATTGCGGCGAACTTCGTGGCGTTCCCGCTGGCGGCCAAATTGGCGTTTATGGTCTTTGGTCCGATGATGGACTTGAAGCTTCTCTTCCTTTACAATCTCGTGTTTCGCAAGCGCTTTACGGTCACACTGGCCCTCTCGCTGTTTGTAGGAATCGGGCTGCTTTGCGTGCATCTGGCCAGTTTCATCCAATGACTTGATATGAAAGAAAGAATCGCGATTCTGCTCGGCCCAATCACGCTCCTCGAATGGGGTGGAATCCTGCTCTACTTTTATTTCAGCGGCCGGATCAACGCGCTGCTTCACCCGGTTTTCCGTTGGCAGGTCTTGGTGGCCGGTTCTGTTCTCGTCCTTTGCGCCGCGGTCCTGTTCCTCACTCAAAAAAAAACCGCCCAATGTGCATGCGGAGCCGATGACGATTGCGGCTTGGCACAACGCTCCGTCCTTTCCGGCAACTGGCTGGTACCCCTGATGTTACTCCTGCCTTTCGGTCTGGCGACGCTCGTTTCCACCGACGCATACGGCGCTAATATCCTGCAGACCCGGGGCGTCGCCAACAATGCTGCCGCGTTGCCAGGGTTGGCGGATAAATTTGCCAAAGCACATATCGTCAAAGCCGTCGACGATCTGGAAATTGTCGAGCCACCGCTGCCGACGGATACGGATTTGCAATCTTCGCCGGATGATCCGCCCTCAACACCCCCAGCAGATGAACCGGTAAACAACAATGATTCTCTGGGCAGTTTCTTAAAACCCGATGTCAACGGCAACATCCAGGTAAGCGTGACCGACCTGTTATACGCTGCTGAGGAACCGACGCTGCAGCCCCCGTTTCGTGGGAAGTCCGCGGAAATCATCGGCCAGTTCATGCCCGCAAAGACCAACAATGCCTCGGGCAAACGCTTCAATTTGGTCCGGATGTTCATGACTTGCTGCGCAGCGGATGCGCAGCCCGTTTCAGTTCTGGTAGACACGTCGGAAAGCGGCATTCTCCCAAACGATGTTGGAGAGATGGTCTGGACGCGTGTCGTGGGTCACATCGAATTCCCGATGGAAAATGGCAAGCCCATCGCCGTGCTAAAAGCCAAGACCGTCGAGAAAACAGCACCACCGGAGGAAACGATGTTGTATTAGGGTTTCAGTGCGCCGGAGTTCTTCTAAAAACTGAACCCTGAAAGCTGCAACCTTCTCCAAAGCTGGTTTTCGACTGGCAATTCTGCCTGTTCCGTCGTACCGATGTTGCAAGTTATGCGCAACAACAGCAAAAAAGCTTTGGGAGGACACCGATGAGAGGCTGGCCGTTGGGAAGGGCGTTTCTCGCGCTGATCGCATTGCTGGTACTCGCGTGGCCATTGAAGCAGTTAACAACACCAAAAGAGGCTTCCGATCAGGTACTTGTGCAGGAGGACTCCGACGCGGAAAAGGTCGGCATCCACATTGTTTTTTCAATGCCCCCAAAGCATTTCTCCGTAAAATTTCTGGGCAACGAGGTCCTCGCCGGTCCCGATGGATCAACGTCTCTGGAATACGCCAAGCAGACCACTCTGCGCTTTCCGCCGGAAGGGATCGATCTGGTCGCGAGCGCCGCTTTTGGCGACGAATCGCCACAACAAATGGACATCCAGCTCGTCCGCGCTGATGGCACCAAGCAGTCCAGGTCACTCTCCGGCACGAGAGAAATCGAGGATGTTCTGTTTTTCCCCGGGAAAGAGGTCCGCAGGTAATCTGCTCGAATTCAATCTCTCACCCTTGCATTCCGCGCTTCCAAAGATGTCCGATCACAGTCTGAAAGTCAGCGATTTGACCGTGTCGTATCAACGGATTCCGGCATTGCATCATGTCGAATTCTCCACGCGGTGCGGCCAATGTATGGCGCTGATCGGTCCGAACGGTGCGGGAAAAACAACTCTTCTCAAGACGCTTGCCGGTCTGCTGAAACCGGAATCAGGTCGTGTGGAGTTTCATGGACGCCGGGTTACACGCGGCACGAAGGATTTTGCGTATCTGCCTCAGCGCGAGAATATTGACTGGGATTTTCCACTCACCGTTCGTGGCCTGGTCGAGATGGGCCGATATCTGCGTGTCGGCTGGGCCGGGCGTTTTTCGAAGTCGGATGACAACGCGGTCGACCGGGCGATTGCCGAAATGGAGTTGGAAGGCTTCGAGGATCGGCAGATTTCTGCCCTTTCGGGAGGTCAACAACAGCGGGCGTTTCTCGCGCGATCGCTCGCCCAAGAGGCGCATGTTTTTTTGCTGGACGAACCTTTCACGGGGCTGGATCAACCGACGACAGATGCCCTTTCGGCGACGCTTAAACGGTTGGCAGCCGACGGGAAACTCATTCTCGCTTCGCATCATGACCTGGCTACGGTGCCATCCTTGTTTTCCGAGGTCCTGCTGCTCAATGGCGAGTTGATTGTTGCGGGTAAAACCAGCGACGTTTTTACTGAGGCGAACATTGCAAGAGCCTACAGCGCAGCGGTTTTTGCCGGCAGGAAGCATCCTCACCATCACACCCATGAATTGGCTCACTGAACCGTTCGCGCACGAATTTATGCGGCGGGCAGCATTCGGCTGCGCCCTGATTGGTTTTCTGAACGGTTTCCTCGGCGCGTTTATCGTTCTGCGACGACTTGCCCTTATGGCCGACGCCCTGTCCCACTCGCTATTGCCTGGGCTTGCGTTGGGCGTGCTCGTTTTTGGTCTTGCGCCAACAGGCCTGTTCGCCGGAGCGCTTGCAGCTGCACTGATCGTGGCGATCGGCTCGCAGCTCATCTCGCGGAATTCGCGGGTCAAAGAGGACACATCCATTGCAATCCTCTACACGATGGCGTTTTCCGCGGGTGTCATCCTGTTGAACAAAGTGAAATCCCCTGTCTCGCTGCATCATTATCTTTTCGGAAACATCCTTGGCCTTTCGAACAGTGATCTGTGGATGAACTACGGGATCGCACTCGTGACCATTCCGCTCGTGGTCGCATTGCAACGGCCGCTCCTCGTCGCCCTTTTCGAACCGTCCGTGGCCAAATCGCAAGGGATTCATGTGGCATGGCTGAACTATCTGCTCATGTCGCTGCTCGTAGTAACCATGATTTCATCGCTCCAGGCCGTGGGCGTCGCGCTGGCGCTCGGATTGCTCATCGCACCCGCAGCGACGATTTATCTCCTCTCAGATTCCGCAACGGCAATGTTCTGGGGTGGCGGAATTCTTGGGGCACTTGGTTCCTGTATGGGACTCCTGATTTCCTACTGGCTGAATGCGGAGACTGGCCCGTGCATCGTGCTCCTGTTGGGAGTGTTTTTCCTGGCAGCGTACCTGCTCAGCCCGCGATATGGGATGGTTCTGAAGTTGCTCCGGCGTAAGCACTTCCACGAGGAATCATTGGAGCGGTGGAAGGAAGGATAAGGTTAGGAGTAAGATCTTTTACTTTAGCTCAATCCCAATCGGGCAATGGTCCGAGCCCAAGATCTGGTGTCGGATAAATGCGGATTTGAGATTTCGCTGAAGCAATTTCGAGATGAGGAAATAATCAATCCGCCACCCGATATTTCGGCCGCGCGCACCACTCATCTGACTCCACCACGTGTAGTGACCGCCGTTCTTTTCGAACACGCGGAATGTGTCCACAAACCCAGCGTTAACGAACGCGTCGAACCCAGCACGCTCTTCGATTGTAAAACCATGATTCCGCACATTGTCCTTCGGGCGCGCGAGATCGATCTCCGTATGCGCGACGTTTAAGTCGCCACAAAAGATCACAGGTTTCTTCGTTTCGAGCTTCTTAAGGTACGCAAGAAAATCGCGATCCCACTGCTGCCGGTAATCGAGCCGGGTCAACTCGCGCTTCGAATTCGGCACATAGACATTCACGAGAAAGAACGTTTCGAACTCCGCCGTCAGCACGCGACCTTCGCTGTCGTGCTCCGGGATTCCGATGCCCATTGTCACAGCTAATGGCTGCGTCTTGCTCAGCATTGCTGTGCCAGAGTAGCCCTTTTTCTCTGCGAAATTCCAGAACGCAAAATAGTGCGCCGGCCATTCAGGCTCGGCAATCGCCTCGCTCATCTTGATCTCCTGCAGGCACAGAATATCGGGCTGCTCCGCCTTGAGAAACTCCAGAAAATTCCTTTTGAGCAGCGCACGTAACCCATTCACGTTCCAGGAAAAGAGTTTCATAAAGAGTCGCAACCGAACACGCATCCGGCACGTTTCGACAAGCAAAAGCTTTGCTTCATTGACCGCAAAAGATCCGGAAATAGACTTATTTCGCGTCCGTTCACGCGTTCATTCGCGGTTGATAGTTTTCTTTTCTCGGGGTGTGGTTACATTCGGCACCCCGTTTTGCCATGCTTACCAGCGCCCAGATTCGCCAGTCCTACCTCGATTTCTTCCGCGAGAAACAGCATACCATCGTCCCGTCGTCATCTCTGCTGCCCGACAGCCCGAACCTGCTTTTCACCAACGCCGGAATGAATCAGTTCGTGCCCATTTTCCTCGGCGAACGCAGCGCCGATGTGTCGAAATGGGCCGGCGCCATTCCGGGCAGCGACACCCGCGCCGCGGACACCCAAAAGTGCATCCGCGCCGGCGGAAAACATAACGACCTCGAGGACGTCGGACTGGACACCTATCATCATACGTTTTTCGAAATGTTGGGGAACTGGTCCTTTGGCGATTATTTCAAAAAAGAGGCGATCGAATGGGCGTGGGATCTTGTCATTAATCGCTGGAAATTCCCTCCCACCCGTTTGTATACAACGGTTTATTCGCCAGGTGAAGGTGACCCGGCGGAGTTCGATCAAGAGGCTTACGATCATTGGGCTGCACTGTTCGCCGCCGCTGGTTTGGACCCCAAGATCCACATCGTTCCCGGCAACAAAAAAGACAATTTCTGGATGATGGGTGACACCGGACCCTGCGGGCCATGTTCCGAGCTGCACATCGACCTCACGCCAGCAGGCGATACACGCGGCTCGCTCGTCAACGTCGGTGACCCGCGCTGCATCGAAATCTGGAATCTGGTTTTCATCCAGTTCAACGCGAATCCGGATGGCACGTTCTCGCCGTTGCCCGCAAAACACGTCGATACCGGCATGGGCTTCGAGCGCGTGGCGTCCATTGTCCAGGGAACAAAAGGTTTCACTGATTTCAAGAGCGCGAAAATTTCGAACTACGAGACCGACATTTTCCGCCCGATTTTCGATGAAATCGAAAAACTCAGCGGCAGGAAATACACCTCCACATTGCCGGAACCCAGCTCAACGGGTGCTACCGATCAAGAGAAAACCGACATCGCGTTCCGCGTCATCGCCGACCACATCCGGACCTTGAGTTTTGCAATCGCGGACGGCATCCAGCCCGGCAACAACGACCGCAATTACGTCCTGCGCCGTATCTTACGACGTGCGGTCCGTTACGGTCGGACACTGGGTTTCCACGAACCTTTTTTCTACAA
>DATDAW010000023.1:0-48401 GCA_036525185.1 Chthoniobacterales bacterium | reverse complement strand
TTACTACCTCAAAGCCATGAACTGCCCGCATCACCACAAGCTCTTTGGAGCGGTGCCCCGCAGTTATCGCGACCTGCCTTTGCGCCTCGCCGAATACGGCACCTGCTACCGCTACGAGCAATCGGGCGAACTCTTTGGCCTCATGCGTGTGCGCGCCATGCAGATGAATGACGCCCACATTTATTGCACGGAGGAACAGTTCGCCTCCGAGTTCCATGCCGTGAACGAGATGTATCTGAAGTATTTCAAAATTTTCGGCATCGACCGGTATCAATTCCGTTTCAGCACGCACGATCCGTCTCAGCTCGGCAAGAAATTCGTCGATCAATCCGATCTCTGGCTGAAAACAGAGAAAATGGTCCGCGACGTTCTCGTTTCCAGCGGGGCACCCTTTATTGAAGTGCCAAACGAAGCTGCGTTCTACGGTCCGAAGATCGATATCCAAATCTGGAGCATCATCGGCCGCGAATTCACGCTTGCGACGAACCAGGTTGATTTTGCCGTCCCCGCCCGGTTCGGGCTGACCTACAAGGACAAGGACAACACGTCAAAAACGCCGCTGTGCATTCATCGGGCACCATTGGGCACGCACGAGCGTTTCATCGGCTTTCTCATTGAGCATTACGCCGGCAACTTCCCACTCTGGCTCGCTCCCGAGCAGGTACGGGTCCTGCCCATCGGCGATCCCGCCACCGCGGGACGGCTGGTCGACTATGCCAAATCCATCCACGACGAACTCCGCGCTCAGGGAGTCCGGGTGAAACTCGACGCCGGCACTGACCCCATCAAAGCCAAGATCGCCACGGCCGAGCAAAAAAAAGTCCACACCATGCTCGTCGTCGGCAACCGCGACCTCGAAGCTAACGCCATCAGCGTCCGCGTCCACGGCAAAGGCAACCTCGGCGCGAAACCGCGCACCGAAGTCATTGCAGATCTTGTGGCTGCGATCAAAGAACGCCGCGATTAAAGGATTAAAGTTTGACGATCGCCTAACTTGTTCAGGCCGTATCGGGCCATCATTTATTTATCTCTCTGGTTATTCGCTGCGGTGAGAGCGGATTGCTGGATTGAGAAGTCTCGCGGAAGAATACACGGCGCAGAAATCTGGTGCTTTCCCTGACCTCTCGCGTGAAATACCGGCTGGAATGGTGACTCGGTCTCCGCCCGCCTACTTCCGCAAGCGCTTCAGCTGGCCCGTAAATTTCCCGATCAACTGCTGGGCGTCCGCTATTCCCATCAACGCGGCAATGACGAAATACACGACGCCGAACAAGCCCAACATCAGGCCGCCAGCCACAACGGGATGCCAGTCTGCAATCGGAGTCAGCCGTAACAGACAGGCGTCACTCGCCGCGACCGCCGCTGCGAGCCAAAGTTTTCCGTAATAACTCCAACTTAGCGACACGTTTCCAATTTGTTTCCAGAGTGCGCGACGCAATAGAAAAAACTCCACCCACGCGCCGACAGCAGCGCCGAGCGTGATTCCAAGGACGCCCCATTTCGCGGGAATTCCAAACCAGTGTGGCACGAAAATCGCCCCGACAATTCCCAACACCGTCGACACAGCAATCCGCGCACACGAGAACAAAAACGGTTTCCGCGTGTCGCCCAGCGCATACCAAGCCGACGAATACAATCGCCCCAAAGTCGACGCCAGCATCCCCACACTCGATCCCGCCAGGATCAGCCACACATACCGGGCGTCGGCTGGCAAAAATTTGCCTGTTTGATATACCAACGCTGAAACAACATCGCCCAGCGTGAGGAATCCGGCGACCGACGGAACGATCATCAACGCGATCTTCTTCATTCCGCTTTGCAGGCGCTCCCGCAATCTAGCTGCAATCTCTTCTTGGTTCCCCAGGGCAGACGACATCTCCGGCAGTTCCGCTGCCGACACCGACATTCCGAAAAGACTCACGGGCAACGTATAGAGCACCTGCGCGTAGGTAATTCCCGCGACCGCGCCCACTCCCAGCAAACTCGCCAGCACCGAATCCACATACGCGCTGATCTGCACCACACCCCGGGAAAAAAACGCAGGCAGAAAATTCTTCAGAACCGTTCGGACAGAACGGGATCTCCACTTCGTAAAAAAGCTTAGCCGCTTCGCAAGTCGCAAAACCACAGGGAGTTGGATCAAGAACTGCGCCCCGCTTCCGACAACGGACGCCCATGCCAGCGACACCGCAAGTTCTTCCTGAGAAGAACGTCCGCCCAGCCACACCAACGCTGTGATCATCACCGCGTTCCACAAAACCGGGGCGGTGTACGACAGAAAAAACTTCCGGTGACTGTTCAAAATCCCCAAGCACCAGGCCGATAGAACTAGCAAACCCGCACCGGGAAACAGGATCCGCACCAACGCCACCGTCAGATCCCGTCGGTCTTCCCCAAATCCTGGCGCAATGATCTGCACCAACCAGGGCGCCAGCAGGACACCCGCGAGGACGATCAATGTCACGACCAGAACAATCAGTGAAGCAATCGCCCCAGCGACACGACCTGCTTCCTTCTCGTTGTTTTGAGCCAGGAGTCGCGCGTAAACCGGAATGAAGGACGCCGAAAGAGCACCTTCACCAAACAGATTTTGCAGAAGGTTGGGAATCCGGAATGCTGCGTTGAACGCATCCGCCGCAGCCGAATTTCCAAAGTAATGCGCAAACACCCGTTGCCGTACCAGCCCCGCAATTCGACTCAATAAAATCCCCGCAGCCACCAGGACGCTGGCGGAACGTTTCTTCGGCGGCGCCGGGGATTCAGCAGACTTGGTTTCAAGCATGGACGAGGCAATTCAAACATGGTCGCCAACGCGACGCGACATGTTGTTTCAAAAGGGCTCGTCATTCGGCATTCAGCATTCGACATTGATCGAAATGCTGGCCGATTACCACACTCACACGCCGTTGTGTCATCATGCAACGGGTCTTCCCATCGAATATGCCAGGGTCGCTCGCGAACGGGGTCTCGCCGAGATCGGCATCTCTGACCACAACCCAATGCCCTCGCGTTTCGACGATTGGCGCATGGATATCGACGATTTCGATGCCTACCTCGATATGGTCGAGGTCGCGCGGGTCGAACTCGCCCCTTTTCCCGTCAGGCTCGGCCTCGAGTGCGATTTTATCCCTGGCAAGGAAAACTGGATCGAGGACCTCGCTGGACGCAACTCGTGGGATTACCTGATCGGTAGCGTTCACTACATCGCGCCCGGCTGGGATGTCGACAATCCGAAATGGATCGGCCGATTTTCCGAGAGGCCAGTCGCCGAAATCTGGGAATTGTATTTCGATGCTTACGAAAAATGCATTTCCAGCGGTCTATTCGATTTCGTCGCGCACCCGGACCTCGTAAAGAAATTTGGCCACCGTCCGAAAGGCGACTTGCGAAGCTTTTATGAACCCAGCATCGCCGCGGCAGCCAAAAATGGCACCATTATTGAAGTGAGCACCGCGGGTCTTCGCAAACCTGCGGGCGAAATTTATCCCGCACGCGAGTTTCTGGAAATGGCTCAGGAAGCCGGTGTCGGGATCGTCATCAGCTCCGACGCGCATGCGCCAGAGGAAGTTGGGCTGGATTTTGACCGGGCGCTTTCCTTGGTCAAAGACGTGGGATTTACCCAATCATTTCGATTTTGTCGTCGTACGAAAACATCCTTTCCCCTCCCCTAGCAATAGTCTCACAGGCACCGCCATTTGTCCTTCCTCATTCCATGCCCGTCCTCGTCTGTCGCGACCGACATATCGAATTCCCCAGACGCCCCCTCGTGATGGGCATTCTCAATCTGAATGATGACTCATTCTCCGGCGACGGAACTCTCGATATCGACAAAGCACTTAAGACCGCGGGACAAATGATCGCTGACGGAGCGGACATCATTGATGTTGGCGGAGAAAGCGCCCGAACCAATCGCGCCGCCATCGAGGAGCAAGCGGAAATTGCGCGGGTCCAGCCATTTATCGAACGATTCCCAGCCGTTGCATTGAAATCGATCCCTACCGATGCCGCACAAGTTTTTCCGCCGCTCCTCTCGATCAACACCTGGCGTCCAAACGTGGCTCGCACGCTTCTTTCAGCTGGCGGCGATATCCTCAACGACATGAGCGGTCTGCAGAGTTCGCTGGAAAACGCTCAAATCGCCGCCGAATACGGCGTCGCACTTCTCGTGATGCATTCCGTTGGCAAACCCAAGATCGCGCACACTCACGTGCGTCATGAAGATATTCTAAAGACCCTCCTCGCTTTCTTTCAGGAGAAAACCACTGCTGCCTTAGCCGCTGGCGTCAGACGCGACTCCATCATCCTCGATCCAGGCATTGATTTCGCCAAACAGCGCGACGACAACCTCCGTATTTACCGCGAGTTCCGCCGCATTGCCGCTCTGGGATTTCCGACGTTGCTGCCCGTGTCCCGGAAAACGGTCATCGGCGATGTTCTCGACGTGCCTCAACCGCCGGAGCGCGACCCGGGTACGGTTGCCTGTATCGTCTCCGGAGCGCTCGCCGGAGCCAATATTTTTCGGGTCCACAACGTCCGCGCTGCTTGGCAGACATTGAAGATGCTCGAAGCCATCAGGCCGTTGTAGGGGCGGTCAGTGACCGCCCAATCGGTAGCGTCGGCTGACCGGATCGCCGAACTCTCTTTGCCCCTCACAAGCACGCCGCGACATTCGCCTATGGCAATTCGTCGATCTGCCGGATCCGAGCGAGATGCCTTCCCCCTTCGAACTCCGTCGCCAGAAACGCATCCACGATCTTCAGCGCCGTTTCTTCCGTCATCATGCGTTCGCCCAAGGACAATACATTTGCGTCATTATGCTTGCGCGTGAGGATTGCGCTCTCGACATTCCAGCAGAGCCCGCAGCGAACGCCACGCGTCCGATTTGCCGTGATCGCCTCGCCATTTCCCGAGCCGCCCAGAACGATTCCTCGCTCGTATTCCCCGGCAGCAACCGCTTCGGCCACCGGACGGATGAATTTCGCATAATCGACGGATTCCGGCGAATAGGTTCCGAAATCGTAAACGTCATGTCCCAGCCCGACAAGATGAGCTTTAATCGCTTCTTTGTAGTGAAATCCGGCGTGGTCGGTTCCGATGGCAATTTTCATAAAAGATGTATTGGAAACAGGAAATACTTCGCGTTGCCCTTGACGGTGCATCTGCTATTTTCCTTGCCCGCACGCTAGCGGAAAAGCGTCCGTAGCTCAATTGGATAGAGCGTTGGCCTCCGAAGCCAAAGGTTGTGGGTTCGACCCCCGCCGGACGCATTTTTGCAACGCGTGGTTTTTCTCGAAAAACCAGCTTGCAGTTCGCGAATACGCGTGGCAGTGTCCTCGCCCTTTCCGGAGATCGATTTTCCCGGGATCCCATTTTGAATCAAGCAGCCATGGCTTACGCAATTATCAAAACAGGCGGTAAACAATACCGCGTCGAACCTGGTCAAATCATCGACGTCGAAAAGCTCGAGGTTGCCGCGGGCGATACCGCTACTTTCTCCGATGTTCTGTTTTATGCTGACGGAGACGCGCTGACTTACGGTAGCCCGGTCATCACCGGCGCCACCGTCACCGCCGAGGTTGTTGATCAGCGCAAAGCTAAAAAAGTCATCGCATATAAGTTTCGTCGCCGGAAAGGCTATCATCGCACCGTTGGTCATCGCAGAAAATTGACACGCGTCAAAATTCAGAGTATTTCTCTTTCGTAACACTCCAGCCACAGAATAGCGAAACGTCATGGCACATAAAAAAGGTCAAGGTTCAGTCAAGAACGGTCGCGACAGCGTCAGCAAGCGGCTCGGAGTCAAAAAGTTTGGGAGCCAATCCGTCGTAGCGGGTAACATCATCCTGCGTCAACGTGGAACCAAGTTCCTTCCCGGCAAAAATGTCGGGTTGGGACGTGATTACACGATTTTTGCGTTAGTTGATGGCATCGTCCGTTTTGACCGCGAAGGCCGGCGTGTGAACGTCGATCCGCTTTCGTTGCAGCCTCAATCGGTCACTAGTGCGCCAAGCGGTGCGCTTGTTTCCTCCAATTAGAAACAGACCATTCCTCCCCGTCACAAAAACGCGCTCCAAATCGTATGGAGCGCGTTTTTGTTCTGTACGGCGATATGACGCGCGAGGTTCAAAAGGATACTTTGGATTCAGCACCTCAGGACTTCAGAATTACCCGGCGGTAAAAATGGCGCCCCAAAAATGGCGCCCCGTTTGTCGGGAACAAAAGGAACCTCAGGTAAAAATTTCAAATCCCCACAGTCCCTGAGAATCGTGTTGAGGATTGCAGTGATTTCCTCGGTTTGCTTGCCTGCTTGCCGTCCAATCTAAGATTTCAAACTTATCACTCTGCGGAGTCGAACTTCTGTAAAACGCAGCTCGACAATCTAGCGAGGCCTGCGCCACCGCCTTCGTAGTAGCCCGAAATAATGACGTTCTCTTTAACAGACGCAACCGTCACCGGGCCACGGTCTGCATAGCTCACAACCATTTCGGAGCCGTCGTGGGCGGTGTATACGCTGCTGACGTTGGAACCCGTGTAGAACTGGCACACGACTGGTTTCGCGCTGCCTTCGGTCTCCAAAAACACCTTGTAATCACGACTCCAACCTTCGGAAAAACGGTCGATAAAGCCACTAACGGAAACAACCTTGCCCTTTAAAATCTCTCTTACCCCGGAAGGATCGCTCGCGGCGAGTGATGAAAGTTCGTAAGCGGAGAGGATGGGGTGCTCCACCGCCAGCGCTACATTAACCGGACGGACAGGTGGCAGACCCTGTTTGGTCCGGTTGGCGGCTTCAGCGGCGGCCAGCTGTGATTTGAGGGCCTGAATCTCGCGCGTTGCCTTGTCGAGCTTTGCCTGGAGCTCGGCCACACTGTCCGTTGCGAGTGCAGGGCCGCTAGCAATTCCAAAAGCAACGAGGGCGGTAAAGAGAGCGCACAAAAAGGACTGTTTCATGAAAAGGAGGTTATCTTGAGACAAATCAACGAATTAGAGTGGTGAGAGGATTCACTATCAGCCTCTTGGTCATTAGTCATTAAACATTGGCCATGAAAAAGCCCTTCACCGTCTGACGGCGAAGGGCTTTTTAGAGTCATGATGCTTTTACGCGAAAAGCAGGCGAATCTCAGAAGGAGAAACCTACCTTGGCACCGCCCCAGACTTCGTAGTCGTCATCCAGCCAATCGAGCGCTTCGAGGGGCACGCTTACGGCAGCGTAACCGCTGATGGTGATATTTGGCGTGACGTGGATCGGCACGGTAACACCTGCTTGGAAATTGTTCCAATCGTTGCTATCGCTATTGTATTCGAAGTCATACGAAATGAGCGCATATGGGTCGATGCTGACGATTTCGCCAATGACCGGGATGCTGCTCGAGAGTTTGAATTCGAGATAGCCACCGTCATACTTGTCGAAGTCGTAGTAGAAGTTCAGCGACGGCGTCACAAACGGGATGACACTGGTCGAGATGCCCACGAAAAATTCCTGGGTGTAGTAATTGCTTTCCGGGATGGAGAGATTGGTTTTCGGATAGAGGTAGAAAATGTAACCTCCGGTGAGGTCCACCGGTCCTAGAGAATGCGTGTAGCTAAGGTACAGGTCGAGCTCATTGTAATCCTCATCGTCATCCCCTTCGTTAATGGATTGCGCATACCAGGCGCCCAGGGTGAAGCCATACGCACTGACGTTGACGTCGGCGGAAAGCAGGTTTCCGCCGTCGGTTGCCAGATCGAGAAGATTCACGCCGCGGAACATGTATGAGCTGTCATAGGCGGCTGTGAAATTGAAGCTCCATGGGCTTTCCTTCTTTTCTTCAACTTTCACTTCCTTGGTTGCCTTGCCGTCTGCAACGACTTCGCCTGCGAATGCTGTCGCGCCGAGTGAAAGCACAGCGGCGGCGCTGCTCAACGCAAACAGTTTCGTTGATTTGATAAGTTTCATCTGATGTCTCCTTGGTTTTGTTTGAACTGAAAACAGTTCGGTAGGTATTGAGCCGCGGCCAGTTACGGCCGCCGTTTACCGATTTACGGCGAAGGTAAGAAACCGGTCAAGAAAAAGGGTGAAGTTTTTTTGAACTTTCTGGCGTCCACGATGTCCCCCTGCCCTTTTCTTAAGGAATCCGCCGTACGAATGGCGTTAAGGCATGCTGCCGTTTTCCAAAAGCTGACCGGAGATCTCGATCCCGGCGACTCGCGGTAGCGGCAGTAGGCTGAAACACTGCTGGGGACGTGCTTTGCCATTGAACTGATCAAAACGTAAAAACTGCCGGATAGATTTCGCCATCCGGCAGTTCAATTTTACGATTTGGATTCGAGTTTCGCCTTTAGAACTTCTTCGAGATTTCGAAGTAGAAGTAGCGGCCGACAACACCATCGATGAATGCCCCGATGTCGGTGTTGTCCGTACCATTCTCGACAAAAGGTGCGTCCTGATCGAACAAGTTGTTGACACCGACCGCAAGTCTCAGGCCGTCAAGCAGGCTCTTTTTGGGAGCGACCTCGGTGACATTGCTCACGACTTCCTTCCCGTCCTTTGTGTAGGACGTGGTTGTCGTCGGCTCATAGGTCTTGTTCTTGCCAAATTCGTACGAGATTTGGGTATCAAACGTGTAATATTCGTCGATTTTTGGCGCGGATCCTTGGAACAGCGGGTAGTCCGGCGTCGAGAAGGCCGTCAGATTCGTAACTTCCGGCGAGTAGTTGAAAGTGAAGCTGAAGGAGATCCCTTCCCACTCATAAAGTAGGGAGGAGCGCAGCTGCCATTGCGGGATGTAATCTCCCGTCGTCGCATCGGTTTCTGCTCCTTTGATATCCACCCATGGGTCGGTTGGCAACGCTTGAAATAAATACTGCGTGAAGTAGATGCCCTGAGCACTCAATGTGAGTTTGCCTGCTTTCTGAAGATCGATTTCGTAAGCCGCGGACCAGTCGAAGCCTTCAACTTTATAACCACCGAGGTTTTGCGCATTCAAAACGACGTAAGTATCGGTTAGATTGCCGTCGAGTTGTCCCGGCGCCGTGACACCAGGTCCCGTGAAGCTGCCTTGATGCACAAACTGCGCATAGGGCGACGCAGGTCCAAGTTCTTCAACAGATTGCAGGACAGTTTGGTCGGTGACAAAACCAACGACGCTGGAATAGTCCACATTGAAGTAGTCGACGGTGATCGTCAGACCAGGCACCCAGCGAGGCGTAATGACAACGCCAACACCCCAGTTCGTCGACTCCTCAGGCTCGAGAAGAGGATTGGAGCCGGAAGAGGCGTGTGCCTGATCCTGCGGATTGCCGTTTAGCGTGATGCCACTGTCGGTAAAGCCTGTCGTCGAAGGGCCGTATAAGTTATAGAGCGTAGGCGCCACAAAGCTCTCGGAATAGCTGGCGCGGAAAAGAACGTCTTTAACCGGTTGGTAAGTGAGTCCGAACTTCGGCACGCCAGAATCGCCGGTGCCTTCGTAATGCTCGGCACGGAATGCGAAGGTAGCGTTGAGTTTGTAGATGCCCGGAGCGGTGAGATCCCCGCCCAACAACGGCATATTAACTTCACCGTAAACGGCTGTCACATAACGACTTACGTCAATTGCGTCAAGCGGCGTGGCGTCAAGGAATATATCCGGCGTTACCGATGCCTTGAGACCTGAATCGGAATAGCTGAACCCGCCCGCGAGACCGAGGGGGCCAGCAGGAAGTGTAACCGGATATCCGTAGAGACGCAGATCAAACTCCTCATAGTTGGACTCGAGCTGCAGGAAATCGGTCCCAAACACACCAGCCAATTCGTCTTCCGTGGCAAATTGCCCAGGTTTGAAGAAATTCAACTGGCCACTACTAATGGCATTGGCCAGTCCGCTCTCAACAAGCAGATTCGAATTATGGAAGTCGATGGCGTTCTGACTGATGTTAGCGGCGGCTTCATAGTGAAGGTTACCGTCGAAAAGATCCCCTTTCAGACCGCCAATGAAGCGATAAAAGTCAACATCCGTTTCATAAATACGAGGATGCGAAGTATAGCGGTTGCGAACGCTGAAATTCTCCACGTCTTCGCCCAGAAAGTTCCCAACCGCGCCTTCAGAGAGAAGAGCGTCGAGGACAGCCCCGCCTCCGCTGAAGTTATTCACCGGCTGGGCATTCAGCTGGGAGCGGTTGTAATTTTGCGAATAGATGACGTTCGCAAACACGGTGAGAGCCTTGTTATCGAGAACGTCATATTCCGCGTTCGCGAAAACGCTGAATCGGCGCTGCTCAAGGGTCATCGTCGTATTTTGAGACAGATCAAACCCGGTTAAAATGTCGTCGAAAGTGACTACATCATAATCTGCCAGACTCGTAGGCGTAATGATGCCTGGTTTCAGTCTCATGTAATCGTCCCCGACGAGCACACCACCATAAGAGGTCGTACCATAGAAGGGCTGGCCGATTTGACGATCCCGGGTGAAAATCGGGTCTTGCTCGCTGTACTGGACACCGGCTACCACACGCGCTTTTTCTGTGGTCGCGCCAAAGATGCCCCACGCTTTTTGGTCGGCAATGAGGTCCCCCTCCTTGTTTTCCTCTTCCGCAAAGCCATAGTGGTATCCACCTTCAAGGCCCTCAAAGTTTTTCTTGAGGATAATGTTAACAACGCCGCCCACGGCGTCAGAGCCGTACAGAGCGGAACCGCCGTCCTTCAAAATTTCTATGCGCTCAACCAAAGCTGACGGGATTAGATTGACGTCTGTAAAAACGGTTCCACCGGCCGCAGCGGCACTGGAATCCGCGGCGCGACGTCCATCGATCAAAACGAGGGTTGGCAAACCGCGAAGCGAAATGGCCGAACCGCCGTAAGTGGAGTTCGAAGAGATATTCGCATTGGATTGGCCGAGGTTGTTGCCGCCCACGAAAGCGGGATCAGATTTCCGGAGCACCTCGAGAATGTCGGTGACGCCGGTGCGTTCAATGGCTTCGGTGTCCAACGTATGGACGGGCGAAGGCCCGTATTCTTCCGCTTGCGGGAGGGCGGAACCGGTGACGATCATGGTTTCCAGCGTAGATGACTCGGCGGGGGTAGCCGCCGCCTCCTGCGCGTAGGATCGCTCGGTGGGGACGAAGGCCGCTCCCACGGCGATGGCAAGCGCAAGACCTGCGAGCGGTCTCAATGTCTTGGTATCGGTTTGTTTCATGTTTCTCCTTGGATTTTTGCGGCGACAACAAGCTTCCCGCGCAGGTACAAAACCGCCCATAACGCGTGTTTTTTACGCGCCGGCTGGAGTTGGAGATGCGTAAGCGGTTTGGCTCGTGCCGCTTGCTTCGGCCACGCTCCTAACTATGACTTTCGGGCAATACACCATTTCCTGTTTTGGAAGCCGTATTTTCCCTAGCGACACAGGTGCGACTGCGTGACAAAGCTGTTTCGTTTTTGTTCAAATAGGAAACCGGTCAAATAGGGTCAAGAAATTTTCTGTAACTTTTTTGAATTTTTTTAATAAATCGTTGTCCCTTAAGGGTCAAAACAGAGACGGCCGCCCGGGGACAACGCCTCAAACTGTTCAAATCCAAAGCGTCCGGGCACCGAGCCGCAAAGGATCGTTGATTCCTTTTCCGGCTTCAGTGAGTTTCATTTTCGTTACATGCCGCTGACCACCTACACCGCTGCGCTTTCGCAGGAACAGGCCGCAAAATTGCGGGAATTGCTTGTACGCGAAGGATTTGAGTTTACCGAGAAACCGCACACGCTTTACGCCGCCTCCAAAGGGAAACTGAACGTCGCGGTTTATGCGAAAGGGCCGAAGGTATTATTGCAGGGCAAGGGAACAGAAGAGTTCTTGCAGTTCAAACTGGAACCGGAAATCCTCGGAGAAGCGAAATTCGGCTACGAGGAGGTTCACAATCCGCAAATGTTTGCCCCGCATTTCGGCATCGACGAAAGTGGCAAGGGAGATTTTTTTGGTCCGCTCGTTATCGCGGGCGCCTACGTGGATCGGGAACTGGCGCGCGCCTATCTCTCGGTGGGCGTGCAGGACAGCAAACGGATCACCTCCGACGCGCGCATTCGCGAGCTGGCGCAAGCGATTCGCGAAACACCTGGAGCAGTCACCGAGGTGCTGAAATTTCCACCGGACCGGTACAACGAACTCTATGATAAGTTTCACAGCCTGAACCGGTTGCTTGCATGGGGCCATGCCCGTGTTATCGAAAATCTCGCTGCCCAGCGGCCGGATTGTCCCAGGGCATTGTCAGATCAATTCGCCGATCCGTCGCTCATTGAGAAGGCTCTCAAGAATCGCGTGCCGGATATTATCATGGAACAACGGACCCGGGCGGAAAGTGATGTTGCGGTTGCAGCGGCGTCCATTCTGGCGCGGGACGCATTTGTGGATTGGATGGAGCGAGCCGGAAAAAGGCTCGGCCGGACTCTTCCCAAAGGGGCGTCGGCTCAGGTGCGCGAAACAGCCGCCATACTTGTCCGGGAACGCGGAGCGGAATTTTTGAAACTTGCTGCAAAAACGCACTTTAGAACTGCACACGAAATCGCGCCTGAAACATATGCTTTACGCACCCGACCCTATGTGCGGCCGGACGCCCCGGAGTCGGGTCGCAGCTGAAAAAGGTGTGTTTTTCAGAAAACCACACTTCCGCACTTGCCTTTAACTGCAACGCATCCATATAGTTGCGGACGAGCTAGGGCATCGGGGCAACTGGTGGGCAATACTCTTCGCAACACCGCGAGCGGGGTTCGGTGAGCATCCCAGCAGGCGTGATAAACGCGCTCCCCGGGTGTCTGAGAACCAATCAATTCCAGATATTTTTCACATAACATTCGAAAGAGGGGGAAAACGCGATGCCAAACCTGACGAAACGGGACATAGTTGTAAAAATTAGTAACGAGACAGGCGTGGTGCAGCATCAGGTCTTCGACATTGTGCAGCGGACGCTTAACCACATCACGGAAAGCCTCGCGAATGGAAACGATGTCGAGATTCGTAATTTCGGTATTTTCGAAGTCAAGCTCACGAAAGCGCGTGTCGGGCGCAACCCGAACCAGCCAGGCAGCAATTTCACCATTCCGCCGCGGGCAACGGTCAAATTCAAAGCGGGAAAAATCATGCGTCAAAAAGTCGCTACGCTTTCCGGCAGCCTGAAACGGGCAGAAGCCGAAGCCGAGGCCGAGGGCAAATGAGCCGGGCGCAGCCCGAAAGCACACCACCGATCAAAACCACAAGGAGAATCGAGAATCGGTCATGCTGCGTTTTTGTCCGGTTGACCATTTTTCGACAAACGTCCGGTGCAATCCTGGTGTAATATCTGGCGTTTCAACCAAGGCAGACACGAAAAGATGGTCACTGGCACAAGCTTTGCTAATTGCGCGATTGTGTTTCCGACGCCCGATACCAGTCATCCCCCAGGCGTTTGTAACCTCCTTAACCGAATTCCAAACCTACCATGAAAAAAATCGAAGCCATTATCAAGCCCTTCAAACTTGAGGAAGTGAAAGACGCACTCGCCGACCTCGGCATCGAAGGCATGACCGTAAGCGAAGTAAAGGGTTTCGGGCGCCAGAAAGGCCACACCGAAATCTATCGCGGCAGCGAATACACCGTCGATTTCCTGCCCAAGATTAAAATCGAGGTCGTGCTCTCGGATTCTCTCGTTGAAAGCGCAACCGCGGCCATCGTAAAAGCCGCAAAAACCGGCAAGATCGGGGATGGTAAAGTATTTGTCTCAAGCGTGGAGGAGGCGATCCGCATTCGCACGGACGAAACGGGCGACAAAGCCGTTTAAGAAAACCCCTCAGCGATACCTATTTTCCAGATTGCGCGTCTCCCAACGAGGGCGCGCAATTTTTTTTGGCGCACACTTTTAAGGATTTGAGGCAAGTCGTAGGATTGCCGTATGAAAGCAGCGTCCACAGACACTGATCCGCGCGTCCAGCGGACTCGGCGCATGCTGCATCAAGCATTCTTTAAGTTGCTTGCGGAGAAGGCCTTCGAGGCGATCACTGTGCAGGACATTACTGAGCGTTCGACACTGAACCGGGCGACTTTTTACGATCATTTTTCGGACAAATACGCACTGCTCGACGACATCATTGGCGGCAGTTTTAGGCAGATTTTCGAGGAGCGAATGAAGGGCAAGAGCAGCACGTGCCCGGAAGGGATGAAGCAATTGCTTTTGGCAATCTGCGATTTCCTGGCGGGACACGCGCCACAGTGCCGGGAACACCAACGACAGTTTGCGCTTTTGGTGGAAGCGAAGATCAAAGCGGTTGTGCGGGAATTTCTGCTCGTCGGTCTGCGCGCCCAAAACCTACCAGCGGCTGACGCGGAGCTGCGGGCGGTAATAGCGAGTTGGGCTATATGCGGTGCAGCGATGGAGTGGAATCGTACGAAGAGCATGCCACCTGAGATGCTCGTCAAATCTGTGCTCGCCTTGGTGGGACCGGCATTGTGGGAGCGGCAGCGGGATGTGGGACAAAGCGTGTCATGAGCCCATGCCACGGAAAAATTTTCTCCGACGGCGCTTGCAGCCAGCGAATGATCTTGTGACGATATTTGACCAACGGTCTCCGAGTCTTCAGGAGCAAATTCCAGGACGCCTTCAATCCGCACCTTCGCACACTTTCTGCTCCGTGGGGCGAATATGCACCGATTTGTTATTAAACTCATCTTTGCTCCAGCAGCTTTCATTCAGGTCGCGAATGTGGCGCCAGAAATCCCAGCTCCCTATGAGCCGGACGCGATCCGGCTGAAGCGGGAAGTTCCGCGCTTATCGCAGGTGCAAAGCTTTGGGTTGATTCCCGGTTCGACCGAACGCATAGGACTGCGGTTGGGCGATCGAGAAATTATCCCAGGTATCGAAGGTCCCTGCCGCGCCTATTATCTGGAGCGTTTCTTCGTGAGGACTAACAATTCCCCCGCGATGCATCCCATCGTGATTGCGTGAGAACCTGACTTTGGAAATTTAAGACCAACCAGTCGGACGCTCCGCGACGATTCGTTAACGTGGGATTTTATTTCGAGTGCGATGAGAGCACGCCCGCCGGGCTTCGGCGCATTCTCGTGGAGCAATTGATTCGTCTAGACCAGGACCTGGCCGGGACGGAAAAGGATCCCAAAAAAGCAATCCACGAAGTCCGGAAACGATGCAAACACGTCCGCGCAGTCTTCCGTTTGATACGACCGCATGCCGAATCTTTTTATCAGCGGGAGAATGCCACTTTCCGCGATATGGCGCAGGGGCTGTCGCCATTCCGGGATGCTGATGCTCGCATGGAGGCTTTTGATGCGCTGATCAAGCATACGGGACACAAAGGAGCCAAGCTTTCGTCGTTACGAGCATTGCTGAGCGACGACGCCCGAAGCGAGCATCCAGCGGATGAATTCAGGACAAGGATGGCGGCTATCGCTGGAGAGACACAGGACGCGCAGGAGAGATTCAAGGCGATGGATTTACCGGAGGAGAGCGGTTTTGACCTCATCGAGCCGGGTATACGAAGGAGTTACAAACGCGGGCGGAAGGCGATGACAGCAGCATACGAAGCAGCCGCGGAAGAGTCTGCCTTTCACGAGTGGCGCAAGCGCGTGAAGGATCTGGGGTACCAGCTGCAGCTTTTGCGCGAACTCTGGCCCCCGGTTCTCAAAGGTCTACATAAAGAGATCGACGAGCTTGGAAGTCTGCTGGGACAGGAACACGACCTTGCGGTGCTTAAGAATGCGGTTTTGGCTGATACGACCCCACCCGCTCCGGAAGAGGATTTGCAGGCATTCCAGGAATTCGTCGATAAACGGACAGGCGAATTCCGGGCCCAGGCGCTGTCCATCGGCCAGCGTATTTACGCAGAAGGTTCGAAGGATTTTACGCAACGCCTGCGGCTCTACTGGCACGCGTGGCGGGAGGAAGGAGCCGTCACGACATGAGCACACGGGGAAAACTCGTCGTTTTGAGCGGACCCTCGTGCGTCGGAAAGAGTCCGCTGGTCAAGGCGCTGGCGCAGTTCTATCCGGCTATCTATAAAAAACTGCATCCGATGGTGCTTTATAATTCGCGCTCACCGCGTCCTGGGGAGAAGGACGGCGAGGACTACCATTTCCGGCAGCGGGAGGAGATCGACCGGTTCCGAGCGAAGGAAAATTTCGTTGTGATGGACGTCCGTGGCGATCTGCAGGCGCTGGATCTGGAAGAATTGCGCGGCTCGCTTGAATCGGCCGATGTATTGTTCGAGGGCAATCCGTTCGTCGGCACGATGTTGCTCACCCATCCTAATTTAGAGAACATCGAGCGCCTCAGTATTTTTATCGCGCCGCTTTCCCGGGAGGAATTCGATTTCCTTCGCCGACAAATTGGTATTGATCTCCGATCGCTTGTCACGGACGTGATGCGGCGCAAGCTCCTGCGGCGAATGCAACGGCAGAAAACGATTCTTTCTGCGCGTGACCTCGAAGAAGCCGAGCGGCGTGCCGGAAGCGCACTTCGGGAGTTGAGCATGGCGCATCGTTTTCAAAATGTGATCGCAAATCACGACGGTGAAGACAGCGAAAACTGGAGCGCCTTTTATTTTCCGTTGGGCGATGCGCGGAAGACCTTGCTTGCCGTCGCGGCGCTGCTCGAGGGCAAATCCGTTCCTGTTGAATCATGGACAGATTTTCTTCCCTCACTAGGCAAAATCGACTGACGGTTTCGCTGCCGTTGGACATGTCTCCCTAGGCGATAAACCCGGAGGCGACCGTGAAAAGTCCGGACAAACGGTTATTATTTCTCTTCGTCGAGCTTCTCTTTGACCAGCGCTTCAATCTCCTGGTAGAGCGCTGCGTCGTTTTTCAAGAGTTCCTTGGCAGCATCGCGGCCCTGGGCGAGTTGATTGCCTTTGTAGCTCATCCAGCTTCCCCGTTTTTCGACGATTCCTTTCTCCAGGGCGAGATCGAGCAACGCTCCGGTCGACGAAATGCCTTCGTTGTACATGATGTCGAACTCTGCCTCCCTAAACGGCGGCGCAACCTTGTTCTTGACGACTTTGAGTTTTGTCCGGTTGCCAGTAACCGTGCCGTCGCTCTGTTTGATTGCACCGATGCGACGGATATCCACGCGAACACTGGAGTAAAATTTCAGTGCCTTGCCACCGGGCGTGGTTTCAGGATTGCCGAACATGACGCCGATTTTTTCGCGGATCTGGTTCGTGAAAATGCAGACCGTGTTCGCCTTTGAAATGAGTGCCGTCAATTTCCGCAATGCCGCGCTCATGAGCCGGGCCTGAGCGCCGACTGTGGTATCACCGATCTCACCTTCCAATTCGGCCTTCGTAACCAGTGCCGCTACAGAGTCGAGGACGATGACATCGAGTGCGTTCGAACGCACGAGCGTCTCACAAATCCGGAGCGCTTCCTCGCCGGAACTCGGCTGTGAAACGAGCAAATCGTCCAAATTCACACCCAACTTGCGCGCATATTGCGGATCGAGTGCGTGCTCGACGTCGATGAATCCCGCCAATCCGCCGCGTTTCTGCGCCTGCGCGATGACGGTGAGCGTAAGCGTCGTTTTCCCCGAGGATTCTGGACCGAAAACTTCCACAATCCGGCCCTTGGGGAATCCGCCAACGCCCAAGGCTCTATCGATGAGAATGTTGCCCGTTGGAATCACTTCGACAGCAGCGACTTCGCTGCCACCAAGGCGCATGATCGCTCCTTCGCCGTAGTCCTTGGCGATCTGCTGAATCGCAAGTTCAAGGTTTTTGTGGCGGGCAGCAGCAGCCTTGTCGATGGAGGGTTCCTCAGTTTTTGAAGCCATAACGATGAAATGGAGAATGCGGGACCACGCTATCAGCGGTTCTCGCAGGGCGCTAAGGATAATCGCGGACTGCGGGTTAAAAATTGTGGCGTTCCGCACGGCAGAAGCCCACTCAAGCGGACACCTCGAGAATCCCTTCTACTCGACGCCGATGACAGCAGCCGTCGCCGAGGCGACTGCGTAATCGAGATTCATCCTGGCGATAACGCTCGCAGGAATCGCTGCGGGACAAACCGCTTCGCACTCGTAGTGATTGGTGCAATTGCCGAAACCTTCCGCATCCATTTGCTTGACCATCCCTAAAACACGGCGTTTCCGCTCCGGCTGACCCTGAGGGAGCAAACCAAGGTGCGTGACTTTCGCACCGGCATAGAGCATCGCTGACGAGTTTGGGCAGGCCGCAACACACGCGCCGCAGCCAATGCATGCAGCGGCATCCATCGAACGATCTGCGGATTGCTTGCCGATCGGCACCGAATTCGCATCCGGGGCCGCGCCAACACGGGCTGTGATGAAGCCGCCGGCCTGGGTGAGGCGGTCTAGCGATGTGCGATCCACGATAAGGTCTTTGACCAGGGGAAATGCGCGTCCGCGAAACGGCTCGATAAAGATCGTAGCTCCATCATCGAATTTCCGCATGTAAACCTGGCAGGTCGTCCCCCGCCCCGGTCCGTGTGGGATCCCATCGATAACGAGCGAGCACATGCCGCAAATGCCTTCCCGGCAATCGTGATCAAACGCGATTGGCTCTTCGCCGCGCTCAGTCAGACCTTCATTGACGATGTCCAACATCTCCAAGAATGACGCTTCGGCGGGAATGTTCTTGGCTTCGTAATCGGTCAGTTTTCCGGCCGAGTTCGCATTTTTTTGACGCCAGACTTTGAGGTGGAAATTCATGGAACAGTTATCGGTTGTCAGTTTTCCCTTATCGGCAGCTCATTCTGTTTTCTGACTTCATCCTCTGCCCTTACTTGTAGCTACGGGTCGCGAGGTGAACGTTTTCAAATACGAGCGGCTCTTTGTTGAGAATCGGCTTGCTGACATCGCCGCTATATTCCCATGCAGCGACATGGGCATACTCCTCGTCGTTGCGCAGCGCTTCGCCATCAGGCGTCTGATATTCAGTGCGGAAATGGCCGCCGCAGGATTCATTACGCGTCAGCGCGTCGATGCACATCAATTCGCCAAACTCGAGGAAATCAGCGACACGTCCCGCTTTTTCCAGGGATTGATTGAGCTCTTCGCCAGCACCGAGAACGGAAACATTCTGCCAAAATTCCTCACGTAACGCGGGAATTTTAGCGATGGCTTCGCGCAAGCCGGCGTCGTCACGGGCCATGCCGCACTTGTCCCAAAGCAGCAGGCCGAGCTCGCGATGAAACGAATCCACCGTGCGTTTCCCTGTGATGCTCAAGAGCTTGCTCACGCGCGTCTTCACCTCTTCCTCAGCTTTCTTAAATTCCGGATGATCAATGGTCACTTTTTTCCCAGCGACCGTGGTAAGATAATTTCCAATGGTGTAGGGCAGGACAAAATAACCGTCCGCCAAACCCTGCATCAGGGCGCTAGCCCCGAGGCGATTGGCGCCGTGATCCGAAAAATTTGCTTCGCCGAGCACATGCAAGCCGGGAATGTTGCTCATCAAATTGTAATCCACCCAAAGGCCGCCCATGGTGTAGTGAACGGCCGGGAAAATGCGCATCGGCTGTTTGTAAGCGTCCTCGCCCGTGATGTTTTCATACATCTCGAAAAGGTTGCTGTAGCGTTCGCGGATAACCGGTTCGCCCAATCGTTTGATGGCGTCCGCGAAGTCGAGATAGACCCCTAATCCTCCCGGGCCGACACCCCGTCCATCATCGCATGCTTCCTTGGCGCTTCGTGAGGAAATGTCACGGGGTGCCAGATTTCCAAAGCTCGGATACTTGCGTTCGAGGTAATAATCGCGGGCCTCCTCGGGAATGGATTGGGGCGGTTTCGAACAGTCTTCTTTCTTTTTCGGAACCCAAACACGTCCGTCGTTGCGCAGGGATTCAGACATGAGCGTCAGCTTGCTCTGATAATCGCCCGCGACTGGGATGCACGTCGGATGAATTTGCGTGTAACAGGGGTTCGCATAGAACGCTCCCTTTTTGTGCGCGCGCCATGTTGCCGACGTGTTGCAGCCTTTTGCGTTGGTCGAGAGATAAAAGACGTTCCCGTACCCGCCCGTTGCGAGAACGACGGTATCTCCGGCATGGCTGCTGATTTCACCGGTTGAAAGGTCGCGAACGATGATCCCCTTGGCGTGACCATCCACCACCACCAGTTCCAACATTTCCGTCCGGTAAAACATTTGCACGGTCCCCGCAGCGATCTGTTTCGAGAGGGATGAATAGGCGCCTAGCAGAAGCTGCTGCCCTGTCTGCCCGCGCGCATAAAACGTCCGCGATACCTGTGCGCCGCCGAAAGAACGGTTCGCCAGCAGTCCGCCATACTCCCGTGCGAACGGGACGCCGACGGCGGTACATTGGTCAATAATCGACGCGCTTACCTCCGCCAGCCGGTACACATTCGCTTCGCGAGCGCGAAAATCGCCACCCTTAATCGTGTCGTAAAACAGTCGGAAAACACTGTCACCATCGTTCTGATAATTCTTCGCTGCGTTGATGCCGCCCTGCGCCGCGATGCTGTGTGCCCGTCTCGGACTGTCCTGGTAACAGAAACACTTCACCTTATAACCGAGCTCCCCTAGCGTGGTCGCAGCGGACGCGCCGGCCAGACCCGAGCCTACAATGATGACCTCGTACTTGCGCCGATTGGCCGGATTGACAAGCTTGGAATTGAACTTGTGTTTCTCCCATTTCTCCGCAAGCGGACCGGCTGGAATTTTGGAATCGAGAGCCATGAGATTTTAATGAGAGGCCGTAAACCAGGGTGGCAATTTTTGGATTCCTGCGAGGACGGACAACGGAATCGTCAAGTATCCGACACCAATGATCACTGAAATGCCGCGCCCCAGGTTCTTCCACAACGGATGCAGGCGATGGGTATTCAGGCCGAGCGTTTGCAGAGTACTCGCGATGCCGTGATTCAGGTGTAGCGCGAGAAGCGTCACGCTAATGACATAAAAGACCGAGATCAACGGCTGCTGAAACCCAAGCACCATCATTGAATACACATCATGATGCCCGGATGGATCGTGCAGATTTTTGTAACTGGGATGCGTCGCCAGGAACGTAAAATGCAGGAGGTGATAAACGACAAACGCCAGCACGAGTAACCCGCTGAAAATCATCGTTCGCGAAGCCAGGGTCGAGGCTTTTGGTTTTGTCACCGCATACTTTTCCGGCCGGGCCCGGTTGTTGGCGATAACGAGTTGTACCGTCGTGACGATGTGCAAAACGAAAATGGCTAGGAGCCCAAAACGAATGATCCACAACAGCGGACCGAGTTCGCGGAGATGGACTCCATAATCATTAATCTGCTGTTTGTTTGGCAAAAAAAACTGCAAATTGCCGAGCATATGCCCTACGACGAAGCCTAGCAAACCGAGGCCCGTAAGCGCCACGATCCACTTTTTCCCAATCGAAGAGGTGAGGAATGAGCCGAGCGGTCCGGATTTTTTCACCGGTGCCGGGATGGAGGTGGAGGCCACGGACATGATTTTGGAAAGTATTAATTTTGCTAATGGGAGTCAATTCTTCTTTCCCAGTGGAGGCCGGGCGAGAATTGTCAAGTTATGACCACAAAGCGTTGTTTTGTCGCTAACAAATTATTCCCAAATTGGAGGCTCCATGGTAAAGACAGATTTTAGTAAAGTTGACGGTTTCAAGCTGCCAGGCGTGCCTCAACAAGCAATTGTTACCAGGTAAACCCCGTCTGTGCAGGTTTGGATTCCAAATGATTTCTCCCCCATCCCACTCCAGCCATAAACGTGTTGCCGTCACTGCCCTCGGCGTCGTCAGTCCGCTTGGTGTCGGCGCCGCAGAAACGCTCTCTTCCCTCCGGAAAAACCGCGATTGCGTCCAACCTGTCACAGCTTTTGACGTATCAGACACGCGCAGCAAAACGGCCGGACACGTTCCTCCGGATTTTCTCGCATCTGAAAATCGCCGCCATCCACGCCTGCATCCGGCGGCGCACATGCTTTCCACAGCGACGCAGGAGGCGCTTGTTGGTTTTCGCAATGGCGTCGCTGAGCTTTTCGTCGCCGGAACAACCAGTGGCGGGATGTCCTTCGGCGAGCAGTTTTTTCGCAACCTGCTCGCACGGCGCGGCAAACGCTTCAACGCCCGGCTAGTCGGCAATTACATGCCGCAGAAACCCGTTCTCGACGCTCTCGACATTGCCGGCCTGCGAATCCCCATTCAGATCATCGCAAATGCCTGCGCCACGGGGACCAATGCCATTGGGCATGCATTCACCCTCGTTCGCTCGGGCCGCTACAAGGCAGTGCTGGCAGGAGGTTACGACGCCTTGAGCGAGCTCGTTTTTGTCGGGTTTGACGCACTGCAGGCTTCGACCCCCGAGAAAATCCGCCCATTCGACGCGACGCGCAGCGGCCTCGTTCTTGGCGAAGGCGCCGCTGTGCTCGCACTGGAGGAAATGGAGCAGGCCAGAAACCGCGGGGCGCGTATTTTGGGAGAGGTGACAGGTTACGGAGTTTCGACCGACAACTATCATCTCACCCAGCCGCATCCTTCCGGCATCGGCCCAAAGCTCGCCATGCAACGGGCTATTTCTTCTGCGGGTCGCCAGCCAGACGAAATCGACTATGTCAACGCTCACGGCACAGCGACGCACTTCAACGACGCCACGGAAGGCGCTGCGATCTCCGAAATTTTCGGCGACGTCGCAGTGAGTTCGACAAAATCCATGATGGGACATTGCCTCGGAGCCGCCGGAGCCGTGGAAGCAGCGTTGTCCCTCCTCGCGCTCCAGCATCAGTTTCTTCCGCCCAACATCAACACCGTGCAACCCGACCCCCAAAACACGTTTTCTATTGTCGCCAACCAATCGCGATCTGCCGATCTCCACGCCGTGATCTCCAACTCCTTCGGCTTCGGCGGCACGAACGCTGCCATCGTGCTTGAACGCACGATAAATGACGAATGACCTTCATCTCTGGCATTGGCCTTGTCACTCCATTCGGAGCAGATCTCGACCAAATTTGGGTGCGGTTGCTTGCCGGCGAACCACCTGCAGTCGAGCAACTTACAACATCCCTGTCCGACCGCACTTTTCCGTATCTGGCCGTTCCACGCGATGCGATCCGGACTTATGAACGCCATCCTCGCCTTCGTCGCTCCAGCGAGATCTCCCATTTTGCCGTAATCGCCGGGCTTAATGCCATGGTCGACGCTGGCATTGATCCCAAATCGCCGCCGGCGAACTCGGGAGTCGTTTTCGCCATTTCGTCTGGGGGAGTCCGCTACACGCGCCGCTTTTTCGACGGTCTCATCCATGAAGGTTCCGCAGCGGCGAGCCCCCTACTATTTCCCGAGACGGTTTACAACGCGCCAGCCAGTCACCTCGCGGCAGTCTTGGGACTCGACGGAATCAGCTACACCGTGGTCGGCGATTCTTCGGTCGGCATTTCCGCACTCGCGATGGGCGTCGATCTCCTGGAAACTGGCCAGCTCGATCATTGCATCGTCGTCGGTGCCGAAGAGGCCGATTGGATTCTGTGCCAGGCCTTTAAAAGCTGGCGCGCCTTCCGTCCATCCGACCGCTTGCGTGCGTTCGGGCCGGCGCGTGAGCGCAGCACTGTTTTTTCCGAAGGCGCCGGCGCGATCGTTTTATCCCGCAAAGGCCCGGTCGAGATCACAAGAATCCACGCTGGCCTTCCTTTCTTTCGCCAATCCGAAGCCAAAACCGCCTTGAATGCCGTATTCCAAGATCTGGCACATGGCGAAACGACATCCGGCGTCGTCGCCAGCGCCAATGGCACCGCTCTCGACGATGTGGAACATCAGGTTCTGGATGCGTTTTTCCCGGCGGCTCCGGTTTATGCCGTAAAAGAAATGCTCGGTGAATCCCTGGGAGCCAGTGCGCTTCAACAAATCGTCACCGGTGTGCTTGCGTTGCGAAAGCAAAAATTTCCGAACTCGGATGTTCTGCCGGAATCAGTCCTTATTTCTGCGCTCGGCTACAACGCTCAGGCCACCGGAGCGATCCTCGCGTCTACATCTTAAACCGTTCACCGAGATACAACTGACGGCTGATCGGGTCATTGACGAGAAAAGCCGAACTGCCTTGTGTTTCAACCCTGCCTTCAAAAAGCAGGTACGCGCGATCCACAATGCTCAAGGTCTCGCGAACATTGTGGTCGGTGATGAGAATGCCCAGCCCGGCAGAACGAAGGTTGGTAATGATTTGCTGGACTTCATTGACAGCGATCGGGTCGACTCCGCTAAACGGCTCGTCAAGCATCAACAAACTCGGATTGGTCACCAGTGACCGCGCAATTGTCAGACGCCGTTTTTCACCGCCGGAAAGGGTCAGAGCCATGTTCCTGGCGATATGCTCGATACCAAATTGGACCAGCAACTCCTCACAGCGTTGTTTGCGGGCCTTTCGATCCAGATTGGTGGTTTCCAAGATCGCCATGATGTTCTCTTCCACGGTCAATCTCCGGAAAATGGATTCTTCTTGCGGCAAATATCCCATTCCCATCCGTGCGCGGCGATGCATGGGCAGGCCCGTGACGTCATCGCCGTTGAACACGACTTTACCTCCATCCGGCCGGATCAGACCGACGATCATATAAAAACTGGTCGTTTTCCCGGCTCCATTCGGCCCCAGTAAACCCACGACTTCTCCCTTTTCGACAGAAATATCGACGCCGTTAACGACGCTGCGGCCGCCGTAGATCTTCACAAGCTTTTCTGTGGTGAGCAGCGGACTTCTGCCCTCACCGTTGAGACTGTTCAAGCTTTGTGCCTCCGGCTCGGCGGAACTCTGGACGTTACCTTGGGGCATTGTTACTGGCATTGGGAGATGACGCGCCTTTAGGTGCGTTGCTGTTTTGAATGATCGTCCTCGTCGCGCCCCGCGTCTGGAGGCGCCCGTCTCGATACAATTCCATCACGGTGCCAGGTTCAGTAGCGACGTGCAAGTTGAGCCCTTGCTGGATTTGCGGCATACCACCCGAAAGCACCATCTTGCCGTCGGCAGTCGTATAAACCGCTCTTTCGCCCCTGCCCGTCGATTTTTCGTCCGGAGCGCCATTCTGGCCTTTGCGGATGCTGATGATGTAAACGTTACCTGCCGCAACGGCCTCCTTGAGGCCGCCCTGTTCGTTGTCGTTCAGGTAAACCGTCAATTCATCACAACGCAGACTGAACTGCGGATCCTGAACCTGGACGCTTCCAGTAAAAACAGCCGTGTGGGTCTTCGAATTAAACGTTGCTTCGTTCGTGGCGTTGATGATCGTGGGCCCCTTCGATTTTTCGCTGCTGCCGCCTAGAAAATTCAAACCGGCGTCCTTTTTCGCACCGGATGAAGCAGCCGCCGGCAACGCCGCAGATTCCGTTGTCTGGGCGTCAACGTCCCCGCCACCAGCGACGAAAAGCAAGACGGCTGCGAATAAAAGAATGTGGATTTTATTGCCCATTGGAAGGGGGTTGGGAGGGGCTGGCTACCGGCCTAAGGTCGGAACGATCGGTCTTGGTTTGTATCGACGACCGGTCGAAAATTTCCATTCGGGTGTTGCTGAGAAAACGGCCACTCTTGTCCTGGGTATTGAATTCCATCCCTTTGCCCGTGATTTGAAAATCACGGCGCTTCACCGTGACGTCGTCGGTGCTGGAAATTAGATTCGTTCTCATATTAAGGGTAGCCGTCGGCAAATTGATAAGCATCTCGGAAGCCCCCGAGTCATCAAAGCTCTCGATGCGCAAATTCGTCAGGTCAACTGTATCCTCGCCGGTTCGAACAGCGCCATCGGCATCAAACTGCATCCGTAAAACGCCTTCCAGGTTATAATATGGCAGGTGAATTCCCTTGGCTGGTTGCCCGGGAGGCACAACGAGATTGAACTTTGGTGCGTCGGGATCGGGCGTGCGCTTCTCTTTCTTTTTCTTCTTCGGCTCCGCATCCTGGGCGTGCAGCGTTGAAGTTGCGACAACTCCAAACGCCAAGACCCCGGCGATAAACAAGTTAAGCCAGCGCGGCATGAATCTTCAGGAGTTGCGCCAGCACGCCGGGCAAATCGGCGAGCGGGACCTGGTTCGGGCCGTCGGAAAATGCTTCAGCCGGGTTCTCATGCGTCTCCATAAACACCCCGTCGCATCCGGCTGCAACCGCTGCTCGCGCGAGCACAGGCGCAAGGATGCCGTCTCCGCTAGTATTTTCACCGCCGCCTCCCGGTCTCTGCACTGAATGAGTCGCGTCGAATACCACGGGAAAGCCTTGCTCGCGAATCCAATAAAGCGACCGCATATCCGCGACAAGGTTGTTGTATCCGAAGGTCGTACCGCGCTCGGTGAAGAAAAAGTTGTCACAGCCGCCAGCTCTGAGTTTCACAGCGATGTTTTTGACATCCCATGGCGCAAGGAATTGTCCTTTTTTGACATTCACCACGCGACCAGTGGCCGCTGCGGCAAGAATCAGGTCCGTTTGGCGACACAGGAAAGCAGGGATCTGCAAGATATCGATATGCTTTGCCGCGATATCCGCCTCCTGTGTCGTGTGAATATCAGTCGTAACGGGCACTTTAAATTCGGCGCCAATTTCAGCAAGGATACGGCAACCTTCCTCAGCGCCGATTCCGCGGAACGACTTGACGGAGGTCCGATTTGCCTTGTCGTAGGAAGCTTTGAAAACGAAATCCGCACCGAGTTCAGCGCAAATCGCGGCGATCCGGCGGGCCATTTTCCAGACAAATTTCTCGGATTCAATGACACAGGGACCGAGGATGAAGACCGGTTTCCCGGTCGGATGGGGAAGGCGAAATGAGGAAGGCAGAAGGCTTGAGGGCGTTTATGCGCCGTAGGATTTGGTGAATTTTTTCCGGGAATCAGAAGACGTCTCGGTCGACGCAATTCCCTCAGCAGAAGCGGATTGTTCAACTTTTGACGACTCCGAAACGGAAGGGGCTGGTTCGTGTTCAGCGGCCGGTTTCCCGCCAGCGCGACTGACTTCGACATAAGCCATACGCAGACTCGTCAGCGCATTACCGATGACCCGACTCTCATCGGCGCTGAGATTGCCGCGGGTTTTTTCCTGAATCATTTCCAACTGGTCGATGAACATGCGGGCAGCTTCGAGATTGACTTCGGTCTCTCCCGTCTGCGGGTGCGGGAACTGGCCCAAAAACAACGCGGCGTTCTGCGACTGCAACATCACAAATTCGATGAAACGTTGCGCCATTTCGCCTGAATAGCTGGTGGTTTGAACTTCGGCCATGGTGGAAGAAAACGGTTAAAGGTTTGCGGTTATGATGAACGAGATGTTTCCGGCGGGTGAACAGAAGCGATCACTCTGGGTTGATCCAGGAAATACTTGGCAGCGACATGCCGGATATCCTCAAGTGAAACGGCATTGATCCGGGCGGCGGCACCCAGATAATGGTCGTATCCAAGGCCGTAAAGCTCGTGCAGTGCACAAGAATACGCCAGCGATTCGTTGCTCTGATTTTGGATTTCTTGCTGGCCGATGATTTTCTTTTTGGCCCGCTCAAGCTCCGTCCCGGTCAAGCCTTCCGAGGCGAGAAGGTCGATCTCTTTCTGGATCGCTGCCAGCACCTGGCCCGCCTTTTTCGGGTCCGTGCCCACGTAAAAGTTAAAGAGGCCGGCAGCGAGTCCCGTCAGTTGACTTGCACCTACAAAGTACGCGAGGCCGAGATTTTCACGAATAGTGACGAAAAACCGTGATCCCAGATCGCTGCACGCTTCCTCAATGAGGTCGAGCGCTGGCTTGTCGGGACTGAACATGTCAGCCGTCTGGTAACCGGTCATGAGCACAGCCTGCGATTTATGCTCGATTTGTTCGACGGTTTCAGATTGCGCAAGCCGCGTGGGCTGGGCCACTCGCTCAAGAGCGGATTCGCCAGCTGGCAGGGAAGCGAAATATCTTTCGCACAGCTCGACCACCTGATCCGCTTTGACATCGCCGAAAACAGCTAGCGCGCCGTTTTGCGCAGCGACGTACTTGCGGTGGTACGCCAGGAGGTGGTCTCGAGTAATAGATGTAATCGATGCCGCAGTGCCGAGTGGGCGCAAACCATACGGATGGTTCGGGAAGATGGTTGAGCGCAACAGGATCCGCGCGACGGAAGTCATGTGCTCCTGCTCGGCTTTTTGCCCGGCAAGCTGGACCTCGCGTTCGCGATCAATGGCTTTTTCCGGGAGAGTGGGATTGAGAACAACGTCGGCAATTAGTTCCAGCACCAATGAAAGATCCGGTGCAGTCGCGTCCGCTGAGATCGCAAAGGAATTGTTGCCAGAATCGCTCGAAATGTTGCCACCGGCCGATTCAATTTCATCGTGAATCTGCTCGGCGAGCCGGTTCGTGGTGCCCTTGAGGAGAGTTCGGGTGAAGAGGCGGCTGATGCCGGCGGTTTCGGGGGTCTCAGCAAGTAGACCACCCTTGAAAACGATGTTGGCAGAGACCAACGGCAGCCGGGAATCTTCACGAACGAGCAGTCGTAAGCCGTTGGATAGCACAAACTTCCGAACAGGTCTTGTCTCGTGAGTCACGTCTGCCTGGACACTTACCGCGGTCTTTGCCGGTGGGTTCAGGGAAACGACCGTCTGATTGTGCGTCCGAACGTATTTCCAAACCGCGGCCTGAACCTGAACGGGCGTAACCTTCTGGATTGCCTCGATGTACTCGCGTCCGAAATCGAGATTCTGCACCAGGAGCCAGCCGGAGCCGAGGTCGCTGGCTCGTCCCCTAGTCGTTGCGAGCCTATTGATCTGCGAAGCGAGGAGCATCTTTTGCGCTCGGAGGACTTCCGAGTCGTCAACGCCATGTTGCGCAACATCATGGAACATCGCCTCAATTTCTCGCGCCGCCTCATCACGCTTCCGTGGATCCGTCGCGGCTGAAACGGCGAGCAGACCGGGGTGATAAGGGGTATATGCTGAACAGTTTACAGAGAAAACGAGTCCTTTTTCCTCACGCAGGCGGCGGTAAAATCGCGAGCTGCGCCCGCTCCCCATAATGGTTCCGAGCACTTCGAGCGCGGGTGTGTCCGGATGGGCGATTCCCGGGATGTGCCAGGCCATCATCAGTCGGGTCAGTTCGGTCCGAAATTCCTGGTGCACTTCGCGCTTGCCCAATTGCGGGGCCTCTTCGGGAATGAAAACCGGTGGCAACACGACACGTGGATAGCTGGCAAAAAACTCTGCCAACTGGGCTCGGATTTTTTCCCCGTCGACGTCGCCAACGACGACGAAAAAGATATTATTCGGAACATAACGCGCTCGGTAGTAATTCATTACATCTTCGCGCGTGAGCGTGTTGTAAATGCTTAGATGCCCGATTACCGGGTGGGAATACGGATGTTCGCGATAGGCCGTGCTGAAGAGCAGCAGGCTTGTCATCCGATCCGGATCGTCGTATCCCATCGCAAACTCTCGCCGGATGACCTCCTGCTCCTTGACGTATTCGGCATCGGGGAGGGTGGCATTAACCACCGCGTCAGCCAGAACGTCGACGGCTTTCGCCGCACCTGCGCTCGGCGTTTCGATCCAATAAACCGTCCGGTCGAAGGACGTGTAGGCATTGATGTAGCCACCTTCATCCTGCACTTCCGTAGCGATTTTGTTGGGTGACCGCGTTTTGGTGCCCTTGAAAAGCATGTGCTCCAAAATGTGCGACAACCCCGAACCGATAAACTTGTCTTCGTGGATGGATCCCGTTGCGCACCAAGCCTGCACACTTACCACAGGCGCGCTGTGATCTTCCTCGACGATGATGGTCAGGCCATTGGACAGCACCCAATTGCGTACATTGCGGCCCGGAATGGAAATGGCCGGCGATGGCTCGACGACAGGCGCCGTAGCGAGATTTTCGGAAACGCGAAGCATCTGGGGAACAGTTCTTTTTCGAGTGAGATGAGCTTACGGCAGACGTCGTTCCGGATCGACTTCGGCCACCGGTTCGGCCGAGCGGCCGTGGTCGATCGGGCGCGGAGAATTTTCCGGCAGATACGGTGCGACAAATGCCGTATGAAAATCGAAGCCGGTTTTGAAATCGTCAATCGCATCATTGTCGTTCTTCCCGAAAATGCCGGCATTGATGAGGTTAAAAACCATCACACCCAGATCTTCGCAGGAATGGACTCCCCAGTAATTGAACACCGTCGGAACCATCGGTCCGAATTCACGGAGCGCAAAAACACGGACGCCGTCCATCAATTCAGCCGCCGTAACATGCCGGATCTCACCAGACCGGCCTTTACGCTTCTGCTTGAGAGTGAATTCCAGCGAGTCTCGCAAAAACAAATAGCCTTCGCGGTCATAGCGGGTGTCTTGTTCAAGTAACTCGTCGAGGGCTTCGGAAAATCCGGTTTTCGGCATTTTTGGGTTTGTATCAGTGGGTGGAGAAGGGAGATGCTTGCCTTGCGGGGGCTACATTGGAGGCGGTAGCGGCTGCTTCAGGGAGCCGATGCCTCAGGTGCTGAACAATGCTTCCTGCGACGATGGACAGCAAAACTGCCGCGACGAGGAGTTGTTCTCGAATCGTGAGAGCAAACATCAAACATTCTTTCTTTTTGCGCCGCATCATACATGGGTCGATGCTGCCGTGCAACGGCTGATGAACGACTCCTCCGGACGATTTTGGCTGGGATGGATGCCTCTGTTTTGCGCTTCGGCATACGGGCTTTTGCTGCCTGCTATGTGTCTCACAGCCAGCGACAAACCCTTAAGTGCACAGGAACAGTTCGCCACTGACATGAAATCTGCGCAGCGGGCCCAAAGTCAGGCGCTCGTGTCGGCCGATGCAGCGGATGTCGAGCGCGTTCGCAAGATCTATGCGGACCTGATTGCAAAATATCCCCAAAGCCCCGATCCGCGAGCAGCGTTCGGAGAATTTCTTGCCAGCCAGGGCCATGACGTCGAGGCGCGTCAACAATGGCAGGAAGCCTTGAAGATCGACCCCGATCGCGCCGATATTTACGCGGCGGAGTCGGGCATTGTCCTTCGGGCGGGTAACACGGTCGAAGCAACGCGCTTCATGGAACTGGCTGTTGAAAAAGCTCCCACCAATGCCTCGTATCATTTCGGGCTCGCGCATTTGTATTTTCTTTTCCGGCACGACCTTGTCCCGGTCCGGAAAACAACCGAAACCGCGATGTTCGCGATCGCTCTCGATCATTTTCGGAAAGCGGCGGAACTCGCTCCGATGGACGCCGATTATGCCCGGGCCTACGCCGAGACTTTCTATTCCCTCCCCAATGCGGACTGGCATGCCGCCCTTGCGGCGTGGAAAAAATTGTTACCGCTCACGAACGAACCCAGCTTCGTTCACGCTCAAATGGCCCGCGTCAGCCTCCGCCTCAAGAACAAGTCCGCCGCCAGACATCATCTCGCCCAAGTCACCGACCCGCAATTCGCCACCCTAAAAAAAACACTTCAGCGTCAACTTGACGCCCTTTAACCCCTTCGACGTTTGACTTTGCCTATCAACTTTCACCTCTGTTTGGTGGGCCCGCAGGGATTCGAACCCTGAACCAAGGGATTATGAGTCCCCTGCTCTAACCGTTGAGCTACAGGCCCCCTTTTTGGCGAAAGACAGAAGGTAGAAGGCAGAACGAAAAATTCCATCACTTCTGTGATCATTTTGACGCGGAGCGGATGGCCTCCCGAATCTCCACATTTGCGTTCCAATCGAGGAGGATCAGGCTTCTTGATCGGAGTTGGAGGAGTTCCAAGGCAGCTATCGGTTTATCGAAAACGCGTTCCAAAGCCAGCGCGGGAGCGTCCCCGAAGTCGCGCGCGAAGCTGTCAGGGCCGAACCCTGGGAGCAAACGTGTGATGAAACCGACGGTTTGCCACCAAAGAGGCGGAGGCAGCACTTTGGCCGCGATTTCACGGGCGCCATCATCGCGAACGAGGCGATGCGGGCCCAGCGATTGATTCCAACGTTCATCCCTCCCAATGAGGCTGGCGAGACGATCTTCAAAAGCAATCGCGGGATCGTGTTCTTCAGCGAGTTGACGGGCAAGGCTGAAGACTTCATCGACGGCTATCGGCAACGTATTTTCGTCATTCACCAACAGCACGCGTGTCGCGACAACGGCCAGAGCGTACAAATCGCAAGGCGTCGTAAGCAGTGGCAGGATCTCGAAGCGCGCCCCGGAAAATGGCGCGCCGGCCGCAACCTGTATGTCCGTCACGACCGTTTCGGAAAGCTTCTGCGGAATCGTGCGAAAACGCGTTTCGCTTATCGCAAGTGCCTGAGCGGGATCTAGATGTGCATACAAATCAACGCGCCCTGAACGCACAGGCAGCGTCATTTGAATCAAATCGCTGGCCGAGGTGACCACGCGTTCATCCGTCGCCAGTGTACCTTCGAAAACAATTCCATCGGCACTCGGAGGCAGCACCTTTCGGATGCGCACCGTCCCGCGACCCTGGATGACGGCACCCAGGTTTTCCGGTCTATAAATCGAGCGTCCCGCTACTATCGGGGACAGGAAATAACGTTCCTCACTGGTGGTAAGCGGAAGGGGGAGAGCCTGCGGAGGACGGACCAGCGCCACTTTCGCAGTCCACAAAAACGGCAACCCTGCTCCCGTTTCGTCAATGCTTACCCTAAAACTGTCGGCATTCAGGTCGAGAAAAGGCAGTTGCAGCCGGGATACACCCTCGCGCACGAGGCGGAAAGCCTGCAGGACGAGGTTCAGTTTGAGATGGAATGACTCCGCTACACGTCCTGCCCGGCCATTTTTGCCTAAAAACAAAAGGGCGCCGGATTGCCGGGCTGCTTCGGGGTCTTCCAAAACGTCATACGGTTTGCCAAAACGCGGCTGCAGTTTTCTCAGACCATTCGAAGGAGACCAAGATTTTCCAGAGATCAAATCCGCAAAATCCCCGAATCCAACAGGCGAGAAATACCGCACAAGCATCAATCCCCCGGGATTGAAGGCAATCAGATGTGCCGGAAATAGCTCGACCTGCCTGGAGGGCATCGGCGCCGATCGGGTAACTGGCAAAAACTTCTCTCCGGTCGTCAAATACCGATTTAACGAGGCTCCAAACGATGGCAGTTCGGCTTTTTGAAGCGCCGCCTCATCTCTCGCGAGCTCCCAACGGCGGCCCGTTGCACTATCAGTAGGCTGGACGGCGAGTCCGGTCGAGGCGTTGAAAAATAGGGGGAACGGGTGCTCTTTTTCCCAACCCGTGCGGATGATCTCCTCCTGGTCGATGGCCTCCAAAGCCGCGGCATGAGCCGTCCAGGCGCGGTCGCAAACCGCATTGTTTAGTGTATCCAGCCGGCCCGCAAAAGTTTCCTCAAGATGATCGAGATTCTGAACCCAGACTTCGATCCATTGCTTGATTTTCCCTTCCCGGTCGGTGAGACAACCGAGATAAACCGTCGCATCCGCCAAATCGCGAAGAACAATGAAATGTTCCTGTGCAGAAGCGGATAGATTTGCAGCAACGCAAAGTCGAAGCGGAGCGTCCGTGTCCTCGGGGCGCAGGGCGACGGGTCGAAATCCATCCGGCAAACCAACCGACTCCGCCTTCCTGTCCGTGGGGTTCATTTGCAGTAATTAACCATAAAGACGGCAAAGAACACCAAGAGAACCAAGGGAACCCGCTGCCCGCACGACACAGGCGTTGTGTCGTTTCATTCCACAAATTCGCGCATCTCGTAAAGCTTCGACACACGTTCGGGAGGGCTGGTCAACTTCCGAAAACTCCGCAGGCGTTCCATCAAGGCGGCTTCCTTTCCGGATTCGCCTCCCGTACTGCCATCTTCTGCGGGGAAATCGGCATCGGCATATTCTTCGTCGAGTTTTTCCAACGATTCGCCGGCTTCCATGCGGCGGAGCATCTGTTCCATGTCCTTCGGCACTTTTTCGCCTGTTAGTGCGGACAATCGGCGCATCATGTGTGCGAGCTGACGCGGATTGGGATTTTCGCTGTCGAGACCTTCCGCCATCCCGCCCATTTCACGCTCTATCTGTTCCATCGCAGCAGCCATGCGCGGATCGTCCAAATCGTCGTCGTTTCCCGCCGGATCCCCATCGGGTTCTTTGGCCCTGCCGATGACGGCGAATTTGGAAACGAGTTTCTCCATATGCCACGCCGGATTTTCCGGACATCGCGGAGTGCGATTCCCATACGCCAGGCTTCGGGCAAAAAATGAGTAAATTTTGTGGTTGTCGCGGCAGTAGAACTCGTAAATCGGCATAGCAGGGGAAACTTTGTAGTCGTCCGCTAAGCAGGCACTGTGTGTTGAGTCGGGGAGGGTGACTCGGAGGCGGTCCGTTTCCGGCTAAAGACAAATGCGAACACGGCAGCCGGTATGATGGCGAAAAGGGGCCAAAACTGAGTGATTGGTGCAGCAGGCGAACCCACGGTAATTGCCAGCGATTCTTTCATTAGGAGGCCGTCGGCGTTTTTTAGCTCAAGATCGATGATCCATCGGCCAGATTTGCTCAGGGTCACGGATGTCCCGCGCATCAGTGCGTTGCCCGCCAGACTGTCTGTAAATTGCAACGGGGCCGATCCATCTGCCAGCGTGTGAACGGTCATTCGGCAGCAAGGCGGCATCCATTCCGCTTTGCCGCCGTCAGCGCGAGTTTCACCTACGGAAGGCTTGATCGATCCCGTTGCTGTCCAACTCAGATCTGGCTTGCCGGTCTTGCTGTCTGTGAGCATCACACCCAGCTGAACGGGTCCGGCCCGTAACGGCGCGGGATGTGCGAAGATGGTGAGCACTTTTCCGCCCAGCTCACGGGTCCCAAGCGGCACGGCATTGTCCGCGTGGACAAGCGCGCCGAGTATCAGCAGCAAGAAGACGATTCGAAAAGCGGCAACCATATCTTGTGTTTTACGCGTGTAGCATGACCCATCCTTGCGGTCGAACAAAGTCTTCGTTTTGGACAATCATCCATCGAGATTCCAACGCCAGGTTTTGAACACGCGGCAACAGGGCCGCAAACGACTAGATCAAAAGAACATCAGCAAAAAAATGAACTACAGAACACTTGGTAAAACGGGACTGAAAGTATCCGAAATCGGCTACGGCGCTTGGGGCATTGGAAAGAGCAGCTGGATTGGCGCCTCCGACAAAGAATCCATCACGGCTTTGCATCGATCCATCGATCTCGGCCTAAACTTCATAGACACCGCTTTAGGCTACGGGGACGGTCATAGCGAACGGCTCGTCGGTCAGGTTGCAAAGGAACGCTCAGAAACGATTTATGTAGCGACGAAGATTCCGCCGAAAAATATGATCTGGCCTGCGCAGGCCGGCGTCCCTGTGCAGGAAACATTTCCGGCCGAACACATCGTTGCGTGCATCGAAGAAAGCCTGAAGAACCTCGGCGTGGAAGCAATCGACGTGCAGCAATTCCACGTCTGGTCAGACGAATGGGTCGGTCAGGGTGACTGGCTTGATGCTATTGAAAAGCTGAAAGGACAGGGAAAGATCAAATATTTTGGGGTCTCGATAAACGACTATCAGCCTGAGAATGTGATTAAACTGATTGAGACCGGCGTGTTGGATAGCGTTCAAGTCATCCACAATATTTTCGAGCAAAGCCCGGAGGATCGGCTGTTTCCCGCTTGTGAACGCCATGGGGTCGGCGTCATTGTCCGGGTGGCCTTGGATGAAGGAGGTCTAACTGGAAAAATCACCCCGGAAACGACTTTTGAAGACAGTGATTTCCGGAACCATTACTTCCAAGGTGATCGAAAGCGGCAGGTCTACGAACACGTGCAACGCATTATCTCCGATCTCGGCATCACCAAAGATGAAATGGCTGAAATCGCGTTGCGTTACGTGCTGAGTCACGCGGCGGTATCCACGGTTATTCCAGGCATGCGTTCCGTTCGGAACGTAGAGCGAAACTGCAAGGTGGGAGACGGGCGTGGCCTTGCCAAGGAACGACTCGAGAAATTGAAAACTCATCGCTGGATCCGCAATTTTTACCAATAATGCGGTCGATCGCTCCTCAATGCCCCGACATCATGGTTCCCCGCATATCCATGGGCTGGAACATTGTCCATACGGCCAGAACGAACAGGAGGAGAACAAGGGCAGCCCACGGCGCAAAACCGGCGAGGCGGCGACTCAAGGGAAAAACGCGGCTTGCGATCCGCCAGGCGACATAAAGGGACCCGAGGAGACCGGCATCGAGAAGGAGGAGTTCCAGTGCGATAATCCAGTCGCCGCTGAAACCGATCTTGGTCCAATCGGGAGAGCCAGCGAATTTGAAGCCGAGATCACCAAACACGCGTTGGACGACGGGGAAGATGGTGAAGGCGCCCGTCGCGAGATGGAAAAGAAAATGAGCGGCCCACATGCCGGCGCCGATGGGAGTCAACGCGACCGCAAAGGCCAGCAGCTGGCTCCGGGGGGGGACCCGCGTAAGCTTCCAGGAAACCATCGAAACAAGCCAACTCGCAAAGGCAAAAAGCCCAATTCCAATGGGAAGAAGAAGCGCGATGACGGCCGATTCGGACCAGCCCAAAGTCGCTGCCACCTGGCGGGACCACGCAACAACGGGAGCAGTCATTCCGAAGGCGTTCAAAAAAGCTCCAGCAACGAAAAGGCCGAACAACACTGCCAGATCGAGGCGTTTCGAATATTGGCCGACTGACGGCCGGAAACGGTCCGAGGTCAGGTCACGCACGGGAACCACCGTTTTCAAAGTGACATTGTCCGCCGGGCAGGCACGGACGCAATCCAGGCAGAACGTGCAATCCATGTTGCCGGATTTCTTGGGCTGGAAAAGATGGGTCTCGCACCCGCGATCGCGATCATTCCCACGGAGACAATCGTGCGTCCGGCAACTCGCGCAAACGGCAGCATCGCTTATGGCGATTTCAGCCGAAGAACTTCCGGCAAAGGCAAAGTGATACTGACCAATGGGGCAGACATACTTGCAGAAGCTGGCGCCACGAAAAAGGACATCGACGCCAATGGCCGCTGCGAAATACGCCACGATGAGAATGGCAGTCCAAAGAGGCCGATTCCATAGGTCGAACACTTCGTAGGCCCAAAGAAACACGGCGAGCAGGGATATGGCGCTCCACTTGTTCCGTAACGCTTTGGGCCATTGCCATTTTTGGCCGAACGGAGCAAATTTTCGGACCGTATCACGGGCAAGGATAAACGGGCAGACGGAACAGAAAAAGTTCCCGAGCGTCAGCAGCGCAAGTACGCTCAATCCCCGCCAGTACGTCCACGTAAGCACGCCCGCGAGATTCATCGACGCCACAGGCGGGCCGAAGAAACCGTCAAGGACAACGGCGACGGCCAGAAGCAGAAGAACCGTTTGCAAAATTCGCCGCATCGGTGTCCTCGCGAGCCGGATAAACCACCCGGTTCTTTTGACGGCAACGACAGGTTTAACTTCAGGCTTTGAGACTAAATACTCGGATGGACGGACACCGCGACCACCGAGAAGTTTTGCGGCAATGACGGCCGCGGGCACCAGAAAGGCAATTGAGCCCGGAACCCACATGATCGCGCCAGCACCGGCCTGATCGGCAATGACGCTAATTCCCCACAGACGCGGGACGGTCGCATAGGCGGAATAGAGCGGTTGATCGTAAAAACTTAGGAAAGCGCCGAGCGCGGTGTTCTGAAAATCGGCGAGCAGCAGATACGGGATGACGTACCACCTCGGCCAAACCGGATGCGCAGGAAACGGCAGCACCACGTGCCACCAGAAAAGCAACGATGTGCCTAGAAAACACGCATGCTCAACCGCGTGCCAGCCATCGGAGCGCAATGTCGCATCGTAGAACGACGGCACATGCCAGAGCACATTGCTCGCGATGAAAAGTCCCCATGAGACAACCGGATGGGAAAAAAATCCGCCAAGCGTTTTCCAAACCGGCCCGTTAAGGAATGGGCCTATCACGTCACGAACCCAAACCCGCGGCAACCCTTTCAAGAAAGGAAGATACGGCGCACCGAGCAGCAGCAGCGCCGGCACCAGCATCGTGAGCAGCAGATGCTGCACCATGTGCACCTGCAGAAGAAATCCCGCAAAGACGTCCAGTGGCGATGCTACCGCGACAAAAAGCGCAATCAACCCGCCAAGGAAGCAATAAAGCCTGGCCGGCGTGAACTGCTTCGGGGCGAAATGCTGCAATTGCCGCCAACCGCGGAAGTAGATGAAAGCCGTTAGCAGAAGGCCGGCTATCAAAATGGGATCCGCCTTCCAGGAGCGAAACGCGGAGAATTGATCCATCAAGAGGTCTAAGTTTGTAAGTCTTAAGTCTTAAGACACGCCCTCAGCGTTGTGACGCAGCGCATGAGGGCGTTTTCTTAAAACTTACAAGCTTAATACCTAAAACTCCTCTTACAACCCCGCGGTCTTGTGGCCTTCCTCCTCCGTATGTGCCGGTTTCGCGGCTGGAGCCCCTGGAGTTGGCGCATTCGGACGAGTCATGTCCGATGCAGCGGGAACATTCGCTGGTTTCAGGGTCTTCATATAGGCAACCAAGGCTTCCACTTCGGCGGGATTCAGATTCTTCCCGTAAGCAGGCATGTTGCCACCGCCTTGGATCACCTGGCGAACCATCTGATCGGGAGTCAAGCGGGCTGCAACGTCATCGAGAAGAGGACCACGAAAACCGCCGCTGCCTTCCAATGCGTGACAGTTGCGGCACTGTTTGTTCTGGAAAACGAGCGCTCCCTGGCGTTCCAACGGAGTCCGGCCGACAAGCAATTTCTCAGGCGTTGGATCTGCTTTCCATGCTTCCATAGGCGGTGACCACGGGCTCGCGATACCTGCCCAAGTCAATACGCAGAGAGCGACCACTCCAACAGCAACGACCAACACGCTCACAGGACGCGCTTTCCACGACTTCTCGCCGGTGTTTGCGTAGAATGGAAGGGCTATCAACACGAGAATGCCGATCATCGGCGCGACGAGCAGAACGATCGTCTCCGACCAATCCGGAATGAGTGACGCTACGGCGAAAATCCACATGAACGCCCAGTCCGGACGCGGTGCCGTGCGAATCAAGGTTGGATCTGGTAGTGCTTCGGGACCTTTCGGGCCAAAAACGAAAGCGCAAATGGCGATCAGGCCAATAACGAAGCCCGCGAATGCCACATCCTTCCCAATGCCATCCGGTGCGAATGGCATGCCACCTTCTCCGTGCACGAGCTCGTCGTATTCCTTGAGATAGGTTTCCTTGACGACCTTCTTGCCCGGTTCCGGATACTCGTTGATGCCGGTGGTAAGAACGAGACGGAGGTGGAGCGCCACGAGTGCCAAAATTGCACCCGGCAGCACAAAGACGTGCAGCGTAAAGAATCGAGACAATGTTTCGCCCGCGATGATCGGTCCGCCGAGGAACCAATGCACGACTTCTGGTCCGATGATTGGAATGCGGCCCATGATGGCAACGCCGATCCCGAGACCCCAGTATGCGTCGGCATCCCATCGGACGACCTGTCCGCTGAAAGCCATGCCCAGCGTGAGCAGCATCAGGATCACGCCCGAAATCCAGTTCAGTTCACGAGGATACTTGAACGCGCCGAACATGAAAACCTGCACCATGTGCAGGAACATGATCGCGACCATGAAGTTCGAACCCCAATAGTGCAGCGCCCGCAAATACCAACCGAGCGGTGTCACATAGGTCAAATGCTCCAAACTCTGATACGAATCGGCGCCCGTAGGCTGATAGACGAGCGCCAAACAAATCCCCGTTACAATTTGAATGATAAAGCACAGCAACGTCCCGCTGCCAAAAACGTAGAACCAGCTCGCCGCGCTTTTTGGGATCGCGTGTCCGGCGGTCGCGTTCCACATCTTGGTGATATGAAGGCGTTCCTCAAGCCAAAGGGCTACGCCCTGCACGGCTTTAACGGCGGTGTCTTTCAGATTGGCCATGAAGATCAGACGGGTTGCGAAAGCGTCGGAATCTGGCCCGCGTCAACCAGTAATTCGCCGTTTTCGACTTTGTATTCATACTCGTAAAGCCCGCGAGGCGGTGGTCCGGCAGCGTGGCGCCCGTCCTGATAAAAAACGCCGCCATGGCACGGGCACATAAATAGTTTTGATTCCTCGAAATAGCGGACCGGACAACCGAGGTGCGTGCAATTGATTGCAAAAACCTGAAACTTTTCGCCTTCGAGCCGACGGACCCAGCAAGGAATCTGCGCCAGAGGGCCATCCCATTTTTGCGCGCCGGGATTCGTGTAGGACGCCAGGCGGGTTGTGCTTTCGGGGAATTTGGACAACGCGCCAACCGACAGCCACTTATGCGGGCTCCTGCGTTTCCAGGACGACATCAAGAAACCCAACACCGGAATGCCCATCAGCATTCCAGCGACGACATTCAATCCGGAGCCAATGAGAAGGATAAAATCGCGGCGGGTCGGGTCCTTTTTGGCCTCTTTGAACATGCCGCCGCAGCAACCTGCGGATTCGGGTGGTTTCCCGACATGCTCGTCACCGTGATCCTGATGCTTTTGTGTGTGTGAGCTCATAAAGTTTGGCTGGTTTCTTAGGAGCCAGGTGTAGGCGAGGAGCTTGGAGCGGCCGCAGCAATTGGGGGGACGGCAACCACACCCGTGTCGGGGTTCGGGCGCAACGAAGCAAGGTAACCGACAATATCAGCGACTTCAGTGTCGCTGAGCGTTTTCCCGGGCATGAGCTGTGTGCGGTCGGGGTGCTTTAAATCCGGACGCCCGGCGATAATGAGCGAACGAAGGCTCTGGTCGCTGGTAAGCGCGAGGAAATTCGGATCGACGATCGAACCAATCCGTTTCTCGGAATCTCCAGTCCCGTCTGGACCGTGGCAGCTGGCACAATTCGCCGCAAATGCCGCTTTCCCAACCTCGGGGTTGCCGACTGGCGCGGAATACAGCGGCAAGTCACCGGGGTTATTTCCACCAGGATTGACTCCGGCGGCTTTCAGAATGCCGTCCGCGAGAATAGAAATCTGGGCGTCCGTAAGATATCCACCGTATTTGGCGCCAAGCGCCGGCATCGCCGTATTCTTGACGCCCCCCTCTATAATTTTCTCCAGGTTCTGCTTACCCACAAACTTCACAAAGGTTGGATCGTTGAGAGGGCGCGCCGCAGCCATTTTGCCGGCTTCAAGCGAGTGGCAGCCGGCGCAATTCTCTGCGTAGAGCTTCTTGAAATCACTGACTTCTTCGGGGCGAACGTATTTATGGTGGTGTTCGTCAGGCTGGCCGGGGAGTTTTTCGCAGCCGGCAAACACGGTCACGGCAGCACCTGCGGCAAGAATCAATAGTCGGGGCGTCATCATTAGTGTTTGGTTCCCCCTTTTTTGCCTTTTTCCATCGCTTCAATGCCGGCTCGGACGGCCATGGGGTAACTTTGCAACGTCTCAATTTCTTGTGACCTCGCGACGACGAAACCGCCGATCAATCCAAAACCCAGCTGGGAAATCGTGAACCACAGCCAGTCGACCTGCCGATGCATAACGGGGTTGATGATCTGCGCCGTCGAATAAAACAAGGCCGTCCAGAAGAGCGGACTTAAAATTCCGGCCCAAACCACCGCATACTTCGGGAACATCGGCAGCACAGCGGCATAAAGGAGCCCTACCATCACCGACACCGAGGCGTGAATAATGATGCCAGCGATCAGGCCCGACATGCTGAAATGAGAAAGTGTCGCCGGAGTCGTGTCCGTCAGCCAGGGCAATACAGAGGCGGACATCAGGTTAACCGGCCACCAGATACTGCCCTTCACGATAAAACCGTAAGCCAGGGCGATGAGGGCCATTACCACACCACCGACGATGCCGCCGCGGATGCCAGCCGTATAGGGATGCACTCGCTCGGGATAGTGGATGCGATGCCCGGCTTCACCCAAATGCAGGTGTTCGACTGTGCGGGGCGCAGCTTCGGGTTCGTGCTCTTCCGGCGCAAAAAGCCGCTCGGAAGGCTCATGCTTCTCATGCGGGTAGATGTCGCGAAACCAGCCGACTACTCCATAGAAGGTTATAACGAACCCGAGCGCAGTAATGGCCCAGTGCAAAACGAGGCCGCCAAAGGCCAGGGTAAGTCCCAAAGCCATTACCAGCGGCCAGGGTGTTGGCGCCGGGAGTTGGATGTGTTTGTCGTCGTGGTGGTGGTCAGACATGGAAAATCATTGGTGAAGTTTCCCGAGGCCAATCACGTAGACTACCGTGAAAACGATGATCCAGATCGCGTCGACGAAGTGCCAATACCACGAGATCATCATGAGTCTTTCTTCGTGAGCTGCTTTGTCGACTTTGCCCAACAACGAAAATACGAACACCGTCGTGAGCAAACCGAGACCGACAATGACGTGGCTGGCGTGCAGGCCAACCAACGAATAGAACGTCGCTCCAAAGAGATTCGTCGAAATCGTCAGGCCATGATGGTAGATGAATTCGTACCATTCGTATGCCGTGAATGCCAGAAAGATGGCTCCAAAGAGAATGGTGATCCCCCACCAGAACCTGAATACCCCGATGTTATCCTTATGAAAGGCGACTTCGGCAAAATAGATCGTCACGCTGCTCGACAGCAGGAAGAACGACGCAAGCCAGGGTTTCGTTAGGATGTCGAGCGGATACGGCCCGATAAAACTTTTGTCGATGTTGTAGATATAGGCGACGACGAAGATGCAAAAGAGCGCTGTCTCCGTCGTAATCAGGCAGGCCATGCCCACCTTCCGCTTGGACGGAAGTTTCCACTCTACGATATCGCTGGTATCCGGGATCGAGGTTTGCATGAATTACGGGTGTTGCGACGTTTTGGCCGATTTGCGGAACATCTCCGGATCATCGTGATGCCAGTCGGGATCGTTCGGGTGTTTGATATCCCAAAGCGGACGGCGGCTGTTCACAACCGGGTCGGTCTCAAAATTGTAGTCCGGCGGCGGAGATGTGGTCGTCCACTCCAGTGTCCACGCGTCCCAAGGATCGTCTCCCGCCTTTTTCCCCCGGTACAAAGCCCAGACAAGGTTGTAGACGAAAAACAAAAGGCCGATCGCCTGGAAAATGACGCCGATGGACGAAAGTTGATTCCAAATTTCCCAGCCGCGACCCGCGTCGTAGGTGTAGATCCGGCGCGGCATTCCGAGGATACCCGCAATGTGCTGGGGACCGAAGGTCAGGTTAAATCCGATCATGAAGACCCAGAAATGCCATTTGCCGAGGGTCTCACTCAGCATGCGGCCCGTGGCTTTCGGATACCAGTAATAGATCGTCGCAAAGATCGCGAAAAGCAGGCCGCCGATTAGCACGTAGTGAAAATGGGCAACCACGAAATACGAATCGTGCAGCTGCCAATCGAACGGCGTCACAGCCAGCATGATCCCGGTGAGGCCGGCGATAAGGAACTGAAACAAAAATGCGATGCAGAACAGCATCGGCGTCTGGAGCCGGATTTTGCCGCCCCACATCGTTCCAAGCCAGTTGAAAATCTTGATGCCGGTCGGCACTGCGATGACCATCGTTGCGAACGCAAAAAAGGTGTTTCCAAGCGGCGGCAAACCGATCGTGAACATGTGGTGCGCCCAAACGCCAAGGCTCAAAAACGCGATCGCAACCGATGCCGCAACCATGATCGGATAGCCGAAGATGGGTTTCCGGGAAAACACCGGGATGATTTCCGATGCCGCTGCAAATCCCGGCATGATCAAAATGTAGACCTCCGGATGCCCGAAAATCCAAAAGAAGTGCATCCAGATCGTCGCCGAACCGCCCGCTTGCGTGTCGAAAAACGCCGCTCCCAGATAACGATCCAGCAACAGCATGATCTGCGCTGCGCTCAAAGCCGGCAACGCGAGGATCATCAAGAACGCCATGACGATCGACATCCACACAAACAACGGCATACGCATCAGCGTCATGCCTTTGCATCGCAAACAGAACGCGGTGACGATTACATTGATCGCCGTGGCAATACTTCCGATACCGGTCAAAAGAATACTCAACGCCCAGTAATCCGTGCTCGTCCCTTTTGAAAACGCCCGGGACGTCAATGGTGCATACGCAAACCAGCCGACATCCGGAGCACTCCCCTTATTGTAAAGACCCGGCGCTCCGATGTAGCTGAAGTACAGAAGAAGTGAGCCAAAGAAAAAAATCCAAAAACCAAAGGCATTCAGTCGCGGAAATGCCATGTCCCGCGTTCCGATCTGCAACGGAACCAGGTAATTTGCCATTCCAGCGATAATTGGCATGCCGACCAGGAACACCATCGTCGTCCCATGCATCGTGAAAAAACGATTGAATACTTCCGGTTCAATGATTTCCGCGCGCGGCCACATCAATTGCAACCGGATCAGGGCTGCCATCACTCCCGCCACAAGGAAAAAGAACAGACCCGAGCAGATGTAAAGGATCCCCAGCCGTTTGTGATCGACCGTAAAAAGCCAGCCGTGAATACCGCCCGCCCAGAGACTTTTCTCCTCCGCATGCGCTTCTGCGACAGGAAAGCCTTTCGCGGTCGCCGTGGTTAAATGTGAGTCGGCCATATCGATGGAATGCCTAGTGTCTGATGTCTAACGATGGATGAAAATTGCGTGTTGGCTGTCCGTAAGTGACTGGGTAACAGGTCATTAGGGAATCATCATTTATTTGAGTGAAGCAAGATATTCGGTGATATCGTCCAACTCCTTTTCGGTAAGCTGCATGTTCGGCATCAGGTTCCCGTGTTTCATTTCCTGCGGATCACGCAGCCATTCGCGCAGCGTCTCCTTATTCAAGGGGGCCACACCGGCAGCGATCGTTTGCCGGCTCATCATGTGCGTCAAATCCGGACCGAAAACGCCTTTCGCGATCGTGCCATCGACCGCATGGCAATTGATGCAGGACGTCCGGAAAAAAGTGTCCTTGCCCGCTGCGACAGCGGTATCTTCCACGGGCGGAGCCTTTTGTGCAGCAAGCCATTTGTCGTAACCAGCCTGGTCGTCAACGACGACACGCAAAAGCATGTTCGCGTGTTGAGTACCGCAGTATTCCGCGCAATTGCCCAAAAACGTCCCCAGCGTGTTCGGCTCAATCCACATTTCGTTCGTGTGATTCGGAATCAGATCCGTCTTCCCGGCAAGCGCCGGCACCCAAAAGGCGTGGACCACATCTGCCGATTGCAAATAAAGATGCGTCACTTTGTTCACCGGCACATGGAGTTCGTTCGCCGTGATCATCTCCGTCGTCTTGCCGTCAGCGGATAGATAATGAATTTCCCACCACCATTGACGCCCAATGACCTTGATTTTCACTGCGTCTGCAGGGATTTGCCTCGCCTGAACCGTCCCGATCGTGCGCGCAGTGACCAGCGCCAGCAAGAAAACGATCATGATCGGGATAATCGTCCACGCCAGTTCGATCTGAAAACTGCCGTAGATCTGAGGCGGCTCCAGCCGTTCCTCGCCCGGCTTCGAGCGGAACTTGATAATCGCGTAGGTTAAAAGGCCCGCAACGATCGCAAAGATAGCGGTGCAAATTCCCGTGACCAACCAACTCACGCCGAGGACCTCTTCTGCGGCAGCGGACATCGGCACAAAAATGTTTTGCTTCGCGTGGACAACGCCGTTTGACGCTGTTTCAGGAGCCTGGCCAAAGGCAATGGAAGGTGCAATTAGCACCAGCATGCCAGTCAAGCGGCTCAACAGCCTTCTGCTCTGAATAAATGGGCGAGGCATGGGAGCCCTTTTCAATGAATGGTGTTTAAGCTTTGAGTGATGTGCCACGGTTCGTCTGCTCTTGGGGGAAACCTCTTACAGGCGTCGCCAGTGTGGGCACAAGTTTTATTCAGTGCCCGGCAAACGTGTCAACGATTCAGATACAACGAATTGCGACAATTTTGGCGACCCAACAACGACGACATCGTAGGCAGAAAAAATCCGGCTTGTATAAGAAAATCTTATCCTGGCCAGATTTTTTTTGCGCCTGGCTTCCTGCTTCCTGCCACGGCTCTCGACCGCTTCTTTTCCTCACGCGACAGCAGCCTGCCGCGTATCCAATCCCCTCACAAATTCTTCCATCCGGTTCATCGCGACCTTGATCTGATCCAGACCCGTCGCGAAACAGGCTCGGACAAACCCTTCCCCGCTCGGCCCAAACGCACCACCAGGCACCACCGCAACGTTGTGGTTTTTCAAAAGACCCATGGAAAACTCGGCACTCGTTAATCCCAGATGATCCACTCGCGGAAACAAATAAAAACTCCCCTTCGGCACCGCGCACGGCATCCCCAGGTCACGGAACCGGCTGATCATGAAATTGCGCCGCAGCTCATACTGATCCCGCATGATTTTTACCGACGCTGCCCCATTCTCGAGCGCTTCGATCGCCGCCTCCTGGGCAATGATCGATGCGCACATGATCCCGTACTGATGCACCTTCATCATGGCATCAATCAACGGCGCCGGCGCACACGCATATCCGATTCGGAATCCCGTCATCGCGAACGACTTGGAGCAACCATGGATAAAAATCGTCCGTTCCGCCATTCCCGGAATGCTCACGATGGAGTCGTGCTTCACCCCGTCGAAAGTTAGCTCGCTGTAAATCTCGTCCGTGATGACCACGAGATCGTGCTTCACACACAGCGCCGCGATTTTTCGTAATTCCTCCACCGTCTGTGTAGCCCCCGTGGGATTCGTGGGAAAATTCAACATCAGCACCTTCGATTTCGGCGTGATCTTTTTCGCCAGCGCTTCCGCCGTCAGCCTGAATTTATCCTCCGCTCGCGTTGAAACCGCCACCGCCACACCGTGCGCCAACGCAATGCTCGGGCTGTAACTCACGTAACACGGTTCGTGATACAAAACCTCATCCCCTGGATTGATGAGCGCCCGCAATGCGAGATCGATCGCTTCCGAAGCTCCCACGGTGATAAGCACTTCGTTGATCGGATCGTAATCCACCACGAACCGGTCCGCCGTCCATTTCGCCACCGCGCGTCGCAGCTTCGGCAATCCGAGATTCGACGTGTAGCACGTGCGACCCTTTTCCAATGCGAAAATCGCCGCCTCACGGATATGCCACGGGGTGACGAAATCCGGCTCGCCGATTCCCAGCGAGATCACGTCTTTCATGGACTGAACGATTTCAAAAAAGTCGCGGATCCCGGATTTCGGAATGTCGCGCACATGGGAAGCGATACGATTGGAGATGGACATGGATGGAGTGGTTTTGGGGTGGGAAAAGGGCTTTTCGCCGCGCAAAGGCGCAGAGAAAGTCGAGCCGGATTCCGCCGATAAATGGCTGAAATCAAGCTCGGGCAACGGCAGCGGCTGCAACCGCGAAGGGGCGGTCAGCGACACAAGCCGGATGCGAGAAAGGGCACATAGTGGGGGTGGATCGTAGCGCGGCCTTGGCGCGAGTCAAGCACCGCCTTAAATCTGACGTGCAAATCAGCAAAAACCTCCGTTGACTTCATTGAGGGTCGGGATACCCTGCACTGTTAGTTTTTATTTAATAGTAACCTTATCCCTCATCCCCCTCCTCCATGAACAAACAACTCTCCCGGGGTGGTTTCACCCTCGTCGAGCTCCTCGTCGTCATCACGATCATCGGCATCCTGGCCGGCATCGCACTGCCGGTATTCCAAAAAGTCCAAATCAACGCGGAACAGACCAAAGTTCTCGCGAACGCCAAGCAAATTGGCTTGGCCTTAAAACTGTTCGCCGGCGACTACGACGGCTCGTATCCAAAGTTTGCCGACGAGATCAACGCCGGTACCACCCCCGTTGGCGATGCGAATGAAGCTTACGCCAATTTGATCCCGACCTATGTTCCGAGCGAGAAGATTTTCGCGGTGAAAAAATCCGCGTACACTCCGGCCGCACCTGACGAAAGTTTTACCACTGTCGGTAATCGTCTTGCCGCCGGTGAGAATCACTTCGCTTACGTGAGCAATCTTACGGATACATCCAACCCCAATTTCCCTGTAGTGGCAGACGGATTTTCAGGCACCGTAGGGACCTATACGAACGTCCAGACCGACCCCGGTGGAGTGTGGGAGGGCAGGAAAGCGGTCGTTATCCGAGTCGATCAAAGCGGCAAGGTGGAAACCTGCAACGCGACCTATCAAGTGTTTGGGCAGACTGGCACTGGCACGCCTGCAGATATCTTCGCAACGGGCGCCACGTGGTTGGGCGCGACTCAAACGCCACTAAATCCTGTTGCTGCGCCCTAATAACTCGCTTCAGTTTCCGGCGATGCAGCGATCGGCTGTTTCGTAACAGACTTATTAATTTATTAAGAACGCAGGAAGGCCATTCCTGCGTTTCTTTTTTCTGCGAATCCGTTCAACATCGGACGATTCTGGCTCGACCGGGGCTCGGCGTTCATTCAACGCGGCTTAACTGGCAAGAGCGTTGCACAGGTTTTTGTTTCCTTGATTCCGTGCTTTCCCAGTGATCGGCGCGATCGGGGTCAGGGAGCAAATCTTGACACAATCGCACAAGGTTAACCGCGCGTTCTTCGAAACAAAATGCCAAACGCCGGCTCATTCGTCGACGGCCACGTCGAGCTTTGCGAGAACGACCTGAGTTACCG
>DATDAW010000022.1:0-46939 GCA_036525185.1 Chthoniobacterales bacterium | reverse complement strand
GCCTGAAATGAGTGGTGCGCGATACAGGGTTCGAACCTGTGACCCCTACCGTGTCAAGGTAGTGCTCTACCGCTGAGCTAACCGCGCATTTTGGGCACCCCCCTGATGGGGTGGGGCGCTAAATAAGCACCTTTTCGGCAGGCGGCAACTGATTTTCCTCAGTCGTATTTTCCTTTTCTCCGGTCGCCAAAAGCTGCTTCACCACTTCGCCGGCTGCGACGAGACCGAAGGTGCCCGTGACGAAACAGGCTGCGCCGAGGCCACTGGCACAGTCCATTTTCAGGTTGGATTCGGGCTCGGGGACGTCGCAGACCTGCCCGTCGGCCCATGGAAAAACCTGTGGCTCTGCAGAAAACACGGCGGCGACGCCGTAAGAATTGCCTTCGCCCCGGGCCCAACCATGCGTGCGCCGGAGTTTCTTTCGAACCTGGCGCAGCAGCAGGTCTCCACCCGCAGCTCCGAGGTCCCCAACCCGAATTTGTGTTGGATCGCGCCGTCCGCCCGCCCCGCCAACGGTGACGACCTTCATGCCGCGCACAAGCGATTCGTGGATGATGAGTGCCTTGATCGACATCCGGTCCACGGCGTCCACAACGAAGTCGTAATCGGCATCCAGCAGACGATCGGCAGTCGTCGGCGTGAAAAATTCGAGCACAGGATTCACTTCGATGCCCGGATGGATGAGCCGGGCCCGCTCGCCGAGCACGACGGCTTTGGGACGTCCAATTTCGCCCTCGAGCGCCGGGAGCTGGCGGTTGGTGTTGGTGATGCAAACGTCATCCAAATCGATGAGTGTCAGTTTCCCCACCCCAGATCGGGCGAGTGCTTCGACTGTCCACGAGCCGACGCCGCCGACGCCAACGATGGCCACGTGTGCGGCAGCGAGTTTTCCAGCAGCACCAGGCCCGTACAGCCGATCCACTCCGCCGAAACGCGGATTCTTCAAAGCTTGATCTGTATGGGTAGACGCGATTTGCACCCGCCCCTTTTAGATCAAAAATTGCGGAGTCGCAATCTGATGGGCGTCTCGACGTTAATCATCCATCAAACTTCCCCTCGTGGTGCAGAAATCACCGCTGCGCGCTGAAAGTCATCTGTTGCATCAACGAGACGATAAAATTGTGCGCCGCAAGCAGTTCGGCAGGCGTGCGCGGGGCATCCGATGTGCGGCGAAGCCAGTAGAAAGTGGTGTGGCGTCCTGAATCGCTGTCCTCATCATTTGGTGCGGCAGGCGGTTTTACGGCGGCCAGCTTATAAATCTGGTCCCCTGGTCGAAGCCATGGTTTCTTCGATGCCGCGTCAGCCGCCGCCCACAGCCCACGGATGTCACTGACATTATCGATCTGCGTGAAAGCATGTTTCCCCCGTGGGTCGAGGCGGTAGACCTCCAAAATGGCATGGTCACGTTCCGCCGAACTCAGTCCGGCAGCGTCCGCAACGGAAACCAGTTTTGCCCAGGCGTTGATGTAATCTGGGTCCAATTCCGCAGCCTTTCGGAAACCCGTAGCGGCATCCGCGGGGCGGCCCTGTTCCATGCGCAGATATCCCAACAAATAATGTGCCTGTGGTTTGTCCGGAGTCTTCTCGAGGATTTTCTTGAACGTCCGTTCCGCAAGTGTCTCAGCTGTTTTGCCCTTGAATGCCCGCTCGCAGCCGAAGCAATGACTTTCCATGCGCCCGAAACTATCGGGCATTAATTCATATGCGCGCTGGTAGTGAATTGCCCCTTCCTCCATTCGCCCGAGCTGCGCGAGCTGGATCGCCAGGCGCGACTGAATGCAATACGCGTCGGCGAAATACGTAAGCGCTTCCTCATACATCTTGACGGCGCGAGAAAGAAGCCCGGCCCTTCGGAAATCGTCTGCATCTTCAGAGACGCGAATGGCTTTGACGGCTCCGCTGAAAATCGTCGCCTGGTCGGTATTGCCACTTTTTTCGAGAGTATCGGCCAGCACCGCGTACGCCCTCATCCGGTCGCCCCTACCCATTTCCCCATCAGAGGGATCGATGGCGATGGCGCGGCGGATGGTCTCTTCGGCAGCGTCGAGATCGTTTGCGTCGAGTAAGACGCTGGCCTTCCAGATGAGTGGCCGTTCTTCAAACGGATCGTCCTGCGCAAGCTTGTCAAGAAACGGGTCGGCAGCCAGGCCTTTTAACTCGGTGAACAATGCGTAAGCCTGATCATCGGAGCGCCTTTTGATGAGATAGTTCTCGAGGATCCTGAGAGCGGCTTCTTTGTCACCCAATGCAGCGAAGCTTTTTGCTGCAATAAGATCGAGCGGACGTTCGCGAAAATCGCAAGGCTGATTTTTCAGGCTGGCAAGGTCCCCTCCCGACCACCACGGATTTTCATCCAGGAGGATTTTGACTTCAGCAGGTCGTCCGGTTTCCCAAAAAAATCCACATAGATTCGCGAGGTATTCGTCGGCCCTCTCTGCACTGCGCTCTGTCTCGTCCCACGAATCGGGGCGAACCATTCTCGAAGACGCAAGTTTGGGAACGATCTCTTTCAGCTTGGTGACAATGCGTTGTTGGGCAGCGTCTGTTTTGCCCGCGTCCAGCTCAGCGCGCAGAATATTCTTGTTCCACGGATCTGCCTGATCCGCGGGCAGCGGCTTCAAGAGCGAGATGCCTTCATCTGCGAGTTCCGGGCGTTTCAGCACTTTGCCGAGGGCGATCAGATCGGTTGCAAGATTCCCAAGGCGCGAGTGGCCATCTGGGGTCGCTTTGGCAACTTCGAATTCGCGGCGCAGCAAAGCGATACCTTCGTCCACTTGATCCGCGGCGAGCGCGGCCGAACGGAGAACGGAGAGCACTTCCGCGCTTTGTTTGGGATCCAGGTTCGGTCGATCTGCGGCTTTGCGGGCGAGCACGAGCATCTCGGATTCATGGTGCAGCTCTGAAGCCACGTAAGTGAAGCTGTTCCAATAAGGAAGATCGGGATGACTGGTGGTGATGTCGCGTAGGAATTTGTAAACTTTTTCGCCGTGTCCGGACTCGATTAACGAGGCGATGGCATCATTCGGGAGGTTGAAATTCTCCATTTTGGCCGCATTGACCGCTTCCTGTTTCGCCGCATCAATTTTATCCTCTGCAATGAGACTAACGAGATAGTAACTCCTGGCAGACTTTCGGGCACTCTCGTCGTTGTTCCCGGCTTTACCGGGGAATTTTTTGGCCAGGATTTCGTAGAGCTTCATTGACTCCGGGGCAGTATCCTGGATGAGTCCCCACTGAGCGGCTTTAAGTTTTTCAGCCTGTGTGACGGCGGTTTTGACGGCGAGCATGCGCGTGGCGCGATCGTCAACCGTCAGCCTCATCGGCTTGGCAAGCGCTTTTTTGAAAAATTCGACAACGGCGTTTTCGCCAATTAGTGGAACAAGAGCAGGAATAGTCAGTTCGTCCCTCCAAAAAGATTGCGGGGTCGAAACAAACTGACTCTCGAGCGCAGTCATGACGATTTGCGGATTTGTCGAGTGACTGGCAAGGAATGGATAAATTGCGGTGCCGATGCCCTGGTCGTCTTGCTGATCCGTAGGAGAGGCCTCGGTATATCCAGACGAAGATTTGGCAAGATCCAATAGGTCTTGTTCGCGGTTTTGAAGCGTGGCAGCAAGAGCTGAAGCGTAGGCTTTCGTCTGGGGTGGCAAAGCCGTATCTTTGCCAATTAAATCGGCGACCGCGTCCCACGATTCTGGCGGCGGGATTACCAAGAGTAACCGCCGAAAGCCGTTCGATCCCAGACTCGATGGGGCCGATCTGTCGCGCAAAGCCGCAATATATCGATCGAGTAAGTCGACCCACTTGCGTGCTTGTTCGAGCGGAGTGCCGGAGAGCGGCGCCTTTTCCAAAGCCTGTAGGTCCTGAAGCAGGACAGCAGCCTGGCTCGTAGGCGATTTGGTGGGTATGGGTTGGGAGGCAACTTTCTGAAGTTGTTCGAGGATTGCCCGGGCGCCTTCTTCGGCGGAAACCGGACGAAACGACGACGCCAGAACCAACGCGGCAGATACGGACCGGAGGAGAGTTTTCATGTTTGGGGGAGACGACGGCCGCAGCGTGCCGGAAAGTGTCGGAGTTAGCAATGCATTTGCCTGGAGCTCGTGCCGGAGATCCGCGCCAAACTCCGCCTCATTCTTCAAGACGATTCCGTCTCGTGAGGTGGCTGGTTGACAGCCCCTCTCCCGCTGCTAGGTTCCCGAGCCGCCTGGCAGCCACAACCCCAGACCGTTTCAATCATGTTTGTGAATCGACTTTCCGCTCATCGTCTGCCAGATGTCCAACCCAACCAAAGACCGGCAATCAACGGTCACGAAGCCATTGAAGTCAGTTTTTGCGACGAAGGCATGTGCTTCTTGTCCGATGTCCGGCACGAAATAGGGGCGGTTTTGCTGGTTGATTTCGCTCCCGAGGCAGAGGCAGAGGCAATCCCGGGGTCCGGTGAAATGCTTCAATCTGAGGGCGTCGTGGTTGATTGCGTTCCGTGCGGGCAGCGAAAAGGGAGTTATCGAATTACGTTGCTTTTCATGGGCGAAAGCTGAAGTCCACCCGACGAACCGCAAGAAACTGCGGTTTTTTTGTTTGGTTTTAAGGATACTTCCGGCTTTCTCGCTCCTTTGAGAAAGAGGCGATCCGCTCTTCGACTCGACACCCCGTGCTTTTTCACGACAAACGGGGCATTCCGGCGTAAATGCGTCCGATGCAAAAGAAACTCTTCACCGAACTCGGGCTTTCGCCGGAATTGCTCAAGGCGATTGACAAGGCCGGCTACGAAGAGGCTTCACCGATCCAGTCGGCAGCGATCCCCATTTTGCTCATGGGCACGGATTTGCTCGGACAGTCTCAGACTGGCTCTGGAAAAACGGCGGCTTTTTCGATCCCGGCTATTGAGCGGGTCGATGCCACGCTGCATGCACCGCAGGTGCTGATCCTGTGTCCAACCCGCGAGCTGGCGGTGCAGGTTGCGGAGGAAGTGGCAAAATTGGCCGCGTTCAAACGGGGCGTCCGCGAGCTGCCGATTTACGGGGGGCAATCATACGAGCGGCAATTCCGCGGGTTACAACAAGGAGCACAGATCATCATTGGGACGCCGGGCCGTGTCATGGATCATTTGGATCGCAAGTCGCTCAAACTGGACCGGTTACGTACGGTGATTCTTGACGAAGCGGATCGAATGCTGGACATGGGGTTTGTCGAGGATATCCGGACGATTTTGAGCCAGGTACCGGAGGAACGACAGACGGTATTTTTCTCCGCAACGGTGCCGAAACCTATCGCGGATCTGATCCGAACATTCACGCGGAATCCGCAGACGGTGAAAATCGAATCGCAACAATTGACCGTGCCTGCGATTGAACAGGTCTATTATGAAGTGGACCGCCGGTCGAAGTTGGAAGTCTTGTGCCGGCTGATCGACCTGCAGGACATCAAACTAGGAATCATTTTCTGCGCTACAAAAATGATGGTGGATGAATTGACCGAACATTTGACGGCGCGGGGGTATGCCGTGGACAAGCTGCATGGCGACATTTCCCAGGCGCAACGCGAACGTGTGATGACGAAATTCCGTAAACGCGGGATCGAATTCCTCGTGGCAACGGACGTGGCGGCGCGTGGTTTGGACGTCGATGACATCGAGGTCGTCTTCAACTATGATCTGCCGCACGATGGCGAGGACTACGTGCACCGAATCGGGCGCACTGGGCGCGCGGGACGGAGTGGGCGTGCGATCACGTTCGTGAATGGGCGGGAGATTTACAAATTGCAGAATATCATGCGCTTCACGAAAGGAGGCATCCGGCGTGAAAGAGTACCTTCGGCGGACGAGGTCGAAGTAAAACGCGTGAACGTATTTTTCGAGTCGCTCCAAGATCTGCTCGAAAGCGGGGACTACAAACGACGCGACGATATGGTGGACCGGTTGCTTGGGCAAGGTTACAACCCGACGGATATTGCCTCAGCGCTCATCCATTTGTTAAATGCCGACAAGGCGCGACAAGGCGAGCCCATTCGCGAAGATGCGCCGGAACCGGAGCGGAAGTATCCGAAATATGAACCGCTGTTACAGACTGCAGACCGCGCGCAGGCAGCTGATTTCCAATCAGTTGCAGGGATTCCGGTCGAACGGCCAGCGGTTCCGAGAAAGCGAGCCAAGAACATAGGTGCGCAACGCGCCGACACGACATCTCACGAAGTCGGGATGGTGCGTTTGAGTTTTAATTTTGGGCGTGATCACGGCGTGCATCCTGGTGATTTTGTTGGTGTGATTTGCGGTGCGGCGAAAATTCCCAAGGAACAGATCGGGGCAATTTTGTTGCAGGACCGCGAGACATTTATCGACCTGGCCGAGGCACAAGTGAAGACGGCTTTGAAAAAGCTGAACGGGATCCAGTTCAAAGGACGGAAACTGGACGTCGGGCTGGCTGGATAGAGTTTTAAGTTTGTAAGACGGCATCGGAATTCAGTGAATGTTTGTGGCGTAATTTAAGACTTACCAAACAGATCGGCTTAAGGCTAAATCCGGCGTCGATGTGGTCATTCCGTCGCTTCAACGAAGGTTTCTGGATCGGATATGTCGCACTCCTGTTGACAGCGACAATAACAGCCTTCATCACTGCCTGGATCGCAGGCGGCTTGACGCCGTTGCTGTCCCGGATCGCGTTGACGGCTGGCTGCTTGGCGGCGACGGGGACGATTGTCGCAAATGCGCGCGGCAGCGGTTGGCTATGCGACAAGGATGGACCACAAGGAGAGCACTGGTTGCTTCGATGGGGCATTTGGACCGCTTACTCGCTATTCGCGTTCAGAGCCTTCATCTGGCTTATTTTCGATCGGCGCGGGGAACTCTGCGTGCTTTCGCCCAACAACATGGGCGATCTTCCGCTTCACATCCAATACATTGAACTTTTAGCCCAAGGGGCGCCCCTTTGGCCGACTAATCCGATCCTGGTTCACTCAACCATCGGGTACCCTTTTGGCGTCGATTTTTTCAACTCACTTCTGGTCGCGGCGGGTGTGGACTTGTGGCGGGGCCTGATTGGACTTGGCGTCATTGGCGCATTTGCGGCCGGAATTGCCTTGTTTCATTGGGGACGCGTCTTCGGAATGGCCGGGTTCCTCTTCAACGGCGGGTTTATAGGGCTAATGTTCTTTTCAACGTGGCATGTCGAAGATTTTACCCAGACAGTGGACTGGAAGAGCATCCCGTTGTCGATTTTTGTCACGCAGCGCGGGTTCCTATATGCGCTGCCGGCGGGGTTATTGCTCCTGACGCATTGGCGGAGGATTTATGGGCAAACAGAAAGCACGGAGGGCAGAAGGCTTCCGTTTGTGCTCGAATGGCTGATTTACGCGACAATACCGCTGTTTCATTTGCATTCATTTTTGTTTCTTTCGGCAGTGCTCGGCGTGCTGGCGGTTTTCGGGCGGAACCGGCGCCGCGCATGGCTCGTGATCGGAGCGTCTGTTGTGCCGGCGACTACTCTCGTGTGGCTGCTCACGGATGGTTTCCAGGCCGGCTCGCATCTCGAGTGGCTGCCCGGTTGGATGCAGGGCTCTCGCCCGTGGTTGAAATACTGGCTGGATAACTTCGGGATCTTTCCGCCGTTGGCAGTCGCTTTAGCTGCGATTATCACATTGAGGCTGCGCAAATCCGCGCAGAGACGCGCGGCACTGGAGGCGGGACTATTCGTCATGCCGGCACTAGCGGTGTTTACGGCGACGCTTTTCGTAAAATTTTCGCCGTGGGAATGGGACAACACGAAATTGATGATGTGGGCTTACCTGACGATTCTGCCCTTTTTGTGGCGGGACTTGGTCTCACGACAGCACGAAATCGTCCGCATAGCCATCTGCGTGCTTCTTTTTGGCTCAGGCTTTCCCTCGCTGTTGGCCGGCATCGGCTCGGAGTTCAAAGGATATCGCCTGGTGAGTCATGCCGAGGTGGCCGATGTGGGCGCCGCGATACAGCAAATCCCGATCATGGCCGTGTTCGCGACAGCGCCTGATTACAAACATCCACTCGTTTTCAATGGTCGCCGTTTGGCGCTCGCTTATCACGGACATATGATAGGCCACGGCTTGGACTACGAACTTCAAAAGAACGTAATGGACGAGCTGATGCTCGGCGGTCCACGCTGGCGCGAAGCGGCGGCGGCGCTTGATGTGAGTTACATTTTTTGGGGCCTCGAAGAACGCCGCCGCTGGCAGCAGAGCACTCGCCCGTGGGCACTTCCGGGGAACCTCATCGCTTCGGGACGGTGGGGTGAGATTTACAGGGTAAAAGGCGAGCGGTGACGGGCAGCACGTTCGATGTTCGATTTCGCGCCTTATAGGTCCGGTTGCCGGTTCTTAAATTCCGGACCAAACAGTGACGCCTTAAAATACACAACGCATGGGCTCATTCCGGACCGAAGCCGGAAAGGGACGCGGTAATAATGCCCCTGAAGCTTCGCTTCGACGTTCGCGGAGTGCCCGTTCTCGACGACGATAAAGTCCAGGTCGACTGGTTCTTTGAAAACTCCAACGTCTTCAGCCTTCGGATAGCCGATGTTCGGGAACTCTTCAAAAATCCAGGGGAGCGGATAATAGCTCGGCAAATTGAATTCACCCCGCAGATCGAGACGTCCCGGTTCGCGGCGGACCAGATGGTTGATCGGGTCCAGCAACTTGGCGACATCGCGGAAGGTTTGGACGTACACATACGGCTCGCTGTCGTCGTCGAATTTCCGAAAATTGACATCCACAGCCCGCCACGTCGCATAGCCAAGCGCGGCGACGGCGAGAGTAATCGTAGCAATTTTGAACGGCGCTCGCAGTCTGAGCATTTCGTCAATTAGGACGCCGGCAAGCAGGTAAAAAGGCCAGATGATCGAGATTACGCACCAGGGCGTTTTATATTTGATGATGGAATACGCCACCAGCACGCCGAGCCCGAAGATGCTCAGCCAGCGCCACTTCCAGTCGGTCCTCCAAAGCACACGAATGGATGCAACCACGCCCACAAGCGCCAGCGGCTCATAGCGCCAGCAGAGCGCAAGCCAGTAGTAGTTGAACAGCGCTCCACGAACGTGAATCGGATCTTTTCCCAACGGGAGATCGAAAGCGAAAGGCACGAGATCATAGGCTGTCTTTTCGTGCCCAGACGCCTCCATCCCGGTCTGCGCCCATGTGAAAAACGTGGTAACGATGCCGGTCAAACCCTCCCAGTAGAAGAAATTGCCGGAGTAGAAGAAGACAACGAGAAAACCGCAGGCAGTCAGGGTCTTCACGAGATCGGTTCGTGACCACGTCTGTGAAGCAAACCGGAGCGGCGGTTCGGACGCGGCAATGAATCTTTCCCAAACCTTCAAGCAACCGAACGCGAGGACCATCGACAAGAGATGGATGATGTAGGTTTCCTTCGTAAGCACCATTCCCGTGATGCCTCCCACCGTCGCCGCGAGTGAAATGCGGTCGCCTTTGTCACAAAGACCGAAGATCCCCCAAACCGCCATCATCAAAAACAGCACCAGCCACGTTTCATGGATGCTGTAGCGCTCGTAAAAAACGTATCCCGGAGACAGCGCCAGCCCCAAAGCCGCGATCGCCGCTGCACGATCGCCCAGAAAACGCCGGAAATTCCACGCCATCCACACCGTTGCCAACCCCGCGAGCACCACTGGCATCCGAAGCGCCCAGAGGTTGCGTCCGAAGATCGATTGGAAGATTAACAGAACATAAAAGTGTAGCGGCCCATGATAATTCGTCGGATCATATTGATAGTATCCATGCTCGATCATCCGATCGACGAACCAGCCATTGATACCCTCATCAAAATGGGCCGGCTTGATATCAAGCCAGAAAATCCGAAAAAACGCTGCAATTGCCAGAATCACCCAAGGCGCCCAGCGGGTCCATTGTGCGGGCTTTGACGTGGACAATTCCGAAGCCGGGATGACACATTCCATCGCCGAATGTCGAAGCAGAATCTCCCACACTTGTCCATTGTGATTCCTGCTTACAACGAGGAACACCGGCTTCCAGCGACCCTTCAAAAACTAGCTACTTACGTCGCCCATGTGTCGTTTTCATGTGAGGCGATCGTGGTGGTCGAACCGGGAACGGATCAGACCGCTGACCTCGCCATTAAATTTTCAAAGACACACGCCTTTTGCCGGGTCATTGCGAATACGGAGCATCGGGGAAAAGGCCACGCCGTGCGGGTCGGCATGCTCGCAGCGAGAGGCGACGTCGTAATTTTCATGGATGCAGACATGAGCGTGCCGGTGGAAACGGTGGGCGTTTTTCGGGAGCAGTTTGTCTCCGATCCAACGCTCGAAATTCTCGTCGGCAACCGCCGTCACGGAGGGAGCCAAATCGTTCGTGCGCAAGGATGGCTGCGGCGAAGTTTGGGCCAAACATTCAATCGCTGTGTCAGGCTGCTCTCGGGCATTCGGCTGCGCGACACCCAATGCGGCTTCAAAGCCTTCCGCCGGAAGGTGGCCCGCGAACTTTTCTCACGGCAAACCATCGACGGTTTCGCCTTCGACGTCGAAATTCTACTTCTTGCCCAAAAACTGGGTTACAAGATGCGCGATTTCCCTGTCGAATGGCGTAACTCCAGCGATTCCCATGTTCACATCGTCCATGACAGCCTCGCCATGCTCAGGGACGTGGTCCGGCTGCGACTGAAGTCAAATAGCAATAGTCCGCTGGTTGGCCGTTGAAAAAGCTGGGATACTCATTTACATCCGCGCCAGGATGGCGTCGCCCATTTCCGCGGTCCCAACACGCTGCGTGCCTTCACTCCAGATGTCCCCGGTTCGAAAACCATCGTCAATGGTCTGGCGGACAGCATTTTCAATCGACGTCGCAGCCTTTTCGAGGCCCAGTGAATGACGCAAAAGCATCGCTGCGGAAAGAATTTGAGCGATGGGATTTGCGATGCCTTTCCCTGCAATATCCGGCGCCGTTCCACCGCTGGGTTCGTAGAGACCGAAAGGACGTCTGGAGGGCGACTGAAACGTCCCAAGACTCGCGCTGGGCAGCATTCCGAGCGAACCAGCGATCATGGCCATTTCGTCGCTCAAGATATCGCCGAAGAGATTCTCCGCGAGTACGACATCGAAGCTCTTTGGTGCGCGGATGAGCTGCATTGCGGCGTTGTCGACATACAGATGATTGAGCGCAACATCCGGGTATTGAGCCGCGATCTCCGTGACCGTTTTGCGCCATAACACACCGTTTTCCAGCACATTAGCCTTGTCGATGGAAGTCAGTTTCTTACGCCGACCCTGTGCGGCCTTGAATGCGACGTGAGCGATACGTTCAATCTCGCTCTTTTTGTAAACCATCGTATCCACCGCTACTGGTTCACCGTCACGGACTTCCGTGCCTTTCGGCTGCCCAAAATACAGACCGCCCGTCAGCTCCCGTACGCAGAGCACGTCAAAGCCGCCTTCGACAATATCCGAGCGGATTGGCGATGCATGGGTCAATTTCGGAAAACACAAAGCCGGACGCAGATTCGCGAACAACCCAAAATGGCGGCGCAACGGCAGCAACGCCGCGCGTTCCGGTTGTTGATTCGGCGGCAGACTTTCCCACTTGGGGCCGCCGACCGAGCCAAAAAGAATCGCATCGCTCGCTTCTGCGGCCGCGAGGGTCTCCGCAGGGAGCGCCGTTCCGTCTTCATCGATCGCGATGCCGCCGACGCGTTGCGGATTGCGCTCAAATGTAACGCCAAATTTCGCTTCAACAGCATCCAGCACGCGCAGTGCCTGGAACATGACTTCGGGTCCAATGCCGTCTCCAGCGAGCACGGCGATTTTGAAAATGTTCGACATGGGGCTGGCAAAGTAGAAGGGGCCTCCCGCCGCTTCAAGTAGAAGCAATCCTCCGACCCTTTCTTTCAGGCGACACCCAACGACGCCGCCTCTACAAAGCGAACCATTTTTTCTTCACTCTTCTGCCGCGGACTCGATTCAACACCACTCGCGACGTCGACAAAACGAACGCCCGTCACGCGAAGCGCTTCAGCCACATTCTCCGGCGTCAGTCCGCCTGACAAAATCAAACGTTCCCGATCCGTCACCTCGCGTAACAGTTTCCAATCGAACGTCTTGCCATGGCCGCCGAAGCCCGCGTCCGACCAGGCATCGACGAGCACCGTGACAAAATCGAAACGTTTCAAATCGGCCAGGGATTCTGCATTCCGAATCCGCAAAGCCTTGATGACTCGTTTGGGCTGCGATTCGCACAGGTCGGTTACAAACTTTGGCGTTTCATCGCCGTGCAACTGAATCGCATCGATAAACGGTTCTGCCAGAAATCGCAGGGCCTTTTCGCGATCCACATTCACAACTACTGCCACACGAAGCACTTGCGGCGGAATGTTTTCCAGCCATGCCCGTTCCCTTTCAAGATCCAGATACCGCTTCGAGCCCGGGAAAAAATTGAATCCCAACGCATCAGCGCCAGCGCGAATCGCCGCCTCAGCGTCCGCTGCATTTGTGATACCGCAAATTTTTACTCGTGTCTTCATTGACCGGCCCATCTCGGCACTGGAATTTCCTGTACCAGGCTAATCACGCCCTTGTGCCAGCGGTCACGCAAGTCGGAAAGATACGGATCTCTATCCTCGATCCACACGTGCTTGCCCGCGGTCAGCGTGTCAGTTCGATAACACAAAACCTCCACGGGCGTCCCGACACTCACATTGCTCTTGAGGGTTGCATCCATCGAGATCAGACCGTATTTGACCCCTTCGGCCAGCCCAGTCTCGTACGTAAATCCCCGGTCAAGAATCGGTTTGCCGTATTTCGTCTCACCTATCTGCAAAAATGGCGCCGACGGGGATGCATGGATTGAATTTCCTTGCGGGTAGATGTGGAAAATCTGCGGCCGCTTTCCGGCGATCTGCCCTCCCAAAATCATGTTGCAATCAAACCCAATACCATCGGCCAGAAGAGCCGTCCGATCCAAGGCTGCCACCCGGCGAATCACATTCCCCACGTAGCGCGCAGAAGTGAACAGCGATTGCTGATTCAGCAAATTTTCCTGCCCGGCATCGCCTTCCCCCGCTGCCAGGTCTTCCTCGACAAACGAACAAACCGTTTGTGTTACGGACAAATTTCCCGCGCTTAAGAGACATAGCAACCGGTCACCTGGGCGGTCGTAGATTCGCATCTTGGAATGCACCTTCAGATTCTCTGCGCCGGCGCTTGTCCGCGTGTCCGAGAGAAAAACAATTCCTTCCCGGCAAAGCAGGCTCAAGCAGTACGTCATGTAGTTTATCCTTTGAAAATCAATAGGTTGCTACTTAATAACTCGTCCTTCAACCTGGCGCGGTTGCCCCTGCTCGCGAATCTGCGCGTGGTGCGTAATCACATGCACTTTTCCATCGCTTCCCTTAAAGATCGCACTCAACGCCCACGAAACCACGCTGACTAAGATGGCCCCGAAAAAAGCCGCCCAGAAACCGCTTACGTGGAATCCTGGCACAATTCCACTCACCATCCAAAGCACCAACGCGTTAATCACAAGGATAAAAAAACCGAGCGTCACTAGGATAAACGGCAGGCTCAAAAGCAGCAGCACAGGCCGAATAAAAGCGTTCGCAATACCCAAAAGAAGGGCAGTTCCCAGCAGCGCACCCCAACTCGTGTAATCAATTCCGGGAACGACGTGCGCCGCAACGAGAACAGCGGCGGCGGTGATCAACCAGCGAATCACAAAGGCCTTCATGTGCGAGAAACTAGCCGCCTCGAAGGGCAAATCCAAGAGCGGATTTTTTTGCTTTCACAGGATCGAAATCGCGGTATTTAAGGACTCGAACGTGCGTTCGAAAGTCGCCTCATGGGACGCACACCAGGCAACAACCTGAGCTGAGTTTTTTATCTATGGGAAAAAAAAGCGAAACCTCCAACGGGGATTCCAAGAAGGCACCTAAAAAAGCCTTGAAAGTCCGGAAATCCGTAAAGTCCGAAGCCGCCGCTGAGCCCAAAAAAAAGGCCAAGACCGCGCCGCGCGAAGTCAAGCCCGTCTCCGTGCGGGAAACCAATAATGCCGTTAAACCTCCGACGTTTGAGGAGATCCAATTGCAGGCATATTTCATCGCTCAAAAACGAGTAAAACTCGGATTGCCAGGAAATTCGGATACGGACTGGATTCAAGCAGAGAAAGAGCTGCTTGCGGCGCGAGTGGCATAACACGCCAGCTGGTATCTGCAGGTTGCGGTAGGTACGCAGCGAGTTTGGCTCGCGCAGCAGACATCATTCAACGCTGCAGCGTCAGACCGGCGCCTGCATCGTGAATGCCAACGCGATAGCGGTCAACCCGGCCAGGATAGCGAGCGCGGCGACCGCGACTGCCAACTTGCCACTCTTGTCCTGTTTGGTGCCATGCTTGCCAAACGGCGAAGCATTTTTGAAGTCGACTGGCCGGCTTGTCGAGGCTGCAACTTCAGCTTCGATGTCTTCCGCTTCCGGCAATGGTTGCAGACTTTCTCCAGCCGTTTTGCCGGACGTGAAAAGGGCATTCACCTGGCCAAAACGAATCCGGGCGCCGTCAAATAAGGTTACTTTGGTCTGGGGTTCGCCGTTCACACGGGTGCCATTGGTCGAATTCAAATCTTCCAGCTCGTATTGTCCGTCCACGAGCGTCAGCTGCGCATGGTGGCTCGATACGGAAACATCATCGATTTGAATCGCATTATCCGGAACACGCCCAACGGTGTAGAGGTCGTCTGTGAGCTCATAGGTTTGTTCGCCGCCAGCGAACAGGACTTGGAGAGTAGCCATGGGAGGAAGGGGGTCACCGGATTTTTATCAGGCGGATTTGTGGTCATCAATCAGTTTACCAAACTGATCGAAAAAATACGTCGCGTCATGTGGCCCTGGCGCTGCTTCCGGATGATACTGCACGCTAAAGATCGGGAGTTCCTTGTGGCGAAGACCTTCCACCGTGTTGTCGTTCAGGTTGATATGAGTCACTTCAACATCTGAGGGAAGCGAATCCGCATCGACCGCAAAACCGTGGTTCTGGGACGTGATCGCCACTTTTCCAGTCCTCAAATCCTGCACCGGTTGATTTCCTCCTCGATGGCCGAACTTCAGCTTGAAGGTCTTCCCGCCAAATGCGAGGCCCAGCATCTGATGGCCGAGGCAGATTCCAAAAATCGGCTTCTTGCCGATCAATTGCTGGATTTCCCCATAAACATACGGCAGAGCAGCCGGATCTCCCGGTCCGTTCGAGAGGAAAATTCCATCCGGATTCAACGCCAGCACTTCCTGTGCGGTCGCCGTCGCAGGCACGACCTGAACGGAAAAACCCTTCTGCCGCAACCGACGGAGAATGTTCCTTTTCATTCCAAGATCGTAAGCGACGATCCGATGCCGGATTTCAGGTAAATCGAGCGTCTTATCCCCTGCCCACTCGCGGCTCAACGTGCTGTCCGGATCCCACTGAAATACCTCGGATGCAGTCACTTCCCTTACAAAATCCATGCCTGTTACGCCGCTGCCCGCCTGCGCTGTGGCGACAGCTTCCGCGCCTGTTCCCAGCTCCGTCGTGAGACAGGCTTTCATCGCACCTGCCGTCCTGAGTCGTTTAGTGAGGGCTCGGGTGTCCACACCCTGGATGCCGCAAATTTTCCATTTTGCCAGATAATCCGAAAGCGAACTTTCCGACCGGTAATTGCTGGCGACCGGCGACAATTCCTCGATCACGAACCCACGTACATGGGGTTCCTCGCTTTCCTGGTCCGTGTCATTTGTTCCGTAATTTCCGATCAAAGGATACGTCATCGCCACGATCTGCCCGCGATACGACGGATCCGTCAGCACCTCCTGGTAGCCGGTCATCGACGTGTTGAAACAAATTTCTCCAACGCTGGTTCCTGATGCCCCGAAAGCTTCGCCTTCAAAAACCCGTCCGTCTTCAAGAGCTAGGAGTGCTGATTTCATTTCAAGGCAGAAGGATGAAGGCAGAAGGGAGAATTGCAAAAGAATTTAGAAGGGAGAGAGCAAAAGGATGAAGGCAGAACGATCGGGCACGCGCATTTGCTTTTTTGATGATCGTTACGAAAAAACGGCCATCAGTTCGCCGATTTTCATCGAGGACTGCGGTGAGTCTTTCGTGAGGAAGCAATTTCTCTTAATCTATCCGATCTCGCTTGGAGATTCTGCCTTCGTCCTTCCGCCTTTTTCCAACGTCTGAATATGCCCCGCGATGCCGTTTAGGCGGCGTTCCCGTTCCCCCAAAAAAAGGGTGGTGGCGTAGGGTTCGGTCGCTGACTTCCAATGAAGGCCTGTCATTAATCGAGCCAAACCGGCCTCCAGGGATATTATGATTATCGGTCCGGGAGTTGCGGCCTTTGATCCCGTACACCGCAGGGCAAATTCAAACGTCGGAAAGAACCTCCGGGGATTAAGCACCACTTTCGACCCGATGCCGGTGCGCTGTCAATCCCGTCAGTGTCTGAAATGCCGAATGCCCGTGAAGACCATTGCCATGTTCCGTTCGTTCGCGGCAGCAATCACTTCGGCATCCTTGATCGAACCGCCAGGCTGAATGGCGGATGTCGCACCCGCGTCAGCGGCAGCGATAAGGCCGTCCGGGAATGGAAAAAATGCGTCACTGCACACGGCGCTGCCTTTGAGGCTGAGGCCGGCTTCGCCAGCTTTCCACACAGCGATACGGCTCGAATCCACCCGCGACATTTGGCCGGCGCCGATGCCAAGCGTCCGATCTTTTGCCGCATATACAATGGCGTTGGACTTGACGTGTTTTACGACTTTCCAACCGAAAGACATCGCCTTCATTTCATCGGCAGTCGGTGGGCGTGACGTGACCACTTTCTCCTCGATGCCTGCGAGCCCTTCCTTGTCGTTATCCTGCACGAGCAAGCCGCCGAAAACGGAGCGAATATCGAGCTCCGTAACAGGCGTTGCAGTAATGGCGCTCGGCGCGAGCATCTTCATCAGCCGTAAATTCTTCTTTTTCTGCAAAAGGGCCCGCGCTTCAGGATCGAACTCGGGAGCGATGATGACTTCGCTAAAGATTTCGCTGATCGCCCGAGCCAGTGGCTCGGTTAGCGGCCGGTTCGTGATGATGATCCCACCAAAGGGCGCCCATTTATCCGTCGCAAAGGCTTTAAGCCAAGCCTCGCGCAGATCGGGGTCGCTCCCGACGCCACATGGGTTTGTGTGCTTCAATATCGCGACCGTAGGTTCAGAAAAATCGGTTATGAGCCTGCCAGCAGCGTTGATGTCGAGGATGTTGTTGTAGGAAAGATCCTTGCCGTGGAGTTGCTGGAAATAGTCGCCGAAATGCCCGTAAAGCGCAGCCTCCTGGTGCGGATTCTCGCCATAGCGCAGCCGTTGCGCGAGCGGCAAATTCAACGAGAACGAGCTGCCGCTTTCCTGTGCAACACTGAGATAATTGGCGATCGCCTGGTCGTAGTGGGACGTAAGCTGGAAGACCTTGATCGCCAGCCTTTCGCGCAGCGGCAACGTCGTAGCCCCTTCATTTTCAGCGAGATCCGCCAAAACGGCATCATAATCAGCCGGGTCCGTAACGACGGCGACAGAGCGATAGTTCTTCGCCGCGCTCCGGAGCATCGAAGGACCGCCTATATCGATATTTTCGATAGCTTCCTCGAGTGTAACCTCTTGTTTCCGAATGGTTTGTTCAAATGGGTACAGATTCACAACGACGAGGTCAATCGGGACAATGCCCGCATCTTCGGCTTCTTTTTGATGCTGTTCGTTGTCGCGGACAAATAGCAACCCGCCGTGGATTTTGGGATGCAACGTCTTTACGCGGCCATCCATCATTTCTGGAAAATCGGTGTGCTCCGAAACATCCTTTGCCGGGATGCCTTCCGAGCGGAGCAGGGCGGCCGTGCCACCAGTGGACAGAATTTCGACGCCCCGTGCGACGAGCTCACGAACAAACGGGACGAGACCGGTCTTGTCAGACACGGAAACCAGGGCGCGTTGAATCTTCATAGGCGGGACAGAATGAGGAGGCAAACTCGGGAAAGCAAGAGTTCAACTTTTGGCGACAACAACATGGGAAACCAAGAAAGACAGTCGTGGAGCTGCTGTGTTCGTTGTCCGGTCGCAACGGCAGAAATTATTCTATTCCCGCAGACTGACGCCGCAGTTCTCCACGAGGCGCGTTTTGAGACGTTGATGCGCGGCATTGACTTCGTCCTGCGTAAGTGTCCGGTCTGCGGCGCGATACGTCAACGAATAGGCGAGCGACTTCTTGCCTGTTGGGTCGAGGAAAACATCGAAAAGATGCACGCTCCGGAGCAACGGCTCTTTCGCCGATGCAAGCGTTTGCTCGATGACGGCGTGCGACAACGCGTCGGGCACAATCAGGGCCACATCCCGCGTCACCGCCGGGAATCGATCAAGGGGTTGGAAACGCCGTGTACCGTCGGTCACGGATTGCAACGCTGCCAGATCGAGTTCCGCAGCGAAAACAGGTGTCTTAAGCCCGGCTCGTCGAACCAAATCCGGCGTGATCTGACCGATCCAGCCGAGCGATTTGTCATCTGACACAAGTTCTGCTCCGAGAAAGAGATACGGCGCCTGCGTCTTGACGAACTCAATTGGCGTCCGGCTCCTTAAGATCCCGGAGACGGCCGCTTTCAAATCGAAAAAGTCCACCGGACGAACTGGCGTCCGCCAATCGGCAATACCTGAATCGCCGGTGATCAACAGTGCAATCTTAGGCTTTTCCTCGTTTTGCCCGGCTCGGAAAATGCGCCCCGTCTCGAGGAGACGAATCGACGTCACACCCATTCGCTGGTTATAATCGGCTACTTCCAGCAATCCCGGAACGAGGCTCTCACGGAAGAATGTCTGGTCTTCTGTGAGTGGATTGCGAACCCGCATCGCTCCTGCGGTCCGGAACGCCTCATCGACCGGGGCAATTTCACCTCGCATCGACCGCGTCCGCGATTCAAAGAATCCGGCATCTATCAGCCGTTGCTTGATCCGCAACTGGAAATCGTAGGCGTTGTCCACGGCTGAAACTGGCGCTACAAAGCCCTGATTCTTTGCGGGAATGTTCTGAACCCCATAAATCCGGACAACTTCCTCGATCAGATCGACTTCGCGCGTCAAATCCGCCCGCGAAGATGGTACGCTCCACTTTTCATTGCCGAGCGCTTGCAGGCCGAGTCTGGTCAGAATTTGGTCGATATCGGTATCGGAAATCCAGACGCCCATCAACAGGCGGCAACGGTCATAGCGCAGCGAAACTTCCCACCAGAACAGTGGGAGCTGCCCTTCAATCGCAATGCTCTTTTCGGCAACGCCGCAGGCAATTTCTTCGATCAAAGCCGTGGCCCTCGTAGAGGCACGCAAGAGAATTGCGGGATCGACGCCCCGCTCGAACCGATACGAGGCGTCACTCGACAGCCCGAGGCGCCGCGAGGTGCGCCGAATTCCACGCGGCGAAAACAGTGCCGCCTCGAGCAAAATATCCGTCGTTGCCTCGGTGACGCCGCTATTTTCGCCACCCATCACACCGGCGATGGCGAGCGATTTGGATTCGTCGGCTATCAACAAATCTGCAGAAGTCAGCTCGTAATCGCGTCCGTCGAGCGCCTTCATCTTTTCACCCTCGCGAGCCGGACGGACGACAATGCCTCGATCGATTTGCGCAAGATCGAAGGCATGAAGGGGTTCGCCCAGCTCCAGCATCACCAGATTTGTCACGTCGACTACGTTGTTGATCGGCCGCAACCCACTCGCTTCCAAATGCTTGCGCATCCATTCGGGACTTGGTCCCACTTTGACTCCTCGGATGATTCGACCTGAATACCACGGACAGGCTTCAGGATTTTCAATCCGAATCAGGAACGGACTTTTACCAGGGGTCTCAAAAGCCCGTTCTGGAGTCGTCTCCACTCCAGTGATGGCGCCAAGCTCGCGGGCAATTCCCCGCAGCGACAATAGATCAGGACGGTTTGGCGTCACTTCGAGCTCGAAAACGGTATCAGCCGGGAAGAGTTCGCGAATTGGTGCGCCAACCGGCGAATCGGCAGGCAAAATAAACAGCCCGGCGGATTCCTCGGAAACGGCCAGTTCTCTGGCGCTGCACAGCATGCCTTCAGATTCCACCCCGCGGAGTTTGCCGACTTTGATCTTGAAATCTCCTGGTAAAACGGCGCCGGGAAGGGCAAGCGGCACTTTGTCCCCAACCTTGTAATTTTTCGCCCCGCAAACGATCTGTCGCGGTGTTCCGGAACCGTCGTCCACCCGGCAAACACTCAGCCGATCGGCATTCGGATGTTGCTCGGATGCAAGAATTTGTGCGACAACAATCTTGTTGATATCGACGCCGGTCGTCTCGATACCCTCGACTTCAACCCCGGCATACGTGAGCAGGTCCGAGATCTCGGCGACCGTTTTTTCAAGCGGGATGAATTCCCGCAACCAGTTGAGCGAGACTTTCATTTATTGGCGAAATTGAGCGAGGTAACGGATGTCGTTCTCGATGAGCAACCGGATATCGTTCGTGCCAGTCATCACCATCGTCAGCCGGTCGAGGCCGAAACCGAAGGCCCAGCCAGTATAAACTTCCGGGTCGTAAGCATTATCCCCGCGCCGAGCGTTGACGGCTTCGAAAACGGCAGGGTCGACCATGCCGCAGCCCGCTAATTCCAGCCATTTGTTGGTGCCGGGTAGTTTGGCGTCCACCTCGAAACTCGGCTCCGTGAATGGAAAGAAATGCGGACGGAAGCGGACTTCGGTTTCCGTTCCTAGGAGTTCACGGAGGAAAAATTCCACGCTTCCCTTGAGGTCAGCCACAGAAACATTTGGGGCGACGTAAAGACCTTCGACTTGGTTGAATTGATTGAGATGCGTCGCGTCGACTTCATCGCGACGATATGCCGATCCCGGAGCAATAATCTGAACGGGAGGAAGTTGCGCCAGCATCGTACGGATTTGGACCGTTGAAGTATGTGCGCGAAGAAGGCGCCCATCAGGCAAATAGTAGGTGTCGGTATCGTTGCGCGCCGGATGATCCGGTGGCGTGTTTAACGCGTCAAAATTGTGCCACTCGTCATCGATATCCGGACCATCGGCGAGGGCGAAGCCCATGCGCCGGAAAATCTGGACGACGCGATCCTGAAGCAATGTGATTGGATGCAACGCACCTGGCGACGGCTGCGGCGCCGCGGGAAGGGTGACGTCGAGAGAAGCTGCGGCAGCAGCATCCTTGAGGGCAACGAGTTCGGCCTGCCGTTTCGCGAGTGCTTCGGTGATAAGCGTTCGCGTTTCGTTAAGCAGCTTGCCTAGAATTGGCCGCTGCTCCTTGGGAACGCTCCGCATCTGTTCACCCGCAAGCGAGACGCTTCCGGAGCGTCCCACCAGACTCACGCGCAGGGTTTCCAGCGCTGCCTCGTCAGCAGCATCAGGGATATCGGCCAGCGCAGTTTGCTGGAGATTCTTAAGCGTTTCTTCCATGCATATGGATACATCCTAGCTGTGGGACAGCAGGTACGGCCTGGGGACCGTTCCATTCATTCGGTGCCAGGCAAAGGCGCCTGGGAGCCCCACAAGCTGGACGCTTGCGCTACTTCGCTTTGGCTTTGTCAGCAAGTGCAAGCTGCACTTTGTCGACAATCGCCTTGAACGCTGCCGGCTCAGTGACGGCCAGGTCAGCAAGGACTTTGCGGTCCAGTTCCAGCCCGGCAGCTTTGAGACCTTCACTAAACCGGCTGTAAGTGAGGCCTGCTTCGCGAACCGCGGCGTTGATGCGCTGGATCCAGAGGGAACGGAAGTTACGTTTTTTGGTTTTGCGATCGCGATAAGACCAATACTGGCCCTTCATCGTCGCATCTTTGGCGTAGCGGAATAGCTTGGAACGGCGTCCGCGATATCCTTTGGCTTTTTCGAGAACCCGGCGGCGACGTTCGCGGCTGGCGGGTGCGTTGGTGGCTCTTGGCATTTACTTACCGCCGATTTTCAAACGGCGGCCTCTTCGAGTGGACTGTTGGTTCTAATTCGATTCCCCGACCTCGTTCACTCGGGTCGGACCGCTTCCTTTTTGAGCGGCCCAAGGTGGGCAATCGGCGAGTTTCCAGAAACCTGACGAATCAGGCAAACGGAAGGCACTCTTTCACGCGGGCGGCATCCGTTTCATCAACGAGCGCGGCCTTGGCGAGCTGGCGTTTGCTTTTGGCATTCCGGCTGCTCAACAAGTGGCGTCGCGAAGACTGGGAGCGGAGAATTTTTCCCGTCCCGGTAATCTTGAAACGTTTGGCCGCCGCCTTTTTGGTTTTGCGTCTGGCAATGGCTTTTGGCATAAGGGACGGCGACAATACGCTCCCGTTTGCTGTTTGCAACGGGAATGTTTCGGGAAACCGGGGCGAAATTCGTTTAATCGTCGTCCCGGTCTTTTCCGTCGCGTTTTTCGCTCCGCCGATCGCTATCAGGACGCGCCCGCTCCTGCTCGCGTGCGCGTACGGCGGCATAGGCGCGCCCGCGATCCTTTTGGTCGCGTTTGAATTGTTCGCGGCGTTCGTTCTTGTCCCGATCGCGATCGCCAGAACGCTTGCGATCGTCTCTGTCACGATCTTTGTCCCGGTCCCTGCTTTTGTCGCGATCCGAGTCGCGGTCGTTGCGGACCCGCCGCGCTCTCCATTCGTCGCGGTCCTCGCGATCCCGCCGTGATTTCCATTCGTCGCGCCGATATTCCGCCCGGCGTCTGTCGTCACGGCGCCATTTGTCTCGGTCCCGATCGCGATCATAACGATCCCCATCATGGCGATCGTCGTCGTACCGGTGCCTATGGTAACGCCTGGCGTAGACGTCACGGTCATAAACCACGTAACGGCCGCTTCGCAAATAGTAGTAACGACCGTCCCTCAGATAGAGAGGTCCATAGGCTTGGGAATAGGGCCAGCCGCCGGAATAGTAATAGTCAACGGTGCCTCCCCCGTAGTAGCCCGGCTCATAGTAACTACCCTGGCCGTAATAGCCGGAGTCAACGCAGCCGGAAAAAAGACAAACGGATGCAAATCCGACAAAAAAGAGAAGCACGTGTTTCATACTTTTGCTCTGCAATGATCATTCGACGGAAACTACGGCAAAAATATTCGGATCGGGATTCCAGTCTGAACGTCTTCTTTGAGTGACGGGTTGCCAGAGGCCCCGGCGGCGACGTTCGTAGTGCCCGACCATCCAATGCCAAGCGGCGTTGTTATCCATCTTGTCACCAGCCACGTGCTGAAGCGCACCCTTCTAAAAAAGCACGCGCTATCGGAACGCCTTCAAAAAACTGACCTCGAGCGCGAGCGGTTCATTGATATTTTGTGACAGGTGCGTTTTCAGGTCTTCGAGAGCATCGATGCGCTCGAGGGTGAGGGTGGGGTCTTCGTTTTGCGCAAGCCATGCGGTTGGCGCAGCGAAATACGGAAGGTCAAGCCGGGAGGCGGCACCGGCGGCTTGGTGGCGAGCGACGTCGGCCCACCATGCAATAAGCAATTCAATAAGCCCCGATCGTTGCCGCTGATAGCGGGCCTCGCCTTGGGCTTCAAGCTGTTCCTCGCGCTGAGCGAGCCATTTGCCGTCCGTGGTTTGTTTGTAATGCCTTTCCTCGGCTTTCCAATCCGCTTTGTTTTCGTCGGAAAACGCGTTCTTGCAGCGCCCAAGAATGTCCTGAAAATCACGGACAAGCCCAAAAATTTCCGGGAGTCCGCGCGGTCCGGACCGGGAAAAAAACTGGCTGAGCGCATTCAAAAGTTCGGTCTCCCAGACGGAATATGTCACCGTCGGAGGCGCCTTGAGGGGGACGGCAAGACAGCGAGAGAGAATCGTCTCCAAAAGCATCCCAGGTGTGTCGGTGAGCAGCAGCAGTAGCGAATTGGCAGGCGGCTCCTCGAGGGTTTTAAGGAAGGCGTTCGCGGCCTGAACCTGCATACGGTCGGCTTCGAAAATGACGCCCATTTTGCGAAGGCCAAGAGACGGCTTCATGTGAAGCTCGTGCTCCATTTCGCGGATCTGCTCGACAACAATACGGCGCGATTTCGACTCCGGCCTGGCTATGTGAGCGTCGGGATGATGCTCCAAGACATCGTGAGCATTTGACGGAAGGCGATTCACGAGCCGGAAGAGGTTTTCCGCGAGGCGCTGTTTCCCGCTCCCCGTCGCCCCAATGATCAAGTACGCATGCCCGAGCCGGTTGCCGTCATAGGCCCGCCGCAGGAGGTCGAATGCTTCGTCAGCGGAAAAAGACATCGGGACTGGAGATTTTCGATTTCAGATTTTATCGGCGCAACGGGCCGTAAGCGTAGCCCAGATTTCTGCTTCGATTTCATCCTCGCTCTTTGCCGCGTCGATGATCACGAAACGCTGCGATTCTTTTTGGGCCAGCTCCAAATATCCACGGCGGACAGCTTCAAAGAAAGCGGTCGGCTGCGATTCGATGCGATCCGCAACATCATTGCGTTGCGCGAGGCGTTCGAATGCAGTGGCGACGTCCAGGTCAAAAAGAAACGTAATGTCCGGCAGGCAGTCGCCAACGGCGAAGTCGTTGATTCTTTTTACCGTCTGCGAATCGATTTTCCGGGCAATTCCCTGGTAAACGGTCGTTGAATCCAAATAGCGATCCGAGATTATCACCCGTCCGGCATTCAGTGCAGGCTGGATCAGCTCCCGGGTCAGCTGGGCCCGGCTCGCAGTGAAGAGAAGCAATTCCGCTTCCGGCGTGAGGTTCCAGCCCTGTTTTGAGTGCTTCACCAGGTCACGGATGGCCTCACCCGCCGGTGTTCCGCCGGGCTCACGCGTGACGATGGATTCCCGGCCAATAGCCGTGAAATGTGCGGCAAGGCGCTGGATCTGAGTCGTTTTCCCGCAGGCTTCGGAGCCTTCGAAGGTAATGAACAAACCAGACCGCATGCCCCAATTACTTACTCGGTGCGGTGGCGGGTCTGGCGAACTTCGCCTTCACGTACTCGATGACGCCGGGCATAATGGACACAAGAATGATGCCGATGATGACGATTTCGAAGTTCTCCTTCACGATCGGCAGATTTCCAAAGAAATAGCCCGCGCCAACCATCGACAGGACCCAAAAAGCAGCGCCGATGACGTTATAAAATCCGAATTTGCTGTAGTTCATTTTGCCGACGCCGGCCACGAATGGCGCAATTGTCCGGACGATCGGCACGAAGCGGGCAAGGACGATGGCCCGTGCACCGTATTTTTCGTAGAATGCCTCGGTCTTGTGCAGGTATTCAAGCTTGAGGAAGCGGTTGCCTTCTTTGAAAACAGCTTTCCCAAGGCGCCGCCCGATGACGTAATTGACGGCATCACCCAGCACAGCTGCGGCGAAAAGGATGGTGATCGAGATCCAGCCGTTCAGAATATCCGAAGCGACAAAAGCGCCCACGGCGAAAAGGAGAGAATCACCCGGCAGAAAGGGTGTAACGACGAGCCCTGTTTCACAAAAAACGATCAAAAACAGGATTGCGTAGGTCCAGGCGCCGTATTGGGCGACGATTTCTTTCAAGACGTCGTCGATGTGCAGAATGGTTTTGAGAATGTCGAGCATGGCGTTTTGAGTTCGCGTCTTGTAGGCCGGACTTGGCCTCTTGGCAAGGCCCCGACAGCAACAAAGATGGGCAAACAGACGGCGACGCACCCCTTTTGGCGCAACATCGGACTAGGGGTTATTTTGCGGTTCATGATACGATGACATGCAATGGATCCGGAATCAGCGCGCCAGAAACTTCAAGCGATTCTCGAGGAACAGCGGGAGCTACGGGAGCGAATTTCAGCACTGGATCGCAAGATTGAGGAGTTCGTTCAGACTCAAGCGATCGAGGTGGAAAAATACGGGGCGAAAAAAATCGAGGAAAAAAACGAAGAACTTCCGCCGCCATTGCCCGTTTTACCTCATTCGACCCCGGTACCTCCCGTTTCCGACCGTCGCGTCGAAATGGTTATGGCGCCATTTGACGTTGATCGACAGCAACAAGAGGCCGTTCGACCGCCGAAACAATCGGTTGAGTTCAAGATCGGCACGATCTGGCTGGTCCGCATCGGCATCGTCATTCTGCTCACCGGGCTGGTTTTTGCGGGAAATTATGTCTACCACAACGTCATTGCCGCGACGGGTCCGGCGGTAAAAGTCTTGCTCCTCTATCTCGCCGGCGGCGTTCTGGCGACGATCGGAGCGCGGCTCGAGAAGAAGCCATCGGAAAATTTGCGGAACTACGGCCGCGTGTTGCTGGCGGGCGGCGCGGCGACGATTTACTACACGTCCTATGCGGCAGCGTTTGTGAAACAGCTGCAGATCATCCATAACCCCCTCATAGGCGGTATTTGGTTGCTGGCTGTCGCAGGACTGGCGGTCTGGCTCGCAGAGCGGCGAAAGTCGCAAGCCGTCGCGCTTCTGGCCATTTTGCTGGCGTATTACACTTCGGCCATCAATCCTCTCACCAGTTTTTCGCTGATCTCGAACGTTGTATTGACCGTGCCGGCGATCTATTTCCTGCTGCGGTATCGCTGGGTCGCGATTTCGTTCGCGGCGTTGATCGGCACGTATCTGAGTTTTGGTTTCTGGCGATTTTATTACACCGGAAAGATCTGGTCGCCGCTGACGCAAACGCCGGGGGATTTTTGGCTTGGGGCCACTTTCCTGGTCTTGTACTGGGTGCTTTTCACGGTGGGAGTTTTCCTCAGCCGAGCCGAGGGGTTTCCAGCGGAAAAGCGGACCCCGTTTTTGTTGATCAATAACGTCGCGTTTTTTGCGTTGCTGACGCCGGGCATCTTGGGGGTATATCCCGATTCCTTCGGTAAATTTTGCCTTGGATATGGTGTGGTGCTGCTCGCGCTGGCGCGACTGGCGCATCGAAAGCAGGATGCTGACTATTTTTTCGATGGCTCGTATCTGATTCAAGGACTGGGAGTTGTGACGCTCGGCCTGTCAGCCGAACTGGCCGGTTACCAGCTTTCCGTTGCGCTGGCTGTGCAAAGCCTCGTGATGGCGGCCTGCACGCGACAGCGGCATGGCTGGATCTATGAATGCGGAGCGGCTTTAACAGCTTTGACGGCGTTTTTCGTCGCGGTGGCGAAATTTGATGATGACCCATCGGCCATCCATCTACTTCTCGCCGCGCTGTTTATTGGGAATGCCTGGCTCTGGAAATATCGCCGGGGCGAAATGGGCACACTCGTTTTCCGTTGGCGGACGGCTGCCTATTGCCTGCTTGCATGGGTGTTGGCACTACAGGTGATGCTCGATTGGAGTTCGGACACGACGCGAGCGGTCGTCTTAGTGGTCTTGGGCGTTGGCTTGACGCTAACGGTGCGCTTCACACGAATGCCTGAGCTGGGCATATTGGCACAGGCTTACGCAATTCTTGGTTTTGCCTCGTGGATCGTTCAGATGGCGGGCCGCGAATCGCCGCCGTGGCAAACCGCGGGGACGCTGGGCGGCATGCTGGCTCTGATGCATTGGTGGAATCGCGTGGAATTCCTTGGGTGGCCGTTATGGGCGCGAAAGACGGCGGAGGCGGTGTTTTCCATCCTCGCACTGCTGGTCGTGGAACGCTGGACGGCATCGGGCGTCACATCCCGCGAATGGTGGATGGTAGCGCTGGCGACACTAGCACCGTTCGTCTGGGTATACGGGGCGCTGACAACCGCGGCAATTTTTGGCGCGCTCGGACAGATTTTTGTGCCTTACGCGGCGGGAATTTTTGCGTACGACCTTGCAACGGGCGATCCGGCATGGCAGCCCCCGGCGCTTTGCCTCATGTTGACGGCGATGCAAGTGGCATTGAGCCGGCGATTGCCTTCACCCTTTGTGGGGAACTCGGCGGAAGCGATTTGGGACCGGTCTTTTCGTCAGGTGAACAGCGGAATTCTGTTCGTGATGACGGTTCTGTGGGGATTCGAATACGTTCCAGATCCGGCATTGCCGCTTTACTTCACGACACTGGCAAGCACGCTGTTCTTCCTTGCGGCCAAGTCACTTACGACAGAGTCGACGCCGCGTTGGTCATCGATCATTTACGTCGCCCTTCTTGCCGGTCTTGGCGTCCTGAGTTTTTGGCAGCAATATATCGAAGGCGCACCGGCGCGATGGCTCTACGTGGCCGTGTTTGTTCTTCTTGGAGCGATGCAGCGCTTCGGCAAACGCTTGTTCGCAGGTGCACCCTTCTTCCCATCCAGGGCGCAAATCGCCGTCATCGTTGTTGTTTTCACCGGCATCTGGGCGGAAATCTCCCGCTGGGTGACTCGATTCGAACGGGACTTCCTGATGACCATCGCCTGGGCTCTGCTGGCGACCGCTTCCCTCGTTGTCGGTCTGATGCTTCGGGAACGCACGTACCGCCTTCTTGGTCTCAGCCTGCTTGGGCTGGCGGTCGCCCGCGTCGCCTTTGTGGACATCTGGCAACTGGAAAAAATCTACCGCATCCTGAGCCTGACGGTTCTCGGCCTCGTCCTGATGGCTCTCGGTTTCGTCTACAACAAGTTCGCCGACAAACTGAAGGAGTGGCTGTAAAGGTCGTTTACGGGTTTGACTTGGCCAGGTCGTCGAGGCTCTGCACGCTGCCGTCGGTGCGAATAAGAAGATTACCCCGGCCGTGTACAGACGCTCGCTCAATAAACCACGGGTGTTTCGGCCATTTGTATGCCGAATTCGGTTTTGGGCCAAACTGAGTCGGAATGTAATCAAGCCGAAACTCCGCATCATCGGCTTTCCCGTTGGGGTATAACCCCTCCTGGACCGAAAGGCATTGCCAGTTCTCTTTTTGAATCCCGTAGCGCTTGAGAGCATCAAGCCATTCGTTGGCGAAAGCCTCGGTATTAATATCTTGCGTGACCGTTTGCGGCCATTGTTGGTTGTCCAAGACGTAACTATTCGTCGCGACGTGGAGGTTTTTTAGGTTCGACGTGCATTGAACAATACGGGCACGGCTTCTCATGCTTTGCCCAACAGGCAATAGCAACGATGCCAATATGAGAACAATGACGATGGCGGTTACCAGCTCCATCAGAGTGAAAGCAGCACGCAAGCAATTGCCATGCGTCAGGCGATTTATCACTGGGATAAGCGGGTGAAATCAGTAAACTTGAACCCAAAACGACGACCCAAAGGCCGTCGCGCTGAAAATTTAGCAGAAGGGCACAACCAGCTCCCACTCAACTTCCAATGATCGAAACCGACGTCGACTGACGAAAACCAGTTAACTGGTAATCCACGACTTCGTTAATAATCGGATCCAGCGCATCATCTACCAATCCGTTACTGATCAGAACCTGTGCAGTTCCTTTGATCAAAGTAGTCAAGGTGGAAGCGACATTCGTATTAAAGATCTCTGCATCAACCGTGCCGTTCGCGGTCGCAGTCACTGAACTGACTATTACAGTAGGATTTCCATCCGAATCGGTAGATGGAGTGCTGAGTGTAAAATCGAATGACGCCTCAAGGATGCCCTTGAACAATGCCTTGTTGCTGGAAGTAACGTCGCCAACCCCAGTAATGGTTCCATCATAAACTTGACCTCCCGAGAACACTAACGTCGTTCCCGTGGCCAATCCCGTTTGAGGAATAGCCATTGTAAATACCGCCAAGGAGCCACTCAAGTCGCTTTCGGCCATTTCGGGTGTGAGCACCTGAACGAGAACTCCTGAATAGGTGCCAACAATATCGACATTGCCGCCGTAAACCGGTCCTCCGGAAAGAGCGTACGTTTCGGCACGAAGGAAGACAAACGCGAGCAGGAGGGAGAGAACACGCTTCATAGCAGAAAAACATCAATTTGGTTTTCGATCGTCAAATCAAAACCATCTTAAGAGCGCATTTTGTTGGCTGGAAGCTTTTGCGTCCAGACCGTTTTCAGGCTTTGATTCGGCCCTGCCATGGAAGAAATTTCCGAACTCCTCGCCATTCGCCGCCGCAAACTCGAGTCCCTTCGCGAACTCGGGGTAAAACCGTTTGGCCAGCGGTTCGACACGACGCATTCCATCGCCGCTTTGCGCGAGGTTTTTGCCGAAGGATTACCCGTGCGCATCGCAGGACGCCTCACCGCTCATCGCGACATGGGCAAAAGCCATTTCCTTGATCTCACTTCAGGGAACGCGCGGATTCAGCTTTTCGTTCATGCCAAGGAAATCGGGGAGGCGCAGTTCGCAATGTTTAAGTTGATCGATCTCGGCGATTTCATCGGCGTGGAAGGCGAATGTTTTGTCACGAAAACGGGCGAAAAAAGCGTTCGGGTAAAATCGCTGACCGTCCTCAGCAAGGCGTTGCGGCCGTTGCCAGAGAAATGGCATGGCGTGTCGGACATGGAAACGAAGTATCGCCAGCGTTACCTCGATCTCATCGCGAACCCGGAGTCACGCGACGTTTTTCTTAAACGCATTCAGATCGTGGCCGAGATCCGGCGGTTTTTGCAGGAACGGGGATTCCTCGAAGTGGAAACCCCCATGATGCAAACCGTCGCCGGCGGCGCGGCCGCGCAGCCGTTCGTAACCCATCATAACGCGCTCGGCATCAATCTTTTCCTGCGAATCGCACCGGAGCTCTACCTCAAGCGCTTGCTCGTGGGCGGATTCGACAAAGTGTTCGAATTGAACCGCAACTTCCGGAACGAAGGCCTTTCGCGACGTCACAATCCGGAGTTCACGATGCTCGAGGCGTATTGGGCATATGCGGATTTTGAAGTCATGGCGGACCTGGTCGAGGAACTGATTTGTCACCTCGCGCAAGCTGTTGTCGGAACGCTGGTTATTCAGCACAAGGACGCGGAAGGAAATGTCACCAAGACGATCGATCTCACCCGTCCGTGGAAGCGGGAACGTTATGCCGTGCTGGTCGAGGGAGCCGCCGGGGCGGATTGGTTTGCCATTGGGACGGATGCAAAACGCGAACGTGCCCTATGGCTGGGCGTCGAGATTGCACCAGAAGCGGAAGATTTCGAGGTGACCCAGAAGGTTTTCGAAACACTCGTCGAAACGAAATCAATAAACCCGATTTTCGTAACGCATGCGCCGAAACAACTCGTCCCGCTCGCCAAGCAAAATACTGAGGATGAAAGTGTTGTGGATGTCTTCGAACTGGTCATCAACGGCCAGGAAGTCGCACCGGGCTACTCCGAACTAAACGACCCGATCGTCCAGCGTCAGCGCCTTTTGGAACAAGCTGGCGAAGAAATCCAGAGCATCGACGAGGAATTTTTGCTCGCGCTCGAGCACGGGATGCCACCCGCCGGCGGGATCGGCATCGGCATTGACCGTCTGACGATGATGCTCACCGGCGCCGAATCCATCCGCGACGTCATCCTTTTCCCGCACCTGAAACCGAAGGCCACCTAGATCCAGCGCAGATGTTCCAGGCAAGTCGGCGTTACCTTATAAGTACCCAGCGGCGTTCAACTTGCGCGTGAGACCGGTTTGTTTGTCCAGGAGTTCGGCGTAAACTGCAACGGCATCCGGGTTTGGCGTGCAGCGCGTTGATTCGTCGAGTCTTACGGCATCCGTGCAGAGTTTATCCAACGTATGGCCATGCCCAACCGTCAAGCCCTCGACCCATGCGGCTTGAATCGCTGCACCAAGCGCGGCGCCTTCGGGATTGATCGGGCACACAACAGGAACGCCGAAGATATCCGCGGCCATCTGACGCCAGACGGGACTCTTGCTGCCGCCACCAATCATCCGGATTTCTTTGGGCACGACTTTCAATTCGGCGAGCCGTTCCAGACCATAAGCAAGGCCCAGCGTCACGCCTTCCATCGTGGCTCGTGCAATGTTTTCCGGCGTCATGTTGCGAGTCGTCAGGCCGTGGAAGACACCCGTCCCTTCTGGAAGATTCGGCGTGCGCTCGCCGTTGAGGTAAGGCAAAAATAGAAGGCCATCGGATCCAACCTTGGCGGCTGCGACAGCGGCATTCAGTTTCGCGTGGTCCCAGGAGAAAAGCTCGCGGACCCGTTCCGTCGCGACGGTGACGTTCATCGTGCACACGAGCGGCAGCCAGTGATCTGCGCTATCGCAGAACGCAGCAACTTCGCATTCACGTTCGTCGATGACCGGTCTCGCGGCACAGGCGAAGAGTGTGCCGGAAGTTCCGAAACTCGCCGTGACTACGCCGGGGTAAATGTTACCCGTTCCGATGGCACCCATCATGTTGTCGCCGCCACCCGAGGAAACGATCACTGTGCCCGGCAGATTCCATTTCTTGCGGAGCTCTTCCCGGAGCAGGCCTGCGGCGCGTTTCGAAGATTGCACCGGTGGCAGTTTTTCTTCGAGATTTGGGTCGATAAATTCCAAGAGCCTCTCGCTCCATTTCCGAGTCCGGACGTCAAGCAGACCCGTGCCCGAAGCGTCCCCGTATTCCATGCATTTTTCGCCGGTGAGCCAGTAATTCAGGTAATCGTGCGGCAGCAAAATCGTAGCAACCCGTTCATAATGATGAGGTTCATTCTCCTTGAGCCAGAGGATTTTCGGTGCGGTATAGCCAGGCAAGATGGCGTTTCCGAAAAGCCGGACGATATTTTTCTGGCCGCCAAATTCTTCAGCAAAAGCATCGCATTGCGCGGTGGTGGACGTATCGCACCAGAGCTTCGCAGGGCGGATGACCTCGTCCTCACGGTCGAGCACGACCAATCCGTGCTGCTGCCCGCTCACACCGATGCCACGGACTTCTTCGCGGCGGGGCCCGATTTTATCCAGGACGGCAGAAATGGTTTTCTCGGTCGCTGTCACCCAATCCTGTGGATGTTGCTCCAAGTGTCCTTGCGGAAGGCCCGGGATTAAACCGTAGGCTGCTGAGGCCGACGCAATCGTTTCGCCGGTTGTGAGATCGAGCACGATCGCTTTCGTGCTTTGAGTACCGCTGTCGATACCGAGGTAAAGCATATGAAGGGTTTTGTCTTTGCGAGATGGGGAGGCGCGGAGTATGAAATCATGCCGTTTTATTGCAATCCAGATAATCCCAACTGAATCCAGTCATGTTATCGCGCCTTCTTCATACTCGCTATCGTGTAACTGATCTTGAAAAGACAGTTCACTTTTACAAGGACGTTCTTGGTCTCGAGGAAACACGGCGTCATACGTCTGGCCGCGGCTCACAACTTGTGTTTTTCAAGGCGCCTGGCAGCGACGAAGAGATCGAGATTTGCAAATATGATGCCAGCGGTCCCGTCGTTGTTGGGCCGGATCTCACGCATCTCGCTTTTGAAGTGGACGATATGGATGCGTTCGCGGCGGCAGCGGCGGCAAAGGGTTACCCGCTCAGCGATGGGCCGCACGTGCAGGCCAGTGGCGGTAAGATCGCCTTTATCGACGCTCCGGAAGGCTACGAGATTGAACTCATTCAAAAAGCCCCATGATAGCGCAAAGACGCTACCGATAGTTCTCCGTTATGGATTTCGATTGGCTCGGTGCACCATTTGATCTTCGCAAAATCACCCCCAAAGAAATCGAAGAGTCGTTCGAAGACCCTTTCAGTTTGCGGTTTTTACCGGAAAACGGCGAGGGTATGTCGGCGCAGGCGCGTTATTTCTGCCTTGGCAAAGCGGCGGGTGGCAGAGCCATCTTCAGTGTGTTCTGGACGGATGGCAAAAGATACCGTGTGATCGCCTCACGTGAAATGACGCAAGAGGAACGGAATTATTACGAGCGCAAGAACGCGGAGGCCACGCTATGACGGTTATTTCGAAATGGGACGACGTCCCGGATTTTGAGACGGAAGAACAGGAGGCCCTCTTCTGGCTGAACGCCCGACTCGACCTTAGCCTGATGCGGGCGTCGTTGTTGAAAACCGAAATGCGTGATTCGACGACGATTACGCTGCGTTTTGACCCGAGGATGCTGGCGCGGATCAAGCGGCTCGCCCGCTCACGCTATCTCAACTACCAGAGCATGATTAAGCAGTGGCTGAGTGAGCGGCTCGAGAAGGAAATGTAAGAATCGGCAGAAGTGCGGCGACGGCACAAACTTCCACGCCCCCGCCGTTAATAGATCTCCGTGCCGGTGGTGCGGACGAGCTCGCGGAAACGGGTAATGAGGCGTTTCGTAACAGGGCCGGGTTTTCCGTTGCCGATTTCACGAGAATCGAGCTTTACGACCGGAGCGACTTCCGCAGCGGTTCCTGTGAGGAACATCTCGTCAGCGGTGTACAGGTCAAAACGGGTGATCGGCGGTTCACTAAACGGGATGCCCAACTCTGCACAAATTTCAGAGACGGCGAGTTTCGTAATGCCGCCCAAAGCGCCAGCGCTGGCAGCTGGGGTGATCACTCTCCCTCCCACGACGGCAAAAATGTTGTCCGCTGTGCATTCGGCGACGTAACCCTGCTCGTTGAGCATCAATCCTTCAGCGGCGCCCGCGTTGTTGGCTTCAATTTTGGCAAGGATGTTGTTGAGGTAATTAAGCGATTTGATCGTCGGCGGCAGCGCGGCGGGGCCGATGCGGCGGCTGGACGTCGTCGCCACCGTCAGTCCATTTTCGTAAGCAGACTCCGGGTAAAGTTGAATCGTGGCCGCGATGATGAAAACAGTCGGCCTGGGACATTGCGCTGGGTTCAATCCGAGCGTCCCTTCACCGCGTGTCACCACGAGCCGGATATAGCCGTCGCGCAACCCGTTCTGGCGGATGGTTTCCAGCAAGTCCTCAATCATTTTTTCTCGCGAAACAGGGATCGTCAGCCAAATGGCCTTTGCGCACCGGTAAAGGCGGTCGATGTGCTCATCGAGCTTGAAGACGCGGCCGTTGTAAAACCGGATGCCCTCAAACACGCCGTCGCCATAGAGCAGTCCGTGGTCGAAGACGGAGATTTTCGCGTCTTCTTTCGAGTAAAACTGACCGTCGATAAAGATTTTCTGGATCATAATGCGGGTGTGGATTGTCCGCCAAACGCATCACGCTCGCAAGAGCCCATCGACGACCTCGATGCGGCGGTCACCGCGAGACGCGAGACGCGTGTCGTGCGTCACGACGACTAATGTTTTCCGTCTTTCGCGCGTGAGGGCAAGCAGCAAATCCATTATTGCCAACCCTGTGGCGGAATCCAGGTTGCCGGTCGGCTCGTCCGCGAAAAGAATCGTGGGGTCGTTGATGAGCGCACGTGCAATGGCCACTCGCTGCTGCTCGCCGCCGGAGAGTTCCGTGGGCAAATGCGCGGCACGATCCTGGAGTCCAACGGTTGCCAGCAACTCCGCGGCACGGGCACGCGCGTGATCGCCCTTGATCATCGAAGGCAGCAGCACATTTTCGAGAGCTGTCAGTTCCGGCAGCAGAAAATAACTCTGAAAAACGAAGCCCATACGCAGGTTGCGGAGTCGTGCGAGCGCATTGCCGTTGCCGTTGTAAAGATTTCGCCCTTCGAAAGTTACGGAACCAGCCTCCGGCCGCTCGAGGCCTGCAAGCGTGTATAGAAGCGTCGTTTTTCCCGCCCCGGAAGCGCCGACAAGGAAGACCGATTCACCAGCGGAAATTTCGAGGGAAATGCCCCGCAGAACGTCGATTTTGCGGGAGCCAATCTTGAACGAACGGCGGAGGTTGGTGGCGATGAGTTGGACAGGCATGAAATTTTACTCTTACTCTTAATCTTGCTCTTGCTCTGAGCCGAAAGCGCGCCGGGAACAGAGCAAGGGCAAGAGTAAGAGCAAGCGGGAAGATGTTACTCGTTTCCACTTTGCGTTTTGGTCCGTCACGCGGCAAACTCTCGACAGGGCATGTCTCTCGTTGAACCTCTCACCCGTCTCGCCGTCCAAAGCCGGTGCGAAAACCCTGACGCCTGTGAAACCGCGCTCCGCGAAGCCGCCTTTCAGCAAAAATCTCTCGTCGCCGCGGTTCTCGACGAAAAGCTCGCCGACGAAACGCCGTTCTTGAAAGGCGTTGCCAACTGGCTCCAAATCCCATGGTGGGAGGAATCTCTAGACACGGTCGCAGCGCCGCTTCGCGACAAAATCCCTGCCCGCCTCGCCCTCCGTCACCGGATCATTCCTGTTCGACAGGATGAGCAAGGCGTCACATTGGTCACATTTGACCCCTTCGATTTGCTCGCCCGCCAATCCGTTTCACATGCGGTCGCCGAACCGGTCCGCTGGGTCATGTCCACTCGCACGACGATTCTGCAAACGCTCCGCAAAGGCTACGGCATCGGCGCCGAGACGTTCGAAGAGCTCCTCGAAGGTCGCGATGTCGAAGACGCCGCGCTCGATTTGCGCCAGGAAACCCAGGTCCTCGATCTGGATGATTCCGAGGCTTCCGTGGTCAAATTCGTCAACCAGATCCTGCGTGAAGCCCTCGAAGAGCGCGCGACCGACATTCACGTCGAACCGCTCCAGGACGACCTCCGCATCCGCTATCGCATTGACGGGGTTTTGCATGAAATCCCTGTCCCGCCGAAAATTAAAGTCCTCCAGGCATCCGTCATTTCGCGCCTGAAAATCATGGCGCACCTGGACATCGCCGAGCGCCGCCTGCCGCAGGATGGCCGCATCAATCTAGAATTGGAAGGCAAGCCTATCGACGTCCGGGTCGCCACGATTCCATCCGTCGTTGGTGAAAGCATCAGCCTGCGTTTGCTTGGCCAGGAAATCTTTGATTTTCGGAAACTTGGACTCGATTCGGACAGTGAAGCGCGGATCCGCTCGCTGCTCGCCGTGCCGAACGGCATCGTCCTGCTGACTGGTCCGACCGGTTGTGGCAAATCGACCTCCCTTTACACGTTTCTCACCAGTCTCAACACGCATGACCGGCGCATCGTCACCATCGAAGATCCGGTCGAGCACAAGCTTCCCGGCGTCGTTCAGATCGCCGTCAAGCCCGAGATCGATCTGACGTTCGCCCGCGGCCTCCGCTCCATCCTGCGCGGCGACCCGAACGTCATCATGGTGGGCGAAATGCGCGACGTCGAAACGACGGAAATCGCCATTCGCGGCGCACTTACCGGGCACCTCGTTTTCAGCACCTTACACACAAACGACGCCATCGGTGGAATCACACGTTTGATCGACATGGGCATCGAACCATTTCTGGTCGCAGCATCCGTCCGCTCATTCATTGCCCAACGCCTCGTTCGCAAATTGTGCCCGTATTGCAAGCAGCCAGCGAGCCATCCGGAGGCTTATCTCGCCCAGGCCGGTTTCCCGATCGGTCACACGGACAAAATCCGCAAGGCCGTCGGGTGCGACCATTGCCGCCACACCGGATATGAAGGACGGACCGCCATTTTTGAAATCTGCCTCGTCTCCGAGCGATTGCAGGACATGATCACACAGCGCAAACCCGCCGCGACGATGAAGGCCCTGGCACTCGAAGAAGGCATGATCCCACTCCGCAAGTCCGGCTGGAAAAAGGTCATTGAGGGAGTGACAACCGTCGAGGAAGTGCTTCGCGTGACAACCGCGGACGTGGATGTCTTGGATGAATAAATCTAAAATTAAGAGTTAGGAGAATTAAGAATTATGGAAAAATTGCCGTCGGAGCGACACGTAAACTCGAGGGCGGACTCTTAACTGTTAATTCCTCACTCTTAATCTTCTAATGCCCTTGTTTTCATACAGCGCTGTCGACCGTTCCGGGCAGAAAATTTCCGGCGAATTCGACGTCGCATCGAAAGCTGAGGCGTACAAAAGGCTCGACCGGGAAAAATTGCAGCCGATCTCGTTGATTCAAAAAAACGGCGCAATCATTTCATCCGCTGGGACTTCCGCAAAGCCAAAAATTGCGGCGGCCGTTCCTCCCAAGGGACCGATCAAACTCAGCCGGAAACAGATTATCTTGTTCACCGAGGAAATGGGCGACCTGCTCGAAGCCGGGCTGCAGCTCGAGCCGGCGCTCCGTGTGATGGAGGAACGCGAAGAGATGTCGTCCATCAAAACAGTCACTGCCGCGCTTCGCCAGCAGGTGCGGGATGGGGTCAACTTTTCTACCGCCTTGCGCCAAGCGTCGCCGAGTTTCGGCGACCTGTACTGCAACCTCGTCTCCGCAGGCGAATTAAGCGGTGCGCTCCCTCAGATTTTACGACGCCAAGCGCAGTTTCTGGTGACAATTGACGAATTACAAAGCCGCGTTATCCAGGCACTTATCTATCCCGCTTTCATCTGTGGCGCCGGACTGATTTTGCTTTTTGTGTTCATGACAGTCCTTGTGCCGCAGCTGACGGTTCTCTTCAAAAAAACGGACCGCGGACTGCCGTTGATCACCAAAGCACTGATTGGAGTCAGCGATTTTTTTGTGCATTACTGGTGGGCGATGATCGGCCTGGCTGTCATCGCTGCGATTGTTTTCTTCCGGGTCATCGGGTCACCCAAGGGCAAACTTTGGTGGCATCGAGTCCAGCTCCGGCTACCGCTCATCGGCCCGGTGTTGACCGCTCGTTATTACACCCAATTTTCGCAAACGATGGCCAATCTGCTCGGCAATGGCGTCCCGCTCCTCAGTGCTCTCAAGCTAATGAATTCCGCCACTCCCAACGTTTTCATGCGCGGCATTATGGGCCGAGTGGTCGATATTGTCGGCGAAGGCGGCTCGTTCACGAGAGCGCTGAAACGGGTCGGCAATTTCCCGGCGTTGTTTCTCGATATGGTCGCTGTCGGTGAACAAACCGGCGATCTTAGTGCCGCGCTGGAAAAAGTCGGGAAGCGTTACGACAAAGAGCTCACCAAAAAAATCAACCGCTTGACCTCGCTGATCCAGCCGGTCGTCATCGTCGTCATGGCCCTGCTCGTCGGTGTCGTCGCTTACAGCATTATCACCGGTATTTTCCAGGCCATTTCCGGCCTTCGCGTGCGGGGATAAGCGTGATTTGGGCTTTCCGTATTTTTTCACGGTCGGGCAGTCGAGGGAGCCTTCCCACAACGCTCATTAGGAATAACCTTGGAAACGGTTATCGCCGGCGCCTCTTTTGATACCAGTTCATCAGCGGCGTGACCGTGATGCCGTGGGCGATGATCGAGACCGCGATGGTTGTAAGCGTGAGCGTGGTGAGGCGCCAGGCGAGTTCGGCGGATAGACCGCGATTCACCGCGAAGGTGAGATAATAGAGCGAACCGATGCCTCGGATGCCGAACCACGAGATAAATCCACGCTCAGTCGCACCCATTTTTCTCGCCCCGAGCAGGCCCGCATGAACCGCGAGCGGTCGGATGAGCAGAAAAAGTACGGCGATGAACCCAAGCTCCTCGAAACGCACGTACTCCGAAGAGAACGCTCCGCCGATAAGGAGCACAAGGGCGATTTCCATGATGCGCTCCATCTGCTCGTTGAAAGCCAGCACCGCACCCGCCATGTGTGCGGGCGCCTTTTCCGGATCGGTCGCGAGCTCGTATTTGTCACCCGCGGCCTCCATCGCAAGCACTTCTTCCGACACGCGGTCGCTGCTATGCGTGCGTTCCACAGCGCGCAGCGCGACACCCGCGGCGAAAACAGCGAGAAATCCATAGGCGTGAACGACCAACGCCGCGCCGTAAGCGAGGGCGATCAGTCCGAGCGCAAGGAATTCATCGCGGCCGACAGCTTCCTTGTGCTCGCGGCGCAGCCATAGTACGAGGCGCGCAACCAGTGTCCCGAACGCTGCGCCGATCGCGAGTCCGGCACCGACCGCCCACGCAACATCCAGGGTCCACCACTTCCAACCGGCGATTCCGAGGTCGCGCAACCCCAGCAGGCCGAGTCCGAGCATTACGAACGGAAACGCCGTGCCGTCGTTGAAACCTGCCTCACCGGTGAGGCTGAAGCGCAAGCGGTCACGGTCGCGTACATTCTCGATCTGCACGCCCGAAGCAAGCACTGGATCCGTGGGTGCGATCACCGCGCCCAACAGCACGGCCGCTCCAAGAGGAAGCCCGAGCCACGCAACGCCAACAAGCGTCACGAGTCCAACTGTCAGCACCATGGAAACGAACGCCAGTCGGAGCGGAATCCGCCACTGCACATCGCGCAGCGGCAAGCGGAGCTTCAAACCGGCCGTGAAGAGCGAGACAATGACGGCGATCTCGGCAAGGCGTTCGAGCAGGACCGCAGAAGTGAGCACATCGAGTGAAAATAAGCCCAGTCCGAGCGGCCCGAGAACCGCGCCGGCGATCAGATAAATCATCGTCTCAGTGAGGGGCAACCGCTTTACAAGCGACGCTACCATCGCCACTGCCACAAGCAGTGAACCGATGACGAAATAGGCGATATCGAAGGTCACACTCTGTCTTCGCACCCAGAGAGCCCTGCGGCCTCAGCGGCGAGCCAATGTCCGAGCCCCACCGCCGCGACGGCATCCTAAAAAGAAAGGTCGCCCAGGTCGAAAATGCGATCCTTTTGCATTGTATTTTCCCGCCGGGCGGCCTTTTTTCGATTGAAAATCCGTCAGAACGCCAGTGGAGGTCCTGCGGAGGACTCGGAGCACGTAAACCATAGTCAGTACTAGTTCTCCCGCCGTAGCCAAATCAAAGTGACAACGACAACGGACTCAAGAATTAAGCGGTAGCATCAATACGAAAATCACGTGACACATGGCCGAAATTCCGGCAATCGAATAACTTTTTTCCTTTAGGCACATCAACGTTATTGCGACTAAAACAAAACAAGTCGCTACGCTAACTTCCGGTGACACAGTGGGTCGTTCCTTCCCTCCGTACGACAAAAAGACGGATAACGCCGAAACAGCGATTTGAAAGATTGCCACAAGGCGATTCATTACGACAAGTCCCTTCACATTTCATATCCGGGCATCGTCGTGGACGCCAGGATGCAATTGCTTCTGGACACTGAATTTTTCTCGCCATACGCGCCTTTTTTTTGGTTGAAGACAAAGATATCGGTATGTCGCGCCTCAAGGAGTTGCCGGAGAGTGAGCTGCCTCGCGAACGGCTGGCGCGGCATGGGACTGGGGCGTTGTCGAATTCGGAATTGATCGCCATTCTTTTGCGAGTCGGTACGGAAGGGACCAATGTGCTCGAGCTGGCAGACGGGTTGCTGCGCAAGTATAACAACTTGACCGCCTTGGCGCGTTGCCCGGTTGCGGAGCTTTCCAAGATCAAGGGCATCGGTCCCGCAAAAGCCATCCAGCTGGCAGCCGCATTCGCCCTTGGGAACCGGCTTGCTCGCGAAACCATCGCCAATGAACCATTCGACAAACCGGAGCTCATTCACCAGCTACTTGCGGGCGAAATGCGGGCCCTCAACACCGAATCGCTTCGCGTCATTCTGCTCGACACCCGTTTTCACCTCATTCGCATTGAGGAAATCTCCCACGGCAGCGCCAAGGAAACACTCGCACCGCTGCCCGAAATCCTGAAAGCCGTCATCACCGGCGGTGCCAGCGGGTTCATTCTCATCCACAATCATCCTTCGGGCGATCCCACGCCGAGTCAGGCAGATCGCGCTCTGACGCGTCGTCTCGCAGAAGCCGGGCAATTGCTCCAGCTCAATTTCCTCGACCACATCATCTTCGGCGCACCGTCCACGGCGACCCCAGGTTATTTCAGTTTTCGTGAAGCGGGAATTTTGTAAGGGTTTCCCGCCTTCATGAAAATCCATCCGACGGCAGTCATCGATCCTTCCGCAACCCTCGGTTCCGATGTAGAAATTGGGGCGTATGTCGTTGTCGGTGAGGGCGTTGAGGTGGGCGACGGGACCATCCTCCACCCACATGTCGTTCTCTGTCGGGGCGTGCGGCTTGGGGAGAAAAATACTGTCCATTCCGGCGCCATTTTAGGCGGGCAACCCCAGGACTTAGGATTTTCGCCAGACACGAGGAGCTTCGTCGAAATCGGAAATCGCAATACTATCCGCGAACACGTCACCATTCACCGTGGTTCGAAGGCAAACAGCGTCACGCGCGTCGGCCACGATTGCTTCCTCATGGCCGGGGCACATCTCGGGCACGACGTTCAGCTAGGCAGCCGGGTCATTCTTGCCAACAACTGTCTGCTCGGCGGTTTTGCCGTCGTTGAAGATCGCGTTTTCATGGGCGGCGGCTCTGTTTTGCACCAACATACGCGTGTCGGCCAGCTCGCAATGATCCAGGGCCTGTCCGGCTTCAGCAAGGACGTTCCTCCGTTCACCATCGCCGCCGGACGCAACGGGGTCGCCGGCCTGAATATTGTCGGTTTGCGCCGCGCGGGATTCGACATGGCTGCACGCGCCGAAATCAAGGAAGCGTGGAAACTCGTGTTCCGCTCTGGTCAAAACGTTCGGCAGGCCCTCGTTTCGGCCCGCGAACGCACGTGGAGAGCCGAAACTGAGTCTTTTTTTTGCTTCATCGAAAGCTCCAAACGCGGCATATGCGACCTTCGCATCACGAGTGTTGACGTGTCAGGGGAGGTCTGAGGGCATCCAAGTTTTGGTTCTTTTGTCGAATTTTTTGGGTTGACCGATCGTTTTCAGCCGCTACTTTGGGCGCGCCCCGCCGATCCGATCAACCCAACACGATACGATGATACACTGGAAGTTCCTGAAACCGTTAGCCTTAGCAATCACAGTCAATCTAGCGGTCTCAATAGCTTCCAGTCCCTCAGCAAATGCCGAAGATGCCGGCTCCGGCATTTCCTTGGGCAGTGTTAAATTCGGTAAAGCGCCCAACAAAAGGTGGCTTTTCATCGAGTCAGACAAAGTCCCAAATAGCCCGACTGGCGCCCGCCGCAGCACCGGCGCGCTTACCTCATTGTTCTCGACGCGGTCGTTACTCAACGACCCCAAAATGCTCCAGGCTGCGCGCATCGCGGTCAGCCAGGCCAGACGCCACTCGACCCGCAAATGCTGGCGCTACGTGAAAACAGCGCTGCTCAAAGCAGACGTCGTCGATTCGTATCCGCGCACCGCGTATGCAAAGCAGGCCGGAAACGAATTGGAACGGGATTTCGGATTTGTGAAGACCGGCATCAGGACCCCGGAAGCCGCACCTATCGGTTCGGTCCTTGTTTACGGTGGGCGCGGAGCGGGCCATGTCGAAATCCGGGCCGCCGAAGGTTACGTGAGCGATTTCGTGTCGCCAAAGCCGTCGCCGCGGCCGCTTATCGGCGTCTACGTCAAAAGGTAGCGTTCAAAGTGTCAAGTTTGTAAGTTTGCAAGGCCACAGTGGTGGAGTCTCGGATTCCGACCCGACTCTTAAGACTTACAAACTTAAGACTTAAAACTTTCCGCCTTCAGGGCACAATCACCCGCAACTTGTGACGCGAAAGCCGGAATGTCACCGGCGCTTCAATAATCACTTCCCCATCCACCTCCACCGGGACCTGCTCAGGGCTGTGCACCTCCAGGCGATCCGTTTGGAAATAGTCGATATCTGGCAAGTCGCTGAGTTTTCCGAATAGCAGCGTTTGCCCATACCGGATGATGTCGAGATAGCCCAGCCCCTTGAAAACCAGGACGTCGAAGCGTCCGTCATCGACCCTCGCGTCAGCAAATGCGTGGAACGGGCCTCCGTAATATTTGCCATTGCCTATCAGAACGAACGATCCTGTTCGCGTCGGTGCGCCTGGCGACTCGATGTAAAGCTTGGGTGGCGTCCGCGCCGCAATCTGCGCAATGGAAAAAATGTAGCTCAAAGGACCCCAGTTTTTCCGGATCTCCGGATCCGTCTCCTGCACGACTTGAGCGTCCAGACCAACGCCCGCGAGCTGGACAAAATACCGGTCGTTCGCCTTGGGTAAATCGAGCTCGCGGACGTTGCTTTTCCGGATTATTTCCCAACATTTGGGCAATTCCTTAACGGGAAGACCAAGTTCCGTGGCCAAAACATTCATCGTCCCGGCCGGCAGTATTCCCAGGCGCGCCTGCGAGCCTGCCATTCCGTTGACCACTTCGTTGATCGTTCCGTCGCCCCCTGCCGCGACAATCGTCGTGCAGCCTTCAGCAACCGCTGCGGCGGCGATTTCCCGGGCGTCGCCTGCGCAGGCCGTGAGTCGGATTTCCGTGCCTTCGGCAAAAGATTCGATCGCTTCTCGCTGTCGCAAGGCCTTTTCGCCCTTCGCGGCTGGATTCATGATGATGACAGTCTTGTCCATGCGTGGTCTGCGGTTCCTACTTCACATTCGGGGCTGGTCGTTTAGTTTTGCGCCGTGAAAAAGCCAGTGATGCTAACAGTTTGCGCATTGGGAGGGGGAATCCTCCTCATCGCTTTGTTCACTCTCGCCGTCAACCTGTACGTACAATCGTCAGGCGTGCAGCAAAAAATCTGTCAGGCGCTCAGCGAGGCGATCCAAATGCCGGTTAGCGTTTTTCAGGCCAGTTACACCCCTTGGGGCGGCTTCAAACTCAGCCGCATCGAAGTCCGGGACGCCCATCCCCCAGCCGACAACCGGACCCCTTTTCTGATCGCAGCGAGTCTGGAGATCCGCTGCCAGACGCTGCCTCTTCTCGGGGGTAAATTTGTCATCAGCCGAATTTCGGTCCACCAGCCTGTGCTTACGTGGCAGCAAAACCAGAATGGGGATTGGGAATGGCCTGCGACTCGAAATTCTCAACAAGAAAGCAGGGACCCGGCTGTCGAAGCACGCTCTCCAGCAAATCCAGGACCGGACGCTTCCCTCGCCACATCTTCCACCCCGACGCCGCCGCCCATGGAGTCCGATGTCCCTCCGCAGAAACAGCCCGTTACCGTTCGCAAGATCGCACTCAATGACGGTAGGCTGCTTTTCATCAACAACGATGGCCGCGAAATCGCCCGCCTCGAAGGTGTCCGCTCAACCATCGACGCAGGCGCATCGCCGGGGAGTTTCACCGGTAAACTCTGGATCAAACGTATCCTGCTGCGTGAGCGCTACGAGATCGCGGATTTCAATTCGCCTGTGAGCGTGTCGAACGAGTCCATCGACGTGCCGAGAATCGCCGGCTCGTTCGCCGGAGGAAAAATCAAAGGTTCAGCAAAATTGGAAACCGGTGAACCGGGAACCCCCTTCGCTTTGAAGCTAAAGATTACAAAAGCCTCGCTTGCAACCATTTGCACAACAGATCCCGAGATTGCCAGCCACATCAAAGGCTTCGTTCAGGGGCAAATGGAACTCACCGGCCTTGGATCTCACAGCGGGTCGAATCAAGGAATAGGCGACTTTGAAATCAGAGATGGGGCGTTTCAGCAATATCCGCTGCTACAGACCGTCGGGCAGATTCTCCGCGTCGACGAGCTTGAAACGCTGACTCTGAATTCGGCCAGACTACATCTCGACGTAAGGGATTCGCTCATTCACGTGCAGCCGCTCGAGGTCGAATCGCAAAATCTCCGGTTAAGTGTCACAGGCACCGTTAGTCCCGAGCACACGCTCAATCTCGGCGCCCGGCTGTTTATTAACGAAAAGACCTGGAAACGCCTGCCGTCCGAGGCTCGGGAAAACTTTTTGCAAACCCCCGAACGCAAGGAACGAGCGTTGGACTTCAAAGTGCACGGCAATCTCGGACAGCCGCAGACAGACCTGCTGAAACGGCTCATTGGGGACAGGCTGCAAAAGAAGATGCAGCGTTTTTTCGGGAGCTTTTTTGATGACAACCGCGACAAAGGTCCGACCGATTCAGCCGAGCCGAACTCATCCGCATCGCCCTCAAAATCAACGCCATGAGAGTCATCGCGGGAAGCGCCGGCGGCATTCCCTTGCGGTTGCCGCGTCACGACTTGCGCCCCACGATGGACAAGGTCAAAGCGGCAATATTTTCGAGTCTCGGCGAGCGGATTGCCGGGGCCAAAGTGCTGGATTTGTTTGCCGGTTCGGGCGGCCTTGGAATCGAGGCGCTAAGCCGGGGTTGTGCGGAAGCCGTTTTCGTGGATTCGCACGCGCAGGCAATCGCCAGCATCCAGGCAAACCTCGAAAAAACCCGTCTCACCGGGAAAGTGGAACGGGCGGACGTTTTCACATGGCTCAAACGAAACGCAGGCGCGCGACACTTCGACCTGATATTCGCCGATCCGCCCTATGCCAAAAACCCGGGCGATCTGGACTTTGCGCGTCGTTTGGTCGAATCGACAGACCTGCGCAGCGCCCTGGAACCCACCGGATTGTTCATCCTGGAGAGAGCGCCGCAGAAACCAGAATGGCCCGACACCGGCCTCTTCACCATCGTCCGCCAAAAACAATACGGCGCGACAGACGTCCTATTCCTCGTGTAAACGAGCGCGGTCAGCCGTTGATCGTCAGCGGCCAGCGGCAGAAGCCGTGTCCGTCCTTCCATTTTGACAAAATGAGCGCAACCGTTCTCATCCATCGTTGTCCTGCTCGTGCCCGACAGCACAGCACCGCGAGGACGACGGACGACTACGAGGACGAGGAGGAAACGACGCTCCCGAAGCTCGATTTCGGAAACATGGGATGAACTCGAATGCCGCGAATAGGAAACTGCCTTGCCGCTCGTCGCGTTGGACTCAATCAGCCGGCGCAGCGGCATGCTGCATAATCTTATCCAACAACGAACCAGGATTTCGATGCTTCTTCAGCATCTTCGAGTTCTTCCTTCCGGCGCCAGTAGCCGCATTGCTCGATGAGCCTCCGAGCGGCGGCGAGATCGGCAGCGGGGGATTCCCACGGATATTTCGTCCTTCCGCCTTCATCCTTCACCCTTCCAAAGAGCCTTGCTCTGTAAAGGTAGATGTCGGCTATGTTCAGCCGCATCGGCCCGCGCACGGCGATTTCCCAAGCTTCGTCCAGGTCCGCCTGCGCGCTCTCAGGGCCGGTGCGCGCGCCGGGAGAAAGCGCAGCCAGGCACGGATGAGGAGGCCGTCGGGCAGAAACCATTGCTGGCCGGCGCGGCGGAGGCCGGTCACAGCAACGTTTAGTTCGCGGCGGGCGGCTTCAAGGTAGGGCGCGATGGCCTCATCGCGCCGGTGGGAAGTCGCACGCGCCGGATCGGTCTGCGGCGGGCTGAGGCCAGCCCGCCCTACTACCTTCCAGAATCGCCTCGTAAAGTGCGATACGACCCACTGCGAGGTGATCGAGGGCGACGTCGAGAAGCCACTTGTTGCGCTCAGCAATTTTGAGCGCCTGCTCCGCACGCTG
>DATDAW010000021.1:0-86251 GCA_036525185.1 Chthoniobacterales bacterium | reverse complement strand
GGTTGCGGGGGTCGCTCGATGCCCGAAAATGACGGACACCGGTGGAACATCTCCCTGCCGGGCGAGGGGAATTCAGGTTTTGGAAAGGTGAAAGGATCGCCGCGGGGATACTTCTTGGGGAAGTTGTGCCCGGTGACAGCGGGTAAAACTTGACTGTCACTCGGCAAGAGCCTCATCATCAATGCTTTACAGTTCGCAATGACAGAGTGACGGACATTTCGGGTAATTGTTCCAAAAAAAAACAAGAGGCCACCCTACATCGCCACGATCCCCTCCGGGACTGACCAGACTTTCAGTCTGTCGAGTCTCTGTACTAGAATTTGTACTAGAATGAGCGTCTTTCTGCGTCTCCTCGGGGAATTGCGAATACTAGCTGTTTTCATGGATCCCCCCTGGGAAATTCCGACACAAAAGCATTGCAAAGAAACACCTTGAAATTGACTATTTCGCTATCCTAAGTCTGGCGCGTCTGCCAATTTCGCCACCCAGGCGGGTGCTTGTTCTGAAGGGCTTGCGACGAATCGGACGCCCTTGAGCTGACTTTGTGCTGGAGAAAAGTCATGCATGGCCATGCAAAGCCTTTTAATCCAAGACCAATCAGCGCAAAAAGTCACGGCGCGCAGTTTATCGCTGTCCGCGATTCGCGCAATCGCGGAATTTCCGGTTTATACACGCGGAACGGTCGATTTGGCGCTCAGCTTTGGACTGAGCGCGGCGATGGCAAGACCTGCGACATTATTTTTGCTCCGATGCGGTGATGAGAGGCCGTGGCTGTCTGGCCGTCGCCAGATGTCCGTCATTCCGTCACTCAAATGTTTTAAGATATTACAAATGAGCGACTTATGAAAGGAAGAGCTGCTTTGAATAGTGCGTCAGGCGCGGATGCGGGTTTGTCATCCCCCGCCATGGGAAAGCCCTAAAGTGGAGGACGTCCAACTTCCTCGCTTCGACGAACGCGCCAACCGTATGACCACAGCCCGGCGGGCACCATCGCAGTCGTGGAGCCGGGTTGGACAACATGGGATCGCCTTCGCGAGCGCGAAACCGACCTCAAGCAGTCTCACAAACAAACCGAAGACCTCGCCTCCATTCGAGCGAGGAGAAGCTGAGGTGGCCACAAAACGGCAGCTGTAATTATCACCGCCCTTGTCATAACGAAAAATCAGGCCTTAGCAATCGGCGCAGAACCTATGGAGGCACCGAAGAGCAGTGCTGGCGCAGGCCTCCGAATCGTCGAACAGCCATTCAAACTGCCCACCCAGAGGGACGGCGAGCGCCACACGAACGCGAACCGAGTTTGGTTTCGGGCGTCACGGCGGAGGGATCCAAGCGTCTCGCCTCGTATCGGTCGGTTCGAGAAAACGTAGCGCCGCCCCTTTCACCTCGACGACTGCCACAGCGGAATCGAAAGCTGCATCATCCACATGGAGCACAGGTTTCGAGCAGTGAATCTCCGCCCGGCGGCATTGCCGTGCGCCGACTGCCAGCGTCGCGTGCTTATCTGCGCTCAGTCGCTCGAGATAATTCTTCAATCTTCGACGCTGTCTCACCTCGACGCAAACCACGTCGAGTCTCCCGTCGCCCGCGTTGGCATAAGGGACAAGCGGCAGGTTCGGTCCGATCAGGCCCATGTTCATAACCTCAACCAGCAAATAGCGGCCACTCAGCTTTTGCTCGTCAAGTTGGAGTTCGCATTCGACACCGCCATACTCTTCGCTGAATTCCAGAAGATGCCGAAGCGCGGACTTTCGTTCCACCGCAGGATTTCGTTCCCTCGTTCCGGGCATCCGGAAATTCCTGCGCACCAGCTCGACCATTAGACCCACGCCGACACTTTCAATGAAAGGCTGCGAGCTTCGGCAGCCCGCCACCATGCCCAAATCGACACTCCTTTCTTCGGCCATATCCAAGGTTGCGACGATCTCCTCGATCGGCCTATCCTCGTTGAGACTCTTCGCGATGTTATTGGCTGTTCCGAGCGGAAGCACGCAAAACGGAAGACCGCGCTCGGCTATGCGAGGCGCCGCGAGGCCCACGCTGCCGTCACCGCCGGCGATTACAACGGCGTCAGCAGGTTCCCTCAGTCGATTCTCCCAATCGGCATCCTCTGTAGAGGTGTAGAGCACTTGGTGGCCCGCTTTTTCGAAGAGCGTCTCCAGTGCACGCGCTGATGGTTTGCCAGCGCCGGCCTTCGGGTTATGGATCAGGATTACGCGCATGATTCCATTAGATCGTTCGTATCTGCTCGGCCAACAGGGCGTTCCGATCGGCGAATTTTTGTCATTCTCGTATGACTCCCAATAAGGAAAATCGTATCAATCGGGCTTCGAGTGATGGCACTTACAGCCCCGGCTTAGCGCTAATTTGATTGGCGCGATGTCCAGAGCCTCCTGCGCCACCAATTGGTAAATGTGCTGGGGTGGCTTCGCGTTCAGCAGCATCGGCATGGCGAACGTAGTTTCGTATCGCAGTTTGCAACCGATTCGCACGGCCAGGTCCAGCGGAGCGGTGGGAATGTCAGGAACCACGTTCATAAGTAAGTCGTGAATTATCGGGGGGCGCCTGTTTCATGGTCGTATGCTTTTATTAGCGATACGATAAAACCGGTGACGACCGAGTGTGAGCGACGCGAGTATCTGCCCTTCCGACCGCTAAACTCGTGGTTCATCGCGTATGCCAAAAAGTGAAGCTAGCCGATGCTCAGCGCGTCACGTGGATGCTTAGCGATGGTGGCGTGTTTCCACGAAGTAAGCGCTTCATCTGCTGGCTTGCACCGAGCCGGACAGCGGCGCTTTCGGTGGCGACGCAGTCGGCGGGCACGCACACGCCATAGTCACGCACATAAGCGTCGTTTGCTATGAAAAGCATGCAGATGTCTGCGGCCTCAGCTAGTCAGTTTTCGCGCTCGCGACATAGGAGAGCGGCGCCATGCGATACGATCTGCGGCCAAAATCAGCGCGGAAAAAGTAATTTCCTCCAACCACTACGCCTATCCCGTGCGAAACCTCTTTGCCGCAATTTCGGCATTACCCAACACCCACATGAAAAAAATAATTTTGCCTTTGCGTCGATCGCCGCGATGAGCCTTCCTGCCGTGGCTGCAGGACGGGAAGAAGTCAGACGCAGGCAACACCGGCAAAAAATGAGCGCGACCGTTCCGGTGAAAGCGAACGCCTCTCGATCAGTCGAATACCTCGGAGGACTTGAAAATCACCCAGGCGATACGGCAGGGGATCGTGAAAGACGATTCACTCACGATGACGGCCAAAAATGTCAAAATCATCACGGCCGACGGCAAAGTCACTCTCCATGGTCCCGTGAACAGCGCTGAAGAAAAAATGAAAATCGAGAAGCTCGCCAAGACAGTTGCAGGCGATGCGAAAGTAGACAATCAGCTCGAAATCAAAGCAGCCGACCAAAAGTAGGAGTTCAGCAACTAACCAAAAATCCTTATGTCAAAATCTATATTTTGTATCGCAACCACCCAAGGCCAGGCCGAGCGCATCGTCGAGGGACTCCAGTCTGATGGCTTCGGCGCATCCGAAATTTCCATGCTCCTTCCTGACACGGCAGCCGCCGGGGACTTCGGCCACGTCAAATCGACGAAGGCGTCTGAAGGGGTCACCGCTGGTGCGACGGGCGGCGGTGTCGCAGGGGGTGCACTTGGGCTCCTCGCGGGAATTGGTGCTCTCGCTATCCCCGGCGCTGGCCCATTCATCGCAGCTGGTCCGATCATGGCCGCCCTGAGCGGCGCGGCTCTCGGCGCCACCACCGGCGCCATCGTCGGTGGTTTGATTGGTCCCGGGATTCCCGAGAGCGAAGCGAAGCGTTACGATGAAAAGCTCCGTAAAGGCCAGCGCGCCTAAAGCATAGGCCTCCGAAGGCCATTGCGTGCCCCGCCCGGCGAGGAAGGAATGCCGCACAAATCGCGAGACACTACGAACACTTATGCTAACAACTCTCCCGGTCCCCGTTTGCCTCGCCGAAAAACAAACCATTGAAAGAACGCGCTTCGAAGACAGTCAAAAAGGTCAACAGGAGGCAAATGAGATTACAAACACGGGCACGGCACAGGGCGGGAAGCGTGGAGGTCGACGAAAGCATATTTCAGCAAGGATCCGATCGATTCGATGCCGCTTCCAAGGAGACTTCCTCAAAATGGTTAGGACCGGTGATGTGAGGGCTCATGAGTAATGCGGTTTGCGGCGGGCGTCAGCCGTTACACGAAATAAAAAATAACAGAAAGACTATCATGTTACACTGGACCATTACATTCCTCGTTATTGCCATTATCGCTGCCGTGCTGGGTTTCGGTGGAATTGCCGGAACGGCAATCGGAATCGCGAAGATCATTTTCTTTGTCTTTTTGGTGCTGTTCATTATCTCGCTGTTTGTTGGGAGGCGACCGCCGGTTTAACAAGCTAAACAATGCGCGCGATGATCCGCACTGGCTGTTCAACATGAAAATCGCCAGTAAAGCCCATGAGCAGCGGATGAGGTGGGATTGACGATTTGGAGAGCCGACATGGGAATTACGCGGTTCCACCCACCACTGGCCAGTACTGCACCCGAATGGCGGTGAGATCATCAACAGCTGAAGCGCTGCCGAATCCATTCGCAGCAGCGCTCGCCGAGGAAGCGGGCGATGCCGGCCTTCGATACTCCAGCGACAGCCAGCCAGGAATTCGTAGAGAGGAGGTGCGAGGGAAAAATTTCGTCTATCTGCATCCCGATGGCAGCCGCGTGAAGGATGAGATGACGCTTGCACGTATTAAGCGGCTGGCCATCCCACCCGCATGGAGAGATGTGTGGATTAGCCCCTTTCAAAACGGCCACGTTCAGGCCACCGGGCGCGATGCTCGCGGCCGCAAGCAATACCGCTACCACGCCGACTGGCGAAGGCAGCGCGATGAAAACAAATTCAGTCGGATGATTACCTTTGCTCGCACTCTTCCCCGGATTCGTCGGAGGGTGAAACGCGACCTCGCCCTGCGCGGGATGCCGCGCGACAAAGTGCTCGCCACTGTGGTGCGCTTGTTGGAGGCTACGCTGATTCGAGTGGGCAATGACGAATACGCCCGTCGGAATGCTTCCTATGGGTTGACGACGATGCACAACCGGCACGCTCACGTGGCTGGTACGCAGATTCGTTTCAGCTTTCGCGGCAAGAGCGCCAAGCGGCATGAAATCAGCCTGCGTGACTCACGGCTCGCGCGCATTGTCCGCCGCTGCCAGGACATTCCCGGACAAGAACTCTTTGCTTATGAAGACGACGAAGGCCAGCCGCGCGATGTTGGTTCGCAGGATGTGAACGAATACTTGCGCGCGGTTGCGGGCGCCGATTTCACTGCCAAGGATTTCCGCACCTGGGCAGGCACCGTGCTCGCGGCGATTGCGCTGCGAGAGTTTGAAGCGGTCACGCATCAGGCGCAGGCGAAGAGGAACGTCGTCACAGCCATCGAAGCGGTCGCGCGGATGCTTGGCAACACGCCGACGGTCTGCCGGAAATGCTACGTCCATCCCGGCATTCTTGACTCCTATCTCGCGGGCGACACGATCTCGACGATCCGCCAGCGTGCGAGGGGTCGGATCGACCGTTCGCTCTCGCGACTCAAGCCCGAGGAGGCGGCGGTGCTCGTCCTCCTGGAAGGCCGATTGGGAAAAGAGATTTCGAAGCGAAAGGCTCGCCGTGCCGGGCGAGGTCAGCCAAAGCTGTGAGTAGGCAATTGGCCAGTTCGCAAGGGAAGATTTGCGCGGATTCTTCACCGGTAAGAACACCAGCCACACGCGAGGATGACGCCGCATTGACAGACCGTCTCCGCTACTCCGTCCTTCGTAAGTAATTCACTGACAGACCGTTGAAGGGTTAAATGACAGACGGTTTTTTTTCATGAAATTAAAAAAATGATCTGCCCCGGCTACCGTCTGGCATCGCGAGCACCGGATTCGGCCTGGACCTGGAAACTCGCGGAAGGAAGTGATCCGAGTCTCAATTGTGATAATTTCCGCATTGCGACAAGGATTTGAATTGCCGCGCCGCCCTTTCGTGTTGCGGTTTCCCGAATTCGACACGAATCGGGCAGAGAGCTGATTTGCTGGGTGACCTCCGGTCTACGATATTGGTCGATATCGGAAAACGAGGTAATTTGCACCGTTGCCGCACTCCCCGCACGTCGTCGATATCCCATCTGGCATTTCGGGAAGGGCGGCGTAGTTTCCCGACGCTTTGGAGATTGACATGTACCGCTCAGCCGCCGTTGCCACCACGTTTTCGCCGCGTTTCCTTGCCGTCCTGGCGGAAGCGGAGCGCGTGTCGTCCGTTTTTGGTGTGCCGCTGCGGCTTATTCACGCTGGTGAAGAGACGGAGGAAAAAAGAACGATGTTCTCTGAAGGACTCGCGAACGTGGAATTGCCGCCGGATACGGTCATTCATTGGGTGGAGGGCGAGCCCGGCGAAGCGGTCCTCGAAGCGGTGCGCCATCATGGCATCGATTTGCTGATTGCGGGGGCTGTTGACGCGGAGCAAGGGTACCGCCCGTTCGCAAACGATCTCGCCAAGACGTTTTTGGGGCAGGCTCCGTCGGATTTGCTTCTCTTTTTGCGCCCGCAGACTGGCCCGAGCCCTGTGGAACGGCCCGTTGTGATCGTCGATTTTTCAACCACTTCGGCGGAGCTGCTGAGGGACGTCATGGAGCTTGCTGCGAAGCGGAAATGCGAAAAAGTGTATGTCATTTCGATTTTGACGACATTCGACGAACACCGGCTGCGCGCTGCCGGAGACGCTCTCGATCTCGAGGAGCGCCTGGATAAGTTCGTCACTGAAGAAACGGATTTGCGAGTGCCTGTGGAGACGGTCTGGATCCGGGGCAACACCGGCTTTGGTGCCTGCGAATTTGTGCAAAACATCGATGCCGACCTGCTCGCGGTCCCCACCGCGATGCCTGGCGGTCCCGACCCGGTTCTGAGTCGGTCGATGGACTGGTTGTTTCAGGTTATTCCGTGCAATCTCTGGGTGCGCCGGGCGAGGTAGGAAGAAGTTTCAGGTCTTAAGTTTGTAAGTCATAAGAAAAGAAAGAGCTTTCACGCTCTTTGTCTTTAAACTTACAAACTTAAGACTTAAGATTCCTTTCTCTCCACGCAGGGTGATTTGCGATCCGTTTCATTGCCTGTTCCAGCAGCGATTTCCCAGGCTCAATACGGTGCCAGGGAGACGCTCCAGACGGATGGGGTAGGGGAATCACGTCGATGGCATGGCCATAATATTTGATGGGAAACTGGTGCCCGATGGTTTCCGTGAGTGGCAAAACCGGCAGAAACTGTGAAATTGCGAGTTTGCCTATGGGGATGATCAGTGCGGGGCTAAGCAAATCGAATTCCCGTTTCAGCCAGCGGCTGCATTCAGTGATCTCATCCGGGTCTGGGACGCGATCGCCGCCGGCTTTGGTTTTTCCAGGAAAACACCGGCAAACGGCAGCCATGTAAACCGTCCGCCGGTATTCCGCTTCGTCGATCCCGCAGAATGTTTCGAACCATCGGAAAAGTGTTTTGCCCGCTGTCCATGCGAACGGTTTTCCTGCCACTGGCTCGCGCGTGCCGGGCGCCTGCCCAACCGAAATCACGCGGCTTCTCACCGCGCCGCCGGATACAGCGGGACGATGCATTTTTGGGCAGGCGGCACACTGGCGCAATTCGCGGACGAGCTTTTCAAGGGAATCGGGCATGATTTTTAACAGAAAAAAGGCAGACACTGTCCGTCTTCAATAGCAACTGCAAACGGCAAATCGGGTTCCCGCAGCTATTTGCCTTTTTGAACAGGCACGCGCATTTTTCTGTCTTAGCTTTGCCATATGCCATTTTCGCGATTCACCTCCATGATATTTCTCGCGGCCAGCGTGTTTTCACTGCCTGTTCTTGTGCAAACATCGGCTGCCGAAAATCCAGCGACCATTTCCTCCGTGGAGCCTAAAAAATCCAGTCCGGGTGAATTGGTGAAACAGCTGAACGAAGCCTACATCGATGTCTTCGAGCGCGTCTCTCCATCGGTTGTCGTTATTGAAGTGGAAAAGGAAGTTCGCGACCTGCGCCAGATCCGTTCCCCGTTTGATCTATTTCCCCCGAATCAACGTCCCGACGATAACAACGGAGAGTCGTTACCCGGACAGGATTCCACCGAGAAAAGTGAAGGTTCTGGCATCGTCTGCCGTCCGGACGGTTATATCTATACCAATGCGCATGTCGTTTCCGGCGGCGGAAAAATAACCGTTTCCCTGAAAGATGGCCGTAAATTTCCCGCGAAAATTATCGGGACCGATACGCTGTCGGACGTCGCTGTCATCAAGATCGACGCCAAAGATTTGTCAGCTGCGGAGTTTGCCAATAGTGACGAGGTTCGCGTGGGGCAGATAGCGTGCGTGATAGGAGCGCCGTTCAATTTCGTATATTCATTCACCAGCGGCGTCGTTAGTGCCAAGGGCCGGAGTAAACTCTTCGACAACCGGTGGAGCGGGCAGTTTGAAGACTTCATCCAGACCGACGCATCGATCAACCCGGGAAACAGTGGGGGGCCCCTTCTGGATATTGAGGGCCGGGTCATAGGCATGAATACACTGATTCAGGGTTTTAATCGCGGTCTCGGGTTTTCCATTTCTGCGAATTTGCTTCGCAAAATTGGAGAAAAATTGATCTCGGAGGGCAAAATCGTGCGGCCATGGATCGGTCTTAGCATTTCTTCTGTTAGCGAGGACCCAGAGAACGCACAGCTCTTCAGCCAGATCAAGACGGGCGTCGTGGTGCGTGGCATTCAGCCGGGGACCCCTGCCTATCGCAGCGACTTGCGTCCGGCAGATGTTATCCAGAAAGTGGACGGAGTCGCCGTGGCGGGACCGTCGGATTTGCAAACGGAGGTTCAGAAGAAGAAGGTCGGCCAGACCTTGCAGCTAGGAGTCTGGCGGGGCGGCAAACAGCTTACTATTCCAGTTACGACGGCGGAGCTTCCTAACTCGGTTGCGCTGGCGGAAGACGAGGAATCGCAGCAGGTTCCTCCTGGGGAAATGCCAGCGCCTCAAGAGCGGGATCAGCCTGAAGCTGACAGGCAGCCTTCCTCACCGCCCTCCGGAAAGACGTCCGGACTGGAGAATCTAGGCATGCAAACCCAGACGCTGACTCCCGAACTAGCCGAGGCGCAAAAGACGCGCTCGAAAACGGGTGTTATCGTGACAGAAATTACGCCTGGGAGCCCTGCGGAGCTTGCGGGATTAAAAGTTGGAGACATAATTACCGAGATGAATGCACAACCGGTGACGGATGCCCGGCTTTTTATGGAACGAATTAAAACACGGGATACGGCACGCGGTGTGCTGCTCTTTGTGGAACGCGGTGCTGACAGTGAATATCTGGTTTTAAAAGAGACCCGCTAAACGTCAGTACCAGCGAGATTCGCGTTAAGTAAAAGGCCCCCCGCCAGTGCTTCATCGACGCAAAGAGTAACAAGGCAACCATTAAATACCCGTAACTTGAATCAGAAACTGATACAGCAAATTGGGCGCAGCCAGCGCATTAGTATATTGAACCTTCTCAAGCGCAGCCAGGGCCGCCCCGTTGCGGAAATGGCCGGCAAGCTTGGAATGAGCTACATGGGAGTCAAACAGCACTGCCTGCAGTTGCATCGTGAAGGATACCTCGACACGACCCGGGCTCCCAATCCGGAAGGCCGTCTGGGACGCCCCGAGATGTGGTATTTCCTCACCCCGAAATCCCACGAACTGTTTCCCCAAACCAGCAACACCATCACCCTTGAGCTCCTTACCGCCGCGGAATCCCTCTACGGCGCAACGGCTTCGGAAAAGCTTCTTTACAAGCTATTCCAGACGCTCGCCTCGAATTACGAGGAGAAAGTCAAAGGCGAATCAGTCGCTGCACGCGCCAAATCGCTTGCGAAGCTCCGGGACGCAGAAGGGTATATGAGTGAAGCGGTCGGTTCTGGTGCAAAGGCGAAAATTGTTGAATTTCACTCCCCGTTACTGGATTTGCTCAAGGCCTACCCGGTTATTGAACGTCTCGAAGAGGAGCTTGTGTCGAAGATCCTGAAAGTGCCTGTGAAACGCACTGCGGAACGCAACGCCGGCCAATATAAGGCCACCTTCGAAATTGCGTGAACCGGTTAGAGGCAGTTCAGGAAACCCTTGGGAGTTCGCGCGATGCGCTGAAGGATTTGAGGGTTGTTGAGCGTAGTTTGAGTTTTCGAGCGAATTGCGCTTGGTAGCGCTATAGCCCGCTGGCTGGACTTATGAGCCCGCTGGCTGGACTTAGCGGGATCAGGCGTGCAACGTGCCGAGTTATCCGGGAAAGATCGCCCGGTGCCTGGAGTTAATTCCAAGTAACGCTTGATTTGGTGATTGAGGCCTTTGGTTTTCAAAGGGTCAGATCCGTATCGCGGTCAAAGCGCCGAAGAGCGACTTGTTGGTAGTTTCTTCTTTTTATTTCTTTTTTTTGTAAGGGAAAGCGATACGCATCGGTCGGCACATTTGGGCATTGATGGAATTAAAAGGAGACGGATAAAAGATGAGCGACGATCTGAGGGCGAGCATTTTAGGAGTTGTCAGCGAAGCGCTGCAGGGCGGTATGTATCTTTTGGGGCTTTCCATCCACGGTGTCGAAGTAACTCAAGCAATACAACATTGGCGTGCGGCTGACCACCTCACTGATCCCGCCGATCGGGGACCAGACAATTCCATCCGGCTCGTCGCGGATAAGCCGGCTTGTGTACGCGTCTATGCGCGCGGTTTTCGGCGAGGCTACGAGGGCGTAACTGGAACGGTTACATTGCAACGGAGGCGCTTCGGCATCTGGGTTGATGTCGGCACGCTGACGCAGCAAACGCCTGCCATGATCACGGCGCCCGTCAAACCGGCCTATTCAACGGAGCGCGGCTTGCTGAACTCTTCACTCAACTTTCTCATTCCCGCCGCCGCCATGCGAGGGCCGATGCGCTTGAGAGTGCACATTGAAGTGCCCGGCACCAGTGATCGCGCCGACACCGAAATTGATATCGATGCCTCCCTGCTGCAAACACTGCGTATACGCGGCATTCCTGTACAATATTGGGGGCCGGATGCGTCCGGCAATCAGGTCAGACTTCCTGCGCCGACACCCGCGGATTTTCAAACTACCGCAGGAGCATCGTTGCTGATGTTTCCTGTTTCGCAGACGCCCGACATAGGGCTCGCCGGGATCCTTACCTGGAGCCAGCCGCTCACTGGCAATATCACCACCGACGGCGTCACTTCGAGTTGTCCGCAAAGTTGGAAAAACCTGCTTACCTGGCTCGGCGTTGCCAAGTTCATCGATGGCAATCGCTCAGACAGGCTCTATTATGCGCTTTTGCCGAATGGGATCCCGCTTGGCAATGCCGGGGGGTGCGGCGGCGGTGGTACGGTCGGCGCGGGTTTCAACGGTATGACAGCAACCATGGCGCACGAATTGGGGCACGTCCTCGGGCTTGGCCACGCGCCCTGCGGACTTGTGTCGGGCGACATGGGCGATCCGAATTACCCCGCTTATGAGCCGTACGATACGGTGAATGCTAAACGCGCTTCCATCGGTGAATACGGATATGATTCGTCGACTCGCACTGTGATGTCGCCGAATTTCTTTGCCGATTTCATGTCGTATTGCGGCCCGGGCTGGATATCACCCTATCATTACCGCGCTCTCATCGAACATTCGCTGCTCGATCCGCAATGGGTACCCGCCGCCCGCGACAGCTTGCCGCCATATTTCGACGAACGCTTCCGTGATCCCATTCCGCATCACATTCCTGATCCGCCTCCACCGTGGGTGGGGCGCCGTTTGCGCCTGCTCGCTGAGCCCGATCCCGTTCCCCTGGTTGTTCTTACTGGTTTGCTGGAAAACGATCGACTCGAAATTCGCAGCGTGCTCCGGCTCCGGACTGGCCCCGTTGCGAGCGGATGTCAGGTAACAGGGACTATCGCCGAGTTGCTCGACGAGACTGGGGAAGTGTTGGAACGCATTCCTTTGCTTCGGGTCTCCCTGCAGGCAGGCGGTTGTGGCTGCGGCTGCGGTGGAGGTGGTAACAGCGGGACCTCTGGACTTGTTCAGGCGCTGCTACCGGACCGCGAGGGCATTGCAGCGATCCGCATCATGCGTGAAGGCAAGGAACTGTGGAGTCGCCGCAGAACGTCCGAATCCCCGCGTATTGACGAAGTCTCCGTCGAGGTCGCGGACGAGGAACTGCGGATTCGCTGGCATGCTCACGCCTCTGACGAGTATCCCACGGAACGCGCGGTCCGCTGGTCCGCTGATGATGGCCGCACCTGGCAGGCGCTCGCCGTTGCGTTGAGCGAAGATGAAGCCGTTGTGCCCCTTGCAGTGCTCACCTCGGGGCATGTCCTCATTCAAGTCTTCATCTCCGACGGCTTCCACACCACTGCAGCCGAGCCTGTGGGGGTTGAGATTCCACCGCGTGCGCCGCAGCCTGCCATTCTCTGGCCTGTGCAGGGCTGCGCTGTTCAAACAGGTAGTCCCGTCCGCCTCTGGGGTGTCGGGACCACGAGCGATGGTCGCACGCTGCCGGGCGAAGCGTTACGTTGGGTGTTAGATGGCGAGCCCGTCGGCACCGGTGCCGAACTTTTTGCGGAGCTGCATGAACGCGAAGGCGAACACCGCGCCACCTTATGCGTCACCGACGGTGAACTCTTTGCCGAGATTTCCGTGACCTTCTTCGCTACGTGCTCGGGTCACCGCCCCGCACGCCTTGGTCGCACGTAGAAACCGCTGTTCTGCCGTTCTGCCGGGTGTCAGCGGAAGCAAGTGAAGCAATCCTCGCAGCGTCTTCCTCAGGGTGCGCTGCCTAAACTAGCCCGACTCTACAGAGGGTGCGAAAGTTCGGCTAGGTGGACAGCCACGCGAGCCGATTTCCTGCACATTTGGCGAGGGGCAGCGTTACCGTAAAAAAGCCTCATGCAGGCCGCCGTCCACGGCGATGATTTGACCGGTGGTTTTGCTGAGGCGGTTGGTGACCAGCAGGAAGTACGCTTCGGCCTGGTCCGCGGGGGTGATTGGGGCCTTGGTCAGTGTCCGGTCGGCATAGAACTGGGCAAGTTTATGAACGAGCGACTCGGTCGGTTCGTTCTCGGCGTAGGGGATGTTGTATTTGGCGAGACTGCCTATGACCCGGTCGCGGGGGAACATGGCGGAACCTTGCACGACGGTGGCCGGGGCAATGCCGTTGACCCGGATCAAAGGGCTCAATTCGATGGCCAGTTCACGTACGAGGTGGTTGGCGGCGGCTTTGCTGGTGTCGTAGGCGACGCTGCCTTTTTTTGCGACCGCGGCATTGGCGCTGGAGGTTAGAACGAGCGCGCCTTTGAGGCCCTGTTCCTTCCAGATTTTGGCGGCTTCATCGGCGACGAAATAACTACCGGTGACGTTGATGGAAAACGTAAGCGCCCATTTATCGTCGGGAATGTGGCCGGTCGTGTCGCTGGGGACAAAGATTCCCGCAGTGACTTCGATGGCATCAAATCCTCCATAGGCAAGAGTGATCTGGTCGAGTGCCTTGCGAATGCTGGCGCGTTCCGTGATGTTAGCAGAAAGCCCGATGGCGGGGCCTGCTCCGGAAATTCCGCTGCCGGCAACGCCGATTCCAAGGCCGTATTTGTCCGTGATTTCTTTTGCGGTCGCTTCCGCCGCGCCCGCATTTAGATCGACGGCGGCGACGTGAGCGCCTTCCCTGGCCACCCGATGCGCAACTTCCCTGCCTATGCCGCTGCCAGCGCCAAAAATGACATGCACCTGCCTCGCGAGCTCTTTCTCGGCTGGCATGCGCTTCAATTTCGCTTCCTCGAGCAGCCAGTATTCGATGTCAAAGGCTTCCTGTTGGGGCAATGCCACGTATTCATCAATCGCTTCGGCTCCGCGCATGACTTCAACGGCGCAATTGTAGAACTCTGCCGTGACGCGAGACTCCGATTTGTCTTTGCCCCACGCGATCATACCGAGGCCGGGAACGAGCACAACCGTTGGGTTTGGATCGCGTTGAGCCGGCGAATCGGGGTGCCTGCAGGTCTTGTAATAAGCGGCATAGTCCTCGCGATACTGTGCGATGCCGGAGGTTAGTTTGGACTTAAGCGCAGGGAGGTCTTCCGTTTGCGGATTCCAATCGACATAAAGCGGCTTGATCTTCGTGCGAAGGAAGTGGTCGGGGCAGCTGGTGCCGAGCTCGGCGAGACGCGGGGCGTCGTTGGAATTAACGAAGCGCAGAATTTTTTCGTCGTCCTGCACGGTGCCAATAAAGCGTTTGAACTGCGAAACTTGTCCACGCAACCACGGAAGGATTGCGGCGAGTTTCGCGTGACGATCGGATTCCCGAAGCGATTGGTATTTCGCACCGCCAAACGCCGTGATGTCTCCGCCTTTCGCGATGTATTTCTCTTCGATATAAGTGGCAGCCGTTTCGATGAAATCGAGGGTTTGCGCATAGCAGGCCTTGTCGTCATCGTGCCATGTGATAAAACCGTGCTGGCCCATCATGATGGCCCTGATACCGGGATTTTCCCGCTCGATTTTCTGCATGGCCAGGCCGAGCTCGAAACCGGGGCGCATCCAGGGAACATAAGCCATTTCTCCGCGGAATATCTCCTTCGTCAGCTGCTCCCGATTTTTACTGGCAGCGATGGAAATGATCGCGTTGGGATGCATGTGATCGACGTGTTTGCCCGTCAAGAAACTATGCAGTGGCGTATCGATCGACGAGGCGCGCGGGTTGAGGTTGAAGGTCGTGTGAGAGAACATTCCCACCATGTCGTCCTCGGCCCGCGATTTAAGGCCTTTGTCGGAACGCGACGCATAGAGAGGCTGGAGGCCGAGTAATTTGGATTGGTATAGCGACGAAAAATTTTCGCGGGTGCTGGTCCGGAGGTCGCCGCCGGAACCTTTGACCCAGAGAACTTCCACGGACTCACCGGTGAGCGGATCGCGTTCCATGATTTTTGCGGAAGTATTGCCGCCGCCAGTGTTGGTGATGCGCTGGTCGGAGCCGAGCAGATTCGAACGATAGACGAGGCGTCCGACGGGATCGAGCGTCGCGGCTTTGGCGTCATCCCAGAGGTAGTTAACGTATTGGTAGGACATGGGGATAGCGGATCATTGATGGGTGAGTTTCGAGAAGCGCGCCGTCGCCGCCTGCCAGGAATCGTTGTCTGTGGGAGTGAATGTTTGTGTGGGAAACGACGCCCGGACGGTTTCGCGCAGCTCGGCGAGTGAGTTCAAATGCCCATTGGCGAGCGCCTGAACGAGAATGTTTCCTGCGGCGGTGGACTCCACTGGACCGGCGATGATGGTGCGTCCGGTGGCATTGGCGGTCAGTTGATTCAGAAGAAGGCTCTGGCTGCCGCCGCCAACGATATGCAGCGTGTTGATCTGGCGTCCGGTCAGTTTTTCGAGAACATCGAGACTGTGGGCGTAGAGAAGCGCGAGGCTCTCGTAGATGGTTCGGGCGATTTCTCCGGTCGTTTCCGGGACGGGCTGGTTGGTTTCCCTGCAGAAAGCCTGGACTTTCGCGACCATGTCATCCGGTTTTAGGAATCGCGAATCGTTAGGGTGAATGATGGAGCGAAGGGGGGCCGCTTTGCTCGCGAGATGTGAGATCTCTGCGTAGGAAAACTCCTGGCCAAGTTGCTGCCAGTTACGGCGGCATTCCTGAATAATCCAGAGACCGGAGATGTTTTTGAGGAAACGGATGGAGCCGCCATAGCCGACTTCGTTGGTAAAGTTGGCGGTGCGTGCGGCGTCGTTGATGAGTGGCTTCTCGAGTTCGACGCCGGCGAGAGACCAGGTGCCGGAGCTGAGATAGGCCCAATCGTCGCCTTCACGCGCGGGAACGGCGGCGACCGACGCGGCGGTGTCGTGTGAACAGCCGGCAACGACGGTGGCGTTTGCGAGGCCGATTTCGGGGCGGATTGGGCCAAGCAGCGTCCCCGAAGGAACGACCTCCGGAAATACGCGACGCTCCAAATGATAATGATCGATGAGCCGGCTGGACCACGCGCGTTTTGCCGGATTATAGATCTGAGTCGTGCTTGCGAGGCTTTCCTCGTTGCGGGCGACGCCCGAGAGCAGGTAGTTGAAGTAATCTGCGATTGTTAGAAACTGGTCGGAAATACCGACGACGGCCCTCCGATTGGCCGTATCGTCCATCATTTGGTACAGCGTGTTGATGTGCATGAATTGAATGCCCGTCTCGCTAAAAATTAGTTCGGAATCCGCTTTCAACGCCTCGGAATAGCAGGCATCCGTGCGGGAATCCCGGTACTGGAAAGGCAAGGCTACAAGTGGTTCGTCCGCGCGGAAATAGACGTAATCCACGCCCCACGAATCCACGCTTACGCTGACGATTTCCGGATACTTCCGGGCGGCGGAGCGGAGCCCCGTCTTTATTTCCTCGAAAATGCGGAGAATGTTCCAGCGCAAGGTTCCTGCGACGCGCGACGCGCCAGTCGGGAAACGGTGGATTTCGTCGAGCGTCAGTTTTCCGTCAGCCAGCGTGCCGATAATGACGCGGCCACTCTCCGCGCCGAGGTCGCAAGCGGCGTAGTGCCAGGTGCTCACAAGTTTAACTCCTTTTGACGGTAATGTTCGTCGATACGGTTTGCGATGCGCCGAATGTCTTCGGGGGCCATTAAAATGGGTCCTCCAAGGGACGCGGCTCCGACAAAGATTTTCGCGGCCTTTTCGAGCATGAGCATGGCTGCTTCGGCCGATTGCGGGGTGGGGCCCAGTGCAATGGCGCCGTGGTTCTTCAGCAGGATGATGCGGGGTGGAATTCCGTGATCTTCAAGGAACATCTCGGTTTTTATTTGGATGGCTCGTGCCAGTGTGAGTCCCGGATCGCAATAGGGAACGAGAACAGACTCGGGGCCACAGACGACGATTTCGTCGGGAAAAATGCGGTGAGTCGCAAATTTCTCTGCGAGCGGCGAAGAAAGAATCTGGTTGGTAGCGATGGGGTGCGCGTGCGCGATGAATCGGATACCGGGCAACAGGAGCAGAATGGCGTGGAAGATGGCTTCGACGGAAGGTTTTTTGGATGACGGATCGACGCGACTGGCGAAAAGGCCGTCTTCCACTTCGTGATCGGTGGCGGCTTCCTTGTCAAGCAGGTGGGCGATGCCTGAGAACGTGCATTCGACGACGCCCGCGTCGGACAGCGTGCCTAGATTGCCACCGCTCGCCTTGATCCAGAAGGACGTGTCGTCGATGCGTCCGGATGTGTTGCCTTCTCCCAGAATCGCGAGGCCGCGATCTTCGCGCCCCACGGCATGGGACAAGGCCAAAACGGCTTGTTTGACTTCGTGACGGGTCATTTTCATGCCTTCGCTCTGATCTTTACTTTCCATTGACTCTGCGGTCGGATCCAAAAAGAGCCGTGTAAGTTAATGTTGAAGATCAGGATTCATGTTGGTTGGTTAGACGTCGCCACAGATGGCGACTTCGAGGCCGAGCTCGGCAAAGGCTGCTGCTTTGGCATAGAGGCCTTTCTTGGCGGCGGCCTTGCTGGGCGCGTAAACGACTTGAATGTGATTGGCTTTGTGGCGGGCCATCATTTGATCGCGGGTAATGCCCTTCAAGACCGCGTGCATGATGGGCCATTGTGGGGTGGTTAGTTTCCAGCGCTCCTCGGTTTCTTCCTGTGGGAGCTCGATGACCTCGGCGAGACCGGTGTCGTATTTGAGTTTGCCGTCAGCGACAAACACCCGGCTCCAAACGATCCAGCCCGGTTTGCTGATTCCTTTGAGGGTGCCTCCACCCAGGCGGAAATACATGGGGGGCTGGCGTTCGCTGCTGGCGCCGGTCCAACCGCCTATGAAATGTGCGGCGGGCGCCGCGCCGGAGATGAGGAAAACCCAGACGTAATCGCTGTTGTATTGGCGACCCCAGCGGAGATCGTGAAGGGTGTTTTCGGGATCGTATCCCAGTTCGCGCCAGAGTCTGTAAGTAACCAGTCCATCGAGGCCGGCGCATTCGTCGACTTCATTGAAATGCGGGAGGGCTTCGCCGGAATAGAGTTCTTCCTTCGAGCCTTCGCTATAAACCGGGGGACGGTCGACGTTGTTGAGGGTGCCTTCGACGAGGTCGCTGGCCGGAAGGAGATCCTTGAGGCCTTGCTGGTATTGGATGCCGACGGTGGCGGCGCCAAACTCGTCAGCGATGCGGACAGCGGCTATGTAGGTTTTACATTGTTGCAGAACCTGTGCTTCCGTCAGTTCCGTGGCTTCGTCGGTGCCGAGCTTGAACTTCATGCCCTTGTCGAGATACCACTGGTAGACTTTTTTGGCTTCGTCGTCGGTAACGGTCAGCGTTTTCGCGTAGAGTGCGCTTTGGCTGAGTCGTTCCTTGTAAAGACCGGTGGGATTGAGAAGTTCGTCTGGGATGATTGCGTTGAACATTCCCATGCAGCCCTCGTCGAAGACGCCCAGGATGGCTTTGTCCGAACGAAATTTTTGGGCGAATTTGCGGCCCAGCTTCTCGGCGGCGGCAGGCACTTCGGCCTTTGCAAAAGGGACGACGTGGGATGTGTCGTGTCTGACTTTGCCTTTGGTCAGCCACAGTTTGAGATTCTTTTTGAAGTAAGCGTCGTCAAAATTTTCGCTCCAGAGCGTGCTGTATTTGACGCCGGCTTTGGTTAGGGAACCGTTCAGGTTTAACATGCCGACGAGGCCCGGCCAGGTGCCGCTCCAGTTGGCGATGGTCAGGATGGGACCGGTGTGGGTGATAAGGCCATGAAGGATGTGATGGCTGTACTGCCACACGGCTTCGGCGACGACGAGTGGGGCGTCGGGTGGAATGGTCCTGAACACTTCCATGCCGTACTTCTGGCTGTCGATAAAGCCGTGGCCCTTTTCGGGGTCGAAGTCGTGGGCGCGTTTGACGCTATAACCTTCGGCCTCGATGGCGGCAATAATCTGGGCTTCCATTGCCGTCTGTGCTTCCTGGCAGGTGCGGTTTGCGGCGAGGCGGAGATCGCCATTTGCGATGAGATAGACGGTCGGGGCGGGATTTTTTTTCATGTATGGAGGACTTGTTTCGGTATCGGTGAAGCGAGTTTGAGGAGTTCGGTTTCGGGAAGATCGGTTACGAGGGTTTCGACACCGGACCAGGCTTTGAGGAAAGCGGGGGCTGTGTGACCGAATTTTGAGGCGTCGAGGCAAAGGGCGTGATGCCTGGCGCGTTTGAGGGCAATTTGTTGGTGATGAACAACTTCTTCCGTGCTGTTCCACACACCGTTCTTGTCTGCCGCCTCCGCGCCGAGGAAGGCAACGTCGATGGTGTAAAACGCCAGCGCTTTACCGGCTTCGGGCCCCAGCAGGATGGATTGCCGATTGAGGAAATGGCCCCCGGTGAGAAAAACGGTGACGCCCTCCACGCCCGCGAGAGTCTCTGCCGCGGGGAGGCTGTGCGTGACGACCCTGAGCGGCGTCACTGGCTTGTGGCGAAGGGCCTCTGCCAAAGCGGCGACGGTGGTTCCGGCATCAAGATAAATGGTGGTGCTGGGTTGAACCAATTGACGGGCGCCAGCGGCGATACGGTTTTTAGCGTCCCGAAACTGCGTCTGACGTTCGCGGAACGAAGCGAAACGCTGATTAAAATCGCTGACCGCGCCGCCGAAGGTGCGAACGATCCGTTTTTCACGGGCGAGCGCTCGCAAGTCGCGCCGGGCCGTGGCTTCGGAAACCTGGAGCAGGCTGCAGACTTCCTGAATAGGGAGGTAAGATCGTTGCTGGAGGAGAGCGGCCAATTGCTGGCGTCGTGCCTCGACGAGGTGAAGGGGAACTTTCAAGTTAAGTTAACGTCTAAATACCTTTTATGACTGAAGTCAATCATAAAACACTTCCAGGCGATCAGTTTTTTTCAGGAACGCCTCGGAAGAGTTCCCGTGACGCACAGATTCGAAGCGGCGAATTGCGCCCCAGTGTAATCTCGACCAGAAATGCACTGCCTTCCGCTTGCGGGCGGGGGCGAATGGGTGGATGGTGGCCACCCTTTTTTAGCCGGCCAATCTCATGAAACATCGTCTCGAACGCGTCCAGGAAGTGATCAAGCGTGAGCTTAGTGACTTGATTCGTCGTCACGTCCAGTTCGACAACGCGCTGGTTACAATCAATCAGGTCGATATCACTCCAGATTTGAAGCAGGCCCACATCTTCGTCGGCGTCATGGGTGCGGACGCGGTCAAACGAGCCGCCGTCAGCAAGCTCGCTGCCTGCCGCCAGCATTTGCAACACGAGCTTGGAAAACGCGTCATTATCAAATACACCCCGCACTTGCACTTTAAGCTCGACGAATCGATCGAACGCGGGACGCGGATCCTCCAAATCATGAATGAGGTCGACCAGTTGACGCCTCCGGAGACAGGTGAAACGGGAAAAAAGTGAGTGTTCACGCGATGGCAACGCTGCCTGAAATCGGCGCGGCTCTCCGCGCACCCGAGCATCGTAAGTACTTGGTCGTAAGTCACATGCGTCCAGATGGAGATGCTTTGGGCAGCGAGATCGCCATGGCGTTGATTTTGAAGGATTTGGGCAAGGATGTCACGACATGGAACGAAGATGGGATGCTCGAAAAGTTGAACTGGCTGCCCGGAGCGGAGCTGGTTTCGAGGCCGCCCAATCCGGAAAATCCGCACGACTTTGACGTCGTGGTCGTCCTTGATACGGCGTCTAAGGAGCGCGTTGGCACACCCCTGAGATCGATTGGTTCGGCGAAGGTATGGATCAACATTGACCACCATGTGAGCAACGCTGGCTATGGCGATCTGACTTTTGTCGACGCAAAAGCGCCGGCCACCGGAGAAATCTTGTTCAAATTATTCCGTCAAATGCAAGTAACTGTGAGTGAAGCGGTTGCGGAGAATTTGTTTGTGGCGATTTCGACGGACACGGGGTCATTCCAGTATCCATCGACAACGGCAGGGACGTATGAAATTGGCGCGGAACTGATCCGGCTTGGGGCGAATGTGGGTCGGATTTCGCAGGACTTGTATGAAAGTTATCCGCTGCGGCGCGTGCAATTACTGAAATCCCTTTTGAACGAGTTGCGACTGACGAGCGGAAATCGTGTGGCCAGTTTTGCTCTTACGGCGGCCGAAGCGGCTGCACTTGGCGTACAACCTGAAGACAACGAGGGGCTTATCGATCATATTCGGGCGATCCAGGGTGTGCAGGTGGCGGTGTTTTTTGAGGAATTGCCCGAGGGACGGATCCGGGTGAGCGCGCGATCGAAGAATCCACGTTATGACGTTTGCAAAATTTGCCAGGGTTTTGGCGGCGGCGGTCATGCGCTCGCTGCGGGTGCTCGCGTGCGCGGGACGTTGGATGAAGTGCGGACGGCTGTTTTGAAGAAGATTGACAATGAATTCGAAGACAATAACGACGCTTGATGGAGTTTTGCTGGTGGACAAAGCCGCGGGAATGACGTCACACGACGTGGTGGCGATTGCGCGAAAAAAGTTCAGCATCACGAAGGTGGGACATTGCGGCACGCTCGATCCGTTGGCTACGGGGCTGCTTATAGTCGTCCTGGGACGGGGAACGAAAATCCAGGATTTGCTAATGAGCGAAGACAAGGAATATGTCGGAACACTGAAACTTGGCGAGGTGACGGATTCGCAGGATGCCGATGGAGAAATTACGCAGATGCGTCCCGTGCCGCAGTTTACGAATGCGGAGATCGACCGTGCATTTGCGAAATTTGGCGGCGATTTTTATCAAATGCCGCCCATGGTTTCAGCGATCAAGAAAGAGGGAGTGCCGCTGTATAAACTGGCCCGTCAGGGTAAAACGGTGGAGCGCGAACCCCGGTTTGTGCATGTGTATGCGCATCAGATTCTGGGCGTCACGCTACCTTTGGTGGAGTTCCGCGTAGTCTGCAGCAAGGGCTTTTACGTCCGGACGTATGCGCACGACATCGGCCAAGAGCTCGGTTGTGGCGCTCATTTGCAGACGCTGCGTCGGACCAAGTCAGGCCGGTTCACACTGGATCGCGCGGTGACGGTGGACGCATTGAAAAACGAACCTCTTGACGCGCTTCTGCCAAAAGTCATCAGTCTGCCGGAAATATCGCGGTTGCGGGGTGCCTAAGGGGAGATGTCCGAAGAGCGACGACCTGGACGGCAAGATTTGATGAGCGCGTACCCGGAAACAGGGATGTTGAATAGAGCGGATTGCCATTCCTTGCTCCTTATCCATACGTTTTGATTCATGCGCGTTCTGCGATCGATCCCTGAACTTGCGACCCTGCCTGGGCCGATTTCGCTGGGAATCGGCGTGTTTGACGGGATCCATCCGGGGCACGAGCGGGTGATCCGGCGGGCTCTGGATGATGCGGCCAAACAGGGTGGGACGGCAGTGATCGTGACGTTTGATCCGCATCCGGCGAAGGTTCTGAGGCCGGAAAAAGCGCCCCATCTGCTGACTTCGACGCCTCACAAGTTGCAATTGATCAAGGCGTTGGGCGTGGAAGTGGTGTTGCTGATTGAGTTCAACCGCGCGTTCGCTGCGACAGATCCAGAGGTTTTCATCACGGACCTGGCACGGTCGGCACATCCGTTGCGGACCATTTGCGTGGGTGAAAAATGGTTTTTCGGCAAGGACCGGCGTGGCAATGTGGGATTGTTGCGCGAGATGGGCGAAAAGCTTGGTTTCACTGTCTCGGCGGTGCCAGCGGTGCAGATTGGGGGACGAGTCGTCTCAAGCACGCTGATCCGTGGCGAAGTTGAGCACGGGCGCCTGGATGAAGTGCAGCGTTTTCTTGGGAGGCCTTTCACGATTTTGGGGACCGTTGTGGAGGGGAAAAAGCTGGGCCACCAGCTCGGCTTTCCAACAGCGAATTTGAGCGCGCACAACGAGCAGTTTCCTCCGAATGGCGTGTACGCCGTTCGTGCCTGGCTTGACGCGAAGGAGCTTCACGGTGTTGTCAATATTGGCATCCGTCCGTCCATCGAAGATGCCGCACCGCAACGCACGCTGGAGCTGCACATTTTCGACTTTGATCGGGACATCTATGGACGGGATCTGGAGGTGAAGTTTGAAAAATTCCTGCGGCCCGAGAAGAAGTTCCCATCATTGGACGCCCTCCGTGCCCAAATCGCCGTCGACGTAAAACTATCGCGCGACATTTTCGGTATTTGAGGCAGTATCCGATGTCTGATTTCCCCGTAAAACCAACCCAAAGTTCCTGGAATCGCCATGTCTGAACTCACTCTCATCAAGACTGAAAAGACCACCCCGGCCGCCTCAAGTTTGACCGTTGGCAGCAACCCGTTCCGCGTTGTCGTGGATCCGGCGATGCGCGCCAAGTTGAAAGATGCCTTGATCCGGATGATCGACCACCATGACACCACGCTGGCGGACTTTTTTGCCGACGGACAACTGAGCCTCGACAGCTACAAAGAGTATATCGAGCTTTTCGCCTTGAGTCTTCGCGAGACCATGGAAACCCGTGAGGGCGTTGCCTATTTGCTTAAAGCCGCCGGCTTCGAAGTTCCTCCCGAGGAAATCAATTTGCGCCCTGAGTGGCGATGGAAGGCGTAAGATAAGCTGCAGCTAGACTCAAACTGGTTTCAAGAAACGGCCAGGTCTTTGCAAGCTTCCCGCGCGACTTGGGCAGGCAGGATGGGACGACCGTTAATCCGGCGTGGCTTGATTACTGGCGCGGCGAAGTGCGGGGAAAAATGCTGCGATGCTGGGGAGGAGTTTGGTAATACCCCCATTGTGGGAAAATCCCCCAACATCCCACCCATTCGTTGTATCCAGCCAGTGCTCGCACCACAAAATGTAGTTTCCCCAAAATTTTTGTAGCCATCCTCGCCGCGATTTGATCTATGTTGGGCCCATTGGCGGCCAAGTCCGTCAACACAGCCGAAGGCCACACCTGCGGCCTCCGGGTTCAGACCCTAAAAAATGGATTACAATTCCGGCTCCACCAATGGGCAGAATGGCGATCTGCATCTCGAAGTCCTCCCGCAGCCCGAGCGCCAAATCATTACCTCTCCGGCTCGCGTCAAAAACTTCGTCCTCGATACCAATGTGTTGCTGCACGACCCCAACAGCATCCATCGTTTCGATGACAACCACGTCTGGATCCCCGTCGAAGTCCTCACGGAGCTCGACAAATTCAAGAATGAACAATCTGAGCGCGGCGCGAACGCGCGCATCGTTCACCGCTCTCTTTCAAAGATTTTTGGAAACAACCGGCCGGCGGTAGTCAAAGGTGCGCGTCTTCCCGGCGGCGGCAGTATCCGCATTGCCGTCAACGAACGCGCCACGGTCAAGCCGACGGGGAAATTGAAGCGTTTTCAAGCGCTTTTCCCGGAAACGGCAAGCATCGATAATCGTATTATCGCTTCCTGCCTCGAAATTGAGCGGCGTTGCGACGACCGCACCGTCCTCGTCACGAAGGATATCAATATGCTCCTCAAAGCCCTGGCTATCGGGCTGGAGGCGGAAGATTACCTGAACGACAAGGTGGAATCGGGCGAAGTCGAGAGCGACCTGCGCGTCATTCACGTGGCGCCGCATGAATTGCAGCGATTCGGAAGCAGCCGCGTGCTGACCATCGAGGACTCACGCGCTCATGAGCTGTTGCTCAACGAATACGCGCTTCTCACTGTCGACGGCCAGAAGTCGTTGCCCGCGCGCTACGTAGGCGAAGGAATTTTCCGCCGGTTGAACATCCCTGCTGCCCTCGACATTCCCAAAGGTATCACGCTCAAGCCCGCAAATGCCGGTCAGCAGTGCTTTCTCGATGCGCTGCTTGACCCGACGATTTCGCTCGTCACCTGCTACGGACAGGCCGGCACGGGCAAGACGTTGCTGGCGGTAGCCGCGGGTCTTTATGCACTTTTCAGCCGGGACTACAACGGGATGACTGTTTCTCGCCCTGTTGTTGCAATGGGAAATACGCTTGGCTTTTTGCCTGGTACGCTTGACGAGAAAATGCGTCCGTGGCTTCAGTCGATTTACGATGCCTTCGACGTTTTGCTGCCTATCCGCACTCCACAAGGCGAGGGCAAAGCTGGAAAACGGAAACGGATCATTGAATCAGTAGCCGAGCTTTCACCTGGGCCGGCGCAAATGCGCCCGTATGAGAAACTCATCGAGCAAGGCCTCGTCGAGATCGAAGCCCTTTGCTACATCCGTGGTCGCTCCATCCCAAATCGTTTTTTCGTACTTGACGAAGCTCAGCAGCTCACACCGCTGGAGGCCAAAACGGTTGTCACCCGTATGTCACGCGGCTCGAAATTGGTCATGGTAGGCGACCCCGCACAAATCGATCATCCCTACGTGGACAGCCGTTCGAATGGCCTCGTTTACACGCGGGATCGTCTGAAAGGGCAGGGGATCACAGCCCACGTGACCCTGTCGAAAGGCGAACGTTCTTCGCTGGCGGAAATCGGCGCGACCTTGATGTAAGCGGCCCGACTGCGAATGGAGGGATCGGGTGGAGCGTGCCAAGTGCCCGCGCTGCCCGAGCTCGGTGTGTTGTTTGAGGTTTAGATAATTGGCAAAAGTCGTTGGATTTCCAATGGGACGAATGCTACAAACGCCCTCCCATGCCATCCTCAGATTCCGTAATGCAGGCTACACTCGCATCGACCGCGTCATTGGCCGGCTCATCCCTGCACACGGGCGAAAAAGTTACCCTCACCCTGAAACCCGCTCCGGTCGGGCACGGATTCAAATTCAAACGGGTCGATCTCCGTGACGAACCCACCATCGACGCCCGCGTTGAGAACGTAAAATTTGTCGAACGTGCCACCACGCTTGCCGAGGGAAACGTCAAGGTCCACACCGTCGAACACGTTCTGTCTGCTCTCGCCGGAATGGGCGTGGATAATGCCCTCATCGAAATGGACGCCAACGAGCCAGCCATCGGCGACGGCTCCGCGCGTCCCTTTGTCGAACTTATCAAGAAGGCCGGCGTCGTTGCCCAGGATGCCCGCCGCAGTGAATACTGGGTTCGTGAACCGGTCCATTTGGAGACCAAAAACGGCTCCCTGTTGACCATCGTCCCCGACGACAAATTCCGCATTTCCTGCACCAACGTCGGCCCGGGCGGCCGTTTCACCCAGTTTTTCTCCACCGAGATCACGCCCGAAATCTACGAAAAAGAGATTGCTCCGGCACGAACCTTCGTTTTCTACGAGGACGTCCAGCCGCTGATGGAAAAAGGCCTGATCAAGGGCGGGTCTCTGGAAAATGCCATCGTCGTCCGAGGCGACTCCGTCCTCAGCAAGGAACCCCTCCGGTTTCAGGAAGAATTCGTCCGCCACAAAATCCTCGATATCGTCGGCGACCTGATCCTGGCCGGACGCCGGATCCGAGGTCACGTCATCGCCATCAAACCTGGTCACGGGCCTAATTCCGAACTCGCAAAGATCGTCTCCAAGCGTGCCACCGAACTGCTCGCCATGGTGCCGCCGAGCGTCATCCCGCAAGGTGAAGGTGTCATGGCCATCGACGAAGTCATGAAAACGCTGCCACATCGGTATCCGTTCCTCTTGGTCGATCGCATTGTGAAGTTTGACGGCCCCACGAAATGTACGGGCATCAAATCGGTGACGATCAATGAGCCATTCTTCCAGGGGCATTTTCCAGGGCATCCTGTCATGCCCGGGGTTTTGCAGGTGGAGGCGATGGCGCAGGTGGCCAGCATCCTGCTCAAGCGCATAAGCGGCCAGGGGCGTATCGGTTATTTTATGAGCGCTGACGCGGTAAAATTCCGCAAACCGGTGATGCCAGGCGACACGCTTTTTATCGAAGCCGACCTGCTGAAGGCTCGCAAGAACATCGGCAAAGCCTATTGCCGTTGTCTTGTGAACAACGAAGTGACCAGCGAAGGCGAGCTCATGTTTGGTTTCGTGGATGTTTAAGCCGGTATCCTGGTTATCCAGTTTTTAGAGAAATGCAGAAAATCCATCCAACCGCCATTGTCAGTCCGGCGGCAGTCGTCGGCGAGGGGACAGAGATTGGTCCGTATTGTGTGATCGGTGACGGCGTCATCATCGGCGAGGATTGCTGGCTGCAGCATCACGTCACGATTATGGGGCCGACGACGATCGGTAACGGCAACAAGTTCTTCTCGTACGCCTGCATCGGCCAGCGTTCGCAGGATCTCAAATACGCAGGCGAACCGACGTATCTCGAGATAGGAGATGGCAACTCCTTTCGCGAATTTACTACCGTGCATCGGGCTACGGCCGCCGGAAACAGGACCCGGGTGGGCAGTCACGGCAACTTTCTCAGCTATAGCCATATCGCGCACGACTGTGTGGTCGGTGATCATGTTATTTTTTCAAACAACGGCACGATCGCCGGTCACGTCGAAGTCGGTGACTATGCCAACATCGGCGGTTTGACGGCCATCCATCAGTTCTGCCGGATCGGCAAACACGCCATTACTGGCGGTTGTTCGAAGATCGTCCAGGACGTTCCACCGTTTTTCATCGCCGACGGTAACCCAGCCGAAGTCCGTGGCATCAATAGTGTGGGTCTCGAGCGGCGCGGTTTTCAGCCCGAAGTTTTGAAAACATTGAAAGAAGCCTACCGTTTCCTCTACCGATCTAATCTCAATGTCCGACAGGCTATCGAAGACCTCGAAGCCAAATATGGAGAAGTCGCTGAAGTCCGGGATCTAATTGTTTTCATTAACAGCAGCGGCCGCGGAATTATACGGTGAGACTCAAACTGACGGGCGTCCAGCATCCCAAGAGTTGCTGGCGAGTGACCGGATACTGCGGCGTTTTTTGCGCCAGGTGAGCGTACCCCAGTTGTAGCATGCATCCGGGCATGAAGCGCGTTGTTGAAGGCTGAGGCGGGGAATAGACCTTTTTCCAGGTGCATTTTCATTTGGCTGCCGCAATTTTCTCCATGTTCTCCCTCTCCCAGCGAAGCGCTTTTTATAACGAATTGGGGAAACTGCTCGTCGCAGGTTTTCCTTTCCTGAAGTCGATTGAAACCTTGCTCGCGGCGCGGCCGTCGGGAGTGGTGCGTCAAACGCTGCAAAGGCTTCGCGCGTCCGCCGCGAGCGGCGCCAACATCACCGACGCTTTTTCCAAGCCGGGTATGCCATTCCAGTCGATGGAGGTCTCGCTGATCGCCGCTTGCGAGCGCAGCGGACAACTGCATCGCGGTTGCGAGTTCCTCTCCAAATATTTCGCCCGACTCGAGGCGACGCGTCGTGCCATTTGGAAACGCGCCGCTTACCCCCTCTTTATTCTTCATTTTGGCGTTGTGATGCTGGCCATTCCACGGCTTTTTCAGGGAGAGCCGGCGATTAAAGTCTTTGGCAGAGTCGCGGTGGTGTTGGGCGGTTTCTACATTGCTGCGGCGTTGATTTATGCTGCTTTCAGAATGATCCACCGTGCCAGCAATGTCGTCGGTGCAGCCGACGCGCTGCTTCGAGCAGTCCCGTTGATTGGCACGATCCACAAGTCATTGGCACTGAGTCGCTTCTGTACAACATTTCAAATGCAGCTTGACGCCGGCGTCAACGTCATGGACAGCCTGATTTCCGCCGCCAACGCCTCCGAAAGCGCCCTCATCAAGACTGCAGTCCGCCAAATGCTCCCTGGCATTCGCGCTGGCCGGCAGGTCGGTTCCGAACTCGCTGCCACACGCGCGTTTCCCGCTGAATTTACCCGTGGTTTTGTTGTCGGCGAACAAACTGGCACTCTCGATTCTGTGCTTCTCAGCACCGCGGATGGTTACCAGATGCGAGCCATGAATGGCATCGACATCCTCGCCGAATGGATTCCTCGCCTTATCTACTTGGCCATCGCCCTGTACATCGGCTGGAGCATCATCGGCATGTTCCAAGCGGCGATGAGCGGCGTGGACAGAATACTCGAACAGGCGGAATAGGATGTGTCATGCCCTGTCTCACTCATGTGACAAGTTGTGACAACATGGCACTGCGCCTCGATGGTAGTCCGTTTTGATAAACGACGTAACTCATTCGTATACAGTTGGTTAAGTTTAAAATATGCGGACGGCCCGCGATCTGCTTTCCATTGACGCAGCAGTTCAATTTTTCACCTACCCTTTTTCACTATGGCAAAAATCTTAGGCATTGACCTCGGCACCACTAACTCTTGCATGGCCGTCATGGAAGGTGGCGAACCTGTGGTCCTCGAAAATTCCGAGGGCGCCCGCACTACCCCGTCGGTCGTCGCTTTCACGAAATCCGGTGAGCGTGTTGTCGGTCAGGCCGCAAAACGCCAGGCCGTCACCAACGCGATCAATACGATTTTCTCCGTCAAACGTTTCATGGGTCGCAAGTTTGACGAGGTTCAGGAAGAAACTCATCGCGTCCCATACAAACTCATCAAAGCGGCCAATGGCGACGCCCATATTCAGGTCACCGTTGGCGGCGAGACCAAGACTTATTCCCCGCCGGAAATTTCGGCGATGATTCTGTCCAAATTGAAAGCCGATGCGGAATCGAAGCTCGGCGAAAAAATCACCCAGGCTATCATCACGGTTCCGGCGTATTTCAACGACTCGCAGCGCAATGCGACCAAGGATGCCGGCCAGATCGCTGGCCTCGAAGTGCTTCGAATCATCAACGAACCGACTGCCGCATCTCTGGCGTATGGTTTGAACGAGAAGAAGGACGAAAAGATCGCCGTCTACGATCTCGGCGGCGGCACGTTTGATATCTCCGTCCTCGAAATCGGTGATGGATTGTTCGAAGTAAAAGCCACCAATGGCGATACTCACCTTGGCGGCGACGACTGGGACCACAAGGTCATGGACTGGATTATCGACGAATTCAAAGCTGACACTGGCATTGACCTCTCGAAACAGCCCGACGCCGTTCAGCGTATTAAAGAAGAAGCGGAAAAAGCAAAAATCGCGCTTTCTTCCGCGCAGCAGTACGACATTAACCTGCCATTTATTACTGCCGACCAGACCGGGCCCAAGCACATCCAGAAAACGCTGACACGTGCCAAGCTGGAACAGCTCACCGACTCACTGTTCGAGCGCACACTCAAGCCGGTGCGTGACTGTCTGGCCGACGCAAAAATCACCGCCAGCCAGGTCGACGAACTCGTTCTTGTCGGTGGTATGACGCGTATGCCAAGAGTCATCGAAACGGCGCGTAAACTCGTTAACAAGGAGCCGCACAAAGGCGTCAATCCGGACGAGGTTGTTGCTGTTGGCGCGGCTATTCAGGGTGGCGTTCTTAAAGGCGAAGTCAAGGATGTACTCCTGCTCGACGTCACGCCGCTTACACTGGCTATTGAGACTGCCGGTGGCGTCGCAACCGCGATGATTCCGCGCAACACAACCATCCCGACCCGCAAATCGCAGATCTTCTCGACCTACAGCGACAATCAGCCTGGCGTCGAGATCAAGGTTTTGCAGGGCGAGCGTCCGCTCAGCCGCGATAACAAAAATCTGGGCACATTCCACCTCGACGGCATTCCACCTGCGCCCCGTGGTGTTCCTCAGATTGAGGTTACCTTCGACATTGACGCCAACGGCATCCTGCATGTTAGCGCAAAGGACCTCGGCACGAAGAAGGAGCAAAAAATCTCCATCACGGGTTCGAGCGGCCTCGACAAAGCCGAAGTGGAACGTCTCCGCAAGGAAGCCGAGCTCCACGCTGCCGAAGACGCGAAAGCCAGAGACGCCATCGAAATCCGCAACAACGCCGACTCGCTGGCCTATCAATGCGAGAAGCAGATCAAGGACCTCGGCGACAAGCTTCCCGGCGACAAGAAATCCGACATTGAAAGTGCGATCGCAGCTGTGCGTGAAGCCCTGAAAGGCGACGACGTCGACGCCATCAAGCAGGCTCACGAGAAACTGGAATCAAAATTCCAGGAGGTTAGTGCTGATCTCTACAAGCAAGCTGCCGGCAGTTCCGGAGCTGGGCAACCCGAACCCGAAACGGCAGAGGCCGGCGCCTCCTCCACCGAATCCGGCAAGAAGAAGGACGACAACGTCGTCGACGCCGAGTTCGAAATGGTGGACGAAGACAAGAAGAAATAATTTGTTACAACAGTAACAATTTTCCAGGATCCGCGCCGGATCGTTAGAATGTCCGGCATGGATCGTTGGCAAACCCAAACCACAACAACCCCAACAAGGAGACACATCCAAGTATGGCCATTAACGTCAAACCTCTAGGCGACCGCGTCATCGTGCAGCCGCTGGAGGAAAAAGAAGTCAAAAAAGGCGGAATCATTATTCCCGATACCGCCAAGGAAAAACCCCAGGAGGGCACCGTTGTCGCTCTTGGCACCGGCAAGACCGATGAGGAAGGCAAAAAAATCGCCTTCACCGTGAAGGAAGGGGATAAAGTCCTCATTTCAAAATACGGTGGTACCGAAATCAAGATCGACGGAGAAGCCTACCTGATCATGCGCGAGGACGACATTCTCGGCATCATTGGTTAATCAATCTTAAACTAATTCTTACAGCTTAAATAACTAACATGGCAGCCAAACAACTCCAATTCGACGAGTCCGCACGCCACGCTCTTCTGCGCGGCGTCGAGAAACTTGCCAAAGCCGTCAAGGCGACCCTCGGGCCGTCCGGACGTAACGTCATCCTCGACAAGAAATTCGGCAGCCCGACCATCACCAAAGACGGTGTGACGGTGGCCAAGGAAATCGAACTCGAAGATCCTTACGAAAACATGGGCGCTCAGCTCGTCCGCGAAGTCGCCAGCAAGACCAGCGACATCGCCGGCGACGGCACCACGACCGCGACCGTCCTTGCCGAAGCCATCTACAAGGAAGGCCTCAAGAATGTAACGGCAGGCGCCAACCCGACCTCGCTGCAGCGCGGCATCCAGAAGGCTGTCGAAGCCATTACCGCGGAGCTCGCCAAGATTTCCAACAAGGTCACTGACCGCAAGGAAATTGCCCAGGTCGCCACTGTTTCCGCCAACTGGGACACAACGATCGGCGAAATCATCGCTGACGCTATGGACAAAGTCGGCAAAGACGGCACGATCACAGTCGAAGAAGCTAAATCCATCGAAACCAGCCTCGAAGTCGTCGAAGGCATGCAGTTCGATAAAGGCTATCTCTCGCCTTACTTCGTGACGAACGCTGAGTCGATGGAAGCCGTTCTCGAGAAGCCTTATATCCTCATTCACGAGAAGAAAATCAGCAGCCTGAAAGATCTGCTGCCCGTCCTCGAGAAAGTTGCCAAGTCCGGCCGCCCGTTGCTCATCATCGCTGAAGACGTCGAAGGCGAAGCGCTTGCAACCCTGGTGGTTAACAAGCTCCGTGGCACGCTGCAGGTTGCAGCCGTCAAGGCTCCTGGTTTTGGCGACCGCCGCAAGGCCATCCTCGAAGACATCGCCATCCTCACCGGCGGCCGTTGTATCACCGAAGACCTCGGCATCAAGCTCGAGAGCATCACGATCGACGACCTCGGCAAGACCGCCCGCGTCACCATCGACAAGGAAAACACCACCATCGTCGAAGGCGAAGGCAGCAGCGCCGACATCCAGGGCCGGGTTAACCAAATCCGCCGCCAGATCGAGGAAACCACCAGCGACTACGACCGTGAAAAACTCCAGGAACGCCTCGCGAAACTCGCCGGCGGCGTGGCAGTGATCAACGTCGGTGCCGCAACGGAAACCGAGATGAAAGAGAAGAAAGCCCGCGTCGAAGACGCCCTTCACGCCACCCGTGCGGCGGTCGAGGAAGGCATCGTCCCCGGCGGCGGCGTCGCTCTTATCCGCGCTCAGAAATCGCTCGACAGCCTCAAGCTCAATGGCGACGAAGCCATCGGCGTCGCGATCGTCCGTCGTGCGATCGAAGCCCCGCTTCGCCAACTCGCTGACAATGCCGGTCAGGAAGGCGCGCTCATCGTGCAGGAAGTCAAGAAGCGTTCCGGCAACGAAGGCTACAACGTCGCCACCGGCGAATATGTTGACCTCGTAAAGGCTGGTGTCGTCGACCCGACCAAAGTAACCCGCAGCGCGCTCCAGAATGCCTCTTCCATCTCCGGACTGCTCCTGACGACGGAAGCTGTCATTACCGAGCTCCCAGAGAAGGAAAAAGCTCCCGCCATGCCTTCGGGCGGCGGTATGGGCGGCATGGGCGGCATGGACTACTAAGTCCAGGCGGTCATTCCAACCAATACCTGAAATTGACGAACGGCCGGATTCCGCATGGAGTCCGGCTGTTTCGTTTCCATCTGCATCGCACGCACGATTCGAAGACTTCCAGTGGGTTCGGCTTAAACCAGGGACGAGCTGTTGCCGCATCCCTTGTTTTCGTGCTTCAATGTCACTCCCATGCTGAACGCGATCATTTTTGATATCGGAAACGTGCTTCTGAATTTCGACTTCTCGCTTGCTGTGGAGCGGATTCGTAAATCAAGCGTGCGGCTCGATGATGCAACCTGGGCAGAGGTGGAACGATTGAAGATGCTCCTGGAGGAAGGAGGAATCTCCCGACGCGAGTTTGTGGGAGCGGCAGCGGACGCGGTAGGTTTCGGGGGAAGCCACTCGGATTTCGAGACGGCGTGGCAGGAAATTTTTACGCTGAACGAACCGATGGCAGAATTCGTTCAATCGCTTCTGGGTCACTATCCACTCTATTTGCTGTCGAATACCAATGGGATACACGTGGAGTATTTTGTTCGCGAGTATCCGGTTTTTGGTCTTTTCGACGCCGCGATTTACTCGCATGACGTGCGGGTGATGAAGCCAGCCCCAGAGATCTTCCTTAAGGCAATTCAAACGTTTGGCGTCGACCCGAAACACACGGCTTACATCGACGATTTGCTACCTAACATTGAGTCGGCGCGAGAGGCAGGTTTTCAAGTGCTGCATTACGACTTCAAACAGCATGACCTGTTTCTAAAGGACTTTGCAAAACTAGCGTCGTGAACCGGGTTTCACTGGAGTAGCGTGGCGATGAATCCAGATGCTTTGCAGAATGCCAAAGCAGGACATGATGATTAGAACAAAGCTTCCGCCATAACTAATCAGAGGTAGCGGCAGCCCCGTGATGGGTGTCGCCGAAATCGTCATGCCGATATTCATAAAAACGTGCGTAAAAATTAAGGTAATGATTCCTACTGCCAGCAATGTCCCCAACGAGTCTTCGGAGGCGGCGGCGATGTGGAGTCCGGTAACGATCAAAAGGCCGTAGGCGCCAATGAGAATGGCACCACCGACAAAGCCGTGCTGCTCCCCAATGACGGAAAAAATGAAGTCATTATGGACGATTGTTTCGGGCAAAAAGCCGAGTTCGTTTTGGGTGTTGGGCGCTTTGAAACCTTTGCCTTCGAAACCACCGGAGCCGATGGCGATGAGGGACTGGTTGATCGTCCAGCCTGCGCCGCGTTTGTCACGTTCAGGATGCAGAAATGTCGTAAGTCGTTCGACTTGATAGGGCTTTAGCACGAAAACGATCGCAGGCGGAATGACAATGAGGCCCAGAAGCAGCAGCGTAAGCATGTAGCGCTTGGGAATTCCGCCGACGAAGAACATTGCGAGGACGACCGGTATCCAGACAAGGCACGAACCAAGGTCAGGCTGTTTGAGGATCATGACCCAAGGCGCGCCGACGATTGCGCCGCAGATCAGTATTCGAAGAATGGGATGCAGATTTTTGATCTGATTAAGGGCGAGCGCGACTGAGAGGACCATGATGCCGGCCATGATGGCGAGCTGCGATGGCTGAAAGCTCATCACTTTCAAGTCCAGCCAGCTTTTCGCTCCGTAAACTGTTTTTCCGAACAAAATACAGGCGATCAATCCGAGGATGCCCAGGATATATAACGGCACCGCACCCCACTTGATCCAGCGATAATCAATCAGACTCAGCGCGAAAAAACTAACCAGACCCACCAGCATCCAGGTCGTCTGCTTGGACCAGGCCGTAACCAGGTAGTCGTCGGTCCGCATCCACGTCGCCGAGTAAACGGCAAAAACGCCGAAGATGCATAGGCCAATCATGATGGCAAAAAGAACCCAGTTGAGACCGAGGAGTTTTTTGAGGAGTGGATGCATGATTGTCAGACCGAACTAGAGAGCAGGAACGGCGGCGAGCAGGCGGCGGGTGTATTCGTGTTGCGGGTTTTGATAAATATCCGACGCGGAAGCTGCTTCGACGATCTTCCCCCGGAACATGACGAGCACGTAGTCGCTAATGTGTTCGACGACGGCCAGGTCATGGGCGATGAAGAGGTATGTAAGTCCGAGTTGTTCCTGGAGGTCCTGGAGCAGATTGATGATCTGCGCCTGGACGGAGACATCGAGCGCACTCACCGCTTCGTCGCAAACAATAAAATCCGGCTTGACGGCGAGGGCGCGTGCGATACCGATGCGCTGGCGCTGACCCCCACTGAATTCGTGCGGGTAACGTGCCGCAAAGTCTGGCTTTAACTCGACCAATCCAAGCAACTCCGCGACACGGTCGCGGCGTTGGGTGCCGGTCAATTCCGGAAAATGGATCTCGAGCGGCTCGGAGACGATTTGTCCAATGGTCATTCGCGGGTTGAGAGAGCCGAATGGATCCTGGAAAATCATCTGCATCCGCCTCCGTAACGGGCGGAATTTCGCTTCAGTAAGCGGAAGGATGTCGACCCCAGCGAAACGGACGTCGCCGCTGGTTGCGGCCTCGAGCTTGAGGAGGGTTTTGCCGACAGTCGTTTTACCACTGCCGCTTTCGCCGACCAGGCCGACGGTGGTGCCCTTGTCGACGTTGAAACTGACATCATCAACCGCTTTCACGGGCTCGACGCGTTTCGAAAACAGACCGCCAGATGGTTGGAACCACGTGCGCAGGTTCTTGACTTCGAGCAGACTCATGAGGCTTTCAGAAAACCTGTGAGCGGGCTCGTGGCGATTGCATGGACCCCTGGGGCGGCGAGACCGAGTTCGTAGGCTTCGCGTCCAGCCTGGACAGCGACCGCAAAGGCCCGCGCCATGCGCACCGGGTCGGAGCTTATGGCGATGGCAGTGTTGATAAGGACTGCATCCGCCCCCATTTCCATGGCTTCTGCGGCCTGGCTGGGCGCGCCGATCCCCGCATCGATCACAACGGGAACAGTGGCCTGTTCGATGATGATTTCGATCTGGTCGCGGGTGCGAATGCCGCGATTGCTGCCGATGGGCGAGCCGAGCGGCATGACGGTGGCAGCCCCCGAATCCTGCAGGCGCTTGGCAAGAACGGGATCGGCGTTGATGTATGGAAAGACGACAAAGCCTTCGCGCACCAGGATTTCTGTGGCCTTAAGGGTCTCGATTGGGTCAGGCAGCAAATACCGGGGGTCGGGATGAATTTCGAGTTTGACCCAGTTTGGCAGCCCGGCCGCCACGGCGAGGCGCGCGAGGCGGACCGCCTCTTCGGCGGTCATTGCGCCGCTGGTATTGGGCAGGAGGAGGTATTTCGCCGGATCGATGAAGTCGAGGATGTTGGCGAATGGGTCCTTCTTGCTGGACAAATCCGCACGCCGAAGGGCAACGGTGACGATTTCCGTGCCGCTGGCTTCGAGAGCATCGCGCATAACGGCGTTCCCACTGAATTTTCCGGTGCCGACGAAAAGGCGCGAAGAAAACTGGCGATCTGCGATTCGGAGCGCGGCGTCATTCATAGAACGATAAAAATAACAGCAGGGTGTGGGTTTTTCATCACGGAACTTTTTGGATGGAGAGGAGCATCGCTGCTCTACACTTCCGCGGCGGCCCTGCCGATCGCCGCGATCGCCTCACAGATTTGCACTTTGCTCACGCATAACGGCAACATCAGCACGACGGTGTCGCGAATGGGTCGGGTAAGAAGTCCGTATTTTCGGGCTCTCAGACAAACATCAGCTCCGGATCGGCCAGTGACGTCGATTCCCGCGATGAACCCGCATTGGCGGACGGCGCCTACGTTCGGATTCCTCGCGGCAAGCGTCGCCAGTTCATCGCTTAAAAGAGCGATCTTTCCCTGTAATCTCTCTAGGGTCTTTTCCTCTTCGAAAATCTCGAGCGACGCCAGGGCGGCAGCACAGCCCAGCGGATTCGCCGTGTAACTGTGCCCATAATAAACGGCCCGGCTTTGCTCACCGAGGAAACCTTCGAAAATACGCTCTGGCATCAGTGTTGCCGACATCGGCAAATAACCGCCCGTCAGCCCCTTGGCCAGGCAAAGAAACTCCGGGACGACATTTTCGTGCTGGCATGCAAACATCTTTCCCGTCCGCCCGAATCCGGTCATCACCTCATCCAAAATGAGATGAATCCCGCGCGCCTTCGTCCACGCCCGCAGCTCTGCCAGCATGCCCGATGGCCAGGGCCGCATGCCTGCGACCCCCTGGATCAATGGCTCGACGACGACCGCCGCTACCTCGTTTTGCGGCAGGTGATCCATTTCCGCGACCGATCGAACATGCGTCACCGGAAAGTGATGCACACGGAAACGCTCGTGGAACAGCGCGTTCCCACCCAGACTCGCCGCGCCCATTGTATCGCCGTGATACGCCTCCGTAAAACTTACGAACCGCGTCCGTTGCGGCTGACCATTCTGCATCCAGTACTGCGCAGAAATTTTGATCGCCACTTCGATTGCTGTCGAGCCGTTGTCCCCAAAAAATACCCGCGTCGGTTTCTCGCCAGCGCTGCCGGAAAACAATCCGCACAATCGAGCCGCGAGTTCTCCGGCCAGCGGATGGGTAAAACCCAGAAATGAGCTATGAGCGATCCGGTCCAGCTGCCCGGCGATCGCCGCATTCAACCGTGGATGGGCGTGCCCGTGGATGTTCACCCAGATCGATGAATTTCCGTCGAGATACGCGTGTCCTTCCGAGTCGATCAGATAGGGTCCTTTGCCGCCCACGATCACCAGAGGCTCAAATTCCGGCGCGCACCACGCCTCCATCGGGGTGAACGGATGCCAGCTAAACTGCTTGTCCAGGGTCCGGGCTCGTGAAGTCACATCGTTTGTGCTCGTCATTGTTGTAAACCGGCAATCACTTCGGCGAAGCTTTAACAATACTCAAGTGTGTCCTTCGCTGTGGAATCCTTGCGGCCTTTTTCTGGCTGCGGGAAATGTCGCTTGACCACAATCCCAACCTTGCGGCAGTTTCCCCAAACCTCGACGAATCCGCCTCCGTTCGGTCGAAGAGGATTCTGTTCCATTTCAACGTTGGGAAAAAAGGGAATCTTTTGGCGTTTCTGGCCGCATTCTCCTTTTTTCGGGCGTCTACATTCATCCCGGTGTCCAGCCAGCGCTGCATTGCCTTGCATCATTTTAACGAACCAATACCTCGCACATGAATCGACGTGACTTCCTGAAGTATACCGGCTTGACGACGGGCTACTTTCTCCTCCCGACCCTCGGCCAGCCGGTAAGCGCATTCGCAGATCTTTCGCCAGCACCCGTCGCTGTCAAAAAGGCCCTTGCTGACGCTGCGCTCAACGCTGCCACCAAAAAGGGCGCCACGTATGCGGATGTCCGCATCGGGCGCTACCTTCGGCAATTCATTATTACTCGGGAAGATAAAGTCGAAAACATGACCAACACGGAAAGCTACGGCGCTGGCGTCCGCGTCATCGCCGATGGCGCGTGGGGATTCTATGCAGTGGATCAACTGAGCCCCGAGGCAATTGCCAACGCCGCTGAGCAAGCTGTCACCATCGCAAAAGCCAACGCAAAACTTCAAGACAAACCCGTCGAACTCGCTCCGCAAAAGGGTCTTGGCGAAGTTAGCTGGGAAACGCCGATTGAGAAAAATTCCTTTGAAATCCCGATCGCCGACAAAGTTGCGCTGCTTATGGACGTCAACCAGGCGGCCCTGAAAAACGGGGCAAATTTCATCAACTCAATGTTGTTCCAGGTTAATGAACAAAAATACTTCGCGAGCACAGACGGCTCGTACATCGACCAGGATGTCCACCGTATCTGGCCCACGTTCAACATCACGGCCATCGATCCGAAAACCGGTAAATTCCAGCTGCGCCGTGCACTCAGCGCCCCAAGCGGACGCGGTTACGAATACCTGACTCCAAAGCCCGAAACCAAGCGAACCGGCGTGACCACACGTTATACGAGCACGTATGACATGCTGGAAGACGCCATCGCTGGAGCCCAGCAAGCCAGACAAAAACTCACGGCTAAATCCGTTGAAGCCGGCCAATACGACCTCGTTCTCGATCCCTCACATTTGTGGCTAACCATTCACGAGTCCATTGGCCATGCCACGGAGTTGGATCGGGTCCTCGGCTACGAAGCCAACTATGCTGGGACCTCCTTTGCCACACTCGATAAATGGAAGAGTGGAGATTTCAAATATGGCAGCCCGATTGTCACGGTAACAGCAGACAAGACGCAGCCCGGCTCGCTAGGTGCGGTAGGTTATGACGATGAAGGTGTTCCCGCAAAGGAATGGACCCTCATCAAAGAGGGGGTCCTGGTGAACTACCAAAAAACACGAGACCAGGCTCACATTATCGGCCAGAAGGACAGTGATGGCTGCAGCTATTCCGATGGCTGGAACGACGTCCAGTTTCAGCGTATGCCGAACGTGTCGCTGCAACCCGGCAGGGACTCCAAAACGGCCGAAGACCTGATCAAGGGCGTCGAGCGCGGCATTTACGTTATTGGCGATGGATCATTTTCGATCGATCAACAACGATATAATTTCCAGTTCGGCGGCCAACTGTTCTACGAAATCAAAAACGGAAAAATCGAAGGAATGCTGAAAGACGTCGCTTACCAGTCGAATACCCAGGAGTTCTGGAATTCCTGCGTCGCCATTGCAGGAAAAGACGACTACGCACTGGGCGGCTCCTTCTTCGACGGGAAAGGTCAGCCCGGCCAGATCAGTGCCGTGTCTCATGGATCATCGACAGCACGGTTTAACAAGGTGAATGTCATTAACACCGCCAGGAAAATCTAACATCTGCCCAACCAAGGCACTCTATTTTCTTCATTCTCATGGCACAACTTAGCGAATCCGAAGCTTCCGCCATCCTGCAAAAAGTCCTTTCATTTTCCAAGGCGGACGAAATCGAAGCAAATCTTGGCGGCGGCATGAGCGGCAATCTCCGGTTTGCGCGCAACGCCGTCTCCACCAGCGGCGGGTCCGACAGCATTACATTGGCTGTGCAATCCAGCTTCGGCAAAAGAACCGGCACGGCGACCATCAACGAATTTGACGACAAATCCCTGGAAAAAGTTGTCCGCGCTGCCGAAGAGTTGGCGAAGCTCGCACCGGAAAATCCGGAATACGTCGAATTTTTAGGCAAGCAAAGCTATCTCGAAACGAAGGGATACTATCCGTCCACCGCCGCCATCGACCCCGAGTTTAGGGCGAACGCCGCCGGCGCCAGCATCGACCTGGCTAAAAAAAACAAAGTCGTCGCTGCAGGATTCCTTGAAGACAGCGCTTCTTTTTCCGCAATTGCAAATTCTCGCGGACTCTCCGGCTATCAAACCAAGACCGAGCTTAACTTCTCGGTCACGGTTCGGACCCAGGATGGCAAAGGCTCCGGGTACGGTGTGGTCGATTTCAACGACGCAACCCTGCTCGATACTGGCAAAGTCTCGAAGGTTGCGGTCCAAAAAGCGCTGAGGTCGAACGAAACCAAAGCGATCGAGCCGGGCAAATACACCGTCATTCTTGAGCCGGCCGCTTCAGTCGATCTGCTAGGGCACATGATCACAGCGATGGACGCCCGCGAGACGGATGAAGGGCGCAGCTTCCTTAGCAAGGCTGGCGGCGGCAGTCGTCTCGGAGAAAAACTGATGGACGAACGCGTGCATATTTGGTCGGACCCGACGAATCCAGACATTCCTGGCGACCGCTGGGCGAATGACGGGCGGCCGTTTCAAAGAGTCGACTGGATCAAGGACGGCGTTGTCACAAACCTTGCGTATTCCCGTTATTGGGCGCGTAAAAAAGGACTTGATGACGAAGGGGTTCCGCCGCTGGGGCAACCGTTCGGCGTGCGGGGTATTGCGGCTTTCGAAGGTCCGAACGGATTTATCATGGACGGAGGCAGTGCTTCGCTTGATGAACTGGTGAAGGGAGTGAAGCGGGGGGTACTGGTCACGCGCATGTGGTACATCCGCCCCGTGGACCCACAGACGCTTCTGTATACCGGCCTCACGCGCGACGGCACGTTTTACGTGGAAGACGGGGAGATCAAGTATGCTATTAAGAATTTCCGGTTTAACGAAAGCCCTGTAATCATGCTGAATAACCTCGAGGCGCTCGGCAAACCGCAGCGCGCCAACGGGTGCCTGATTCCGCCGATGGTCATCCGCGATTTTACGTTTTCAAGTTTGTCCGACGCTGTTTGATTTTTGAATGAGATGAGTCGCCCCGATTTCGCGTTCACCCGGCTCCAATATGAGTCGGGCGATTGGGATGTCGTGGACCAGCGGATGCCGTCGAACCTGCTGGATTCCCTGGCCGCTTATACGACGCTGCAAATCGATTCCCAGGAGGCCGTTGTTCCTCTCGGAAGCGAAGAGGTGCTCGGTGCGGCGTTTTGCTATCTGAGTGGGCATCGGCTAGTGCAATTTACCGATCGCGAGCGAACGAATTTCGAGGCCTATGTGAAACGTGGCGGTTTCGTCTTCGCGGATGATTGCAATCATGACGTGGACGGATTGTTTGCGAAGTCATTCGAGTCGCAGATGGAGCAGATTTTCGGCCCGGATGCGTTAAAAAAAATACCTAACGATCACCCGATTTATTCCAGCTTTTTCAGATTTGAAAAAGGTCCGCCGACTACATCGTTCGAGTTGAACGGGTGGGGGGACGACTTGGTGCACGATTATTTGAAAGCGGTCGAAATCAACGGGCGGATAGCCGTGCTCTATAGCAACAAAGATTACGGCTGCGAATGGGATTACGATTTCCGCAACAAGCGCTTTCTGGCGGAGGATAACACGAAATTTGGAATTAACATCGTGCTCTATGCGCTGATGGGATAAGCGCGATTTTTGCCAAATGAGAGAACCTGACGAAATGGAAATCCTGGCGCTTTTGGAGAAGCTTCCGCGGCTTCGCGCCGAAATCGCGCGGGTGGTCATCGGCCAGAAGGCTGTCATCGAAGAATTGTTGACGGCTTTTATCGCCGGCGGCCATTGCCTGCTCGAGGGACTTCCAGGGCTAGGCAAGACGCTGCTCATTCGCACGTTGTCCCAGGCAGTGCGTCTGCAATTCCATCGCATCCAATTTACCCCGGATTTGATGCCATCGGACATCATTGGCACTGAGGTGCTGGAAGAGGATCACGCCACGGGACGGCGCTTTTTCCAGTTCAATAAAGGCCCGATTTTTGGCCAGATGATACTCGCCGACGAGATCAACCGCACGCCGCCGAAAACGCAGGCCGCGCTACTGGAAGCGATGCAGGAAAACTCGGTCACTTACGGTGGAAAAACCTACGTATTGGAACGCCCCTTTTTTGTGCTCGCCACGCAGAACCCCATCGAGCAATCCGGCACGTATCCGTTGCCCGAGGCGCAGCTTGACCGGTTCATGCTCTACCTGACCATTGATTACCCGGACGCCGCGGAGGAATTGACGATGCTGGAAGCGACCACCAGCAGCAAAACGGCAGAGGCGGCGCCTGTGATGGACGCGAACGACATTTTGCACCTCCAAAAGCTTGCCCGTCAGGTTGCCGTGAGTCCGGATATTCTGCGTTACATCAGCCAGCTTGTGCGCGCGACTCGGGATCGCGCGTTTGTGCCAGTGCAGAAATGGGTGCGTTTCGGAGCGGGACCACGCGCGGGCCAATCGCTGACCCTCTGCGCGAAGGCGCGTGCGCTGCTGGCGGGCAGGTTTGCCGTCACACTGGACGATGTGCGTGCCATCGTGCTGCCGGTGTTACGTCATCGGATTTTGCTGAATTTTGATGCGGAATCGGATTCGATCCGGACCGACGATGTTACCCGAGATTTGCTCAAGCTCGTTCCAAAGCCGAAAAGTCCGCTGCTACGATGAATTCAAACCCGATGATCGATCCACGGGTGATCGCCGCTACGCGCGGGCTGGAAGTGGCTGCCCGGAAGTGGGTCACTGGATTGGTAGCGGGCATGCACTCGAGCAGGCGCTCTGGTTTCGCTCGCGAATTCAGTCAGTATCGCGCTTATCAGCCGGGCGATGACACGCGGCACATCGACTGGAAACTCTTTGCGCGTTCCGATCGCTATTTTTTACGGGAGAGCGACGTAGACACGACGATGAATGTCCGAATCGTGCTCGATGCCACGGAGTCGATGGCTTACAAGGAGGACCGTCGGAGGAAATTCGATGATGCGCGGATTCTCGCTGCCGCATTCGCTTGCCTGGCTGCTGAGCAGGGCGATCCGGTCGGGCTGCACACTGTGCGGGACGGACATGTCGAGTCTATCCAACCGGGAGCGCATCGGCAACCTTTCCGGCGTATCGTCTATGCGCTCGAGCAGTTGACGCCAGCGGGCAAGTGGACGGCGAGCCCCCGGCGGTTGAGCGCTGCATTGGCTCAAACCGTGAGGGCTCCCGGCGATGCAAGTTCCGCGTTAACGATTATTTTGACGGATGGTCATGAGCATTCGGAGGAAATTCGGAATTCACTTTTACCGCTGCGAGCCCGGAGACATGAAGTGCTTTTTGTACATCTGACCGGGCACGATGAGGCCAGCTTTCCATACACCGGGCTGGTGCGGTTCGAGGAAATCGAGACTGGCCGGATCATCGAAGCGGATGCCGGGGCCGTCCGGACGGCGTATCTGGGGGAAAATGAGCGATGGCTGGATGATTGGCGGCGCGTATGGCGAGGGGATCGCTTCGACTATTGCCGGATTGGAATGAATGAACCGCTCGACCGGGCTTTGCGGAGTTATCTGCGACGGCGCGCCCGCCGAAATTGATCGTCTGTGCTGCATTTTCTCTTTCCACTCGGTCTGCTGGCCCTGGCGTCGCTGCTGATTCCCGTGGCGATTCACCTTTTTCGACCGCCGGTTCGGACCGTGAGACTGGGAAGTCTGCGGTTTCTTCAATCGCCCTATCGCCGTCGTTGGCAGGATTCACAATGGCGGCAGGTTGCGTTGTTACTGTTGCGATTGGGGATTCTGGCTTCGCTGGCGCTGATGCTGGCGCGTCCGGAATGGATTGGACAAATGGGACTTACGACGAAAAAATGGGCGTTGCTCAGTCCAGACGCGAATGTGGAAGGAGAGTCGCTTTTGGAATGGAAGCGATTGACCGGCAGTGGTTTTGAAGCGCGGGAATTTGCGCCGGGCTTTGGGAGAATCTCCGGAAAGCGAGCGGAACCGGTTGATATGTGGTCGCTTATGCGAGAACTCGAGATGCGAAATGCCGAGTCCGTGGTATTCGCGCCAGCGCGGCAGATTTCACTTCGCGGCGAACGTCCCGCGCTACGTCGGGTCCGTTGGGTGCCGACCCCATTGGTCGAAACACCGTCGCCGAAGCGATCAGCGGCGCCGCAAAGACCAATCAAAGTCGCGATTGTCGGCGATTCTCCGCCCATTCACGCGGCGATAGAGGCTGTCCGGAAAGTGAGCGCGCGGAAGATTGACATGGTTTCGGAAGTGAGTGAGCCGGGCGACTGGATCTTCCAAATTGCCGAGACGGCTCCGCCATGGATTGCGCCGGCGGTCGAAGAGAAGGGTGCGAACCTATTGGTCAGCACAAAATCTTCACCCAACGGCACTTGGAGCGGCGATTGGCCAAATCCATCGGTGACACGAATACGGCAGGGGCGCGGGATGGTCTGGCAAATAGACAAAGAATTCGCTCCAGAGTGGATGGCAACAACCGCGTTTCCGGATTGGATTCGCTCCCTCTTGTTGCCGCAGCCACCGGTGCTTCCTGAGGCTGACCGACGATGGGTTGATCCGTCGCAAGCAGCTCCATCCGAACGTGTTTCGATTCAAAAGGTCTCTTTGGACCTGACGGCGGATCGATCAGCCAATTTGGGCAGTCTCGCCTGGATTCTTGCAGCGGTTTTGTTCCTGGCCGAAAGACTTCTCGCTCACGCTCCGCCACGACAACGGGAGGCGAGCCCATGATACAGAAGAAAATCGAGGAGCTCGTGCAGGCATGGCGTGTTTCGCTCGTACTTCGGGAGTTGCAGATTGCTATCGGCTTGGGATTGTTAGGGGGTGCTTTGCTGGGATTGATTCCCGGGGTGCTGGTTTTTGCAACCGGATTGGTGGCGCGGTTGAGGTGGGTTAAACCTTGGGAAATCGATGCCGGTTCGATGACGCGCCACTTGAATCGCGTCCATCCTGAGTTGGAAGAAAGCGCCGGATTGTGGCTGGTGCCTGACGAAGAATTGACGGCGTTGCAACGCCTGCAACGGCACCGCTTGGAGCAAATGCTCAAACTTGGGTCGGAAAACGGAAAAAACCCTCTACGCGCCGAGCCGCCACGACGGTTTTTGATCATTGGAGGCATTTTTGTCGTAGTCGGTCTAGCTGCGATGATCGTCGTTTCGCGCGTAAAGGCGCCAAATGTGAAGCCCGGCAGTGCATCGACAAGCGCGTCAGAAAGTCGGGAGAAAATAACGCAACCTGAACCAGGCGAGATACTTCCGCGGATCATTGACGTTCAGATAACGATTGCGCCGCCCGCGTATACCAGAAGACCATCGCGGACGATTTCCGGGTGGAATGCGGACGTTGAGGAAAGTTCGATTGTCCGCTGGAATATTCGGGCGGAGCACGCAGAGGCACGCTCGGCACTGATCTTTGGCGAGGACGCCGTCATACTCAACAAGACTGGTGCGACTGACTTCGAACTGACGCGACGAATAACGGAACCAACGCTTTATCGGATAAATCTTTCGACCTCGACTGGGAAAACATGGAGTTCGCCGGAAATCTGGTCACTTGGCGTCATCAAAGACGCGGCACCTGGAATTCAGATCGTCGAACCAATAAACTCACGGACAATTGTTTCAGCACAGTCGCAAGTGGTTCCCATTCAAGTCGATGTGACGGACGATTACGTTGTCAAATCCGCGCATCTTCTTGCCACGGTCGCCAAAGGATCGGGCGAAGGAGTGAAATTTCGTGAACAAATCGTGCCGTTTACGGGCAGGAACGACGGACGATTTTCTGCGGCTTTCAATCTCGCTGAGCTGGGAATGGAGCCCGGGGACGAGCTGTATTTCCATGCCGTCGCGAAAGATAACCGCGAACCGAAACCAAATGTCAGCCGGTCGGAAACTCGGTTCATCAAGCTCGCCGGTCCGGAAACTTCGAAGGTCGAAAATGGGAAAACCGTTTCCGGGATCAATCTCGTCCCGCAATATTTTCGGAGCCAGCGCCAGCTGATCATTGATACGGAAAAACTCATTGCGGACAAATCGACGATTTCCCAAGCGGAGTTTCGTCAGCGTTCCGAAGACTTGGGCGTGGATCAGAAGCTTCTGCGGCTGCGTTACGGCCAGTTCATGGGCGACGAAACCGAGCCTGAGACTACCGACCGAGCCAGCCAAACGGAATATTTCCACGCGACGAAAGCCGGCGTTGCGGGTGACGTGCCGAAAAATTTGATTTTGGAACACGACCATGAACACGATCACGACTCCGCAAAGCCCGCGGATGACCAGCCAGCGACGGCCGAACAAATCATCGCGCCTTTTGCGCATCAACACGATTCGCAGGATAGGGCAACGTTCTTTGATGATCAGGTAAAGGGAACGCTTAAGGATGTGCTCAACGCCATGTGGAACGCGGAGGGCAGACTTCGCGTGATTCAGCCCGAGGAAGCGCTTCCGTTTGAAAAACGCGCGTTGATGATCTTGAAAAGGTTGCAGCAAGCCGACCGCATCTACGTGAAGCGGGTTGGCTTTGAGGCTGCCCCCCTCAAGATCGATGAACGCCGTTTAAAGGGTGAACTCAACGACATCCCGGAAACAGGAACCGCACCGGCATTGCGCATGGAACCCGCAGAGATGGAGCACCTTATGGTGATAAACTCAGCCTTGCAATCTCTGGAAAAACCGACAATTGACCGTGCTATTCTCGAAAAGCTCGACCCCATTTTGACGACGGCTGCCACGAAGTCGCCTGACGGGTTTCTGGAGGGTTTGAGAGCCTTGCGTCGCCTCGAAGCAGGCGAGGGAAACGACCGGATCGCCTTGCAAAAAGCGCTTTGGAAATTGCTTCCAGCAGCCCGGCGACTTCCGGAACGGCCCGTCAATTTCGCCCCTGACCTTGCTGCGCCGTATTTTGATGCCTTGGAAATGTTGGAAAAACGGGAGACGACAAAGTGAACTCCTTGATTCTCGCGTCAGTGGCGATTGTGGTTTTTGGGATACTTGCGTATCTCGAGTTCCGGCGAGCGAACCGGCGTCTGCTCGTCGTCAGGATTTCCGCCACGGCAATCGCTGTGAGCGCGCTCGCCGTGCTTGGAATTCAAGCGGGAAAAGCTCCGGAAATACAGTCGAAAGGCCTGACTTCCGCGACACTTCTGACGCCGCAGCTCGCACTCAAACACGCGGGCCGCGAAATCAGACTCCCGGATGTTGCATTCCTCCGGCGCCATTACCCATCGATCCGGCAACTGACAATTCTTGGTAATGGCTTGGAACCGTGGGACTTCGACGTCCTGCAACGCATCGGACTGATTTTTCGGACACCCGAGGAAGCGACGACCGACAAGCCGGCCATTCGTCGTATTTCCTATCCGCGAACGGTAAAATTGGGCGAATTCGTCCGGATTCAGGGCGAGGTCCGTGGGAAAATGGCTTCTACCGTTCACGTGGATCCACCGCACGGAGCGGAGGCGGTTGCCGACGTCAGGAACGATGACCGATTTGAGATCGTCACGGCGACACCGCCCGCGCCTGGTCGCTATTTGTGGAAAGTAAAGGTTGGCGACGTTGACGAAACAATCGGTATCGCCGTCGAAGCACCGGACCTGCCTCGGGTTCTGACCCTGGAAAGCTCGCCGAAGATCGATACTGGCCGTCTGCGGCAATGGTTTTCGGCGAACGGCGGCCAATTTCTGACCCGTAGCCTCGTGAGCAGGGATCGCTATCGGTTTGCCTCTTCAGCGCCGCCAGCCATCGAATTCGGATCGGTGGACGGGGCATTGCTCCGGAAATTTGACATTGTTGTGATGGATGACGGCGCGTTGAAACTGCTGGCTCCAACGGAACGTGACGCTTTGGAGAGGGCTGTTCGAGACGAGGGCCTTGGCATTCTCATTGCCATCGATTCCGCTGCTCGTTACGACGACTTTTTTCTTCCTTGGCGGCTGCGCAGAATCGAGACGGACGGAGCCGGAATCCGGACCACCCGTCTGAAATGGCGCAGCACAGTGACGCAGCCGGTCACCGTGGAAGACGCCGAAATTGTCAGTGAAAAGCTCGCGCTTGTTCGTGACACACAGGATCGCATCCTTGCGGCCGCAGCCAAACGCGGACGAGGCACGGTCGTCGCAACTTTGGTGCGCGACACCTGGCGTTGGCCGCTTCAAAATGATCCGGCTTCCTTCGCCGAATACTGGTCGCGACTTCTGACTGCAGCAGCCCGTCCACACGACAAAGGGAATTGGTCGCTTGTGTCCGGTTTTGACGGTCCCATCTTTGTCGATCAACCGTTGGAATTACTGTGGACACACCCATCTGCCGAAGTTGGCGTTCTCGTTGGCCCGGATCAGCAAACGGCTCGCATCGAATTTGCCCAGGACGCGGCCAATTCCTCCAAATGGCGCGCCAAGTTCTGGCCGCGAAAGCCCGGCTGGTACTCGATCGGCCAACCAGCGTTCTCATTCTATGTCAGTCCCGCTGATTCGTGGTCTGCCTTTCAAACTGCCCGGCGAACTGAGGCCACCAGGCAATTTGCAGCTTTATACCCGGCGGTGGGGCTGGAAAAAGATCGCCACGTGGCGTCCTTCGTACGATCCGACGCCATAATGGCGATCTCCTTCGTGATGTTTGTCCTCACCGCAGGCTTTCTTTGGATCGAACGACGTTTGGCTTGGGCACTCCCTTAATCTCCGTATCGACGCCGCCACTCCGCTCGCATTCTGCCCATTTCGGAGATAATGCCGTCGCGAATTTTGAAAATGCGTTGGCTCAATTGTCTCGCTTTCGCCCGTCCGATCAATTTGCCCCTGTCCATCTCAGTCACTGCCTCCAGTGCATTCGTGATCGCTTTCAAAGCCCGTTTTAAGTAGGCGATCGTCATCCCCATTTCATCAATGTCGTCGTCACTGAGCGCCGCTGCGAGTTTTGCGCTGCCAATTGCGGAGTTCGTAGCGAGCTTTACGGCCAGCGGATGATTCTGCAATTGAGGCAAATCGTCGAACATCTGGTCCACAGCAACGGTCAACGTGAACGAGGCGCGGTAGAGTGGATGCTTTTCAAACGTGTCTTCCGTCTCAAACTCCGCAGCCTCTTTTTCGATTTCTTCCAGGTCGATGTCATCAAAGAAAGCCGCGGCTTCCTCGGTCCAATCCAGACCGGTCTCATCGGTGAGGTGTGTCCAGCCCATCTCTTTTGCGATGATCTGATCGCGCTCCGGGTGGTCCATGTACTTTTCAAGCAACTCCATGTACTGCTCGGTTTTGTGATCCTGCTCCTGCAGGAACCGCTCCCAGTCATGTTCATCCCACGGGCGGTTGGAATTGCTGTCGCTCATACCAGAAGCATGCCTGCACTTGGGAGAATGAGCAATCCGGCAAATGCTTTGCAGACGTTAGAATTTTGTCAGTTTTGCAAAGAGGGAGTCTTCAGGCGGCCGGGACAACCCCGACTTCCCGTTCGTGGCGCAGCCGCAGCTGGCCGCAAGCGGCATCGATATCGTGGCCTTTTTCCCGACGAATCGTCGCTTTCACCCCTTGCGAACGCAGAATATCCAGGAATGCTTCCTGCCGGCGGATCGACGGACGCACCCACGACAACCCTTCGACCGTGTTGTAGGGAATTAGATTGACCTTGGCTGAAAGTCGCGACGCGTGGCGCGCCAGTTCCCGTGCCTGTTCAAGGGTGTCGTTGACCTGATCGATGAGGATGTACTCGAATGTGATGTGCTGTTTCTTGCGGGATTGCCAGTAGCTGCAGGCTTCGAGGAGTTCGTCAACCGGGTATTTGCGGTTCACGGGCATGATCTGCGCGCGCACATCATCCGTGGCGCCATGAAGAGAAATCGCAAGTCGCAGCTGCAGCGGAAGCTCAGCCAGTTTGCGAATCTGTGGCACCAGCCCGCTGGTCGAGACCGTGATGTGCCGGGCGCCGAGTCCAATGCCCCATGGGCTGTTGATGATTTCGATGGCGCGAGTCAGGTTGTCGAAATTCGCCAACGGCTCGCCCATGCCCATGAAAACGATGTTCTGGATTCGCTCGTTTGTAAGTCGTTCGGCTTCAAGGATTTGATCTACGATTTCCTCCGATTCGAGGTGGCGCGTCCAGCCTTCGAGGCCGCTCGCACAAAATTTGCACCCATAGGCACAACCGACCTGGCTGGACACGCAAATTGTTCTGCGCGAGGAGGTTTCACCAAACTCAGCAGGCGTTGCCGGGATGACGACCGATTCAATGAAACGTCCGTCGCGGAGGCGAAAAAGCAGTTTGCGCGTCGTGTCATGCGAACCGGTTTGACGAGCAAGCGTGAGTTCATCGAAACGAAATTCTGATACCAGCCAATCGCGCAGCGACGCGGGTACATCGGTCATCTCAGAAATCGACTTGGCGCGTTTCTGATAAATCCACCGCAAGATCTGCTCTGCCCGGTACCGGGGTTGTCCGTACGCAAGGACGGCAGCTTCCAAGCTGGAAAGCGAGAGGCTTTTGAGATGCGGTTTATCGGGTACAACGGCCATTGAAATCGGCGAGCATATCACGAATTTCTCTCAAATTCACACGTCGTCCGCCTCGGGACGCGGATCGCGAGTTAGAAGACGCTTCATGGCGATGGAGGTGGGAGTGTTCTCGTACAGAATGCCGTGAATTTCGTCGATGATGGGCGTGCTGATATTTTCCCGACGGGCGCATTGGAAGGCGCTTCTTGTGGTCGGAACGCCTTCGGCAATGGTGCGGGCGCTTGCCTGAATTTCAGCGATTGTTTCGCCGCGGCCCAAACGTTCGCCGAAACGGCGGTTGCGACTGTGCCGGCTGAAGCACGTGACCATCAGATCGCCAATGCCGCTGAGACCTTGAAAAGTTTCCCGTTTTCCGCCGAGTGCGACGCCAAGGCGGATCAGCTCGGCGAGGGCGCGGGTGATGAGGGCGGCTTTCGTATTGTCGCCGAGGCCGAGCCCATCAGAAATGCCGGCGGCTATGGCGAAGATGTTTTTCAGAGCGCCGCCAAGTTCGATGCCGTCCACGTCCTGGCTGGTGTAGGCGCGGAAATTCGGTGAGGAAAAATGACGTTGAAGATCGACGGCGATAGCGTGGTCGCGCGCCCCAACGACGACAGCTGTGGGCTTTTCGCGGGCAACTTCCTCGGCGTGGCTGGGACCGGAAAGAACGGCGACCGGATTGGCCGGAAAGTATTCGGAGAGGATTTGGGTCATACGCTTTCCGGAGTCGAACTCGATTCCCTTCGTGCAACTGAGCAGGACGGCGTTCTTTGAGAGGCCGATAGCAGCCAGTTTTTCAGAGATGGAGCGGATGGCGACACTGGGGGTGACGACCACCAGGAGTTCAGCCTTGGAAATGTGCGCAAGGTCGGAAGTCAGTTCGATGTCAGCTGGTAGAATGACACCAGGGAGGTAGGCGGAATTTTCCCGAGTGCGAGCCAGGGTGTTGACAAGCCCAGGGTCGCGCCCCCAGAGCGTAACTTGCGAGCCATTGCGGGCGAGCAGCATGGCGAGCGCTGTTCCCCAACCGCCTGCCCCGATGACGGCGGCTTTCATTTTATGCTGGAATTTTTGGGTTTTTTCTCAAACCGCGACTCGGTGCCGGCGAGTAGACGCTGGATGTTGGTCTTGTGGCGCAGAACGAGCAGGGCAGCGACAACGACTGAAAAGATAAAGTCGGGCAGGGATCCGCGACCGAAAGTGATCGCCGTCAGCACGCAGAGCGGTAGCGCAATTCCCGCGCAGATTGAGGCGAGAGACACGTAGCGGGACACAAAAAAGACGATGAGCCAGACCGCAAGGACCGCGAGAAGGACGAGCGGATTGAACAAGGCGAGCAGAACGCCAGCCGATGTGGCGACGCCTTTGCCGCCCTTGAAGCCGAGCCAAGGAGTGAAGTTATGCCCCAGGATGCAGCCGATGCCGCCGAGAATGCGTGCCCAGTCGCCGCCTCCTTGAAACTGAGTCGCGATCCAGCCGGCAACCAGTACCGACAAAACGCCCTTCAAAGCGTCCGCGACGAAAACGAAATAGCCTGGCCCTTTGCCGAGTGTGCGCAGGACATTGGTGGCGCCGATATTGCCGCTGCCATGTTGCCGGATGTCAATGCCGCGCGATTTGGCGACGAGAAAGCCAGTTGGTATCGAGCCGAGGAGAAATCCGGCAAGTAAGGCTAACAGAAGGGGAATCATAGGGCGGGAAATTTTGAACAGAAGGACATAAAGGAGCAAAGAAAGAATCAGGAGGCATCCGGAAAGAAACGCGGCGTTGCCGTGAGCAGCCTATTTGGTTAAATGTGACGCCAGGAGTTTCGATTACGCGCGTGACAGTTTGGACGCTTCTTGGGAGCCTGGCCGAAGGGGCGACAATCGACGAATTGAGCGCCGATTTTCCCACGGTGCCGCACGAAGCGGTTCGAGCGGTCATTGCATTCGCCGCGGCGTCCGCTTCAGGTGATCTACCAATGTCGCCTATTCCGATTGTCGCCTGAGATTGAAGTTGGACGAGAGTTTGCCGGGGATGCTGGTGCCGGGACTGGCAAGCCTCGGCCATGACCTGGATAGCGTCCGTTTGGAAGGCTTGAGCGATCACAAGCTAAGGATAATGCGTCCGGCGGACGTTTCGGAGTGACATCGGAAATTCGCAGTTACGAACGTTTTGCCTTCAAGACAGCTTCGATCTTGCCCAATGGCAGTGTATTCACCACGTCACCGCGTTCCAGCCAGCCTTTTCTTGCCTGGGCGACGCCGAACCATAAATCCTGCAAGCCTCGCGTCGAATGGGCGTCGGGGTTGATAGAGCATTTGACGCCTTTTTCCTTGGCCAGATGCCACCAGCGCCAATCCATATCGAGACGCCACGGACTCGCGTTGAGCTCGATAATGGTCCCGGTTGCGGCGGCGGCTTCGATGACCGCGGGAATATCAACCGGATAGGGTTCGCGCTGAAGCAACAGGCGGCCGGTCAAGTGACCGAGCATTGTGACGTTGGGATTTTCGAGGACGCGGATGAGGCGTTTGGTCATTTCGGCCTCGTTTGGATGGTAGAGGGCATGCACCGAAGCGACGACGTAATCGAGTTGGGCGAGAATTTCGTCAGGGAAATCGAGCGAACCATCTTTCAGAATGTCGCATTCCGTTCCGGAAAAGACCCGGAAATGACCTTCAAAAGTCGCGTTCAGTTCTTTGATTTCTGCAACTTGCGCAAGGAGGCGCTTTTCATCAAGACCGTGGGCCTGGAAAGCGCTCTTGGAATGATCGGCGATACCGAGGTATTCGAGGCCTAGTTCGCGGGCAGCCTCGGCCATGTCCGTGAGTGAATTGCGTCCATCGCTTGCGGCGGTGTGAGTGTGAAATGTGCCGCGCAAGTTTTCCAGCTCGATCAGCTTGGGCAGTGTGCCGTTCTCGGCCGCCTGGACTTCGCCGCGGCCTTCGCGAATCTCTGGTTCGATGTAGTCGAGACCAAGGGCCCTGTAGAGTTCGCGCTCGGTGGAAATTTTTGGAATCGCTTCATCGGCAGACACTTGTGCGCCGCGACCAGTGGCACGAGACTCGAGGGGACCAAGGCGGTATTCGTTCAGGGTCCAGCCACGGTCGAGGGCGCGCCCGCGCAGGATGACATTGTGTTCTTTGCTGCCGGTGAAATAAACGATGGCAAATGGATACTCCTCGTTCGTTACGACCCGGAGGTCGCACTGCATCCCATTCTTAAGGATGACGCTGGCCTTGGTGGGCCCTTTGGCATTGATCATTTCCACATCCGGCAACGTCGTGAAGTGCTCGATGATGGCTTCCGCATTGCGCCCAGCAACGATGAGATCGAGATCGTGAACGATCTCCTTCCGGCGCCGATAACTGCCGGCTACGCTGGCCTGGCTGACCTCGGGAAGCGACCGTAATTCCTCCAAAATCGACTCCGCGAGGGGCGCAGCTTCACCGAGACGGAAGTAACCGGAATGTTTTCGTCGTTGTTCGATGGCGGCGACGAGATTGGTGGCGGTTTTTTCACCGAAGCCAACGAGGCTGGCGATGCGTCCATCGCGAGCGGCATTTTCGAGTTCGACAATCGTGGCGATGCCGAGCTTTTCGTAAACGGCTTTTATTTTCTTGGGGCCGAGGCCAGGGATGCCAAAGAGCTCGAAAATGGATTCTGGGAATTCGGCGCGGAGATTTTCGTAGTACGCGAGTTTGCCTGTGGTGGCGAGCTCAGTGAGCTTCAAGCCGATGGCTTTGCCGATACCCTCGATGCCTTCCAGGCGTTCCTCGCGAGCCACGGCCAGAATATCGCCGGGATAGACTTCAACAGCCCGGGCGGCGTTCGTATAGGCGCGACTCTTAAACGGATTTTCGCCTTTGATGTCGAGCAGAAGGGCGATGTTTTCCAGTATCTCAACGATGTCGTCGCGGGTCATGGGCTGAAATGTCGAATGACAAGTGACGAATGACGAATGAAAAACACGCGCGCGTTTTCGTCTTTTTAGCGCTCATTGCGCTGGGAATTTTGGCAATCCCTTTACCTGCGTGCCGAGCGGTATTTTGTGAGTAAAAAACCAGCCAAGATTCATCTCCAGCGCGTACGCAATGGCTTCGGATCTTGAAACGATTTGCGTCTCATCCATGGGTTTTGCGGGATGAATTTCCAGAATCACTCCAGAATGGTCCAGGTAAGCGATATCCAGGGGGATTTTCGTCTCGTGCATCCAGAAGCTCGCCCGCCGAAGCTCTGGAAAAACAAAGACCATGCCATGGTTTTCCGGCATCGACAGCCGATACATAAGGCCGATTCGCATCGTGGACGGCGTGTCTGCAATCTCGACGGTGACTCTTTCGGAGCCGATCTGGAGCGTCGTCGTCTTAAGCTGGAAAGCGGACTGCGGTGGCTCCTCTTTACAGCCCGAAAACAAAAACCCGAGGCTCAGGAAGAGAATCGCCAGAATACAAAGCGCTTTTTCGGAAAATTTCGCGGAGTGCAGGCTGCCCGTTCCGCTCTGGCCGGACCAGCGGCCTGTACTCTCCCATGTGAAGAAACGGCTCATGCCAATGTCCGTCTGGCTGATTGGATGGTATTCTCGATGAGCATTGCGATAGTCATCGGACCAACACCGCCGGGCACTGGCGTGATGGCGCGACATTTCGGCGCAACTTCGTCAAAGGCCACGTCACCGACGATTTTGTATCCTTTTTCCGATTCGGGAACGTCTACGCGATTGATTCCCACGTCGATGACGACGGCCCCTTCGCGAACATGTTCGGCATGCACAAACTCGGGGCGCCCGATCGCGGCGATGAGGATGTCCGCCGAGCGCGTGATTTCCGGCAGATTTTTCGTGCGCGAATGCGCGACCGTGACGGTGGCGTCGCCGCCCGGACCCTTTTGCATGAGCAACAGCGCTAGAGGTTTGCCGACGATCATGCTGCGCCCAAGAACGACGACATGCGCTCCCGCTGTGTCTATACCCGACTCAATGAGCAATTTCTGACAACCCAGCGGCGTGCACGGCACAAAACCGTCGCCTGTCCCGAGTGCCAGTTTCGCGACGTTCACCGGATGAAATCCGTCCACGTCTTTTGCCGGGTCGATCGTATTCACAACAGCTGCTTCGTCAATGTGAGGTGGGGGCGGCGATTGAACCAGGATCCCATGGATGGCGGGGTCGGCATTCAACGTTTTCACCAAGGCGACGAGTTCGGATTGTGTCGTCGAGGCCGGCAACTCGAATTTCAGGGAATGCAGTCCGAGCGTCTGGCACATTTTGTCTTTCGACCGCACATAGGCGCGCGACGCCGGATCGTCACCTACGAGCACCACGGCGAGCCCCGGCGTAACTCCGCGTCTTTTCAATTCCGCCACCGCTTGGCGGGATGACTCCTGGATTCTGGCTGCGATGACCTTTCCGTCGATGAGATGAGGCATCCGAGTTTTAAGTCTTAAGTTTGTAAGTTTGTAAGATGGAACGTGACGCGACGATGATGCGGGAGTCGGTTCTGTCTTTCAAAACTTAAGACTTACAAACCTAAAACTCTTGGATCGGTACGCAAAAAATCCCGCCGGAACGCAAGGGCCGGCGGGATTCTTCGATTTGGAAGGAAGGTTTTGTTTTCCTGGGATGGACGCGTTTCGGTGAGGAACAGGAAAATGAAAACCGGGAAAGGATAAAGTGTTAGGCTGGATTAAAGCGGAATTTCAGCTTGGCGCGCTTGGCGTTGGACTTGGCTTTGCGGCGGGTTTTTTGGGTCGGAGTTTCAAATGCGCGAAGGCGGCGGACTTCTTCCATAATCCCTTCGGCATCGAGTTTGCTTTTCAGGCGTTTGAGGGCTCGATCGATGGGCTCACCTTTGCGGACGATAACTTCTGGCATGTTCTCTCCTAAAATTCGTGTGTTGCTAAAAAATTTTCTGAAACGGGCCGCAACTGTAGCGCCGCCCCAACTCATCGTCAATCGAACGTTTGCGCTTTTTTGAGGGAGAAGTGGCGGTACCAATCACTTTGGAAAAGCTCCGACGGATCATGTTGCCGTTTCAGAGCCAGGAACTGCCCGAATTGCGGGTAACAGGCGTCGACCTGTTCGCGAGTCGCCCAACGATGATACGTGAGGAAAAAACTTCCGCGGCGTTTGATGGCAAGATCGATCAGCGTTCGGAACGCTTCCGCGGCAGCTGTTTTTCCCGAATTCGAAGGTTCGACAAGGAGGTTGAAGATGATGCAGGCAAATGATTCCCGCGCCCATGCGAGAAAACTCTCCGTGTCCTTTTTGATGAGGCGAATCGTGCCATAAATGACTGTCGCGCTGGACGAACGGAGCGATTCAGCTGCGTCTGCAAGAAATGCGGCGAGATGTTCTCGAGGAACGTAAAGCTCCGATATCATCAGAGTTGCAGGCGATTGCGTGCCTCCAAGCTCGTGGATTTTTGCGGCATAATCGGGCAGATACGGGCCGAGTTGATGCGTGTCGGCCCAATAAAGCTGGCCGTTCGTGGACGAATACAAGGCCGAATACTCATCGAACACTTTCTTCCTGTCGGCGTGGGCGAGGTAAAGCAGTCTTAGCCAGTCGGCCGTTTGGAGCTGGCGTTGTGCTTTGTCCGCCCTCAAGCGGTTTGTTGGCCGATAGCAGGAAAGAATGCCGTGTTGCAGGAAGTCGGCAGAATTTTCATCAATGGAAAACTGAAAATCGCCGTATGTGCAGCCTTCGGTGATCCGCTGGTTGAAGCGGTCGATGAGTTCGGCTGCCGGGATGATCTCGACGAGGCGTTCGAGGCGTTGCTGCGGGACGAGACGAAGTGTGACGTCTGTGACGATTCCGAAAAGGCCGTATCCGCCGATAGCGAGCCGAAAGAGGTCGACGTTTTCGGCGCGTGAACAAGGGATGAGTTGGCCATCCGCATTCAACAGTGTAAATGCCTCGACGTCAGTAACCAACGGGGCAAGTTCAAGGCCGCGGCCATGCGCATTTGCAGAAACACTTCCGCCGAGCGTGAAATTGTCCGCCCCGGTTTGCTTCTGACGGATGGACCATTTGGGCAGGTTCGTCCGGATGGCTGTGACCAGTTCCGGCCATTGAATGCCAGCCTCGGCACGGATCAGGCCGCGTTCGGTATCGAAATCGAGAATTCGCGGCAGTCTTCGCGTATCGATGAGGACGCCGTTGCTCAAAAATTGCTGTCCGCCCATCGCGTGGCGGCAACCGGCGACCGACAGAAATTCCCCGCGCTGGGCGCACGCGTTAACGATTGTGACGAGTTGTTCGAGTGTCGCTGGAGTCTCGACCCGATTAACGGTTGTTGGGTTCAACCCGGAATGGACGTCGTTGACCTGGATTGGGGGAGGGTTACACATCGTTCGTTTGCGCCAGGACGAGAAATTCGCCGACGCTCCGGCGGTCCAGTTCTTTGGTGATTTCAGGCGTGATTGCAAGCTGTCTGAAGCCGAGACTTTCCAGAAAGGTGCCGATTTCTTGGCGGCGGATGCCCCAGACGAAGGGTTCCCGTTTTGCTGCAAGCCATGCGCGGACACCACGGCTCTGGTAAGAAAAATCGATATGTCCGTCGGGTTGCGGCTCTAGGAAGGTGAAGGCGATGCGACATTTGTCCGGCGAGAGTTGGCGCAACCGGCGGAAAAGATCGATGACGCGTTGCTCGGGCAGATACATCAGCAACCCTTCGGCAACACAAAACACTGGTTGACTGCTCGAAAATCCAGCCCCGAGCGCAGGAAAACCTTCGCTCAAATCGCTTCCTACAAAATGCAGCCGCTTGGATGATAGCCCGGTTTCGTTCACAGCGCGACGTTTCCAGGACTGCGTGGCGGGTTGGTCGACTTCCCATATCGCAATGCTGTCGCGATCACGAACGACTCTCGACGTCAGCCCGTCGTAACCGGCTCCAAGAACGACGAGTTGAGTGATTCCGGCGTCGAATGCGTCGTTTGCGAGTCGCGAAATGGCGCGTTTTCGCAGAGCGAAATACTCCAGAATTCCTGGAACCGTCAGTCTTTCCAGCGTGGTGGCTGCAAGCCGAAAACACCCACTTCGAATGAGACGATGCATCAGTCGAGTCGACGACGAATAATTTCGTAACAGCCAATTGCCGATTGCAACGGCCTCAGGGTCAACGAGATCTCTACGTCCTTTACTCTCGGCAAGAAAAACAAGCGTGGCAGCAATGAGGAGCGCTGTAGAACTGCCGCGGGTGTTCACACAAGATTTCTTGCACAGAAGAAAGGAGGGAGCGGCACAACTTTGGAACTTTGTTTCCTTGTTTTCCTCTGTGTATCTTCTGTGGTTTACCCGAGCCGCTCGAAAGCTTCGGCGTATTTTGCTGCGGTGCGAGCGATGACGCTGGCTGGGAGGCTGGGCGCAGGTGGGGTTTTGTCCCAGTCGAGGGTTTCCAGGTAATCGCGGACAAATTGTTTGTCAAAGCTCGGCGGATTGCTCCCTGGATGATATGACGAAGATGGCCAGAAACGGGATGAATCGGGCGTCATGCATTCGTCGATGAGAATGATGTCACCGTCGATCACGCCGAACTCGAATTTCGTGTCGGCAATGATGATCCCACGGCCGGCGGCAAAGACGCTCCCGCGTGTGTAAAGCAGCAGACTCATTTCACGAACGCGTTCCGCCGTTTTTTCACCCAGAATCTTTACGCAGGTGTGCCAGTCGATATTTTCGTCATGGCCTGTGTCTGCTTTGGTCGCCGGGGTGAAGATTGGTTCGGGTAATTTGTCGGCATTGCGCAGGCCACCTGGCAGCTTTACGCCGCAGACCGTGCCGGAGGCCTGATATTCCTTCCAACCGGAGCCAGCAAGGTATCCGCGTACAACACACTCAACGGGAAGAGGTTCTGTCCGTTTAACGATCATCGACCTGTCTCGCAAGGCATCCCGATAGGGCTCGAGGGAATGAGGAAACTCCTCGACGTTGGCCGTGATCAGATGATTTGGCACTTCCGGAAAGCGCGAAAACCAGCGCTGCGAAAGCCGGTTGAGCACCGCGCCTTTTCCGGGAATCGGGTCCGGCAGGATGCAATCAAACGCTGAAATACGGTCCGTGGCGACAATGAGTAATCGGTCATTGAGAGCGAAAACTTCGCGGACTTTGCCGCTTCGGAGTTTGGGGATGCCAGGAAGGTCGCAGGAAAACATGGAGAAAGGGTTATCAGTTATCGGTTATCCGATATGGGGTGCAAGCGCGACAACGGCGTCGCCGTCACGCCGCCGCGGGGACGATTCAATGGCACAGTATTTCACCACGTGTATTTCACTGTGTAAGTCACAACCTTTTCGACGTCTTTATCTACTCTGACGGGGATGTGGATCGTGTTGGAGTCGAACTTGGTCCATTCGTCGCTGGATTTCGTGATTTCCCATTCGTTCCAGCGGTAGAGTATTTCCTTGATGAGAACTTCGACGGGAGTGTCTTTGTGGTTACGGATCTTGATTTCAAACGTCTCGATGGCGGTTTTGCGACCGGTGTCGAGTTGGAAATCGGTTCGCTTGCGTTCGCCGACGATGTCAAAGGCATCTCCTGTGGTGACGCGGATTTTTTCGTCTTTCGGGGTGTGATCGATCTGGTCTTCGCCGACGAATTCCAGGGAATTGTCCGCGGGATCACGTTTTGAGATGCGGATTTTTCCCTTGGGCAAAGCCATGCCGAGGTTGTTTTCCTTTTTGTTGTCGATCTCGAACTCGACGTTGACCTTCTTATTTGGCGACGTGCTGCCGAAGTCGTCGCTGATATTTAATCCGCCGTAGAACGGAAAAGGCGAGCCCTTGTAAGTGTAGATCTTTTTGACCGGGATCGTGTTCGCGGAAAGGAGTTCGATCTGTTTGGTCTGGTTCTGGGCGACTGTGGCGGGACGCCCGAGCGTGTAGAGATGGTATTCGAAGAAGGATTTTTCTTCGAAACCCTTTTCCTCCTGCCTAGCGGCTTGTTCCGCCATCGCCATCACGTCGCGGCGGAGCTGCTGTGGAGGTTGGACGCGATTCACATCACCTGCCACGAGTTTTAGTTTTGCGTCTTTGAACGTGCCGCCGGATTGATTGTTGATCGTCACCCAGCCGCCGAGGTCGGCCTTGGTTTCGTCGTCGCTTAGCACAAGGTTATAATCGGCGTTCCAGGATATGCCTTGCGTCTGATAGGCGATCTCGACGGTCTGATCGCCCGGTTTTTCGGTGGCAACTTTCCAAACGAGCGACGGGCGGGTAATCAATCCTTCGGGCAACGACCCGAACTGGATATCAACGATGTTCTGCGGACGTTGGATCATCGCAATGCCACCGTTTTGGCCCTGATCGAGAACGATCTGACTGGCGTCGAAGCTCTGCAATTTCCCTCTATAAACTGCCCCGCCAGCCGTTTTTACGGTGATATCGCGATCGATGTATTTTTCGAGCAGTTTATCGGCGGAGACGAGATCAAACTCGTAATTTTGCTCGAGGACTTTTGCCGAAGGATCGGTGAGCGACAGAAAATGGACGCTAGTCGGATCAATTTGTGTCGCGACATCAGTGAACCGGACGGTGCCTTCCTGAATGTTCAATTTTCGCGTTTCACGGACGACGCCAAAGTTCTGATTGTAAATGGTCAGGGCGACACTGTCAGACGCGTTCGTTTGAGCGGAGCTGGAAACGGAACCCATGCAAGCCAGAGACGCCAAAAGGGCTGCTGGAAATAGGATTTTCATCATACGAAGAACGTGGGAAGAGGGGAATTTCTTAGCGGGTCTTTACTTTCCGTTGATTTGTCGGAGCGGGTTCATACGATCAGTCGATGCACGAACTTGCCAGTATCGAATCGTCTGTTTCCTTGAGGCCGCTGGATACTTTTGCGCGAAGGCATATCGGCCCGGACACAGCGGAACAGACGGCGATGCTGGATCTCGTCGGCGCGGAAAATTTGGATGCGCTGGTCAATGCTGCGGTGCCCGAAGGTATTCGGTTGCGGCGTCCGTTGGATTTGCCGGAGGCTTTCGGCGAATCGGCTGCGCTGGCTGAGTTGAGGGAGATCGCGGCGAAAAACAAAGTCTTCAAAAATTATATCGGCACCGGCTATTCAGACACACTAACACCACCGGTCATTCAGCGAAACATTCTGGAAAATCCCGGTTGGTATACGGCCTACACTCCATATCAGGCGGAGATCTCGCAGGGGCGAATGGAGGCGCTGCTGAATTTCCAGACGATGATCATGGATCTGACCGCGCTGGAAATCGCGAATGCGTCTTTGCTCGACGAGGCGACCGCCGCGGCGGAAGCGATGCATCTCACGCTTTCGGTCCGCAAGCCCGGAACCGCGGACGTCATTTTCGTCTCTGAATTGTGTCACCCGCAAACCATTGCGCTTGTGAAGACACGTGCGCAACCGCTGGATGTCGAGGTGCTTGTGGGAAATCATGCGACATTCGAGTTCGCGGTGAAACCCTTCGCCGTGCTCGTGCAATACCCAGCCACAGACGGCTCGATTTTTGACTATGCCGCCTTCACCGAAAAAGCTCATGGAGCGGGCGCACTGGTGATCGTTGCGGCGGATTTGCTGGCTCTTACGTTGCTAAAGGCACCTGGGGAATTCGGTGCGGATGTTGCGGTCGGCAGTTCACAGCGCTTCGGAGTTCCACTCGGTTTCGGTGGTCCGCACGCGGGTTATATGGCGACGCGCGACGCCTACAAACGCTCCATGCCCGGACGGCTCATCGGCGTTTCGGTGGATTCGGAAGGCAACCCGGCGATGCGTCTCTCGCTCCAAACCCGTGAGCAGCACATCCGGCGCGACAAAGCCACGAGCAACATCTGCACCGCGCAGGTTTTGCTTGCGGTGATCGCTTCGACGTATGCGGTTTATCACGGGCCGGCAGGATTAAAGGCCATCGCCACGCGCGTGAATCAGCTCACGGACGTGCTGGCCGTCGGTCTGCGCCAGGGCGGAGTTAAGATCCTAAATACCAGCTATTTCGACACGCTGCGACTCGCTCCGGTCGACGCGGGTCTCGTCCTCAAAATCGCCGTGTCGAAGCAGATCAACCTCCGCGATTTTGGCGATGGCACACTCGGGATTTCGCTGGATGAGACGACGACCGCTGCCGACGTCACAACTCTGCTCGGCTTGTTCGGAATTCAGAAGACGGGTGCCACCCTCGCCGGTGACGGCCTACCGGAGTCGCTTCTACGCACGTCCGAGTTTCTCAAAGCTTCCGTCTTCAATACTCACCACTCTGAAACCGAGCTCCTGCGTTACCTAAAACGGCTCGAAAATCGAGATCTATCGCTTACGACGTCGATGATCCCGCTCGGGTCGTGCACGATGAAACTCAATGCTACGGCGGAAATGTTTCCAGTCACATGGCCGGAATTCGGAAAGCTGCATCCGTTTGCCCCGCTCGATCAGGTGCAAGGTTACCTCGAAATGTTTGCTCAGCTGGAAAACTGGCTCCAGGAAATCACAGGTTTTGCCGCCGTCTCGCTTCAGCCAAATTCCGGGGCTCAGGGTGAATACGCGGGATTGCTGGCCATCCGCGGGTATCACGCTTCACAGGCGCAATCCCATCGAAGTGTCTGTCTCATACCGACTTCCGCGCACGGAACCAACCCAGCAAGCGCCGCGATGGCGGGATTCAAAATCGTGCCTGTCGCCTGTGATGACGCCGGAAATATCAACGTGGATGATCTTCGCGCCAAAGCCGCTGCGCACGCAAACGACCTTGCGGCGTTGATGATCACGTACCCGTCCACACACGGCGTTTTTGAAGAAACCATTCGGGAAATTTGCGATATCATTCACGCCAACGGCGGCCAGGTTTATATGGATGGCGCGAATATGAACGCACAGGTTGGCCTGTGCCGTCCGGGTGATATCGGCGCCGATGTCTGTCATCTTAACCTGCACAAAACCTTCTGCATCCCGCATGGCGGCGGCGGCCCGGGCGTTGGTCCGATCGGCGTTGCGGAACATCTCAAGCCGTTCCTTCCGGGCCATCCTGTGCTCGGAACGAAAGGTGCCGTGAGCGCCGCGCCATGGGGCAGCTCCAGCATCGACGTGATATCGTGGATGTACATCCGGATGATGGGTGCCGACGGTCTGAAACTTGCCACGGAGATCGCCATCCTGAACGCCAACTACATCGCTCGCCGGCTGGAGTCTTATTTTCCAGTGCTTTACAAAGGCAAGAACGGTCTTGTCGCCCACGAATGCATCCTCGATACGCGCGGCTTCAAGGCAACTGCCGGCGTCGAAGTCGAGGACATCGCCAAACGCCTCATGGACTACGGTTTCCACGCGCCGACCATGTCCTGGCCCGTACCTGGAACACTCATGGTCGAGCCGACCGAGTCCGAGTCAAAAGCGGAGCTCGACCGTTTCTGCGACGCCATGATTGCCATCCATGGCGAAATTAAAGCCATCGAAAAGGGCGAAGCAGATCGCAAAATCAACGTCTTGAAAAAGGCCCCACATACGGCGCAGGCTCTTCTTTCTGATAAATGGGATCGTCCGTATTCCCGCGAACAGGCTGCCTATCCCGCTCCGTGGACCCGTGCCCATAAGTTCTGGCCGGCGGTCGGTCGAATCGACAACGTCTACGGAGACCGGAATCTCGTCTGTTCCTGCCTTCCGATGGAAGCCTATTAAGCAAAGGCGGAAGGCCGAAGGCAGAAGGTAGAAGGCCGTAGCGCAGGCTTCCGGCTTGGCGCTTCATAATTTAGAGAACGCGCTTGTCAAAACAGCTATTTCTTATAAGAAACTAGCGTTCATGTTGTTCTCTGTTTTTGGATGTTTGGCTTGGACTTGGTCGGCGCACATTTGCTTCCGGCCCCTTCTGAAGAGTTAGTCAACCTGGCATTATGTTGCGCACTGGTGTGTCCTCTGCCCGACGGTGGCGCTTGGTCGTATGCTTTCTGATTTTGTCGCTTTGCGTATCGAAAGCGCAGGTCGATTCGAAACTGAAGGCGGTCGATTTTCAGCTTTTTCAAGCGGCCTTTGACGGAGACGTCGGTGAGATTAAACGCCTGGTGGCGGCCGGCGCGAATGTGAACGTGGAGGTTGCCAACACGAAATTCCGCCCGATTTATCTGGCGGCGGCAATGCGGCGAAATGATGCGGTGCGCGCTCTCATGGATTTGGGTGCCGATTTCCAGACGCCTGCAGGATCTTACTCCGTGTTCGGTCTCGCTGCGGAGCGCGGGCAGACGGAGCTTTGCCGGACGTTGCTCGCCCGAGGGTTCAAGTTGCACGACTCGGATGGACGCGCTGTGCGGGATATCGGCCGGGCGATACTTTCTGGCAAACCGGAGATCGTCGACATGGTGCTTTTCCACGGATTCGCCGCCGACGAACTGCGAATGATCGACGCGTTGAACGGCACGGAAACGAGCGCCATGCGGTTGGCCGCGCAATCAGGCAGTCCGGAAATGATTCGTTATCTGGCTGGCAAGGGTGTTCCCTTGGATGGCGGCGGGACGGCATATCATTACGACGATTTCATGATGGCCTGCTTCGAATCCAGCCCGGAAGTCGTGCACGCCATGATCGAATGCGGCGCGAACCCTGTAATGGAGCAGACATTTGCAACCGCCCAGTTTGCCGGTCCGGTGATGCGCGCGGCGGCGGCCGACAAATTGGAAACGGTGCATTTGTTGCTCGGGTTTACCGTGCCGCAACGGCAACTCGATATGGGCGCATTCATTGCCGATCAGCGACGTAACGCGCCAATCCTGAAGCTGTTCCGCGACCGGGGTGGCGATTCGAAGCGCGGACAGGCTCAAATGGATGAATGGGCCGCCAAGGGCAAACCGCTGCAGCCAACCCAAGAAATCGAGACGCGCCTAGATCTCCCGAAACTTCGCAAATCTGAAGCGGACAAGGAACACAGTGGCCCGAAAATCGTTGTCTCGGCTAGCGGGGAAAGCGTTACGCTCGGAGACCTCCTTGCCGCGAGGTTTTCCCAAGCACCAGATACCGAGGTTTTTGCGGGTAACGACATCCGGAAAATCCTTGGCGAACTGGAATTGCAGGATGGCGAACCGGGCGAACGCCTTACCGCCCTGGCCGGAAGATTGCCGCCAGTAGATCTGATGCTCGATCTTACCGTGCGGAAGCATGGCGAGGGCAAGGCGCTGGAAATCAGGGCATTGGACGTGGAAACAGGCATTCTCGTTTTCACCGAGAAAGTCCCGTGGCCACTGAAAAATCTCAAGGAATGGGCTGATAGACTTGGCAATTATCTTATCGATTACCAAGCGGACCGGCGCAAAGCTGCAGAGGGACGGACTCCCGTAGTTGTGCTGGACTTTCGCGCACAAATTGCGTCGGAGGAGTCGAAGAAGACGGAGAAAAGACTCGCCTCCGAGGTGATCCAGCAACTGTCGCGGATACCGTCCATATTGGTCGCCGAACGTGAGCAACTTTCGCTTCGAGACGCCGCTCTGAAGACCGCTTTCGGCGACGTTAGACGGGCCGGTTTTCTCGCGCAGGGATCGTTTTCGTCGGAGGTATCGGGTTTGAAGGCAAAGATAGCGATTCAGTCGGCTAAAGGCGAAAAAACGGTGGAGATTCAGGGAAACGACCTCGATCAGCTCGCTACTGGAATCACCCTTGCTATCGTCGCCGAAGCACAAAATCCGGACGCCGGGACCTGGAGCGACCCGCAAGTCGAACGCGAGGCTTTTCTCAAGGAAGCGCGCTGGGCCGCTTCGCAGCAACTCTGGAAAGCCTGTCTGTCCGCGGCGGACTCAGGATGGATTCTTGGGTTGAAAACGTGTGAAGTGGCGCTGCTTCGCACTAAAGCCCGGCTGGAGTTGTTGAAGGAGATGCATCGTGAGCTCCGGATGGGAAGCGACAATTTCGATTGGATTGCAAACATCGCGCAACCCAACTGGCCACAGGCCGATTTCGAACTCAACGAAATTCTATGCGTGGCAAACGCGCTGCTTGCGGACTTGCGGGAAGCGTTGGTGCCCGGTCGTTTCGACGCCGATGTAGTCCGCAACTCCGGGTTTGGAATGCCTGTTGCCGAAGTGCTGACATGGGCAACCGCGACGCTGGAAACGCCAAAAAGCATTACGCGGGAGCAGGAGAATCTCTATCTCATGAGCGCCATCCGCGCACAGTGTCTGGACATTGTCCGCCAGATAACTTCCGAGAATGCACCGGCTCACTTGGCGGCGCCTGCTGCTGCGGCCATGCCCGTTTGGGGCGAATGTCTGGCATACTGGAGCGAATCGCCCGACAAGTTTCTCCCCCACTATGAGGAGTTCGCGGCCGTGTGGGACCGCTTGCAGAGCCGATACCCGGCGGAACTGCCGTTGCGGTTCAGGCATCCTTTGGAGTTCGTTTTGACGGCTCTCGAACCGGCCAATCACAGGCACCGGAACGCCATATGGAGTGGCGATTCCCGGGGGAGCGGGGAACGCACTAGTTGGGTGGGTTTTATCGAGCCGGCGCAGGCGCAATTCGCCGCCTCAGATGATCCCGCGAGGCGGCTCACGGCGGCGTGGCTGATGTGGATGACGGAACCGATTCGGGTAAAAAAACAGAAGCTAGTCGAACAATGCTTCCAGAAATTTCAGGCCGCCGCCGATGCCATGGTGGCAGATCCGCGCCTTTGCCGATCCTTTTACGAACGATTTTTTGATCCGGATGGTTACCCTCCAACGTTCTCCGAGGCCGAACCAAACTTCACTGTCAGGTTTCCAGTACCTGGCATACGCGCTTGGTGGCCGAAGGAATTGATCGATGTACTGATCCCGATTTATCGCAAAGGCTATGAAAAGGCAGTGCCCGTGCTGGACGTCGATTTGCTGTTTTGGAGCCTGCGGGGTCGTTGGGCGGAAGAAATGGCGCAGGTAGCCGCACGATACGCGGATGGGATTGCTGATCCGAAGGTGCGCGAAGAATTCAAAGCCGGACTCGCCAGGGTTCTTAAGGATATTCGGGGACCCATGGACGAGCAGGATCGTCCGGCGATTGTTCTAGAAAATCCTTGGTGCGAACAGGTTCTCGTCGCGCTTGCTCCAGGCGAAGAACTCAAGCGGGCCGATTTTAACAGCAATTTTGCGGTCAGCAACGGACGCGTTTTTTTCTGCGCAAAACTGCGACTTCAGAATCACGACTACAAAAAGCAGCCAAACGTCCTGTTTTCGGTCGATCCGCGGACCAACGACACGAAATATTGGCGCCTGCCCGATGGGCCGAAAGACACGTTCCGACGCGCCGATGTTCTAACGTTCGGCAACGCGATTTGTGTCGCTCCCAGGCGTGGCGAAGGGGTGGGACCTGTCGTGGTCGTGCCGGAGACCGGGAAAGTTTTCACTTTGCCGGACTTGAATCTGGCTGAGCAATACTTTGCCACGGACGATCGAAACGGAGCGATTTTCGCCTACAACACGAGTGGCGCGACTCAGGGTTCCGCTCTGGAAAAAGCATCGCTTGGGAGGCTCGATCTCGACACAGGCAAATTTGAAGTCGTCGCCAGCAGCCGCCGCAAGCCTGCGGCGAACGTTCTGGACGGCGAAGAGGTCAGGATTTCCTTCTTTGCCTGGGATCGCGAACATTCCCGGTTGCTCGTAACCGCGACTCATCCCGAAGGCGAAATCAGGAATCGGCAACGTTATTTCGCCGGTATCCGCGCCGGTGAAAACTGGAATTTCGTTTTGCTCGATGACAGTGATCCGGCTGGCAAATTCGTCCAGCAAAGCCGCCCCCGGGAATGGAAGCCTGTAATCGGCGGTCTCCAGCTCGGAAACTTCGTTGGAAAACCCAAAGCGGTTTTTGCGAAGGACCGCTGGATCGATTGCGAATACGAGATTCGCGACGCGAAACGAAAGAAAGAAGCCACAAAAATGACGCTCGCGTTCGACGTCGTCGGTGCACAAGAGATCGACAGGGAAATTGCCCGACAGGCGACCGGCGCGGAGGGGTTTCCTGTGGTCGGCATCGCCGCCATCGATGAAATGGGAGTGTTCCTCGACACCGCCTGGCCGAGTGGGGCGCCGGGCCAGGATGAACGGTTCTGGTTCGTCCCGATGGAAAAAATCGAAGCCTATATCCGGGCTGGGAATCACATCAGAAGCGTTTCGAAATAACGCGAGTACATGCTGCCGTTCTCCTTCCTACACCGTTGTTTGGTCATGTGCGTGGCCCTCCTTTTCGTCTTCGGGGCGGAAGCGAAGCTCGATTTCCGGACGAAAGAGGTCGATTTTCTAATCCTGCAGGCGGCGTTCGATGGTGACGTTGCGGAAATCAAACGCCTGGCAGCGGCCGGTGCCGATTTGAACGTCGAAGGAGCCGACGATATGCGCCCGATTCATCTAGCAACGATGATGCGCCGAACGGACGCCGTGCTCGCTCTGATGGAGTTGGGCGCGGATATTCAAGCGTCCAAATGCCGTCGCTCAGTGTTCGGTCTGGCGGCGGAGCGCGGTCAGACGCAACTTTGCAAAGCGTTGCTAGCCAAAGGGTTCAAACTGCGTCGACCAAATGGGGATGTGGTGGGCGATCTGTCCGACGCGATTCTTTCCGGCAAGCCGGAGATTGTAAAAATGCTGGTGTTGCGCGGACTTAAGGTCGACGACCTGCATTCCACGGACTTTTCGCCCATGCAACTGGCCGTCCGGTCGGATAGCCCGGACATGGTCCGCTACCTGATTTCCCAAAGCATTTCCGCCACTGGCGGCGGATGGAGCTTCGATTTCAGCGCTTTCCTTACGGCATGCCGCGAATCCAGCACCGAAGTAGTGCATGCCATGATCGAAGCCGGCGCGGACCCCGTAAAAGAGGAGACGCCGGACAAAGGCCTTTTTACTTCTCCGGTGATGCAGGCGGCGGCGGGCGACCGGCTGGAAATTGTACGCTTGTTGCTCAGTTATCCGGTGCCGCAGCTGCAACTCGATATGGGCGCTCTCATCGCCAACCGTCGGCGCCATGCCGTACTCTTGAAACTATTTCGGAACCGGGGCGGCGATCCTGCCCGCGCACAAGCATGGATCAGTGAGAACAAAGCGGCTTCGGCCAAACCCGTGCGCGAGACTGAGGTTCGGCTGAATCTCCCCAAAGCTCGGCGAGCAAAACCCACGGAAATACGCCGTACCACAGCGATCGTCGTTTCTGCCAGCCGGGGAAGCGCGGCTCTTGGAGACCTCCTTGCAGCCCGGTTTTCCCAAAATCCTCAAGCCAAAGTTTTCGCAGGCGAGGAAATCCGGAAAATCCTTGGCGAACTCGAATTGGAGGATGGCGACCCGGGTAAGCGGTTGACCGCTCTGGCCGGAAAGCTTCCACCGACGGATCTAATGGTTGATCTTTCCGTTCAGCGGAAACGCGACGGCGAGTTGCTGGAACTCAGGGCGTTGGATGTGGAGACAGGCGTTCTCGTTTTCGCGGAGAAGCTGCCATGGCCGTTGAGAAATCTCCAGGAATGGACCAATGGCCTCAGCGATTTTCTTCTCCAGTATTATGCGGACCGGCGCAAACTCGCCAGCGAGCGGACGCCGGTAGCGGTGCTGGATTTTCGCGCGCAGTTCGCTTCGGAAGCGTCGACGAGAACGGAGAAACGGCTTGCCGCCGAAGTCGTCCGACAATTGACGCGAATACCCTCAGTTTTTGTAGCCGAGCGAGAACACCTCACTCTGCGAGATGGCGTGCTGACGAGTGTGTCCGGCGACGTGAAACGCGCAGGTTTTCTGGTGCAGGGCTCGTTTGCCCTTGAAGAATCTGGCTTGAAAGCAAAGATCTCCATTCGGTCGGTCAACGGAGAGAAAACAGTGGAAGTCCAGGGCGGCGACGCGGATCAACTCGCATCCCGCATCGTCCTTGCGATTGTCGCGGAGGCGAAAAATCCGGAGGTCAATGCGCCGAAGGATCCTCAGGTCGAGAGCGAAGCTTTTCTCAAGGAAGCACACTGGTTCGCCTCGCAGCAGCTCTGGAACGCCTGTCTGTCGGCGGCGGACGCGAGCTGGATCCTTGGCCGCCAAACCTGCGAAGTGGCTTTGCTGCGAACCAAGGCCCGGGTCGAAGTTCTCAAAGAAATGCATGGGGAACTTTTAAACAGGGGCGGCGTGAGCGGCAGCGCCGATTGGTTCTCGGGCACGCTTCAACCCAACTGGTGGTACGTCGATTTCGAGCCGAAAGAAGTTCTGCTTCTGGCAAACGCCGTGCTCACCAACCTGCGAGAGGCTCTCGATCCGAGACGGTTCGACCCGGAAACTGCTCAGGCCGGCTTGTCGCTCCAGCCGATCGTGCGGGAGGTTCTGACGTGGGCAACGGCGACTCTGGAAGCGCCGAAACGCCTCACCCGTGAGCAGGAAAATATGCCGCTTATGAGCGCGATCCGACAGCAGGCGCTCGATATCACACGTCAGCTCGCGTCTAAAAATGCGCCGCCTGCATTCGCGGCGACCGCGCTTCGGGTGATGCCAGTCTGGGGCGAAGCTCTTGCTTACTGGAGCGAGACGCCGCAGGAATTTCTTCCCCTTTACGAGGAGTTCGCCGCCAACTGGGAACGTTTGCGGCAGTCTAGTCCGGCTGGGAAGGATGAGCTCTACGGACAGCCGTTGGAATACATCCTGTTGGCGCTCGATCACACCCATGAAAGCTGGCGAAGCATGTGGTGGGGCGGCGGAGCTCCGTCGAGCACCCAACGCGCCAACTGGCAGGGACTTATCGAGCCGGTGCAAGCCGCGCTGGTTACCTCGGATGATCCTGCCCGGCGGCTCACGGCAGCATGGCTCGGCTGGCGTATGGAGACGGTGAGATCGAAAAAACAGGAGCTATTGGAGGAAGTATTCCGCCAGTTTGCCACGATGTCGGCGCAGATGTCCGGCGATGCGCGCCTGTTTTCGACCTTTCAATCGCCTTTCTACGATCGCAACGTCATGGCATGGGATCCGTTGCGCTTCGCCCAGCCGAATTTCGCGACGAACGTCAATGTCACTGGGATGGGTGACTTTGGAGCCTGGCCGTCGAAGGAGTGGCTTGAGGTGACATACCCGATTGTTCGTAAACTTTATGAAAACGGGGTTCCGACGGGAAAAAAACCGGAATACCTCCTTCCCTCGCTCCGTGCGCCGCAAGCCGAGGAAATGGCCGGTGTTCTGTTGCGCTATGCCGACGGCGGCATTGCTGATCCGGTGAAGCAGGAGAAGTTCAAAGCCGAAGTGGCCGCGACCATGGAGCGCATCAAAACCCGGTACCAGGTTACGGCGGAAGCTGCCGACAGACCGGTGATCGTTCTCGAAAATCCCTGGAAGGATCAAGTCCGGCTCGCCTTGGCCAGGGGAGAAGAACTCGAAAGTGTGGAGTTTAATAGCAATTTCGTTCTCCGGAACGGGCGCGTTATTTTTTGCACGAAGCTGCATTTGAAGAATAGGGGATACCACAGGCAGCCGAACGTTTTATTTTCCGTCGAACCATGGACGAATGAGACTAAATTCTGGCGGTTGCCAGATGGGGCGGAAGAAAATTTTCTCGATGCCGACGTGCGCGTATCTGGCAATCTCGCGGTCGTTATTCCGGCGCAAGGCTATCTGACAGGGCCAATTCTGGTGGCGATGGACACGGGAAGAGTCCATGGACTGACTGATCTGCGTCTAGGGCAGTTGGCTCTCGACACCGACGATCAAAATCAGGCGATCGTCGCCTACAACACCAGCGGCAGGCCGCGCGGTGGCGACCGTCGCGAAAAGCGTTCACTGGGAAGAATCGATCCCGTCACAGGAAAAATGGAAATTATCGCAAGCAATCGCCGCGTGCCCCCGACCAATCTTCTGGACGGGGAAGAGTTTACGATTTCCGATTTTGCGTGGGATGCCGAACGATCCAGGCTGCTCGTTCAAGCGACTCGGAACGAAGGCACGGTTATAAATCGCGTCCGTTATCTAGCGGGAACGCGCAACGGATCCGCCTGGAATTTTGTGGTGCTCGACGACAAGGATCTAGCTCCTCAGGTGATCTCCCGTGTTCGAGCACGGGATTGGAAACCGGTCTTTTGCAGCGTTCATTACGAGGAAATCGTTATGGGGAAGGGGAACGCTTATTTTGCGAAAAATCGATGGATTGATCTCGACTGCCCCATACGCAAGGTCAGACGGAAAAAAGACACGCCGCCGATGGCATTGGCATTCGACGTGTTGGATGCGCCGGAACTGGATGAAGCTTTCAAAGGGGCGTCCGACACGGAGTTTCCTTCCGTTTTGCGCATTCAGACAATGACCGCGTTGGGTTGCGTGATCGCACCGGTAGGACCCAACGAAAGGGTGGAAAAATTCTGGTTCGTTCCGATGGAAAGAATCGAAGCCTATGTCCGCGCGGGGAACCACATCCGGAAATAGGTGGGCACCCCGTGATGACGGCACTGGGAGCGGTAGTGAATAGGAGCTCGTTATTTGGCCGAGGCTAGTTTGGGCACGATGCGATCGAGCAGATTCAAGGCGCCGCTTTCGAGGGCGCGTTTGCCGGCAACGTGTTCGGCGACGTCGACGGCGGAAGTATTTTCGCGGTCAGCGAGGACGAGGTCGGAAGACCCGGGTTTGGTGATTTTGATTTCGATGCGGGAACGGCAGCCGATCAGGTCGCCACGCCGGACGGATGGTTCGCTAAATGCCTCGCCTTCGATGAAGTACGCTTCGCTTGGATCGGGTTTGGCGAGAACACGGAAACCGAGTTGTTGGAGGATGTTTTCGATTTCTGTCTGAGCGGCGGGATCAAGGACGGGGCGTCCAAGATGTTGCTCGGAGATGGCGACGCGCACCACGGGAAGATCCGTGCGGCCTTCGACGAGTTTTTTTAGGGCTGCAATGTGGTCGTCGCGAGTCGGAGTTTTAGCAATCAAATCGGCGGTGTGCTGCGTGATGAGGGCATCGGTTTTCTTGGCGAGATCCTCCGTGGCGGAGGGCATTGCGGAGAGATTGTCAAAGAGGGCGGTGACGCCAAAGACGCGGCTTGTTTCGGTGCTGATGATTTTGGCGACGAGAATATGGCTTTTGCCCGTGGCGATGAGGCGTCCGGTGATGAGGATTTTGGCTCCTAAAAGTTTCCCAGCTTGGGCGGTCGTAGCTGGATCTGTGAGTCCAGAGAGGCCGACGCCAAGCTCGCCGAGGATGGTATCCACTTGAGCGCGTTCAACAGGGATCAAATTGGGTGAAGCAGACAGGTTGGCCTGGAGGAGCGTGGCGGCTTCGATACCCTGGGCTTGTAGTTCTTTCGTGGAGGCGTCGAAAGGGAAAACGGCGGCGGTGAGCGGTTCGGCGCGAGCGATTGCGGCGAGGAGGAGAAAAGTTAGGAGAGAGAGTGTTTTCATTGTTGAGTCAGGGGTTGGAGAGCAGGACTTCGAGAGTTTCGACGAGGGTACGTTCGGCGCGCGGGTCTGTGCCGAGTTGAGAAAAAATGGGTAGCGTGACGAGAGCGATGCGGCCGTGGATATAAATTCCCGGTGGTTTGTTGGATTGGGGATCGAAAATGAGCAGAGCTTCGTCGACCGTTCGAGCGGCCGTGACGAGGCCAAAAAGCTGTTTTTTAGCGTCCGAGTCGTAACGGAATGCGCCTGAGGCAAAGCGGTCCGGCAGTTCCGGGCCGAGGTCGTCGTGCGTGAGCTGGTTGGTTTTCAGAAAACCGCGGAAAACCGGCTCAAAGCCGAAAGCTGAGAGAGTTCGTTTTGCTTCGGGTTCGGCCAGAAACGCGCGGATAAAATCGCCAGACTTCTCGGGAACGACTTCGATCTTTTGGACGGCGATGCGTTTGTCGCCCTGGCGGTAAACGAGAACAAAATGGGTGGGTTTTTCGACTGCCGGAAGTGGAATTTCCAGGTCGGTGACCCGTGTCGTGCCGGTGGGTTCGCGCATTTCTGGGAAGATGGCGATCGCTTTTTGGATGGGGGCAGCGATCCGGTTTGCCAGGATGCATAAGTCCGCGACGATGGCGGGATTTGGGCCAGGTGGAAATGTCGCGCTGAGCGTGCATGTGGCGGGCTGGTCGCGATAAAACGCCAACGTCGGCAGGTCACTGCTGGCATCCATTAGGCGCAAGGACGGAAGCTCTGCTGCGAAAAGCAGGGCAGGGAAGAACGAGAGACCGAGAAGAATTGTGTGGAGAGCATTTCGGCAGGCACGCGAAAATGCCGGCAGCGCGGGAGGGAAAGGCTGGGATGCTCTCATGTTACGGAGGCAGTCGGAAGTTGAATGCTTTCCCCAGACAAATTGTTCGCCACAGAGAAGGACGGTGCCGTCGACGGCGATAACCGGTTCGATACGTAAACGTTCGTCGCCGACAAGGAGTTCGAATGCCGAACCGCTGAAGCTGACAACTTGAACGGGGCCGAAGCTGACTTCGGCAGTGACGAGAACGGGCTTCCGGGAACAAAGAAATCCTTGGAGATTCTGCGAAGTGAGAGGTCAGAGAGCAGAAAGCAGAAGTGAAACCAGAATGCGGACCGAAAAAGAGAATGCAGAACGGAAACTGGGGCTGTTTACCGTTCTGCATTCTGGGTACTGCAACTCTATGCTTTTTCCTCTCCCAGCCCTGCCATGTAACGCATGAGGACGGGTTGGGAAAAATCGGTGTGCCTAAGCTCCTTTACGACTTTGCCTTCGCGCATGACCAAAATACGGCGACTGAGACTCATCACTTCGGGAAGTTCAGAGGAGATGACAATAATTGCCAGGCCCTGGCAAGCTAGTTCGTCGAGAAGTTGATGAATTTCCGCTTTGGCGCCGACATCGACGCCGCGCGTGGGTTCGTCCACGATGAGGACGTCGCAATCGCGAGCCAGCCATTTGGCGAGCGCGACCTTTTGTTGGTTGCCGCCACTGAGCCCGGCGATGAGGACTTCCATCGAGGGGGTTTTAACGCGAAGCCGTTCCTTGTATTTTTGGGAAAGCGATTGCTCGTCTTTGCGGCGGACGAAACCGAGGCGACTGAGCCTGCGCAGCGTGGCCAGCGAGGTGTTCTCCCGACAATTCATGGTCAGGACAAGTCCCTGCCGTTTGCGGTCTTCGGGAAGAAGACCGACACCTGCACGGAGAGCTGCTTTAACGTTTTTTGGCGGGATGGGTTTGCCATGGACAAGCACCGATCCGGTGGCATGCGGATCGAGTCCAAAGATAGCCTGCGCGACTTCACTGCGACCGGCGCCGACGAGGCCTGCAAAACCAACGATCTCCCCGGAACGGACATTGAAGTTAATGTTTTGGAATTTGCGCGGTGAATTTAAATTTTCGACGCGCAGCACCTCTTTGCCAGGTGTGTTCAGGACGTGTTTGGGTGAAAATTGGCCGACAGCCCGGCCGACCATTCGCTGGATAACTTCCTCGGTCGTCGTTTCTTTCACCGGGCAGGTATGGACGTGTTGACCGTCACGCAGCACGGTGATGTGATCGCAAAGCCGGAAAATTTCCTCCATGCGGTGCGACACGTAAATGAAGGTGATTCCGCGTTCCTTAAGCTTGGCGAGGAGAGCAAACAGGAGTTCGCTCTCGGCGACGGAAAGAGAACTGGTCGGTTCGTCCATGACGACGATCCGCGCGTTGACGCCGAGCGCGGAGGCAATCTGGACGACTTGCTCCTGACCGGTCGTCAGGTTGGCGATTTGCTGATCGACATCGAAATCTGCGCCGACTTCGGCGAGCATCTCGCGGGCTCGATCTCGGAGTTCCGTTTTGTTGACCCAGCCGGCAGTGCGCGGCATATCGCCGAGGCAAAGGTTTTCAGCGATGGTCATGTTCGAGCAGAAAGCGAGTTCCTGGTGAACGATGGCGATGCCGAGGGCGCGGGCGGCAAGGGGATTTGGTGGGTTGATCACTTTCCCTTCGAGCAGGACCTCACCCTCGTCGGCGTTGTAAACACCGGCGAGGATTTTGCCAAGAGTGCTTTTGCCTGCCCCGTTCTCGCCCATGAGTGCGTGGCAGCTACCCTGTTTGATCTCAAAACTGACGCTGTTGAGAGCGACGACGCCGGGGAAACGTTTGGTGATGTTTTTGTAGGCGAGGTAGGCCATGGGCGGATAGGGTGATTGAGCTGCTGTTTAACGCGTCTCGGGCAACGGCGTTGCGGCGATCCCAAGACGTCTTGGATTTGCGCCTTACTTACGCAGCCATTTTTCCCAGTTCTTGCCAAACTCGTCCACGTTCTCCTTGGTGACCGGGATCAATGCACTGACATCGACGACTGCGGCAGGATCTTTCTTGAGGACGACTTTGTTTAGCAAATGATCGACGGACCGATAGCCCCATTCATAGCATTGCTGGGCGAGAAGCTCCTGGACGTGACCGCTCTTGATATAAGCGAGCTGGAGGGGAAGAGCGTCGACAGCAACGACTTTGATGGCGCCCGGTTCCCATTTCAGCGCGTTATCGGTGAAAAGTGGCCAGCCGCCAATCATGCACCAGCCGGTGATGTCGGGGTTTGACTGGGTGACTTCTTCGACTTTCGCCGCGGCGTCCTGCGGGGTTTCCTTGTGGTAATAGACATCCTTGATCGTGATGTCGGGATATTTCTTGGCTTCCTCTTTCGCGCCTGCGACCCGCTTTTGGAGGTTGGGCGCGTTCTGGTTGCCGGCGAGGATGGCGACGACACCTTTTCCGTCGAGGTATCTCGCGAGTGCTTTCATGGTTTCCTGACCGCACTGGACGTCATCGACACCATAGGTGACGAACCGTTTGCTGGCTGGTGCATCCGAGTCGAACGTGGCAACCGGGATGCCCTGGTCGACAGCGTTGTTGATGGCATCGGTGAGCTTATTGGCGTCGGAGCAACTTACGGCGATGCCGCTTGCGCCGGTGAGGACGAGTTGTTCGATGGCTTCGGCCTGTTTTTGCGGATCTTCTTCGTTCGGCGTGCGCCAATCGATCTTGACGTTGACACCGAGTTTTGCGCCGAGCTCCTTGGCGGCGTCTTCGGCGCCCACTCGGGCCGCCTGAAAGACGGGGTTGTTTTGTGATTTCGCCACGAGGCCGATGGTATAGGTTTCGGCCGCCTGGAGGATGCTGGGCAAAGCGACGGTGGCTGCCAACATAGCAGCTAGGGTACTAAGAATGCGTTTCATTGTTCTGTTGATTTGAGGGGGTTATTCTTGTGGGAGAATGGCTTGGGGGGTGCCTGGCGGTTCCCCGAGGAAATTAGGCTTTCGCCGAGCGGGCCAATAGACGCGCTTTGGCGAGGCGTTCATTGAGTTGGTCGAGAACGACTGCCAGAATCACGACGCCGCCGATGATGATTTGGCTGTAACTCTTGTCGATGCCGACGATATCGATGCCGCTGGTGATCATTTGAATAATTAACGCGCCGAGAACAGCGCCCAGCGCGGAGCCTTTTCCGCCCGTGAGACTGGCGCCACCGACGACTGCTGCAGCAATCACGTTTAACTCATACCCCTGGCCGTCGCCGGAAGACGCTGCACCATAGTAACCCAGTGCCATCAAAGCAGCGATGCCGGCGGTGAGTCCGGAGACGAAAAAGACGGTTAGCTTTACTTTTTCGACACTGATACCCGAGTAGCGCGTAGCGAGTTCGTTGCCGCCAACGGCGTAAATCTGCCGGCCGGCAGCCATTCGGGTCAGGTAAATCGCCCCAAGGATCAGCACGACTATGGTTACCAGCAGGGGCACAACGCTCAGACCGTTGATTTCATAACCCACAAAACGGCGGAGCGATGTCGGAAAACCGCCGATGGATTGTCCCTTCGTTATGACGAATGCGATGCCGCGGTAAATAGCCATCGTGCCCAGCGTAATGATAAACGGATGGACGCGCAGGGAAACGATCATAGCACCGTTGGCAAAGCCGCCCAAGGCGCCCGCACCAAGGCAGGCGAGTATTCCGGGCAGCATGCTGCCGTCGGTTCCGGTATTTCGGAAAACGACGGCCCCCAGCACGGAGGCAAAGGCATAAGTCGAGCCTACGGAGAGATCGATGCCGCCGGAGACGATGACAAACGTCATTCCGACGGCCATGATCGCCACGAAACTGGCGTCCTTCGCGAGTTTGGCGAGGCTCCTGGCGTTGAAGAATTTATTGCGCGTCTCAAATGCCGGCACTTTCTGGCCACTGGCGTCGACTTCCATGACGCGGACGCGTTTGCCTTGGGCGTCGGTTTCGAATTTGGGAGCTTTTACGGAACCACCGAAGATGGTTAGGAGAATTCCGAGGACAAGAATTGCAATGAGCAACCCGCCTTCTTGAAAAGGAACGGACCGAATGGGGGATGACATTAACGAAACTCTAGGAAGCGAGACTAGCGTTGGCAAACGCGATTTGAATAAATTTTCAAATTAAGGTCCGCCGCGGAAAATTCGGTGCACGCGCCGGACTGACTTCACGCGATTGCCGCATTCTTGTGCTAGTCGAGCCGTTGACTCAATTCGCGGGCCTTCCGGGCCATAACGATGAATTCGGCGCGGTATCGGTCGTCGCGTTTTTTCTCGAGATCGCTGAGGGTTTTCGATGCCAGTTCGATGGCGGAATCCCAACTGGCGAGCTCCTTGTGAGCGGAGCCTTTGAGTAACAACCCCACTTCAGCAACCGCAGCGGCAAAACGGAAATCCGGCGTGGCGTAAGTCAGCTTTTCCCCCTGGTCGATGAAAGGAAATTCAACTTTCGTGCTGGTATCGCTGTCCGGTTGTTTGTAGCGCAATTTGACCGTGAGCATTTCGCTGATTTTCGCTTTCGAGTTCTCGATTTTCGATGAATCCGGAGCGGCGGCGGTTTGGTATTTCAAGGCGTCCACGGTGCTGACCGGAACGGACTTTCCAACGGGAACAACCTCGTAAAGTGCTGTTACCGTGTGGTTGGCGCCGATTTCGCCCGCGTCTTTTTTATCATCGTTGAAGTCTTCCTTTGCCAGGATGCGGTTTTCGTAGCCGACGAGCCGGTATTGGGCGACGATGGCGGGATTGAATTCGACCTGGATTTTGACGTCTTTGGCGATGGTGACGAGCGTGCCGCCGAGTTGTTCGACAAGAACTTTGCGACCTTCTGAAACACCGTCGATGTAGGCATAGTTGCCGTTGCCTTTGTCGGCCAATTTCTCCATGGTTGAATCCTTCAAATTGCCGTCGCCGAAGCCGAGGACGCTCAGGAACACGCCGGTTTTAGCTTTTTCCTGGATCAAATCGACAAGGTCGCTCTGACTGGTGACGCCGACGTTGAAATCGCCGTCCGTGGCAAGGATGACGCGATTGACGCCGCCATGGATGAAGTTCTTTTTCGCTTCGGCGTAGGCTGTTTCAATGCCGGAAGCGCCGTTGGTGCTGCCGCCGGGCTGGAGGTCATGGAGGGCGTCCTTGATGGCCTGTTTGTCAGAGGTTGAGGGCAGGGCAAGGCCGCTTTGTCCGGCGTAAACGGCGATGGCGACGCGATCATTTTCCCCAAGCTGATCGACGAGCGTGCGCAGGCTTTGCTTTAGAAGCGGGAGTTTGTTTGGCTGATCCATGGAACCGGAGATGTCGATGAGGAAAACGAGGTTGCCGGCGGGCCGTTCTGCAGCGGGGACGTCGCGTCCGCGGAGTCCTATGCGCACGAGGCGATGGTCAGGTTGCCATGGGCATTCCGCGGCTTCGATGCTGGTGGAAAACGGCGTGTTGCCACTCGGCGGCGGGTAGTCGTAGGAGAAATAGTTGAGCAATTCCTCGATGCGAACGGCTCCTTTGGGCGGAAGCTGCCCCTGATTGATGAACCGCCGGATGTTGGCGTAGGAAGCGGTATCGACGTCGATGGAGAATGTGGAAAGCGGGTTGCCTTTCACGTCGAGGAACGAGTTTTCTTCCTGTGAATCGTAAGCTTCGGTGTTGAACTCTTTCTCAGCGGAGCTGCGACGCACGAACTCGGAAGCGTCGGAGTCACCCGAGACTTTTGCCGAGCGGTCAAAGTGGGCCATCGATTGCGACAACTGGCCACGCGTGGATTTCAGGCCGCCCCCGCTGGAGGACCCGCTTGAGAATACGGAGGCACTGGCGCTCATCGGGGCCGACATTGGTTGAGCCCCGGTCTGGAGATCTGCTAACGACGCGGGCGAAGATTCAAACGCTTTCTTCGCGGGAGCTGCAGCCACACGCCCATTCGCTCCCGAAGCTGAAAGAGCCAACTGAACATCCTTGGTCTCGAGTCGAATCGGACTGGGTGCCGCGGGCGCGGAGACGGGGGGCGGAGCGGGCCTTGTTTCCATCGTGATGTGGAATGTCTCGGGCGATTTCTTGTTTTCAGCAGAAACTACGGTAGCGACTTTGGTATCACCTTCGTGGTGTAAGCCGAGGATTTGCGTCCACGGAAGAAACGGGCCGGCAAGCAGGCAGGCGGCCAACGCGGTCAACGCGGTGATGAAGCTGACCTTGCGGATTTTTGAAGGAGCGCTGGGAGCGGCGCTTTTCAAAGCACCGGAATGAGAGGGAATCGGGAAATCGCCTTTCTTTGGACTTGCGCTTGTGCCCCCGAGGATCGCTTCGCGTTGTTCCTCGGTGAGGGTGGGAGTGGACGCGGTATGCAGTTTTTCCGAGAGTAGGGCGGCGATTTGACGTGTCTCGACGACAAATTGACGACCTTCGGGGGAAGTGGCCAGCCAGGCTTCCACTTCGGCGCGTTCGTCAGCGTTGAGGGCGTCGAATGCGTCGAGGGCGTACGCGGTGAGTTTGGGATCGTCGAGGTTCATTATCCGATCTTCCTTTCGGGCAGAGCTTCGTGTTGTTGAAAGAGTTCGCGGAGGCGGCGGAGGCCGGTGTGGAGGAGAAAACCGACATTGCCGACGCTGAGAGTGGTGATTTCGGAAATCTCCCGGTAACTGAGGTCGTGTTGAAATTTGAGGCGGATGACTTCGCGTTGATTGGCTGGGAGGCGGTCGATGAGGCGGCTTAGGGCGTCGGCGTGTTCCTTGCGTTCAAGGAGGACGGAGGGCTGCGATGTGGCGTCGTCGGGGGAGTCTTCCATGGCTTGGGTTTCCAGGTAGGTGATTCGGCTGCTCTTGCGGTGATGATCGTGGGCCCGATTGCGGCAAACGGTGAAGAGCCACGGCCCCAGGTGATCGCCCGCCGGCGGTGTCTCCTCGCGGGTCAGGCGAAGAAAGGTGTCCTGAACGATGTCGCGGGCCTGATCCACATCGCCGCCGCACAGTCCGAGGGCGTATTGGAGAAGCGGGCGTTCGTATCGGGCGAGAACGGGTTCGATCCAGTGAGTGGCCTTGTTTGACATGACGGTCTTCAGGGGGTAAACGGACGGCCCGCGATTTTTCTTAGCCAGAATTTTTTCGAATTCCTGCCCGGGGTTTTAGATAAAGTTAAAGAGCAGGATTGAAGAGACGAACAACAGCACTGTGATTCCAAACGGGGACAAGACCGCCACGGTCAACGAGATTTACGAGTCCATCCAGGGCGAAAGCACTTGGGCGGGGCTGCGTTGCGTCTTTGTGCGGCTGACGTTTTGCGACCTGCGCTGCACGTATTGCGACACCGCATACGCGTTTTACAAAGGAGAAAAGCAAACGCTGCAATCCATCTACGACGCGGTGATGGCCTATGACGCTCCGCTTGTGGAAGTGACTGGCGGCGAGCCGCTTTTACAGAAAAACGTGCTCCCGCTAATGACGGCTTTCTGTGATGCCGGCAAAACGGTGCTCATCGAGACCAGCGGCGCGCACGATATTTCCAAAATCGATCCGCGCGTGCATCGGATCATGGATTTGAAGACGCCGGACAGCGGCGAAAGCCACCGCAATTTGTGGGCGAACATCGATCATCTAACGTCGCGTGACGAAGTGAAGTTCGTGATCGGTTCCCGAGGCGACTATGAATGGTCGCGAGAGCAATTGCAGAAATACAGGCTCGCCGACCGCTGCGTGGTGTTGTTTTCTCCGAACTTCCATGCCATTCAGCCGCGGCAAATTGTCGAGTGGATGCTCGAAGACAAATTGCCCGTCCGGTTTCAGCTTCAGATGCACAAATTCATCTGGGACCCGGCAACGCCGGGCGTGTGAGCCCGATAACCTTTAACGGATAACCGATCATCGATCAGTGAAAGCCACGATTACCAAAGACTTCATCTTCGACTCTGCCCAAACGCTTCCGAATGTCCCAAAGGGCCACAAATGCGGCAAAATGCACGGACATAGCTTCAAAGTGGAGATTTCCATCACTGGCGAAGTCGATCCGCAAACGGGCTGGATTTACGATCATGCACTCATCGGCAAAGTGGTGAAACCGCTCATCGAGCAACTCGACCACGGATATTTGAACGACATCCCCGGCTTGGAAAACCCGACCATCGAAAACATGGCCGCGTGGTTCTGGCGAAAGATCGAGGGTCAATGCCCAGGTTTGAGCGAAATCGTTATCCACGAAACGCCAACAGCGCGCGTGTCCTTCCGCGGGGAGTTTTAGGCAGGTCGTAAGATCTCAAGTATCCTGCTCTCATGCGCCAGATGGATCGGGAGTTCTTCTTCTTCTCCGTGTTCTCGGGTTTTGATAGACTCATCATGCTCGCCTTGTGCGATCGCGACGGGCCACATGGATATCGGCCAAAATCGCGCGCGGAATAGTTGTGGAATATTAGGTAGGGAACAGAATCCTAAAGATTTCCATTGATAGTTTGCGCGATTTTGTTAATCCGCTGTTGGAAAATCCCAAAATTCCCCTCCCATGAAAGCGGTAACGGCCAAACCGATCGAGTCTCCATCAAACGACCACGCAGACTCGCCCAAGTTGGCCGGCCACGTTAACACCCCCCTTCTAATGAGTGATAGCATCTTCAGAAAATACGGAGACATCATTGTCGAGGTCTCTCGCACGGCCGACGGTTATAAATTTAGCTGTCCGATGACTGGCTGCAACAGGACGACAGACGTGCGCGGTCATATCATCACTTGTGAGAACCGGATTTATCAGCACCTCCATTTGGAACACCGACTTACAAAGCAAGATGTTGATGAGTGGCCGCCAGGAATGTAAATCGGCCTAGCGTGTCAAACAATATGCACCCGAAAGTCGGTCGCGGAGACTGAGATAACAGGGCATCGTTAATGAGTCAATGTGGACGCTGACGCTTTCGTCCACTGCTCCTACGGCGAGCTAGTTTTACCCATAACTAGAGTGCGGACGGAGTATCGCTTGTGTACCCAAACGCCGCCGCCGCTGCTCTACTTGCTCTGAAACGTGAAAATATTGTCCGTGTAACGGTTCGCGACCGCCGTGCAATGGGCGAAGGAAATCGAGAGTATGGCGACAGTCGGCATTCGTTGCTCAACGATTGAACTCCAGAGCCTCGGCACGAATCGCTTTAAAAGAGGATGGCGGGGCGTTTCGGCCGCCGCCTCGATCGGAAAGCCTTTTGCTACGGCAAGGATTGGAAACAGCCGTGCAAACGACAGCGCCGGCATTTGATCGCCCTTGGGATTAAAATCCGCGAAGAACGTAACTCACTCAAAATGCGTATACCAACGGATAGCCGCGTAAGTTGGCGGCGCAAGTTGGACGGCGCTAGCCCAGGAGTTTGTCAAACTCGTCCATACTCACGGCTGGCGCAGTGCTGAACGAGATGCCCAGTAACTTGCTCAAGGCCGCCGAAGCTTTCATGGCTTGCCCGGTATCTGGCAAATCGACAATTAATGCCAAGTCTACGTCTCCGAGGAGCGCATATGCTGACTTGAGCTCTCCACCGTGCTCCTGGATTGTGGCGACGGCGTCTTGGGTGCGTTTCGCACTGATGGCCTTAACCGCGTCGAGCGAATACTTGCCGAACATGAAGTAGGTAGCCATGTCACGCCTTCTTTCTGTGTAGACGGAGTTACGTGGTGATTGGGGGATTCGTTCAGTGAGCTGAACTGAATGTAGGATAGCACGAATTCCTTCGTGCGACGAGGCTGGCGAGCCTAAGACCGGCGAATTCAACGCAAATTGACCACAAGAACGCAAAAAGCACAAAGAGAAGGAGTTGCGACTGGGATCCGGCGACGCCGGGCGTGTGAGCCCGATAACCTTTAACGGATAACCGATCATCGATCAGTGAAAGCCACGATTACCAAAGACTTCATCTTCGACTCTGCCCAAACGCTTCCGAATGTCCCAGAGGGCCACAAATGCGGCAAAATGCACGGACATAGCTTCAAAGTGGAGATTTCCATCACTGGCGAAGTCGATCCGAAAACGGGCTGGATCTATTGATCGCGCACTCATCGGCAAAGTGGTCAAACCGCTCATCGAGCAACTCGATCACGGGTACCTATCCGCGGATGGGCCGGCGAAAACCGTCTCCCAGTTATGCCTCGGTTTTCCCGGCGAGATCGAGACTTTCTGAGTCGGCGCCATTTTCGGCTTTGTAAGTCTCCCGCGCCGCACGCACCTCCTGGTGATGCGCATCCGCCCAGGCGACGAGATGGCCGATTTGTTGCATGAGCGACCGACCCAGTGGCGTGAGCGAATAATCCACTTGTGGCGGGACTGTGGGATACACTCTTCGTGATACAAAACCGTCTTCCTGCAGCCGGCGCAGAGTCTTGGCCAGCATTCGCTGGGAAATGTCCCCAATGGTTTTCTTGAGCACCGTAAAACGTAGCGTGCCGCTTTCCAGAGAATGCAAGACGAGAATGCTCCATCGGTCGCCGCAACGGTCGAGCACGTCGCGGACCGGGCAATTCACTGCCCAGGAAGCTGTTGGTTTTCGGAGTGAAGTCATGGGTTAAGGGATGAAACTTGAAACCTGAAACTGAGTTTGAGAGGTGTGCTTCCGGTTTCCGGCTTTCTTCGGTTCCTTCGCGGTTACCAAGTGACAAAAAGAACCCCTCTTGTGCGTTTTTCAAGCCAGTAGTATCCAGCGGATACCAAGGAAATTCCTGGCTTTATAAACCAATTCAAACGAACCAATGAGCACACTTCTCGTCACCGGCGCGTCCGGTAAACTCGGCAATCTTGCTGCTAAAACTCTTCTCGCCGCGAACAAGAGCCACAAAATCATCGCCGCGTCGCGCAATCCGGCCAAGCTCGCGGACCTCGCTGCGCTTGGCGCAGAAACCCGCGCCCTTGATTTCGAAGATGCCGCCACGCTCGCGAGTGCATTTGCCGGCGTGGACCGCGCTCTCATTGTCAGCAGCGACGCACTCGACAAGCCGGGGCGCCGCATCGCGCAGCACAAGAATGCCATCGAGGCAGCTGCCAAAGCGGGCGTAAAGCAGGTCGTTTACACATCCAATACCAACGCAGTCGCTTCATCCGTCGTCCTCGTGAACGTCGACCATCACGCCACAGAACAAGCGCTCGAAGCTTCGACACTTGGCTACACGATTCTGCGGGACAATCTCTACGCGGATAATTTTTTGCAATCATTGCCGTACGCCATCGCGTCCGGAAAATGGTTCGCCGCAGCCGGCGACGGAGCCATTGGATACGTTGCCCGCGCGGATGCCGCCGCCGCTGCCGCTGCTGCGCTGGCGTCCGATTTTGATGGCCGCCGCACGCTCGACATTACCGGTCCGGCGGCGCTCACGCACACG
>DATDAW010000020.1:0-32387 GCA_036525185.1 Chthoniobacterales bacterium | reverse complement strand
GAACCCCCGACACGAGGATTTTCAGTCCTCTGCTCTACCGACTGAGCTATCCAGCCATTGAAAAGGGAGCGGAAGTTAAGGGCGGCGGGGCCCCAGGCGCAAGCGCTTTTTGGTTGGAACGCAATTTTTTAGGCCTTGAAGATTTTTGCGCTGGAGAACTTCAGCCCGCGAAGGTCCTCCGCTCCCCGGTCTGCATCGGATTCATCGGTTTTTCCGGCAAGCGGTAAATCTTGATCGCTTCCGAACGGGATCCGAACCTTTGCCGGCGCGGGGGTTCATAACTCAAAAACCTCGCGTGCGGCGTGGAAGGTGTTGACATGGACTTTGACGACTTGGGACGTGTCTTCGGTGTAGCCACCTGCCAGCGTCCAGGCGATGGGAATGTCGCGTTCTCTAGCCGTTTGGAAAACCAGTTTGTCCCGGTTGAAGAGGGCATCGTGGTCGAGGTTCAATGGCGAATACGGATCCTCCCGGAAATAATCCGCGCCTGCCTGGTAAAGAAGGATGTCCGGTTTTTCCTCGTCCAAAAATCCGGGAATTTGATTCTTCATCATGTGCTCGAGTTTTAACCAGTCCGTTCCGGCAGGCAGGGGAATGGAGCAGTGGTTCGGTCCGTCGGAGTGGCGGAGCACGGTGACGTCTCGATAGGCCTGGTTGGCAAAATAGTCGTTGCCGTAAACTGACAACTGGCGAAGCCATGGACGGGTGGTGGCAAGGGAAGCCGTTCCGTTTCCGTAATGAAGGTCCATATCGAGAATGGCTATCCGCTTAGCGAGCCCCTCAGCGCGAAGAACTTCTGACGCTATAACGAGCCCATTGAACGTGCAAAAACCTTCGCCTTGAGTCTGATGCGCATGATGGAACCCGCTGGCCACGGCCGCAGAAATGCCCTCTTTTAGCGCGGTGCGCGCAGCAGCGACGACCGCACCGTTAGTGAGCAAGACCGACGGGTAAAGTTGCGGCGACCACGGAAATTTTTGCGATTCGGCTAACGGGCGGGGATCTCCGGTCCGAATGGCATGGATGTATTCCTTCGTGTGGACCGCGAGCAGCATCTCTTCTGTAACCGGCTCAGGGGAAAGGACCTGTGCAAGCTTTTGCTTTCGGATTTCCGCCGACACCAGCGCGAATTTCCGAATGGGCATGATGTGCTTGCCAAGTGGAACTTCGAATCCGGCATCGTGCCAGGCGGTAATCATGGGAATGTCTTGAGTTGGTCGAGATCAATCCGCTCCAGAGCGACTTCCTCGTGAAGTGGCGGGTAATCGCTTTCCAATTTTTCGTAGAGCGACGCCATGTCCTGTTTGCGAAAACCAAATGCGTACATCGAGTAAAGGGCATCCACAATGCGGCGTAATTCAAGCCCCGTGATGGCTGTGTCGTTTTCGTTCCCGACCTGGCGGACCATGAGCCAGAATGGCAACGGTTTTGGCCCGCCGCTCGCGTCGATCTCCTCAGGCGGGCGGAAGTCAGGCTGGAAATACGGCACTTTATCGGGATCGACACGACGAAAACCTGCGCGCAAATACGCCTTGAGTCTGGCGTATTGGTCGGGCCGGTCAAAAGGCTCCATCTCGGCGACGAGTGTAATGGGTGTCGTTGCCTGCAAATCGGACTGTAGGCAGAGTGATCGAGCGTCATGCACGGGAAAAGCCCGCAGCCAGCCGGCGAGTCCCGTTCGTCGCCAGAAGGGGTCCACGAGGACGTGCGAAAGGTGCACGCATGCGCGCGGGTTGATGCCTGGGGTGACGACCACGGTGTGATCGCGACCCGCGGCAATTTTGCCGTCTTTTTCGAGTCCTAGCATGCTGTAGGCCAATCGTTTGCCGTCAGGCTGGACCTTGCCGGCCCAACCGAAACGCCTTCGCAGGACTTCCCGCGTTTCCATTTCATTCTTGGGTCCGAAATCGGCGTTAAGGAAATCGTAAAGGCGCTCGAAATCCGGATCGTTCACACCCGTGACTTCGATGAACTGAAAACCCGTCCAGTCGAAGGTGTGCGAACGCAGGTCGCCGGGAGCCAGATCTGAATTGCGTAATTTCCGTTGGACGATCATGCCTTGACTCTATTCCAGCTTGGCGTTTGTGTGCATTGAAGCAAGTCAAAGTGCTCACAGTTTATGTCGGATATGCCTGTAGGTTCTCCCAATCCAGAAGTCCCACCTACGCCGCCTCCGGGGGGTGCTGCCGGCACCACAGCCACGGAAACGGGACTGTCTCAGGAAGTTGCGGCGGGACTATCCACTTTCTTTCCGCCTGTTGCCGGCATCGTTTTTTTCATTCTCGAAAAGAAAAATGCCTTCGTTCGCTTCCATGCACTGCAGTCCATCTATCTGGGGGCGGCGCTATGGATCGGCTTCATCGGTCTATCGATGATTGGATCTCTCTTTGGATTTATCCCGGTGTTGAATCTGATCGTCGGTCTCATGCTGATGCTTTTGTTTCCTCTTCTGGGCCTGGGCGCACTGGTCCTGTGGGTGATTCAGGCCTTCAAAGCATTTAGCGGTGTGGAATGGGAAATTCCGCTGCTCGGCAAATACGTCCGCCAGCATCTGGCTACGGGAAAGTTTCCGTTTGCAAAGTAATTACGCTTTTCCTTTTCGTTCGCGGGAAAACAGTTTCGATTGCGCATTCTCGGTCATGGCGACGACTGCCGGATGCCGCAATTTTCGCTCGGCTGTGATCGCGTAAAAGGCGCCCACACAATCTGGTACTTCGCCGATTTCGCGGAGACCAAACTGGCGTTTTACTTCTTCAATTACGACCGTATGCACGGGTGCGACGGCGAGAGTATGCATGGCAACCGCCTGCATCAACGCGGCGTCTTCGAATTCCGCGGTGACTTTGGGGCGGATTCCCGCCGCCTGAAACCACTTTTCCAGCGCCATCCGGGTTGCCGTGTTGTCTGCTGGTAGCAAGGCGGGCTGATTGTCCAGGGAAAGCGGGAAATCCGCTTTTAGCTTTGCTGCCAGCCCGCCCGGCGCGCAGAAGGTAATGGAGCTCGAACCTAGAAAATGGCTGAAAGTTTTCACATGCAGCGAGCTGGGCGCCGGTTCGTCAGCGAGAACGATGTCGAGTCGGTGCGCAGCGAGTTGCAAGAGAAGTGCGTCGACTTTCCCTTCGCGACAGGTGGTGTGGATTGGCTGTTGCAACGCGAAGACCGGCTTAAGCATCTCATAGACGACCGCTTTCGGCAGAGAATCGGCGATCCCTACCTGCAGCCTCAGCGGGCGCTCGCCGGGGCGCTGTTTGACAGCATTCAGCAACTCGCGTCCCGCAGCAAAAATGTCATCGGCATAGTCAATGACCAGTTGTCCCATCTGCGTGAGAACGAGTTTGCGGCCGCGGCGGTCGAAGAGTTTTTCTCCCAGCGAATCTTCCAATTGATGAATTTGCGCACTGATCGAGGGTTGCGAGACGTGCAAAACCTCCGAGGCACGGCGCAGACTCCCCTCACGGGCGACCACCCAGAAATAACGCAAATGATGAAAATTCAGCCAGTCGAGCGACAACGCTCGTGAAGAGGCGGAAGAAGAGGGCGTGGCTTGCATGCGAGAAGAATAGAACAATCGAAAAAATAGAACAATCGGATTGAATAATGATAATTGTGGAAGGATCGTACTTGCGGAATCTTGCGGCCACCGAACCAACGAAAGTTAATTAGCTATGTTATTCTCCATCCTACTTTTTGCCGGGACGATGCTCCTTTCGCTGTGGGCGACCATGCGCGTCAAGAGCACCTATAACCGCTACAACCAGATGCCCACCGCATCCGGTGCCACCGGCGCTCAAGTCGCTCACGCGATCCTCGACAAAGCCAATATTCACGACGTCGACATCGTCGCGCAGGAAGGCATGCTCGGTGATCACTACGATCCGATGCACAAGCGCCTCGTCCTATCCAATGAAAACTACTACGGCAATTCGCCAGCTGCGCTTGGAGTTTCTGCTCATGAATGCGGCCATGCCATCCAGCACAAAATCGCTTACGCTCCTCTTCATTGGCGTATGGCGGCCGTCGGCGTGACCAATTTCGCGAGCCAGATCGTGATGTGGCTCCCGTTGCTCGGTATGTTTACTGGTCTCGTGACCGGAAAAATGGCCCTCATGATCATGGCCGTCGCCTGGGGCGTCATCATGCTCTTCAACCTGATTACGCTGCCCGTCGAATTCGACGCGTCCCGCCGGGCCAAGACGATTTTGTCGAACATGGGATACGTCGGCACGGCTGACGAAGTCATGGGCGTTAAGAAAGTGCTGGACGCCGCTGCTTGGACCTACGTCGCCGCATTTATCACATCGCTCGCTTACTTCCTCTGGCACCTGCTGCCATTGATCCTTGGCCGCCGCGAGGAATAAGATAAGATGGCTCTTGCCATGAATGCCGTTGAAGAACTGCTCGCAACCGGCGCCCCGGAAATCACTCCAGCAAATTTGGATAAAGCCATCCGGATGCTCCCGCGATTGCGAGCGAAGTTTGCAAGTCTCGATCCGGAACAGCCGAAACTGGCAGTCCGGATCGAGTTTCTAGGGCAGGTTCTCGAAGATTTCGCCTCCGGGCTCTGCCGTGAACTGCCCTTTCACGCGGTAGCGGATATCGCTTTTGCTCTCCAATATTTCTACCAGGACAACGACCTTATCCCCGACGACCTCCCAGATGACGGTTTCAAGGATGACCTCGCGGTTAGCGAACTCGTGCTGGCCAGGAACGCGCAAATTCTCCAGGATTATGCCGCTGCTCGAGGGTTTGACTGGCAAGAATTGGTCAGGGACTGACTCTTGGGCCGAGGACTGGCGGTTCCTGAGTTCTTAAAAACACAGCGGTGGACGCGTCCTTTCTCCAAAGACCACAATAGAGCAGACCCCAGTCGAACTCCCGATACGCTATGCGTGTCAATCCTTGCTGACGCAGGAATTCGGATGGAGGTACGAGAGCGACGGCGTGTAGGTTGGTGACCACTCGAAAGAAACGGTACATCAGCCAATGAATTATATGTGCCCTCCAGCGTCCGAAGCCGGAGGAGGGGATTTGAAAGTCGGAAATCAACCAAATGGCGTCAGCCTTTGCGGCGGCTGCGAGGCGAGGAATCAGGCGTGAAAGCTGCCCGCGCGTAAAGCAGTCGAGGAAGAATTGGGTTGAAACGAGATCAAATTCACCGGCGGGTGGAAGCCATTCGAGAAGGTCGGCGTGGACGAATTTTACCTGTTCCGTCCGGACCGTCAGGAGTTCGCGTTCCATTCGTTTGCGGGAAACTTCCAGCATCTTTGCGCTGGCATCGACACACGTGATCCGAGCGTCGGGATGCCTGCGAAGTAACTCAACGAGGAATTTTCCGTGGCCCTCGCCGGCAAGCAGGGCGCTCCCCACCGGCGGCAGACAGCTCCAGAATGCATTCCGGCAGTGTTCCAGTTTTCTTCCAGCCAGCACGGCTTCCATCCAGTCATAATGGGGAGCCAACACATCGAATCCAGTCGACTGTCCGGCGGGCTCCGTCCGGTGATGCCACCAAAAACTGGCGACGATTGCACCGATCGCGTATGCGGCAACGTCGAGAATATCACCTGTTGCCCGGGCAAATATGTATGGTCCGACCCCCTCGCTTAAGATCGACCACACCAGCCAATGAAGGGCAATTTCTCCAGCCGTGGGCGCAAAATCGTTGGTGCGCAAACCTGCCTTGCGCTGAAGCCAAAGCACCGGGGGAAGCGCGGCGGGAATCAGCAGCAAATCATTAAAATGCCCATGCAGAAAAGCCAACGGGCTGATCCGTTCGACGATCCAGCGATTCAAACCATAGCCAATACACGCCAGCAAACAGAGCGGATCAAATGCGTACCGGAACGGCTTCACAGCAGAGCCGTAATCGCAAATCCGGAACCGATCGCTACAAGCACTTTGAGGAAGAGGACGAGCATAGCCGGAACGTAGAAAGTCGCCTCGCTGCCGTCAACTGGCCAGACCAGCAGTCGCATTCGGCTTGGGTCTTGCCTGCAGACCGGGACTCGCTTAGTTTTCGAGCCCTTTCCTCATGTTGAAATTTCAAAAAATGAACGGCGCGGGCAATGACTTCGTGATGCTCGACAATCGCCAGAACAACCTTCATCTCACAACCAGCCAAATCGCCCGGCTTTGTGACCGTCACCGCGGAGTCGGCGCCGATGGCGTTCTCGTGGTTGAGCCGGCACAGAGCGGCGCCAGCTTCCGGATGCGGTATTACAATGCAGACGGCGGCGAGGCCGAAATGTGCGGCAACGGGGCGCGCTGTTTTGCGCGATTTGCCCAGAAGGTTGCCGACGCCGGCAGCCACCTTAATTTCGAGACCCAGGCAGGAATCATCGAGGCCAGAATTACAGGTGAACTCGTGACGCTGCAAATGAGTGAGCCAAAAGACCTGAACCTTAACCAAAAAATCGTCCTTGGCGATCGTTCGGTGAGACCTGGCGCGAAGCTAACGGTTCATTCACTGAACACTGGCGTGCCGCATGCGGTTGTTTTTGTCGATCATCTTGAAAAGGTGGATGTGACGAATCTCGGTGCAGAACTCCGTTGGCACGAGGCCTTTGCGCCAAAGGGAACAAACGTGAATTTCGTCCGGCAGCTTTCCAGCCATGTCATCGCAATCCGGACGTATGAGCGGGGTGTCGAAGCCGAAACGCTCGCGTGTGGCACGGGCGTGGTCGCGACGGCTCTCATCCACGCGATCGTGACTAACATCGACGGTCCGATTTCAGTCGAAGTTCGCGGTGGCGAAACATTGGAAGTCGGTTTCCGGAAAGTCGGCGAACATCATTTTACCGACGTCACTCTTACGGGCCCGGCCGATTTTGCGTTCAGCGGCGAGATCGACATCGCGGAGTAAATCCCAAATTTGAAAGTCTAAATCCCCGATGTTCACCGGAACTTACACAGCCCTCGTTACACCCTTTCGGAACGGGCGGATCGATGAAGATGCATTCGCCCTGTTGATCGAGGACCAGATTGCAGGCGGCGTCGATGGAATTGTGGCTGTCGGCACGACAGGCGAATCGCCGACGGTCGACAAGGATGAGCACATTTACGTGGTGGAGCTCGCCGTGCGGTTTGCCAATAAACGTGTGACGGTCATTGCAGGCACCGGCTCGAACGCGACCTCGGAAGCCGTGCATCTCTCTGAGCGCGCGGTCGAAAAAGGCGCTGATGCCCTGTTGCTCGTTAATCCGTACTACAACAAACCTTCGCAGGAAGGGATCTTTCGGCATTACAAAGCGATCGCCGACTCCGTGCCGTCGCCGGTTATGCTCTACAGTATCCCAGGCCGGACCGGTGGAGAAATCGGGGTCGACACAGTCGTCCGGCTCGCGAACGAGGTGCCAAACATCGTTTCGCTCAAGGAAGCCGGCGGAAGCGTGGACCGCGTGAGTCAGCTGTGCGCGGTTGTGCCGGAAAGCTTCACAATCTTGTCCGGAGACGACTCGTTGACGCTGCCGTTTCTTTCCGTGGGCGCGACAGGCGTGGTGAGCGTCGCATCGAACATCATTCCGCGCGAAGTGAGCGATCTGGTCAGAGCCTTTCTCAAGGGCGACACCCTGACAGCAAGGGCGTTGCACAGAAAATATCTGTCGCTTTTTAAGGATTTGTTCATTGAACCAAACCCTGTCCCCGCCAAATCCATCCTTTCCTGGCTCGGCAAAATGTCGGCGGAAGTCCGGCTGCCGCTCTGTGAAATGAGCGCGGCGAATGAGGCCAAAATCCGCCAAACCGCAGTGGCGTCGGGGCTTCTGTCATGAGTGATCAAGAACCACTTCGCCTGCTGGTCAACGGCGCACGGGGCCGCATGGGCAGGGCGATCATCGCGTGCGCCGCGACTGATTCCGATGTCGTGATCGCCGGCGAAGCCAGCACCAGCGAAGCCTTCGCAGCCGCGCTTCCCCATGCGGATGTCGTGATCGATTTTTCCCATGCCGACGTCACGGAGAATGTCGTCGTCAGCGCCGTCGCAGCCGGAAAACCCCTCGTCATCGGCACGACAGGCCACACGGACGACGTCCGAGCCAAAATCGCGGATGCGGCAAAGATTGTTCCCATTGTTTTCGCTCCAAATTTTAGTGTCGGCGTTAACACCCTGTTCTGGCTGACTCGAAAAGCCGCTGAAATTCTCGGTCCAGAGTTCGATCTCGAAATCGTTGAGATGCATCATCGACTTAAAAAAGACGCTCCAAGCGGTACTGCACGCGGGCTCGCCGAGATCCTTACCGCGGTACGCAATCTGGAGTATTCCAAAGATATTCGTCACGGCCGTGAAGGCATCGTCGGCGAACGTTCCATGACTGAAATCGGCATGCATTCTGTCCGCGGCGGTGACGTCGTGGGGGATCACACGGTCATTTTTGCCAACGTCGGCGAACGCGTGGAGCTGACGCACAAAGCCTCCAGTCGCGACACGTTTGCAAAAGGTTCTCTTCACGCTGCAAAATGGGTCATTGTGCAGGAGGCCGGACTTTACTCCATGCAGGACGTGTTGGGGCTGGCTTGAAGACCGGGTGTCCGGATTTTCGAATCTGGGTGGTTTCGTCCGTTCGTGTGAGTGGCGGGAATGTCCAATGTCAACTATACATTTGTGACCATGAGAACCGGCATCGCACTCGGCTCCAATCTTGGGGATCGCATCGCAAATTTGCGGGAGGCACGTGATCGCGTGCTGCGGCTTGCCGGTGTATCGGAGCCTGTATTAACCTCTGAAGTTTACGAAACCGCGCCGATCGATTGCGCTCCGGACACTCCTGCTTATTTTAACGCGGTCATGGAAGTCGCTTACGACGGACACCCCGCGTTGCTTCTCGACGCTTTGCAAGGAGTCGAACGCGCCATGGGCCGCCCTGATAAGCGCCCGCGCAATGCCTCGCGCCCCATCGATCTCGACATCCTCTACTGTGGAAATTTTATTCTTAACAACGAAGAAGTAATCATCCCGCATCCGCGCATCCCATTTCGCAGATTTGTCCTCCAACCCGCCACCGACATCGCTCCGGATCGTATCCTGCCCGGCCACCATTCCACCTTTCGCGAACTGCTCGATGCCCTGCCCCCGGGTGACGATGTTCGTCCGATAGGAGAAAAATTATGAGCTCTCTGTTAACCCCTTCCGATTTCGAAACATCCCCCACACTCTCTTCCGAACGGCTCCAACCTTCGCATCTCAAACAGATGAAAGCCGCCGGAAACCGTATCGCAGCCCTCACGGCTTACGATTACCCCACGGCCCGGCTTCTCGACGAAGCGGGTGTGGATTGCCTCCTCGTCGGTGACTCCCTCGGGATGGTCGTTCTTGGTTATCCCGATACCACGAGTGTCACGCTCCAGGATATCGTCCATCATACGCGCGCCGCCGCCCGTGGAGTGAAACACGCTCTGCTGGTAGCTGATCTTCCCATCGGCACTTACGACCGCCCCGAACAGGCTCTCCTTTCCGCGCTTGAACTCATCGAGGCCGGCGCACAGGCAGTGAAGTTGGAAGGCTGTCACACCGCTCACATCAAGAAACTTGTGTCCCATGACATTCCGGTGATGGCGCATTTGGGAATGTTGCCCCAGCAGGTTCGCGAGGAAGGCGGATACAAGGTCAAAGGCAAGACTCCTGCCGACGCCGACCGCCTCGTGCGCGAATCGCTCGCTGTCGAGGAAGCGGGGGCGTTTGCCGCCGTCCTCGAAATCGTCGTCCCTGCTGTGGCTCACGACATCAGCCGCAAATTGGCCATTCCTACGATCGGCATCGGGTCCGGAACGCAATGCGATGGGCAGATTTTGGTGACGCACGATTTAATCGGTTTTTTCCCCTGGTTTACACCGAAATTTGTTCGTCCCGCCGTGCGAATCGGTGAGACGATCCGGGATGCCGCACGCGAATTTGTGGCGGATGTGAAGCGCTGATTCGCAGAAACGTCCAGAGGGCGGTTTCTTTGGCGGCGTCACCCACCGATTCGGCGAAAGCCCAGCAATGGTTTGCTTGGATCAATGCCTTTCGTCAGCGCCAGGTATTTGAATTGCATTCCAAGCGTTCCTGGATGCAGCAGCGATTGCAAAGTCCGAAGTCGGCGCTGTGTTTCGGCGGATAATCCATGCCGCGACTCCGCTTCGATCGCGGCAAATTCCGGTTCGCTCAAGCCCGTCAGAAAGTGATGCTGATCGGTAAATCCTGCGAAAAACAGTCCCGCTTCGGCGCCTGCATCGATGCAGCTCGAAAAATCAACATGCGCCGTGATGTCTGTCCGTCCAATTTCCGAAAATGGATTATCGTGACGCTGATGCCTGCGATAGCACCTGAGTGTGCCTTCGCGGCGCTCCATGGAATAATACTGATCGCGCGGAAAACCGTAGTCGATGATCAACGCACATCCGCCCCGCATTTTGCGTGCAACGCCGCGCACCCATGCGGGTGCGGCTAGATTGATTTCCGTGCGGTAGTCGTCTGCAGGCAAGCCCTCCGGTAATTTCGCCAACGCCGCCGCCAGTTCCGTTCTGGAGATTGGTCCCGGGACAAATTGAAAGCCGCTTGTGGTCAAGTCGACGTATTCTTCCTGCCATATTCCGGCGCGCCGCGATACGACATGCACGGGCATTGCGTCGAGCAACTCGTTGCAGAAAACAACGCCGGAAAATTCTTCAATCGCTTCGGTCCACTCGACTTTCCCGGCCAAATTTCTCAGATTTTTTGTCTGCGCCGCCCGCAGCCACGCCGATGGTTCGACGATCTGGTATTTTAAAGTCAAAAAGAAATGCGGATAAAGCCGCTGTGCCCCTTCGAGCACGTCCGCAGCCAGTTGCCCGCGATCCGCACCCTGCTCGACCAGCGAAAACTCGCTTGGACAACCCATGCGCTGCCAGACGTCGTGAAATTGCTGCGTCAGCAGTTCTCCAAACAATCCGCCCACGCTGACGTTTGTGTAGAAGTCGCCCCTTTTCCCGATTACGGCTGTTCCCGACGCATAATAACCCCACTCCGGGTGATATAGCGCCTGCTGCATGAACCACCGAAATGTCACGGGCCCCTCACGCCGAATCGTTTCACGGATGAAATGGGACAGTTCGGTGGATTCAGACATGCTTCGACAAGCCTAACGCGCATAGCCTCTTGGTGAAAACCGCAATCCGCCGCAAGAAAATCGCAATCGGGCGAATGCGCTCAAGACGCATTTCCCATAGCCTCTCCCGTCGTTTACCCGCCGCACAGACCGCAATCCCCAACGAGATGCACGCCATTGTCGAGGAATCCACCGTTTTTTTGAACGAAGAGCCGTCGCTCGCGTGCCCGGCGTTCAGCCCTGTTGCGCGGCCCGAAAAACAGTCGCCGGTTTCCTTTCTCGCATCACTGGTCGTCTCCGTGACGATTCTTTCGGCGAGCGCGTTTCTGATTCCTTTTCAAAATAGGACTCAGAAGCTGGAGTATGGCGTCGATTCTGCCGATCAAAGCGTCGAAATAGATCTTGTTGCCGCAATGACCGTCGAAGAAACGCTCGATATCCCGGAGCTGGAACCTATCGAGCCGATTGCCGAGATCGCCCCTCCCGACCAGCCGCAAATGGTCGATACCGGCGATTTCGTTGTCCCGTCCGACAAAATCGTCGAACCACAGCCCACGCCTGAACGACCGAAGGAGATCGCCCGGAAACCCGTCCAGCAATTGGCTCCTGCCCGGCCCCTTCACAAAGTCGTGAAGGCCGCAGGCGATGGAACTTCGCCAGCCAACCCCGGCAGAGACAAAACCACCGCGAGGGCGAGCCGCGGAGCCTCGGTTGCCGAGCTCGCCTATCTCCGCAACCCGGAGCCACGCTATCCAAAGGCTGCACAAGAGGCTGGACAACAAGGTGTTACACGTCTGAAAATTTCCGTGGATGAAGGCGGTCACCCTGTGAATGTGCAACTTGCCCGCTCGTCCGGCTGGCCCCTGCTGGATGAAAGCGCCCTAAACACCGTTCGCGATCGCTGGCGTTTCAAACCACGACCAGGCGGCGGAATTGTTTCGAAGGTTATTCCCATCCGATTTGACCTGGCGAAGAAGCGCCGCGGCTAGAAAACGGGAGTGCGAAATGCCTGCCTGAGAGATTCATCCCAGGCAACCGTTAATGTCACAACCAGTTTCGTCGCCGATGCCGCGCCATCAGATATCGCGGGGGCCCGATTTCCATCGGGTGTACACGTTGCTGTTACTTCTTAACGCTGGCGGCAAGGGGTGGCCGAGTCGATACCATTTCCAGATCAGTCGTTCGACGCGGTTGTGAGTCAGTTGGGTCTGATGTTTTTCGAAGATCACCATAAGGCGCTACGCGAGATGCTCCGCGTATCCGGTGCTGATGCGCTCAAGGGTGGCTATGGTTAGTTCGACGGACATGTCCTCCGTTTCGGGCACGGTGGCGCCAGTTCGTCTCGCCGAACCGCGGATTTCGAGGGGCGCAGCCCCGGTCGTTCTTTTACAGGCGTGTGCCTCATTTCTTAAACCTTTCTCCAAAGGAGATAGCAAATTGATTCGATGCCGCGACCTGTACGCCGCGAAGTCGGCTCCGTATTGGGCTTGCTTCTCAGGTTCTAATTAGATAGAAATCGGTTTGTGAGTGGAGGTGGCGTACTCTCCAAGTTCAATGGCCGATCAGGATCCTAATCCAACGATTGCGTCCTCGACTGGCACAGGAGGCGGCAAAGGTCCCGGCGGACAACACGTCGGGTGGAAGGGGATTGTCCTAATGTCGGTGTATTTCGTCTTCATTACGAGCCTGTGTCTGTCCGGCTTGGTCGCGCTTTGGCCCGTTCCTACTCCTTCCCGAACGCCCCCGCCAGGCGAAACAATTACGACAGGCATTCGAGAAGAGGGCACCGAGCCGAATGCAAAGCCGATGCCAAAAGGGCAAGGGCTACCACACGCTTCGGATCGCGAACCCTCCAAAGTCAAGTTGTTAGGTGTTACCTTCGAGGTTTGGGATGAAGTTCGCCTTCTCCTGATCGTCATTCTCTGCGGGGCATTGGGAAGCCTGGTCCATGGGATTCGTTCTTTTTACTGGTATGTTGGAAACCGCGAACTGATCTGGAGTTGGATCGGCAAGTACGTGATACAACCCCTTGGCGGTGCGTCCCTCGCCGTTGTGTTCTACTTTGTCGTGCGTGGAGGCTTCTTCTCGCCTCAAGCAGGCTTCGAACAGACAAGCCCTTTTGGATTTGCTGCGCTCTCTGCAATTGTTGGACTGTTTTCGGAGCAGGCGGTTCTCAAGCTCAAGGAGCTCGCCGAGACGATGTTGACGAAACCGCTTCCCGGGAAAGATGCCAGACCGCAGTAGAAGACAAAGGTAGACAAAAGACTGGTCCTGCATTTCTAAATTCATTTCCCGTTCTGAAGCTTTTGAAGCAATAGGCGTCTGCGAGCAGACTCTGAAGGATTGACCGTCTGCAGCAGCGACCTCAGAATCTGCCGCATGCCCAAATTGCTGGAAGTCGAAAATCTCAGCATTGCTTTTGGTGAGGTCACCTGTGTTCACGACATCTCGTTTTCGCTTTCTAAAGGAGAAACCCTGGCAGTAGTGGGTGAAAGCGGCAGCGGAAAAAGTGTCACGGCGCTTTCATTGGCACGATTAAATCCCACGCCACCTGCGCGTTATACGGATGGCCGTATTTTGCTCGACGGCGGCGACGTGCTCAGAATGAGGGAAGCAGAAGTCCGGGCCATTCGGGGAAGGAAAATCGGCTACATTTTCCAAGAACCATCCACCTCCCTGAATCCGGTTCTCAGCATTCGGGCGCAAATGGCCGAAATGCTCCGCCTTCACCGGCCTGATGTGGCTAGGAATGAAATCAATGCCGAAGTCATACGCTGGCTCGATCTCGTCGGGATCGTCAACCCGGCACAGCGCCTCCGTGATAATCCCTTTCAACTCAGTGGCGGCATGCAGCAGCGTGTGATGATTGCGATGGCTTTATGCGCCCGGCCGGAAATCCTGGTTGCCGACGAGCCGACGACTGCGCTCGACGTGACGATTCAGGCGCAAATCATCGCTTTACTCAAAGATCTGAAGGCAAAATTGGGGATGTCCGTTTTGATGATCACACACAATTTCGGCTTGGTGAACGGGTTGGCCGACCGCGTTATCGTTATGTTCCGTGGTGAGATTGTGGAAGAAGGCGAGACGGCGAAAGTGATTCGGGAGCCGTCGCATCCCTATACGAAAGCGCTTATCGCGTGCATTCCGCGCGTTGGATCCCGATTACGGCGGTTGCCCAATATTGCGGAACTAATGGCTCAACCGTAAATGCGACGACCGACCGGATCACACAAAGCGACATGATTTGGAAACGGCTGGGCGAAGCAGGCGCAGGTATTCTTTTTTGGAAATATTGATCGCGCCAAACGTTTGCAAGTGCGGCGTCACCCATTGGATGTCGAGCAGCGTAAAGCCACGTGCTTTCAAGCGGGTCACCAGGCTAGCGAGCGCGACTTTTGAGGCGTCGGTTTCGTAGTGGAACATGGATTCGCCGAAAAATGCGCCGCCAATTGAGACGCCGTACAGCCCGCCAGCAAGGCCATTTTCGCTCCAGGCTTCGACGGAATGGGCATACCCCATTTTGTGGAGGCGAATGTAGCTTGCTAGAATTTCGTCACTTATCCACGTTTCCTCACGCCCGCCGCAGGCGCGCATAACCTTTTCAAACTGTTCGTCGATGCGAATTTCAAACCGGTTCTTGGCGAGGGTCCGGCGCAATCCATGCGGAATGTGAAACCCTTCCAGCGGCAAAATTCCGCGCGGATCAGGGCTGAACCATCCGATTTCACCATTCTCGAGTCCCATCGGAAAAATCCCCCGACAATAAGCTTCGAGAAGCAATTCGGAAGAGATCATCTGAAGTCGTAAGCCAGCAGTCAGAATGCGGAATGCAAAACAAAGAATTGAAGCCGATATGTTCTTAAACTTCCGCCTTCTGCGTCATCCTTCCGCCTTAGGATTGATCCCCTCTGCGGCTAGGATTTCGAAGACGCTCTTTAGAATGAGTCGGTAGTGTTCGCAGAATACTTCGTCCGGGGGCTCGTTTTGCAAACGGACGAAATCGGCGTGATCGCGGGCGAGTTTCAGAGAGAGAAATTGCGTAAGCTGCGCGCGTTCGCCCACCGGGGAGCCGTCTGGGGCGGTGAGTGCCTGGGCATATTGTTCCGCATCGGTGGTGAGATCTTCCAGCCGCTGACGGAGTTCGGCGTTGGCGGTTTCAAGCTGGGAAACCAACCGGCGCAACGACTCTGCGTCCTCAGGTTGAGCGATTTCGGGCCAGACATTTTCGGAACCATAGCGATCGCGCCGGCCGCGACTACCCCGTTTGAGGCGTTTGACCTCGTCTTCACGTTGGCGGAGGGCGGATTTGGCAGCCTGCAATTGCTGGGTTTGCTGGCGGAGGAAACTGTCGACCTGTTTCAACGCGGCTATGGGGTCGAACGGTCCGGGGCGCGGTTGTTGAGGAACCTGGCGGGAAACCTGTCCAGGGCTCACGTACGGCGGATGGCGACGGGCAACAACCTGGGCTGCTTGTTTATCGTCCTCCTCAGGTTCTTCCTCTTCCTCTTCTTCTTCCTCTTCTTCCTCTTCCTCCTCTTCTTCTTCCTCCTCTCGATCTGATACATCCTCGGCGCGTTCCTCTTCTTCGGCCACATCCGCTTTCTCTCCAGCCTCTTCTTCTGCAGCGCTTTCAACTTCTTGTGCAAGCACATCCCCCTCATTCTCGGGGGGTTGCGTGGGCGTAGTTTTTGCAGCGTCGCGCGCTTTCAGAGCCTCGGCGATCGGTTCGGGAAATTCAGCGGCGCGTTGAGGGAGATCGCGCAGAAGGCGTCCCGGCCACTTCTTGATCGCCTGCGCAATCAACGCCGCCGGTTTTTCGTCGAGGAGATCTATCTTGCCGCTCGTGAGGATCCATTGAAGCAGCGATTGCTGGCTGAATGGCGGACAGCCGCCTGAAAAAATGGTGGCGACTGCGCACGATAAAAACGGCCGGACATCTGCGTCTTTGAGGCCGGCGAGTGGCAGACGCAGCAGCCACGGTTTTCCTTTACCGACAAAGACGTTGAAAAATGACTGGCGGTCGCGCGCGGCGAGGGTTCCGTCCGGCTGGAGCATCTCCGCAGACAGCGCGCAGGCCCATTTCACAGCCTGTGCTTCGTCGACCTTTGCGAGCCCGCGCGTGAGACTGATTCGGATGCGACGCCCCGCTTCGTCAGCAAACTTCTCGCCTTTCATGCCAGTGACGAACAGCCTCCTGCCGTAGGGTTTCATGTCTGGCCAAGCTGTGTTGAGGCCGCTTACGCTGACCGGCCACGGCAAAATCGCAATGGCATCGAGTGCTTCGGAGATTTCGGCGCGGCCGCCGAGCAGCACCTGACGGAGGAGATCCGCGGCGCGCGTTTCGGCGGAAGGACTAAGCCGGGCGCGTTGCGAAGTGGCAGCGAGCTCGAGCAGGGTGGCTGATTCGTCCGGGAGCGGCACTTCCGGCGCCGTTTGCGCTGAAGCGTCCGCGACGTCTTCGTCAGCGGGAGCTGTCTCCGGATGTTCCAGATTGTGGCCGCTCAAATCGGGATGTGTGGTTGCCGTTTCAGGCAATGGCCCTTCGACAGTGGAAGCTTCGAATTCGGGAAGGGGAAATTCGTCAGAAGTCATGAAATCAGAAAAAGGTTACAATGGGTTCAGGCAAAAGTTGGAGCAACGGGACGGTCACTTTTGGGGCCGGGGACGTTGACGGTAATGAGCCGATCAATCAAGTCCTCGGGACGCACGACTCCCGCAGGTTGCCCATTGTCGTCTACAACCGCCGCGAGTGAAAGCCGGGCGGCGCGTAATTTGCGAATCACTTGGTACGCCGGTTCGTCGAGTTGTGCCGTGACGATGCGCCGCAAATGATGCCCCGCCCGCGTGTCCAAACGCCCGTCAAGCAAAATATCAAATGCGCGAACCAGCCCGATGATTTTGCCCTTCTCATCGGTAACGGGCAGGCGATCCAGATGTTTTTCTTTCGAGACGGCGAGCACTTCAGCAACGGGAGTCTCGGAGGTGATGACCGGAAATTTGTCGAGGGAGAACATAACGTCGCGGGCTTTGATATTCCGAAAATCGACGACGTTGTGGATCATTTCGCGTTCAGTGGCCGTGAGGGAACCGCTTTTTTCGACTTCGACGGCGTATGCCTTTAGTTCATCGCGAGCGATGAATAAGTTGCGGCCTTCTTCCATGTGAAAAATGGCTTTACCCAGGGAAATAAGCACCTGAATGAAAGGCGAAAGTGCAATCGTCGCAAAGGTTAAAATTTCCGAGAACGCAGCCAGCAATCGGTATGGAAAACGCCGAAAAAGGGACTTAGGAAGCATCTCGAGAAAGACGACCCACGTCGGGATTGCGAGCGCGAACGCAACGACGTAGCCGAGATTTCCGAATTGATTCGTGCAAATGCGCGTCAATATTACCAGTGCGCTGATTTTGATAAAATCAGTCACGAGCAACACCGTGAGTAGCAGCCGTTCCGGACGACGGAGCAGGGCCTGCAGCCGGATGGCGCGCGGATTTTTTCTCCGAGCCTGATGGCTCAATCGTACGGGACTGATGGATAGAATTCCCGATTCGATTCCCGCGAAAAGGAACGAAACGATGAGACACAAGGCCAGTATCAACCACATCATGGGGCGGCCGGCTCCCCGGCAGAATTGGCGCGGTTTTCCTCTTCGGGCGAGGACTTTGCCGTTGGTTCGATAAAGACTTCCTGGATCCGTTTTCGCGTGGCCCGGCGAATGCGAAATGTGTAACCAGCAATTTCCATTGAAAATCCGGGACGCGGCACGTGACCAAGCGCGTTGAAAATATAGCCACCAATCGTATCGAGACCGTTCTGTTTGAGGGGCGTTTCGAGTTTTTCTGAAATGTCGTCAAGGCGGGCGTGACCGCTCACGATGAGTCGCCCGTTACCTAGGTCTTCAATGTAAAGCTCCGTGCCAAGCGGGACGGCGTCGCTAATGACTTCTTCGGCGATATCTGAAAATGTGACCACTCCGCCAGTCCCGCCATACTCATCGACCACGATGGCAAGCCGCTGGGGGTGGTGGAGGAAACTCTTGAGCAGGTCCAATGCGTTCATTGTTTCCGAAACGAACGATGGCGGGATCAGCATTTCGGTGTAGTGCGCCGTGGGATTGTCCAGAAACGTCGCCACGTCGAGGATGCCGAGAATTTCGTCGGGGCTTTCACCATAGACGGGTACGAGGCGGCGCCTTTTCGTGCGCAGCTGTGCGATGGCCGTCTCGTTGTCGAGATCATCGGGCAAAGTAAAACTGTCCACCCGTGGCGTCATACAATCCTTGGCCGTTTTATCGCCAAGTTTCATAATCTCGACAATAATTTCGCGCTCCTGTGGATCGATAATCCCCGTTTCCTCTCCCAGAGCCATGAGAGTGGCGAATTCGTCCTCACTCAATGCATCGGTTGGGTTGAGATTCTTGGGCGTGATTACCTTGGCGATTCGTTCGGTCGTCCGCTGGAGGACGTCGCAGATCGGCCCAAGGACAGGCATGGCGAGCTTGAGGTACCAGACGGCTGGTCTGGCAAGCAGGAACGGGTCGGCGAGTGCCAGCATCTTGGGAATCAAGTCGCACAACAGAACGACCAGCGTGAAGAGGGCCAGCGAATTCAGCCAGATTGGTAGGACTGGCATAAATGGCAGAACCTGAACGAGATATAGACACAATAACACGAGCGGAATGTTGACCAGCACGTCGGAAAGCAGGATTACACCCAGGAGTCGGCGACGATCCTGCATGACGCGTTCCAGTGCCAGTACCAAGACGGAATCGCGGTGCTTTTTGAGCCGCGAGGCTTGGAGCGAAAACAGCGCTGTTTCCATGCCGGAAAAAAATGCGGACGCGCCCACCAACGCCACAAGTAGGAAATAAACCAGGAAGTCCACCGTGGATTTCTACGACGGGTCCAACGGTTGAGGGAAAAATCCCCAGCCGGGTTCTGGCACGTTGACCGATTGCCGGTCCCGGCCCGTTATGGTAGCCTCGATTTTCAGAAAAACGCCCCGATTTGGAATGAAAAAAACTGATCGAATCTCAGAATTTGTAAAGGATTTAGCGCCAGGGGCCACATCGGAGTTCGATCGCTGTTATCTCGGGTATTTTGCGTGCTTCAATCGCGGCGAGTATTATGAAGCACATGATGTTTTGGAACATCTCTGGTTAAAGAGCCGGGATGAGCATCATCGCTTTTTCAAGGGATTGATTCAGATCGCTGGAGCGTTTGTGCATTTGCAGAAGCAATACCGTCGTCCTGATCATCCAACGGACGGCCGCCGTCTGTATCCCGCCGTGCGCCTTTTTGCACTGGGTATGGAAAATTTAGCGCCATATCGCCCCCGGTATCTGCGTCTGGATTTGGATAATCTTTTCCGCCTCTGCGAACGGCAGACTCAAGCGATTCTGGCCTCGGATTATTCCCGGAATCCCTGGTGTCCGGAAGCCGCACCGCGTTTGGAGCTCGATGAGTTGCAGGGACGGCCCTAATCGAAGGGGCTCGCAGTTTTTAAATCTCCTGACGTCGAATTATTTGAGGCCTGAAATGATCAACTCCTGGAGGAACGCGTAGATGCTAATTTGATAAAGGGCAAGATCGCGTAGCGATGTCAATTTCGACTGAAATGGCCGCGAAAGCTCCTCCTCCGTAAAGGCAAACCGAGCTGCCAGGACGAGTCGCGCCTGGTTCAGCGCGCTAAGCCATGCATCGACATGTTCCATTGGAATCTGCAGCCGGTACGGAAAATCATCGTCGTCGCCGTCGCCCTCGCACAAATACTCCTGAATGTCGTGCTGGACCTGCGCAACTGCGGAACCGAACTGTACCTTTAACTCCGGGACAACAAAATCCTCCCAATCCTTCTTCAGACTCTCGGTGCCTGGATCCATCGACAGAGCGGGGTCGATGGGGCAGGAATACAGCCGGGAAGTGGCAGGTGTCTCCCCGCGAGGATCGGCGGCGCTCGGGATCTGCTTGATTAACTCGGCCAGGAAAGGATCCAGGGCGATGAATTCGAGCAGGGTTTCGCCATTTTTTCGGAATTGCATGGGGCGGAAGATTCAGGGAGGCGCAACGGCAGCAAATGTAATGCCAGATTGACGATTCGGCCAGCGGCTTCAACGTTTTTCAATGGTCGCGAGCAAAAGGTACCCATGTAGTTGCTGCACATACATTTCGGCAGTCTCGCGGATGCCACTCCAGACGATTGAGCGGCCCTTTTCGTGCACCTCGAGCATATGTTTCTCGGCTGTTTCTTTGGCAAAACCGAAAACGCGCTGAAAAACCAGCGTTACGTAGCTCATCAGGTTCACGGGATCGTTGTGCACGACAACGTTCCAGGCGTGATCGACCGATTTCTCGGTTTTGTGTTTGGGGGCGATGAGGATGTCAGCCATGCGATTCGAGCCAGTCGTTGTTGGGAGCCTGCATATTCTCCACCACAACACGGGCTTCTTCCAGTCTTGAGGCGATTTGAATATCGGTCCAATCCGTTGCGCCGAGAGCCAATTCCTGGAAAACATACGCCAATGCGGCGGCACGCGTGCCGATTGAAAAAATGCCGCAGCGTGCTCCAAAAACCGTTGCCAAATGTCCGGGCGCATCGCCTTTGGCCACTGCAACTGTCAGTTTTTGCAATGCTTTCGCCCCGGGAGGAACGCCCTGTTTCAAAAGCAAACGCCCCGCACGAGCGCTGGCATCACGCATCGACTTGGGCAAATCCCGCAGGGCATTTTGGTCGAGCTCCACCAGTTCGCGTCCGAGATGAGATCCGCTGAGCGCCACGGCCTTGCTCAAAACCGGTAGAAGGACTGGCAAAACCGTTTGCAACCAAGGCTCCCAGTTGTGATTCACCACACGAAACCCAGCCCGAAACGTCACCGGTCCCATGCCCGTGCCTGCGGGATTCGCTAGTCTTGCCACGCGAATGCATTCATCGAGGGCGTTAGGCGTTTGCTCTAAATTTGCGATTCGTTTCGTCGGTTCCAACACAGCCCGGAGGGTATCACCGAAAGCTGAAACCCGAAATCCGAAACTGAAACGTAAAATCTGAAATCTGAAGCTTTCGTCTGAACGTTGAACCCGTGTAGGATTGCCAGGAAGATTGCGTGAGAAACCAAATTGACGAACTCATTTTCAAGCTGGGCGGCATTATCGTGGGCAAAGAGCATCAGCTGCGGCTCGCGGTCGCCTGTGTGCTGGCGCGCGGTCACCTTCTTATCGAAGACGTGCCAGGCGTCGGAAAGACGACGTTGTCGCACGCGATCGCTTATTCGCTTGGGCTGACATTTCGGCGGATTCAATTTACGAGCGATCTTTTGCCGGCAGACATCGTGGGCAATTCAATCTTCAACCGTGATACGCAGACTTTTGTCTTCCATCATGGCCCGATTTTTTCGAATTTGATCCTCATCGACGAGGTGAATCGCGCCACGCCAAAAACACAGAGCGCTCTGCTCGAGGCGATGGAGGAAAATCAGGTATCGCTCGATGGACTGACCCATCCGTTGCCGCAGCCATTTTTCGTCATCGCGACTCAGAATCCCGCGAATCAGATCGGCACTTTCCTGCTGCCCGAATCGCAATTGGACCGTTTCATGATGCGTATCCGACTGGGTTTTCCGGATCGTGCACGCGAACGTGAGATGCTCCTCGGAGGTGACCGGCGGGCGATGGCGAAAAAACTGGAGCCGGTATTCCCCGTGGAAACGCTGCTCGATTTGCAGCGGCGCGCTTCGGGGACTCATGTATCGCCAGCATTGCTCGATTATTTGCAAAATATCCTCGAGGAAAGTCGTCGTCGTCATCGGGCAGGCCTGTCGCCACGGGCCGGGATCGCCCTTTTGGCCGCCTCGCGCGCTTGGGCTTTCGCGGCCGGACGTGACATGGTTCTGCCCGAGGATTTGCAAGCCGTGGCGCTGCCGGTGATCGCGCACCGTTTGAACGACGATTCGGGCGTAAGCGGCGACCGGGGAGAAGCTTTGGCGCGGGAAATCCTGGCAGTCGTCCCAGTGGATTAGCTGATCGCAAACCGCCTCTCGCTTCCCCCCCATGTTTGCGCGTCACGTGTTCAGCTTCCTGGCAGTGCTTGCGGCGGTCGTGTATGCCGCCATCAGCCAGGGAAACGGGCCGGCTTACTTTCCGGCCTATGCATTGGCGGGGCTCCTTCTGGTTTCCTGGATCCATAATCGGTTAAACATCAGAAACTTGCGGATTAGCGTCTCGCGATGCGCATACGGGTTCGTAGGAAGCCTGCTGCTTATCCCGTTTAAGCTCCATAACATGGGCCCGCGGCCCAAGTTTGGCCTGAAAATATCCACGCCGGGCGAGGGGACAGCGAGTGTTGGCCAGCTCGATTCCGTGATCGAAGGCAGCATTAGTCTGCCTGGAAAAAGGAGGGGACTCTTCCGACTCGATCGTGTGATTGTTTCCACGATTTTCCCATTGGGCGTTTTTAAAGCGGACCATCGCCAGCAGGTCGATTGCGAGTACTACGTCTATCCCGAGCCGAAGGGCAGGGTGCCATTGATGCGATTGACGGCGGCTGACGGTCGCAAGCAGTCGGCAAAACGCGTGGCAGGCGATGATTTTTCAGGTGTGCGACGTTACGTGGACGGGGAATCGCAACGGCATGTCGATTGGAAAGCAGTCGCGCGCGGCCAGCCACTCGTCGTGAAACAATTCCAAAGCGCTGTCAGCGAAGAACTGTGGCTGGAGTGGGCGCGGTTGCCTAGAATGGATACGGAAGAGCGCCTCTCGCAACTCGCTTTGTGGGTTGTTCAATGCGAGCGCCAGGGCGTCCGTTATGGCCTCCGTCTTCCAGGTCAAACTTGTGCCCCGTCGCACGGTGATGCGCATTATCATCAGTGTCTCCAGATATTGGCGGTATTTCGGAAAGCGGAAGCTGGCAACCTGAAACTTGAGTGATGAAAACCAGCCGGGAAGCGTCTTCTTTTTTTCAAGTTTCCGGTTACGGGGCGCAGGTTGCTTTTCACCTTCCGTTGTCTTCACTTCAATGGCTGGTGACCGGCCTTTTTCTAGCAGCGCTTCCGCTGATGTTTCATTTGCCAGAGATTCTGTTCGGTTTTCTCGTCTGCCTGGCTTGGCGGTTCATCATCGAACGCCGGGGTTGGCACATCCCACCGGTGTGGGCGCGGCTGCTGGTCGGGGTCTCTGGCGTGCTGCTGATCCTTGCGGTGCATGGCAATTTTTTCAGCCTCGTTGCGTGCATGGCGTTTCTCTTGTTACTCGTTGCCCTCAAGGTCCTGGAAATGCGCACGGAGCGCGAATTCATGCTCCTGGCTTTTCTGGCCTATTTCATCCTGTTGACGGCGCTGTTCTTTACCCAAAGCCTCGTTACGTGCATTTATGTTAGTGCCGTTTTTGTGGTGCTCACGGCCACGCTGATTCACTTCACGTCTGGGGCTGCGAACCGGTTGGACGGATGGCCACTGGTGCGTTATGCGCTGGTGTTTCTCCTCCAGGCGATGCCCGTCATCATCATTCTCTTTTTCTTGGTTCCTCGGACCAAAGGCGGCTTCATCCTGAAAATCAAACCCGATGTCCAGGCACAGTCCGGGATTTCTGATCAGGTAAATCCCGGGACCTTCAGCTCGCTGGTTCTGATCGATGAAGTCGCGTTCCGTGCCGATTTTCCAGAGGGAGACAAGCCGCCTCTTGGCGAACTCTACTGGCGCGTCGCCGTTTTTTCTGACTGCTATGGCCTGGCCTGGCGACGGAATCCGCAAGAGACCGACCCGCCGACAATGCCGCAGCTCACCGGCCGGAAAATCATCCAGCGCATCACGATGCCGCAGCATAACGGACGTGGCGTCTACGCACTCGACCGTCCACTTTCGGCCGAGGGCGCCGCCCGGCTTACCGCAGGTGGCACCCTAACTTTGAATCGGGACCAGCCGAATTTCTTCGGTTCCATGCGTGTCATCTCCCAACTTGGCAACGATCAAACACCCATCTCGGGCGCGAATTGGTCGGTTCTCACGCGGCCACCGGAAAGGGTTGGACCTCGCGTCCAACGACTCGTGGATGGTTGGCTTCGGAAAACCCGGGATCCACGCGAAATCGTTCAGCTCGCACTTGCTTACTTCCGCACGGAAAAATTCCGCTATACGCTCAATCCAGGCTTTTACGAAAACGACGCGCTCGATCAATTTCTCTTCGAACGCAGACAGGGTTTTTGCGAACATTTCGCAGCATCATTTGCGTCGCTCATGCGTGTTGCCGGTATCCCGTCGCGGGTTGTTGCTGGGTATCATGGCGGGGAATACAATCCAATCGGATCGCATTTTACTATTCGCCAGGCCGATGCTCATGCCTGGGCTGAGGTTTGGCTCGTTGACCAGGGATGGGTCCGCTATGACGTCTCAGAAGCGGTCGACCCGGCGCTCATAGATCCTTCCACCCAGCTTGCAGCCCGTTACGGAGAAACCTCCGGGGGGCAAAGCTCCAGCGATGCGTCTCCCTCGGAAAACACGATTCTGAAAGCCGTTGGAACAGCCTTCCGCCTCGTGTGGGACGCCGCCAACTACGAATGGAATCTCTGGGTCCTTGGCTTTGACCAAACGATGCAGCGCGATCTCTATTCCCGTCTCGGCATTCGTGATTTTTTTTCCTGGAAATTAGTGTCGATCATCCTGGCGGCCATCGCACTCGTTGCTCTTGTCGCCATGGGGATGCTTCGTCAGAAGTCAGAGCGTCGCGACCACCTATTGTGGCACTACCGCCGCTTCTGCAGAGACCTTGCCCATGCTGGCTATCCACGCCGCCCGAATGAAGGTCCGCTCGACTATTCCCGCCGAATTGCGACCGCTTATCCCGAAAAATCGGCCGCCATTACGTCGCTTGCTGAAGCATTCATTCAGGCCCGTTATGGAGGAGTGGCTGGCCGCAAGGCGGAACGACATCTTGCCTCCTGTTTCAAGCAACTTCGCAGCGACCTCCCCAAGCGAAGCCGCTAACCCCAGTTCGACGGTTTCGACATGGACAGATGTTGCCTTCCCAAAAGCTGTGATGTAATCGTGCAAACAAGGTTTTGCCCGCTCGGGCGACGCGACCCTTTTTGAGCAAACGCGTATGGCCAAATACCGACACCAATTGCCGCAGCTTACCGGTAAGATGTTTCTAACGGATGGGGGTATTGAGACGACGCTCATCTTCCACGAGGGCCTCGATCTTCCGCACTTTGCCGCATTCGATCTCTTAAAGGATGCTGCGGGAAACGAAGCTTTACAGAAATACTTTCGGACCTATGCGGCCCTGGCACGGAAGTATGAAGTGGGATTCATTCTCGAAAGCGCCACCTGGCGAGCCAACCCGGATTGGGCGGCGAAACTCGGTTATTCCGATGAACAATTAGCCGCGCTGAATCGCAAAGCCATTGAGTCGCTTTGCACTATTCGAGCTGAGTACGAGAATGAGAAATCGCCAATGGTGATTAGCGGATGCGTCGGTCCCAGGGGCGATGGCTACATTCCCTCATCTGTAATGTCTGCCGGCGAAGCACAGCGGTATCACTCGATGCAAATTGACACGTTCAGTGAAACCCAAGCCGATCTCGTAACCGCCATCACAATGAACTATGCGGAAGAAGCCATCGGGATCGCCTTGGCTGCTCAGTCAGCGCAAATACCCGTGATTATTTCCTTCACCGTAGAGACAGATGGCAGGCTGCCGACCGGACAGATGCTTCGAAATGCCATTGAGGCGGTCGATGCGGCGACGGATGATTTTCCTGCCTATTACATGATTAATTGCGCGCATCCCCGGCATTTTAGAGAAGTCTTGATGACCGGCGAGCTGTGGCTGCGTCGGATTCGTGGACTACGGGCGAACGCGTCCGCAAAGAGCCACGCCGAACTCAACGACAGCACGGAACTGGACGAAGGCGATCCGGAGGATTTGGGTCGACATTATTCCGATCTGGTCCGGCAGCTGGAGAACCTCAATGTCCTGGGTGGCTGCTGCGGAACAGATCACAGGCACGTCGAGGAAATCTGCAAAGCATGTCTCGCTGTACCGCGGAAGGAATTTTTGCACGTTTTCCCGGGATGACGCGCTCTGCCGGACAGCACGGACTGACACCTGTTCTCCGATGCCTATTGCTTTTCGGGGCTTGCCCAATCGAGCTGCGGGATGGCCTCACAACTGGCTTTCAATCAACGTAAAGATCGTTGTCGCATTTTTATAGCCACGCAAGTTTTCACTGCCGGGCCCCGCGCCGAACCCCAGGGGATCATCGGCAACATTGAGGCTCTCTTCGGTGAAGACGGTGGCCGGTTCGTTTTTGGCTCTGGCGGAGAGTTGCGGGGAAGCGGGCAAGGGAGCGTTGTCCGGAAGAGGAGGCTCGGGAACGGTTAACGACGGAAGGACCTCCGGATGCGGCGTAACGGTCGGCGCTGCCACGGCGGGACTCGGTGTCGGCAAGGCGTTTGGACCCGTGCTCCACGTGACGCTCGGGATACCACGGGCGTTGATCCCAAGGACGCTCATGCCGGAGTCGGTCTTGAGCGGATAGCCGTTCATGCGCAGGCCGCCAGGGTTTTGCTTTCCCGCTGCGAGGATGAGCGTGTTGTCGCCAGCGTATTGTTTCGCGGTGCGAATCGCACGGTCGAGAACAATGGTTTCCGCGAGAAAATTTTCGGCGTCATTGCTGCGTCCGGCCTTTTCAATGAGCCCGGCGTCGACGACGAGGAAATAACCTTTGGGATTGATTTGAAGGAGCTGAATGGCGGTCCGGACCATTTCGTCCAGGGACGGTTCCTGGCTGCCGGATTCGATTTCGCGGCTGAAAGCAAGTTCGTCCCGATTGAAGACCCCGAAAACGCGGCCTGGCAACCACACCGGAATCGCGGCAAGTTCCGCTTTCGTCCGGGCGACCTGCCATTTTTCTTTCTTCAGCTCGAGCACGAGATCGGCGCCGTCCTCTCGCAAGCCCCCTTTGTCGACAGGCAGGAAAAATTTCTCGCCTCCGCCGAGAATGAGATCGATGTCCTTGCGCTGGGCAAGTTGTTTCGCGATGCCATTGCCGTCCGCCGAATCGGCGGTGCGGGCGTAATATGCGGAAACGCCCGGCTCCGCGAGTGTGCCGTTTGTGATGAGGCCGGTCTTGCGCCCTGCCGTAGCGGCCAGGGCAATGAGGCTGTTGAGACTCTTGCGTTCAGGTCCAAGGCCGAGCGATTTGTTGTTAACGGTTGTTCCGGTGGCGATCGCTGAAGCCGCCGCTGCAGAATCGGGGATGGCGAAATCGGCAGCAGATGTTTTCAAGACGGCAACCTCCGGCAAAGACTCGACGAACAATTTTCCGCTCGCGCCGCTTTCATAGAGGCGCGTCGCAGCCAGGGAGGAGCTGGTAAGACCGTCACCGGTGAAAAGGATGATCGCAAAAGGCTTTTGAACAACCCAGTTCTTAAAATAGAGCACGCCGGCGAGGGCGAAAACGAGGATGCAGGCGAGGGCAAGGAGGAGGTTGCGGCTTTTCATTCAAAAGTGGAACAGCGAAAACAAAAACGAAACGTTCGGCATCCTTTCGCAAAGGATAAGGTCTGGCAACATGCGATTTTTTTGGCTTCCGCTGCTCGGGCAAGCAGACAATAATTTCTGCTTCTCTCCCCAAATGCCTGGCATTGAACTTGTCACCCGTGTCGTTGCTCCCGCTCAACGCGTTTTCGATCTGGCGCGCAGCATCGATTTGCATTCCAACTCGGCGACGGGCACAGGCGAGCAGGCGGTCGCCAGCGTCACGTCAGGTCTCATTGGTCTCGGGCAGGAAGGGACCTGGCGCGCGCGGCATTTTGGCATCTGGCAGTCGCTCAGGTGGTGGGATTTCATCCAAACAACTCACCCTTTCCTTGGGTGTTTCGAGCGATGCAATGAGCCCTTCTTTCAACGCTTGCCATGAAACGTCGCGACCTCGTTTTCTTGCTCTCTGGGATCCTTGTAGGGAGTGTCAGTTTCGCTGCTTTGCGGAGTTGCTTTTCGCATCAGCCTGAGAGGGCGCCCGAGTTGGGCGGGCAAGAGGTTCCCAAGGAAAAATTCGTCATCGATTTCTCTCGTCGCTATAACATCATTTTGAGCGATTACCGGAGCCAGAGTAAATACGAGAACGGAAAGATACTCGGTTACACTGGAGAAACCGTGCGTGAATCTTCTGGGATTACTTCCAAAGGCTACGGAAATTTTTCGCACTGGCTGGTCATCGAACTGGCAGATGGGCGCCGCGTGTATCTTTCTCCCGGGAACGTTTCTTACTTGGAGGAAGTCGAACCGGCGTCCACGAAATGATCAAACCTGCCGCCCAGGATTAAACGGCACCCGTTTCTGAACAATATCGGGAACATCCGCCTTGTGGGTCACGGCGGCTCCGCCGGTAAAATCTGTCCGCGCGCGATTTTTTGTTTGCCTCGCGTCGAGGACGGGAATCAAGTCGATTCATGGCAAAACCTGTGGTTTTAATCATCCGAGACGGCTGGGGTATCAATCCGCGCGGGCGCGAATTCGCGGAAGCGGACGGCAACGCGACGCTTCTCGCAAAGACGCCTTTCCACGATCAGCTTTACGCAACCTACCCGCAGTCCACGCTCAGCGCATGCGGGCTCGATGTGGGACTCCCACCGGGACAAATGGGTAACTCCGAAGTCGGCCATCTGAACCTCGGCGCGGGGCGCATCGTCTATCAAGATCTCACGCGGATCAATCTGGCCATCGAAAAGGGCGAACTCGCCAAAAATCCCGTCCTGCAGGAAGCCTTTGCCAAGGCCAAAAAGGCGGGCGCACGGCTCCATTTCCTGGGATTGGTTTCGGACGGCGGTGTCCACAGCCACCAGGATCATCTCATTGCATTGACGAAAATCGCCGCGGAAGCCGGAGTGGGGGACATCCTGATTCACGCGATCACGGATGGACGCGACACATCTCCCACGGGCGGAGCGGGTTATCTTGCTGATGTCGAGAAAGGTATCGCGGGGACCGGAGCGCAGATTGCTACGGTCATTGGCCGGTATTTCGCCATGGACCGCGACAAGCGTTGGGATCGTAACAAGCTTGCCTGGGATGCCATTGTGCTCGGACGCGGCAAAGTTGAGACTGTCTCGCCTTCGGTAGCCATCCAAGCCGCTTACGCCGAGGAACCGCGCGGAGACGAATTCCTGCCGCCCCTCATTTTTTCCCACTCCAACGAGCCGCGGGTTCGCGATGGCGACGTCGTGCTCTGGTTCAACTTCCGTGCGGATCGCGCCCGGCAGTTGTCGATCGCGTTCCTCGACCCGAAATTCAACGGCTTCGACCGCGAAGTGACGCCGAAGGTCGAATACGTCACCCTCACTCAATACGACAAAACGTATGGAGTCCCGGTCGTTTTCGGCCCTCAAACGCTGGAGAACATTCTCGGAAAAGTCGTTGCCGAAGCCGGTCTTAAGCAGCTTCGTATTGCGGAAACGGAGAAATATCCGCACGTGACTTATTTCTTCAACGGCGGTGTCGAGATTGCTTATCCGGGCGAAGATCGCAAAATCATTCCATCGCCCAAAGTGGCAACCTACGACCTCAAGCCAGAAATGAGCGCCGAGGAAGTCACTACCGAACTGCTGGCTATCATCAATCAATACGATTTGGTTATCTTAAATTTCGCCAACCCCGACATGGTGGGTCACACAGGCGTGGTCGAAGCAGGTATCAAAGCAGTCGAAAAGATCGACGATTGCGTCCGGCGTGTCGTCGAAAAAGTCCTGTCGCTCGACGGTAAACTGCTCATCACCGCCGACCACGGAAACTGCGAACTCATGCGCAACCCTGACGGTAGTCCGAACACCGCACACACAACAAATCTTGTCCATTTTATCTACGCCGGTGCCGATCACGCCCAAGCAAAATTGGAAAGCGGCATTCTGGCGGACGTTTCGCCCACTCTCCTCGCTCTGCTGGGCCTTCCGCAACCGCCGGAAATGACCGGTCATAGTCTCGTCACGAAGTAAAAGACGTGGTCGATGGCACAAACCCAACGCGCTAAGGTGCCGACGAAATAAACGAATTGAAGCGCGCCCCCAATTCAGGCGGCGCGTTTCCTTAGCGTACCCACCACTTCCACCTTTACGGGCACGCCCATGATAACTTTGGGTAAGGCGACCCCGTCCGCCGGGGGAGCTTCAACGTTCACCTTCAGACCATAACCCCGTCCGATTCGAGTAATGCCGACGCCTGTCAGCCGTGCGAGGCGCTGAAAGACATCATGGGCTTCCATCTTCGCCGCACGGGCTTGCTCCAGAGTGGTCACTTTGTGATCAGGCTCGCTCATGGTTCCTGGTATTGATACCGCTGCTCGCCATGAAGGGCAACGGCCCACGTGCAAGCTTGTCTCAAAGCGCCAAATTCACTTTCAACGCATCAAGCACGGCACGCAGTGGATTGGCGTAGGTCAACCCCTTCCCGTTCGTGCCCCCTTGATCGCCGCCAGCGAAAAGCAGCGCCACGCCACGCTTATCTTCGCCGATGATCAAAGAACCGCTGTCGCCGCCATCGCTAAAGGGGGCGTCCCCCATTCCTTCGATCTCTATCTGATTGTCGAAGCGCAGGTTCCCGATGTCGAATCGGACGATGACATTGTCGAGCTCGAAAGCCGTGACCCGGCCGCGAGTGAGACCGGTCGTGCGGCCAATCTTCGCCACGACTTCGCCTTCCTCGAGAAACGTGTCACTGAGTCCCGCAAGTTTGCCGAGGCCACGGAGTCTGGCGCGGTCGAACGTGATTCCCTCGTTCACGGTGGCGATGGCACAGTCCACCAAATTGCGCCCGGAGCGTTTCAAACGAACAAAACGGGTCAGCATGGCAATCGTGTCGTCCGGATCCGCACCCTCGTCGAAAGTTCCCGGTTGAAGGATGGCGTCGTTTTTCCTGGCCCGGTTTTCATCCGCCAGAACGTGATTGTTTGAAAGAATGCAAACGCCGCCTCCTGTTCGAGGCTGCACAAAGCAGCCCAGCGTCCCACCGGTAATCTTGAAATGGCCTACCGAACACCCAATGAGCGCGGGCCGTTGCCGCTGCTGATACCAACGCCGCGCATGCTTTTGAATTCCACCCACGTAACGCACGTCCACCTCACCCTTTGCTCGTTTGGTGATCAAATCCACCTCGGGACTATCCTCGAAAATCCGGCGCTGTACCCGCACCGCGAGTTGGAAATCCGCTTTACCTTTGCGTGAGACACCAAGTGCCAATGTCCGCGGAGGCTCGGCGGCTCGCGCGACGGGCCTTGCTGCACGCCCAAAAGCCGGGCGAGCGCTGATGATGGTTTCAATTTTTTGCAGCACGCGGACGACCAGTGTTTGCTTCAGTTCGCGAACGGAATCGAGATTCATGGGTGGTGCTCCGTTTTAATTTCCAGAATGAACGAGAGCCAAGATCATTGAAAGCATCGGCGACGCGTGCTTTTTAAACTCAGCTTTTAAGTTTCGCTCGTCATTCCTTGCCGTATGCGATGCCTGTGCTACGTTTTCAAATCTCAGAAATGGGGGCGTACTGGTCTCGACTTTTGATTGATGATCCAGGCCGCATGCCGGGGATGATTCGTTGGCCCCGTTAAAAATCGGATCAAAACAAATAAACGCAGAATCTAACGATCTCGCTCTCGCGGCTTAATTGACCGCGACGTCCGCCCTATGACACCTGCTGGTGGGGCGGGCGACGACAGCAGGTTAGCCTTGGGGCGGAGCGACCGCGTCCCCGGGCGAAACATTTCGTGGACGCTCGCGCCAGGACAATGTGTCCGTCCATAGTCCCGGCGTTAAACCAAGACGGAATAAGCATGTAGTGGTTTGCATCTCCAGTCTCTAGGACAGGGGTTCAACTCCCCTCGCCTCCACATTTCGTAAGCTATTTATTTTCAATAGATTACGGATAAGAAAAAGTAGAATTTGGGACGCCATGACGTGTTGAGCGTGGAGCGGGCCGTCAGCGTGCCGGCTTTCGGACTGCCGGGCTGGGGGCAAGACCCATTTCCTGAGCCCGGTGGGCTACGAGTTGAATCAAATAACCGCTGTTCTGCTGTTCTCGCATCAGCGGTGTAGGCAAAGATATCGCGCCGCTGGTGAAGGTGAACCGATCCACGCATTCTGTGCCTCCGTCGGGCGGCTCCACGCGACAGCCATTGACGTCTTTATGAAAGCTGAAACCGCACCCTCTCCACCGCTTCGATCATGTCTAAAGCAAACTGAGCCGAATGACCTGACTTTAAATTGGCCGCCAGCGCTTCAGTATCGACCACTCGTTTGCCAGGATCCTTCCAAACTATGTCTATCTTGTTATCTTGTTTTTCTTTATAAAAGTCGG
>DATDAW010000019.1:0-11702 GCA_036525185.1 Chthoniobacterales bacterium | reverse complement strand
AAACGCTTACACGTGGCCGCTGGGCATCATGCGCTTCCAGGGCCAGTACGCCACCGATTGGCCGCTGGTCCTCGCATTCATCACCGTAACGATCCTTCCTGCGATTTTGTTCTTTCTCCTAGCGCAGAAACATATCGTCGCTGGCTTGACGGGTGGCGCCGTCAAAGGCTGATCCCACCTGATCCACTCCACTACCCATGATAACTGAAACAACATCGCCACCGGACCATGCACGAGAGCATGGTCTTCGGCTGGAAGTTCGCCAAAGGCGCCCAAAGCGGAAATCGACCAACCACACACTAACTTTATGAAACCCGCATTTCCTGATATCAACAAAATCCCCTACGAAGGCCCATCTTCCAAGAACCCTCTCGCCTTCAAACATTACGACGCCACCCAAGTCATTGAAGGCCGGACCATGGCCGACCACCTTCGTTTTTCCGTAGTCTATTGGCACACCTTCCGAAATGTTTTGAGTGACCCTTTCGGCGCCGGGACGGCGATCCGTCCCTGGGACGATGGCTCCAACTCGATTGAGAATGCGTGCAACCGGGCGCGCGTGGCGTTCGAATTCATCGAGAAACTAGGAGCGCCCTTCTACGCCTTTCACGATCGGGATGTTGCACCGGAAGGCGCAAGTCTCGCTGAGTCCAATCGCAATCTCGACGCGGTCGTCAAAGTGCTCAAGGAAGAACAGCAGCGTACTGGAATCAGGCTCCTTTGGGGCACGGCCAGCCTTTTTGTGAATCCGCGCTTTTGCCACGGGGCGGCTACGAGTCCAAACGCAGACGTCTTCGCCTATGCAGCAGCGCAGGTGAAGAAGGCATTGGAGGTGACCCATGAGCTGGGAGGCGAAGGTTATGTCTTCTGGGGCGGGCGCGAGGGCTACTCAACCCTCTGGAATACCGATATGAAGAGAGAGGTGGAGCACCTCGCGAAGTTTTTGCACATGGCCGTCGATTACAAGAAACAGATAGGCTTCAAGGGACCCTTCTATATCGAACCGAAACCCAAAGAACCAACCAAACATCAATACGATTCCGACGCCGCAGCCTGCTTGAACTTTCTCCGTGAATACGGTTTGCTCGAGCACTTCAAGCTCAATCTCGAAACGAACCACGCCACGCTGGCCGGCCATACGATGCATCATGAATGCGAAGTGGCAGCAGCAGCCGGAGCGCTCGGCACAGTCGACGCCAATACGGGCGATGAATTGATTGGCTGGGATACCGACCAGTTTCCAACCAGCCTTTACCTGACCACCCAGGTCATGCTTACCGTTTTGAAAATGGGGGGCTTCACAACAGGAGGCCTCAACTTCGACGCGAAGGTGCGGCGTGAAAGCTTCGAGCCCATTGACCTCTTCTATGCGCACATTGGCGGAATGGACGCCTTCGCCCGTGGATTGAAAATCGCGGCGCGAATTCGCGCCGACGGTCGCTTGGCGGAACTGGTAGAACATCGCTACGCGTCATGGGATAGCAGTATTGGCGCTAGTATCGAACAGGGTAAGGAGAATTTCGTCTCCCTCGAAAAATACGCCATGAGTCGACCGGATCCGATCCAGCACGGCAGCGGACGCCAGGAACTTTTCGAGAACATTGTCAACGACCTGATCTAACTGAAAGACAAGAGAGATGAATAAATCTACGTATCCCCTAAGGGTAGGTTTGATCGGCGCAGGTCACATCAGCGCCGCTTATCTGCGAGCCGCCCCCTTTTTTGAGCAAATGAAGATTGTCGTTTGCGCCGACCTTAACGCGGCAGCGGCCGAGACCCGCGCCCGTGAGTTCAGCATCGAATCTGCATCTATCGAAGCCTTGTTGGAGGACGATTCTATTGAGCTCGTGTTAAACCTTACTACGCCGCAGGCTCATGTGCCGGTGGGTCTCCGAGCGGTGGAGGCCGGTAAACACACCTATTGCGAAAAGCCGTTGGGATTATCTGTCGCCGAGGCCAGGCCCTTGCTGGATGCGGCGCGCTTGCGCGGCGTTCGGGTCGGTTGCGCGCCCGACACATTTTTGGGTGGTGGTCAACAGACGGCCAGGCATTTAATAGACAGCGGGGCGATTGGGATGCCGATCGGAGGAACAGCATTCATCCTTTTGCCCGGACACGAGCGCTGGCATCCCAATCCCGCCTTTTACTATCAACCCGGAGGCGGGCCGGTTTTTGACATGGGGCCCTATTATCTTACGGCTTTGGTAAATTTGCTCGGCCCGATCAAAGGTGTAGTTGCACGCGGATCTAGAACGTTTCCGCGACGCACGATCGGCAGCGGTCCACGTCAGGGCGAGTCTTTTCCCGTGGAGGTTCAGACACATTTTTGCGCGCTCTTGGATTTCCAAAGTGGCCCGTCAGTCAGTTTCAATGCCAGTTTTGACGTGCAAGGTCATTCGCATGCTCCGATTGAGATTTACGGAACTGAAGGAACGCTTCAGGTGCCGGATCCCAATATTTTCGGTGGTCCCGTGCGCCTTTTGGAAAAAAATGGAGAGTGGCGAGACGTAACATTGACCCACGGTTTTGGCGATCGCGACTACCGTGGACTGGGTGTCGCGGAGATGGCATCCGCCATAGCGTCCGGCACAGCACACCGGGCCTCCGATGCTCTGGCGCTCCACGTTTTGGAAGTAATGGAAGCCATCGTAACTTCCGGTTTGACCGGCGAGCCTGAGACGATCCAATCCCCTGGTGAACGCCCGCGTCCCCTAAAACCGATTTCTATTTTGGGAGAACTAAATTGAAAAAAGCACTGATTGTTTGGGGCGGGTGGGAAGGGCATCAGCCAAAACAATGCGCCGATATCATCGAGGGTCTGCTCAAGGCAGAAGGCTTCGACGTGCAAGTGGAAAACTCGCCTTCGGCATTTGGGGATCCGGACCTTAGGCGCTTCGACTTGATTGTGCCCATCGTGACCCAGGAAACGATTTCCCCTGAAGCCTGTAAGAACCTCGTCGCGACCGTGGCCAATGGGACTGGACTGGCAGGCTTTCATGGAGGGATGGGCGATAGTTTCCGCGCTGAACCTGATTACCAGTTCATGGTGGGAGGCCAGTGGGTGGCTCACCCCGGCAATATCATCTCTTACCGGATCGCGATTACCAAGCCGGACGACGCGATCACGCGTGGGATCGAGGGTTTTGAATACCGATCCGAACAGTATTACATGCACGTCGACCCCGGCAATGAGGTGCTCGCGACGACGACGTTTGGGGGAGAACATTGCAATTGGATTGAGGGCGTGGTGATGCCCGTGGCCTGGAAGCGGCGACACGGCATGGGAAGGGTTTTTTACTGTTCACTGGGTCACGCCGCCAAGGAATTTGAGGTGGCCCCGATGCGGACACTGATTCTGCGCGGGATGCTTTGGGCCGCCAGAGATCAGGAAACGACACGCTCATCACGACGTCTTTCCGGCAATAAATAGGAATTTAAAACACTGATTAAAGAAATGAATACGCAAACGGCGACAGCGAGTCAGCTCGATCGGCTCAAGAATTTTACGAAGGCGCCCCCGTTGGAGGAAGCAAGATTGAAGGGCCCCGTTCAATGGATCGCCACGACTCAAACGTCTCAATGGCAGGCAAAGGATCAACCAGCGATCTCGTTGGCCTCGGACAGCGAGTGGGATGTCGCGGCTCAACTGGATAAGCCGCTGCAGACAATCGACGGGTTCGGCGCGTGCTTCAACGAACTCGGATGGGCTTCCTTGAGCGCCCTCGGCAATGAGGACAAGGAAGCCATTTTCCAAGAACTCTTCGCGCCTGGCTTCGGCGCCAACTTCAGCATTTGTCGCATGCCGATAGGCGCCAGCGATTTTTCATTCGATTGGTATTCCTATGACGAAGTACCCGATGACTTCGCTCTGGAGCATTTCAGCATCTCCAGGGACCTCGAGGCGCTTATTCCGTTCATCAGGACCGCGCTAACGTATCAACCAAATCTGAAGCTTTGGGCCTCACCATGGAGCCCTCCGACATGGATGAAATACAACAAACACTACGCGGCGAAGATGTCGGAGCCAGAGATGCCGCCCAACGGGTTGACATTAGACCAGGTGGGAAGGGAGGGCAGCGACCTCTTCATCCAGGAGGATTGGTACTTTAGCACGTATGCCAGGTATATCGCGAGGTTCATACAAGAGTACAGGAGCCGGGGCATCAACGTTGACATGGTGATGCCTCAGAATGAGTTCAACTCCGCTCAGCCGTTCCCGAGCTGCTGTTGGACCCCCGAGGGGCTCGCCAGATTTATCTCGTTCCTTGGCCCCGAGATGGAGAGGCTGAATGTGGACGTGTTCTTCGGAACCATGGAGCGTCCAAATGATAAGCTTGTTGATGTTTCCCTGCTCGACGCGAAGAGCAGCAAATACGTTAAAGGAGTGGGATGTCAGTGGGCAGGCAAACGGGCCATTCCCAGCATCCATCGGCGTTATCCGGATCTGAAACTCTACCAAACCGAGCAGGAGTGTGGGGACGGCAAAAACGATTGGCGATACTGCCGCTACGCCTGGACGTTGATGAAAGACTTTTTGAACAATGGTGCGAACGCATATTTCTACTGGAATATCTCGCTGAAGCAGGGCGGGCTTAGCCGGTGGGGATGGGCGCAGAATTCTCTGGTAACAGTCAATACGGCGGCGAAGACGTTCCAGTACAACTACGAGTACTACTTGATCAAACATCTCAGCCACTTTGTTCAGCCGGGTGCGAAACGCTTGGATACAATCAGTTTGACAGGTTACGAAAATCTTCTGGCATTCGCTAACCCCGACACGAGTGTGGTCATTCTGACACAGAACGATCTCTGTCAGGAATTGCCAGTGCGCGTTAGAGTGGGCGACAGGATTATATCTGCGACATTACAGGCTGATTCGTTCAACACGTTTGTGGTTTTGGCGTGAAATTACGCTCTACTTGACTCGGTGAACCGAGGCAGTTCTGAAGGCTCATTCGCGCATTCGCCCCACGGCCGGGCAATGATCTGCCGCTTCAGGCAAATTCCCCACGTCGGGCGGCAACTCTGCGGGAGGCTGGCGATTGGTACGATCTCGTCCTTCGTCCTTCAGAGCCGGAGTTTCAGTGGAAATTCATTATGCCGAAAAAGCATGACGGCAGAAGGAACGTGGTATTGGGCTGATTCTGACAAAGACGGTAAACCTGTTGGCAGATGGACGGCAAGTCCATCCCAGGAACAAAACCGAAACACTAAATCAGAAAAAATAGAAATCATGAGCACTAACACCACGCAAAAACTGACAGGCAAAGTCGCCCTGGTCACCGGCGGATCTCGCAGCATTGGCGCAGCCATTGCCAAACGCCTCGCCGCTGACGGAGCCGCGGTCGCCCTCACCTACAGCGCGTCGCCCGACAAGGCCAACGAAGTCGTCCGCGCCATTGAAGCCGCAGGCGGAAAAGCCCTCGCCATCAAGGCTGACGCGGCCGACACTGAAGCCGTTCGCCTCGCTGTTGCGAAGACCGTCGGAACATTCGGCGGCATCGACATCCTCGTAAACAATGCCGGCGTTGCGGCCGGTGCGTTGATCGAGCAATTCCCAATGGATGATTTCGACAGGCTGATCGCCATCAACGTCAAGGGCCTGTTCGTCGCCACCCAGGAAGCCGCGCGCCACATGCGTGATGGAGGCCGCATCATTCACATCGGCAGCATCAACAGCACATACATTCCGTATCCAGGTGGCTCGGTGTATGCCCTCACGAAGGGCGCTGTCGCCGGTTTTACGAAAGGTCTCGCCCGCGACCTCGGTCCGCGCGGCATCACGGTCAACAACGTTCAGCCCGGCCCGGTGGATACGGACATGAACCCAGCCGACAGTGAATTCGCCAAGAGCGCGGTTCAATACATCGCGCTCCAGCGTTATGGCCACGCGGACGAAGTCGCAAGTTTCGTTGCCTATCTCGCCAGCCCGGAAGCCAGCTTCATCACCGGAGCCAACTTGTTCGTGGATGGCGGTTACTCGGCCTAAGTAAGTAATCAAAGCGCTGCAAGGCGCGAGTATGGCCTGCGGGGCGCCCTTATTCCCTCATAGCCTCGCGCCAAACAACGCGCCGACCCCCGCCGTGAGGGCCATGGCGAGAGCCCCCCAAAAGGTCACACGCGCAACCGATTTCCACACGGGAGCGCCACCGGCATACGCTGCCAGGCCACCTAACAAGGCGAGAAAAAAGAGTGACCCGCCCGAAACCACCCACACGAGCGAGGAGGTTGGCACAATGAGAACGAGCAGCAGCGGCAAGGCCGCACCGATGGTGAACGTGCCCGCCGAAGCGAAGGCGGCCTGAACGGGTCGGGCGCTCATGGTGTGAGAGATACCCAATTCGTCCCGGGCGTGGGCGGCAAGCGCGTCCCTGGCCATCAGCTGTGTGGCGACCTGGTTGGCCAGTTCGGCATCGACGCCCCGAGCGACATAAATCGCGGCGAGCTCGGCGTGTTCAAACCTGGCATCCGTTGCCAGCTCTTCACGCTCCCGCGCCAGATCGGCGTTTTCAGTGTCCGACTGGGAACTGACGGAAACATATTCGCCAGCGGCCATGGACATCGCGCCCGCAACCAACCCGGCCAGGCCTGCGATCAACACGCCGTTGCGGCTGGCTTCGGCGGCTGCCACCCCCACGATTAAGCTCGCGGTGGAAACGATTCCGTCGTTGGCCCCAAGAACGGCGGCTCGGAGCCATCCGATGCGGTGGGTGCGATGAGTCTCAGCGTTTTTCATAAGAATTGTGCCGCGCTTATCAGCGGCTGGATGTACGACGGCGATGGGTCGATTGGATTTGTCAGTTCACGTTTATTGCTGTTTACAGAAGACGATCTTCAAAAACTGGTCGAGCAATTCGGTCAGGGGGATCATCGTCAGGACCAACGGCGCCACCGGCAAAGCGTCATCATCGCCAGTTGAAACACTGTTTCCTTGGTAAACGGCACCGTCTTCATATCCTTCACCACTTGGAAGCTATTGCCAAGGTCGGCCAGCGATTGGGAGCCTGCGAGGAAGGCGGTATTGGGCGCGATCTCGAGACGGGGTAAAACAGGTGGCAGATGGACGACACGTCCAGCAAACAAAGAAACACCAACAACCCACTATCAAGCGAACAGCGCTATTAAACACGTCGAAGGAACAAAAAATATGAGAACACCCATTGGAATCATCGGCGCCGGAGCGATCGGCCAGGCTTTTGCCCAGCAATTTTTGAAGGCCGGTTATTCTGTCATGCTCAGCAACAGCCGTGGCCCGGAATCTTTGACCCAGCTGGTCAAGGAACTAGGCAGAGGCGCGCGGGCGGGAACGGTCCAGGAAGCGGCAGCGGCAGAAGTGGTGTTGCTGGCCGTGCCGTGGAAGCATCTGACTACCGCACTTGCCGGTCTGCCGCCGTGGGAAGGGCCAGATCGTCGCGGATACGACGAATCCTATCATCGCGCCGGTTTTACGATCGCGGATCTTGGAGGCCGGACCTCCAGCGAAGTCGTATCCGGATCTCGTTCCCGGCGCGCGTCTGGTAAAAGCCGGGAACACGCTGTGGCCTGAAGTCGTCGCGGCCAATCCCCGCGAAGGCGGGGGACGTCGCGTGATTTTCCTGTCCGGAAACGATGCCGATGCCAAGAGAACATTCAGTCAAATTCTTGAAAAGATAGGTTTTGCCCCCCTCGATCTCGGCGATTTGGTTTTAGGAGGGCGCTTGCACCAATTCCCTGGCGGACCGCTTGCGGCGCAGAATCTGATTAGACTGTCGTAAACCATTGCTAGATGCGGAAAACGCTTAACGAACACTGTTTCCTTCACGGGCACAAAGCTCGTTCCATCCTCCTAGCCTTAAGTTAGCCCTGTCGCCGGCGTCATCGAACGGCGATAACTTCCAGATATTCGGAACGGACCTCGGTGACCTCCGGGGTCGCAGAGGCGTTGTGAAGGGTTTGCAGGTCCACGAGATCGCGCATCAGCGATTCCTGGGCTGCAGCATTCAGCGCATCAAAGGCGCGGCCCGTCGGTCCGTAGTAACGACGGAAGAACTCAACCGTTTCCTTCGGTGAAAAAGGAAAACGCAGCACGGCGATGCGGCGCGCCACCCGAACTTCGGCAAAGGCAACCAACCGTTCCCGGACGGTCGTCTCGTCCCCCCAGAGCAGTGGTGAAGGAACACCGGGTGGCGGCGGGAGATGCGCTTTGAAAACGCCGAACATTTTTCCGATGAAACCCTCGGGCGTCCAATTCGCCATTCCGACCCACCCGCCTGCCTTCGTCACACGCCGTAACTCTGCGGCAACGACTTCTGGCCGCGGTGCAAACATCGCGCCATACATGCTGACGACTCCGTCAAACTGGCTGCCAGCGAACGGCAGCGCTTCCGCATCGCCTTCACCAAACTCGATGGACAGTTCTTCTGCCGCTGCGCAAGCACGCGCCTGCGCGATGAGATTGCTTGCGATGTCCACGCCGCTTACGGAGCAACCCTGCCGAGCCGCAATCACCGCAAGGTTTCCGGTCCCGCAGGCAACGTCCAGAACGTGCATCCCCGGTTTCAGAGGGAGCCGCGTCATAAATTCCTCGGCAGAGGGCATGGTGTATTTTGCAATCTGGCCGAAGTCGCCAGATTCCCACATGGCTTTTTGGCGGGCTTTAACCGCATTAAAATCAACGTCTGTGTATGTGATATTTGTGCTCATTAGCGTAAGGTTGTTAGGGTGGATGCGAGTCTTGACGGGTTTTTCAAAGTCCCGATTTCGGGTGAATAGCGTCGATTGCCTTGGACGACGCGTTGGGTGTTAGCAGCGTGACGGTTCGCAGGAGGATTCGGTTCGCGCAACATGGAGATGATCGGAGGCGAGGTTTGCGTTTGAATCACGCCTCTCGGTTGGAATCCGAAACGTTCATACAGGGAAACGTTCCGAGGGCTCGTGGCTTCCAGATAGGCCGGCAGCCCGTCGCGGTCGCACCGCTCGAGGGCGTGTCCCAGCAACGCTGAGCCGGAGCCGCGCTCTTGCACGCTGGGATCCACGCCAATCAGCGGCAAATACCAATGCGGTTGGTGCGGATGAAATTCGCCCATTAACTCAAATAGGGAGAACATTTCCGCCAGGCGTTCCTCTTCGACGCTCCGCTGGAGCACTTCCACCACAGCAGCATCATCCGGTTGCACATTCGGTGGCAACCAGAGTGCTACGCCGCGGAAGTTGTCCAGACAATCCGCCGTTCCGCACTCGAACGCTTCGCCGCCAAAAGCGCGAACGAAATCGGGGAAGTGATCGAGGTATTGGTTTGCGGAGGGATACATCCAGCGGACGGCTGGGTCCGCGACAAAAGCTGCAACGACAGTGGCGACGGCGCGGTCTGCGTCCGATTGGCCTGCTGATCTAATTCTGAAGAATGGAGTCATTTTGAGGGGGTGATTTTAAGAATTCAGTTGGGTTGTGGAAGATAAGCTAGTTCTAATTGGATTAATCTTTCCGAATTGGCTAAGGGAGCGTCCTTTTCCTCCTCGTTCTCGTCCTCGACGTGCTGTGCAGTCGAGGACGGGTAGGAGAACGGAGAGCGAGCACGAGGACGAGGACGACCTACGCTGGGTTGCCAAAGTAGAATTAGATTTTCTCCACTTCCACTTTGATCCTGACCGGGTTGGTGAGCGTGTCATAGACGGGTGATTTGCGCACCAATTCCTGGACCGTGGCTTCGTCCACATCGCCCTTGACTTTGAACTTCACGCGAATTTCGCGGTAGCCCCGGGGGACGTTCGGGTCGATATCCAGGAACCCGCTAAGATCGATGCCGCCCTCGTATTCGCTGCGGATGTCGTCGATCTTAATACCACGAGCTGCTGCGTGATATGCCAGGGTCGTGGTCATGCAGCCGGAGAGGCCAGCCAGCAAAATTTCCACGGGATTCGCGCCGTTGTCTTCGCCCAGCAAAACTGCCGGTTCGTCGGCGTCCAGAACGAAGGGCTGCTTGTGCTCCAACTCCTGGCAAGCTCCATAGAACGTGTCGATGGTGGCCTCGTTATGTGCTCCAATGTCCCACTGGTTACGGGCACGGAATTTGAACTGGCCGATTTCATTGTTCTGTTTGATCGCCTCGATGGTCTGGCCAAGGCGGGTCACGTTGACGCCGTTAATGATGGTCTCGTTCGGGGCTGTGGTAGCTGTACTCATGATGTTTTACCTTTTTTTGTATTTGTTAGTATTGAGGGTTGATTGCCCGACCGAACCATTTCGACCGGACGAATGCCTCTAATGCGAGAAGGATGCCAAGCTGGGGGAGTTCGCGTAAGTCACACCCGGAGAACGCCTTGAGAAAAACCGGCCCCGGGCGATTCGGTGGCGAAATTTCGTAAGTAACGAAATCTCGTTAGCGTATTTTCGCGAGTTTTCGTCGACTTGTCCTCACCCGGCAAAGCCGGAACCAAAGGCGAGTGAAAGGCAGTGGGAAGGCGGGTTAGAACGACGAAACGGCGTCGGACGAATTCCGAGCTCAGAGTAAGAGCAAGAGCAAGAGGTAAGAAACATCGCACCACGTCGCCGCGAAAGGTCTCTGGCGACCCTCCGGCGTGGCGCGGAACTTCTCCCTACGTCCCGGACGTGGGTTCCCGTCCCGGTCGCTGGCGTACTTCAGTCCCATCCGCCGGCAATCCAGTTCCAGTCGCCGGTGCAGCAGCCGCAGGGCTGCAGCGGTTGCCGCGAAGCCTTCCCATGCGCGTTCACCCCGCAAGTGCTGGTCTTTGTGCTCTTTACGTTCTTTGCGGTTCGTCAAACGATGTACCCGCGATCGCAACAAGACCTTGAAAATTTGTTGGTTGCATTCGCTAAGTGCCCGAATACAACGGTCAATCCGTAACCCTTGATGACTTCACTCCCCGGAATCGTAGCGTCCTTCCAACGAGGATCGATATTAGTATCAATTTCTCATTCATGATCTGGATCGCCCCTTCCGCCAAAGACCCTGACAACGCCGCGCTCGAAAAACGCCTCTGGGACGCTGCAGACCAGTTCCGCGCCAACTCCGGCCTCAAGTCCCAGGAATACTCCGCGCCCGTCCTAGGCCTGATTTTTCTCCGATTTGCCGAGGTTCGCTTCACCGCTCAGCGCGCCAAGCTGGAAAAGACCAGCGCTTCCTCCCGCCGTGGCTCGCGCGTAGATGAACCTGCCGCGTATCACGCCGAGGGCATCCTCTATCTCGTGCCCAACGCCCGGTTTGATTTCCTGCTCAACCTCCCCGAGGCGACGGACATCGGCGCGAAGGTCAACGACGCCATGCGCGACATCGAGAAGCACAATCCGCAACTCGCCGGTGTCCTGCCCAAGACCTACAACCTCTTCACCAGCACCCTCCTCAAGGAACTGCTCAAAAAAGTCTCCGAGATTCCCGCCTCGATGGACTACGACTCCTTCGGGCGCATCTACGAGTATTTCCTCGGAGAATTCGCCCGCACCGAAGGCTCGAAAGGCGGCGAATTTTACACGCCAGCCAGCATCGTCCGGCTGATCGTCGAACTCCTTGAGCCCTATCACGGGCGCATCCTCGACCCCGCATGTGGGTCTGGGGGAATGTTTGTGTGAGGTTTCTTCGATCTTGCGGGTTGGGCTGAGAGAAGGAGAATGACAAAGATGAGCAGCAAGAGCCGAAGCGGGCGTCGTTACGACCGCGAGTTTAAAGACAATGCAATCGGACTGGTAAATGCCGGACGCACCATCAC
>DATDAW010000018.1:0-69851 GCA_036525185.1 Chthoniobacterales bacterium | reverse complement strand
TTCTGCGCTACCAGAACCGGGCCGCAGTCCATCTTTTTAACTCCTAATTCTTAATTCTTAAATTTAGCTCACCGCGTCGGTTCCACGTTCGGAATTTTCAACCGATAAGGCTGTTGCTGCTGCCGGCCCTCCGATTGCTCGTAAATCTTAAGCGCCTCGGGCATATAGGCTTCCAACTGCTGGATCCGGTTGTAATTGGACGGGTGCGTCGAGGCGAATTCAGGTGGCTGCTGACCACTGCTTGCTTGGCCCATCCGCTTCCAGAATTCGATGGCCTCCCGAGGGTCGTATCCCGCGCGAGCCATATAAATCAGTCCGATGTGGTCCGCCTCTAGCTCGTGATTCCGCGAAAATGGCAGGATCGCTCCATATTGCGCCGCGCCGCCGAGCAACGCGATGAGCGTCCGTTGCGACTGGTAGTCCAGGTCCGCCATCGAAAATTGTGCGCCCGCCATTGCGGTCTGCATCATCTGGGATTGCAAAAGCCGCTGGGAACCATGACGCGACGTCGCGTGCGCCATTTCGTGTCCCATCACGGTCGCCAACCCCTCCGGCGTTTGCGCCACGGGCAAAATTCCCGTGTAAACCACGATTTTCCCACCAGGCAGACAAAACGCATTCACCTGCCGGTTGTCGACCACGCTCACGGCCCACTGAAATTTGTTCGCTGCGTCCCCGGTCGCCACCGCAAGCCGCTGCGCCACCTGCCGCACCAGATCCACCTGCGGCCCCGACTGAATCACGCGTTCCTCGGATAAAACCTGCTGATAACTCTGCAGCCCCAACCGATCCTCCTGTGCCTCGGAAAGCGCCCCGCGATGGACCTCCCCCGTCTCCGGGTTCACAAATTTCTCCGCAGAGAAATACATCCAGGCCATGGCCAGCAACGCCACCAGGATGGGTACAATGCGGATGCCTCTTTTCACAGTTGAACCGTAGCCAAAGCCTTGGCCGGCGAAAGCTGAAAAAACTGCCGCGGCTTGGGGCGGAGGCGCGGCCGCTCGGCCATACCGGAGTCGCGGCGTTGCCGGATGGTCCGCCACGGCGTGCTTAAGAAGGTCGGGCGCGAGACCTGGGGATAATACCGACTTTTCCCATCGAACGGTGAACTGAAAGAAACATAACAATACGATTCAGCGGCCGTCGTGGAGCCGCTATGCTTCCGCCATAGTGAAAAAGGTCATCATTCACACTGACGGCGCGTGTGAGGGTAATCCCGGCCCGGGCGGGTGGGCCGCGACTCTCGAATACGGCAGCACGAGGAAAGAATTCAGCGGGGGCGTTATTGCAACTACCAACAACCGAATGGAACTCGTCGCCGCATTGGAGGCGTTGAATCTACTGAAGGAATCGTGCGAGGTTGAATTGTTCACGGACTCTGAGTACGTGCGGGACGGAATCACCCAATGGATTCACGCTTGGAAAGCGAAGGGCTGGAAAAAGAAGATAAGGAACGTCGACTTGTGGCAGGCGCTTGATGTGGCGGCATCCCGTCACAAAGTCGAGTGGCATTGGGTGAGGGGCCACGCAGGGCATCCACTCAACGAACGCTGTGACCTGCTCGCCACCCAGGAGGCACAAAAGTTCAAAAGGACACACACGACCCAGGAACTAAAAGCGGCACGCGATGAATTCCTCGCGGAACGGTCGCGAATTGCCGATCAACCTGAGTTGTTGAACGACGAGCCGCCCAAGCTTCTTTGAGTTTCGGCAGAAGGACGCGACTTCCGATTTTCGGCTCAGGGGCAGTCGAGCACCGGCATTCCAACGCTGCGGAGGTAGTTGAAAGTAGCGTCGTAGTGCACCGGCGACCGCGTGTGGTCGGTAGGGTCGCCGGCTGGGACAAAGATCACCATTCCTTGCCGCGCTCGGGTGAGCAGGACGCGGTAAGCGTTGCGGAGATAATTCCGACTTTCCGGGACATGGATATCGCACCAACGGCTCCCGCGGAAGTCGTGGCAGCTCCAGCCGGATCCGGTGAAGCGGAAGTCGCCGTCCCAAGTCACGCATGTCCAGTCGAGCTCCAGCCCTTGGACTTGAAACTCGGTCGCTGCGTCTTCAAGGTAGTAGCTGGAGCGTGTGTCGTTGCGGTCGCTGAGGAACCAATGCACCGGATCGACATTCACGCGGATGTCGATTGCGTGCGGTTTCAACCGCTGTGCTTTCGAGGATGCGACGAGGCCAAAGCGTTCGGAGCCGCGAGCCTGCGCGCGAACCCATTGCTTTGCTCGGCTGAGATCGCGCGTAAGGACGATGGGGTAGCGATCTTCGAGATTCCTGAAGCTCTTGCGCGCTTCCGCCAACTCGCAGTCGAGCAACGCCTTCACAAATCCTGACACATTCTCAGCGCGGAAAGAGCGCATCGACATGGAGAGATGCAGTGCCTCGTCAAAGTGCGCATGAGTGAGACCGCGGGTTTTTTCCAGCGCCTTGCCAGCCGCGTATTCGCGGTCGGTAAGCCGTGGCGAAATGTGCATGTGCCAATGAGGAAATCTCGTCTGCACCGCATCGAGCCACGCATCGATGCCGGCTTCGCCAGTATTGATTTCTTGTCCGCCGCCAACAAGACAGACAATTACCGCCCAATCTGTGTGCCTATCCAGATAGGAGATTAGAAACTCTGGTTCCGACTGGGCAAAACCCGCCTGATTCTTCTTCCGCTGCATGAAGTTTGCCGTCTGTCGCAAATTCCACGCACGCTGCGCTTCATCAAATATGACCACGTGGTCCGCTGGCGCTCGCGAGTCGAAGAGCGCTTCATCGCGAAAGTGGTGAACGTTTTGGATGAATGCTTTCACACTCTTCCCAAGTTGGGCTTTGGTTGCTTTCTGGCCAGCTTGCGTCCGTCGCGCGACTTCGTCGCGAGTCAGCGCCTCGCGGAGCACGGCGACAAGAGGTCCGTTGCCGGAGAGGAAGACGGCGTGTGTGGGTTGCTCGAGTTGGCGACGGTGACGCGTGGCGACGTTTAGGCCGACCAACGTTTTTCCGGCGCCTGGCACACCGGTCACAAAGCAGATGACCTTTTGCCGTTCCTCCATGGCCTCATCCACCATCTCATCGAGACGCCTGGAAGTAATGCGCAGATTCCGGGCGCCGGCGTCGTGTCGTGCAATCGCTTCCACTGAATGCTGCGCATACAGCGCCCGCGCAGCTTCAATGATCGTTGGTGTGGGTCGATAAGGCGCCAGCGGCCAAGCTGTGAGGTCGATCGCTGGACCGTCGATGCTTGCGAGCGCGAGGTCGATCGCGGACCGGAACCCTGTGCACGCCACAAGCACTGGGCGAAAAACGCCGTCTGCTTCTGCATGCAGCACCGGACACGACGCGGCCACGGCTTCTGTTGCGACAAGGATCGGCACAATGGGCACCGCATGGCTGGCCTCATGAAAGTTCTTAAGGTCTAACGCATAGTCCCAAACCTGCTCCCGGGCGGCGCCGTCGAAAGCTTTTTCCCCAACCTTGAACTCAATCGCAAAAACGACCGGCCCGACGATCACTACCGCATCGATTCGGCGGCCCATACGTGGAATACTGAACTCGAGGAAGAGGCTCCCTTCCAGGCCGGCGAGAGTGTCGCGAAGAATCTCTACCTGTCCAATCCAAGCGTCTCGTTGCTGAGTGACGACCTCCTGCGTGGAGTGAGTGAGTAGAATGCCGGCGACCGTTTCCGGTGTTGTCTGAAGAAATGCTTCGATGCTCGCGCTGAACCACGCGCGGGAAGTGTGTGCGGTGTGTACGTATGGAGTCACCGGCGGGAGATTCATTGGCCGTAGATGCTGCTTGATTCCGGACAACAACGGAAGCCTATCGATAGGCAACGTCAGCACGCGAGATCTGGGATTCGCGAGAGTGGCGGTCGGATAGTGAATCTGTGGCGAAACGGTTTGCCCGGTGGGGATGCAGCCTTAGGTTTGAGGCGCTGTCCCTGTTGTAAGTTTCCCAAAATCAATCCCTCATCCCAAAAGTCCCCTTATCTTATGCAAACGACTTATGTTCCTCTCATCAGTTCCAGTGTGGCCGGGCCGCTCGGCGTTTCTCACCTGCCACGGCTCTGGCTAAAGAATTCACTCGAAGCGCTCGGGATCATTGCGCCGGGTTATCCGGGCTGCGGAAAAGGTTTTGACGCCATGGTGCTCAATGCGCTCGGACTCACCGAAGGAGCCGTGAAAGCTTTCATCGCACAGTCGCGGCCAACCTACCCGCAATTTGAGGCCTGGGTGAAAACTCAACCGGGGGTGAAACTCGACAAAAACACCGTCCACACGCTGAACGTCTCGATCGCCGGTTACATCCACGACGCGGATACCGTGAAGAGCGTCCTTGAAGAGAACGGCCTCGCCGATGACGGGTCGATCACGCACGACGCGGTCAATCTCAACAACCTCGACGACTGGTTCGAGTTTCATCAGGCCGTGTTGAAGTAACGGAGCTCCGACAGAAGGATTTCTCCGCTGAAAGGACGAATCCCGCCCCAAAATGAATGGCATATGACAATCGTGGGTCGCCCTCTCAGGGACTGGATTTTCTTTTCTTGAACAAACCCAGGGCAATGCCGTGGGCTGAGGTATTTGGCGCTTTTAGCGCACAGCACTCGCTGTGTCGCTCTCCGGCATTTTTTCTTCTGCGTGCGGTCCTCGCCTATTTTTCGGTTAGCTCGTGTCGCTCGCGTTCGCGCGTCGCCTAAAACTTCAGCAAGAGTTCAGCCTGGAAGAGCTGATAATTGCGCAACGGATCCGCCGGAATTGCGCCGGTTGAGGCGCCCGTTCCGATATTTCTGTCGATCTGATCGCCGACTCCGTAGTTGATCGAGAATGAGAGCGAGTCGGTGATCGCATAAGTCCCCATGAAAACGAAACCCTGCATGTTGAGCTTTCCATCGAAAAAATCATCGTCAATCAGGTTCTGATCAAGCGAGTAGGCTTCCAGCCTCTGGTAGTAGAGGGTGAATTCGAGATCGCCCTTCTTCTTCACTTTCCCGATCTGGATGCCGGCAGTGTAGGCCATGCCATTGTCCTCGAGATTAGGATTACCCGAGTTAATGGCCCGGTCCTTCCAGGCGGTGTTGTAGGCGAAATCTCCGAAGATGCGCATGGGCATTTTGCCGAGAGTGAATCCAAACTCGACGGGCACCTCCAGGACCGCCAAATCGTTGATTCCGCCATTCGGGATTACCTCGTTCGTAAAGGTCATCGACAGGTTGCCATCATCACCCGTATAGGTGTAAAAAACGGGCGCGATCTGGAACCACGTCGTCCTCTTCTCATTGAAGTTATATCGAACGCCGACCTGATTTGCTAATAACCAGACGTCGTTTCTGAAATTGCCGGCGCCAAAGGGGTTTTCGGGATTCGCGTCGTCGTAAAGGAACTGTCCGAAGTTACCGAAGAGGTCCCATCCGCCGATCTTGAACTTAAACTGCTCGGCCAGACCCTCCGGTGTAATCGGCACATGCCAGACCATTCGCGTAGTGACCAGCGGATTGAGCATCTTGCCTCCGGTGAGTGACAGCCAATCGTAAGGTTTATAGTTTAAATACATTAGGTCGACGGAAAGCGTGTCGGCGGTTTTTGCGAATGGGCCATTGATCGTTTGAGTAGTGCCGCTGGTGGTCACGGTATCGCCGCCGAAAGTCACGTTGGTACCCCGATTGCCCGTACCGGTCATCAAGCGGAACCCTAACTGCAAGTTGTCCGTAAGATCTGCCGTGAGCCCGAGGCGGAGCCGGTAGCGAAACTGATTGACCTGCCGGTTGTCGTCGAAAGCATTCTGACCTTCACGTATTTCATAGCGCAAGCGACCATCGCCATAGATCCCGAGTTTGTTGACCCAACTGTTGAGTTTCAATTTGTTCTCCGACGGTTCCTCGGCGACTTGCTTTTCTTCCATCCGCCTAGTCACACGCTCAGACACTTTGGCCGCGCGTTCGGGAGAGAGAACTCCTTCTTTGACTAACTCATCTAACAGAATGTTCGTTTCCTCGCTGGCGGCGAGACCGGGTGACTCCAGCAAGGGAAATATCAGGCAAACTAACAGGGATACGCGAAGCAGGCGGGTTATCATTTGTTCTGGGATCGGCTAACTGCGTGTTGGTTGTGGTTTTTGTGGATGTGAGGTGACTGAAAGTGTCAGTGGGCGCGTTTCGCGATCATCGAACCGTTGGAGACGTCCACGAACTCCCGATAGCCAGGTTCCAGGTCACGGGATTTGGCGGGTGCGCGCGCCGTGCGGATTCGGGCGATCGTTCTAGCGCGCCGTAAAGCGTTCCAGCGCTGCATCGCGGCGCGCCCAATGCCACGCAGATGAAACCAGACCGCGCACACGTGCCGCGCAATACAGCACTGGTGCATGCTTATTTGCCGCCTAGTGTTCATCTGCGGCGATTTGTTATTTGTTATGAGGGAAAGACTTCGCGGAGTTCTGCGATCTGTTCGGGCGTGAGGAAGCGTGTCGCATGACCGTGCAGCAAGAGATGAAGCCGGGCGGTTTCTTCCAATTCTTCGACCGCCGCACCTGCCGCCGAGAGCGAGCTTCCGGCGACGACAGGCCCGTGGTTGGCCAGCAACACCGCGTGGTGCTTGTGCGCGACCGCGCGTACGGCTTCGGCAAGCTTCATGTCGCCAGGCCGAAAGTAGGGAATCAGCGGCAGGGTGCCGATCTTCATCACGTAATAGGCCGTGATCGGCGGCAGGACGTCATCGGGGTTTACGTCGGCGAGGCAGGAGACGGCCACCGAGTGGGTGGAATGCAGGTGGACGATCGCTCCGGCACTCGGGCGGACGTCGTAAACGGCCCGATGCAGAAAACTTTCTTTTGTCGGATTGTCGCCGGTCACCAGGCGGCCCTCGTCGTCGATCTTCGACAGCCGCCCGGGGTCGAGTTCGCCGAGCGAAACGTTCGTGGGCGTCATGAGCCAGCCGTCGTCCACACGCACGCTGATGTTTCCGGACGTTCCAGGCGTCAGGCCACGGTTGAAAATGCTGGCGCCGAGCCGGCAGATAGCTTCGCGATGTTTGATTTCGGTAGGATTCATTTTAGGCAGGAAGTTTATTGAAGGCAGAAGTGAAAAAATCCGGTGCGCCGAAGTTTCCGCTCTTCAGGGCAAGGGCGAGTGGATTCTTGCCGAGGCTAAACGTCCACGGCACTCCGGGATCAATCGTCGGGCCGATGCGCAGTGCACGAACGCCGAGGCGCTCGGCTGCGGCGCTGGACGTTTCTCCACCGGCGAGAACCAACCGGCGCACGCCGGCGTCCACGAGACCGCTGGTAATCTCGGCCAGTGTGCTTTCGATCAAGTGGCCGATGTTTTCGCGGCCGTGCGCCTGCTGATGCTGGGCCACAGCTTTCGGCGGTTCGCTCGCCGCGATCAGTACGGGTTCTGAGCCCAGTCTCGGCTTCGCCCATTCCAAGGTCTGGGCGATAACGCGCTCTTTTCCCGCGAGGAGCGCACCGATTTCCACGCGGAAAAATGGCCGATCGGTTTTCAGAAAATGCTCAATCTGCCCGAGCGTTGCGCGCGAACAGGACCCGGCAACGATCGCTGCGGCGCCGCGGACTTTCGGGAAACTTTCGGCGGTCTGCGCCGCTGCAGCTTCGGTGCCCCTGCGCAGATTGACGGCCAGGCCGCCGCCGAGGCCGGATCCGCCGGTGGTAAACGCAATGTCTTCGCTCAGTGCCGCGGCACCAATGGCTGCGAGGTCGTCTTCGCCGACAGCGTCCACGATGGCGTGACGCACACCCGCACTGCGCAACTTTTGAATTTCTGTGCGGATTGCCGCCGGACCCTGGCTCACCGCGTCGAAACGGATCAATCCAACCTTGTGCGGCGTCTGGCTCTGCAAGACGCGCACTAGATTCGGATCAATCATCGGAGTTAGCGGATGATTCTGCATGCCCGACTCCGAGAGCAGCACGGGTCCGACGAAGAGATAGCCGTTGAACAGTTTCCGGCCCGCCTTGGGAAAGGCCGGGCAGAAGATCGTGAAGTCGCCGCCGACCTCGTCGAGCAGCGTGTCGGCGACCGGACCGATGTTGCCGGCCTCTGTGGAGTCGAACGTCGAGCAGTATTTGAAATACAGATGCCGGTAGCCGGCGGAGCGCAAGAGCCGTACGGCGCTCAGCGATTGGTTCACGGCTTCGGGCGCGGGGACGGAGCGGGTTTTCAGCGCGACGATTGCGGCGTCAGCGTCCGCGGCTTCCGGGGGCAACCTGTTGCTTTCGGGCAAGCCGAGAAAAAGCACGGTGCGCAGGCCGGCGGCGACAAGCGTGTCGGCGAGATCCGTCGCGCCCGTGAAGTCATCGGCAACAGAGCCAAATAGAAGAGGCATGATAGTTTTGATTGAGGTTAGAGTTTGAGGCCCTCCTCGCGAACGTAGTCGGCGATGATTCGATCGAATCCGCCTTTGTCGCGAGGGAAGCCAAGGCTGTTGGCACGGGCAGTGTCGAAGCGCGCGGGCCAGGCTTTGACGATTGCTTTGATTTTTTCGTCCGGCTGCCAATGAATGCGTTTCGCCGCCCCGGGCCCGGCGGCGCGTTCCAGCGAGGCGACCATTTCCTGCACGCTGGCGGTGATGCCAGGCAGACTGAGCGACCGAACGGCGCCGAGCTTTTCACTGGGCAACTCGAAGGCATGCAACAGGCATTCCACGGCAAGTCGCGGCGAGATGAGCCACAACTCGGTCTCGGGTTCGACCGGGCAGATTGCTTCGACACCGTTGAGTGGCTCGCGCAGGATGCCGCTGGCAAAACTCGAGGCCGCGGCGTTGGGTCTCCCCGGACGAATGCTAACAGTGGGCAGACGCACGGTGCGGCCGTCGATGAAACCCTTCCGTGAATAATCGCCAACGAGCAGTTCGCCGATTAGTTTTTGGATGCCGTACGAGTTTTGTGGCATCGGCGTGGTCGCGTCGGTGACGACTTCGGGCAGCGGTGCGCCGAAAACCGCGACGGAACTGCTGAAGAGCACACGCGGAGGCTTCGATAGCCCGCGGCAGGCTTCTAGCAGGTCCCGGGTGCCGTCGAGGTTCACGCGCATACCGAGGTCGAAGTCAGCCTCTGCGGCCCCACTGACCACGGCTGCGAGATGGAAAATGCCGTCGGTGTCTTTCCCTAGAGTTTCCGCGATAAATTTCGCATTGGCGGCATCACCGATGGCATAGCGGACTTTGGCGTCCGAGAGACCGTTCGGCGGCTTGGCGATGTCCACGAGGACTATTTCGTCGATCAGCTGGGGACTGCCCTCAGCGTCGTTGATTTGACCGCGTTTTAACAATTCGCGCGCGACACGCTGGCCAAGGAAGCCGCCGCCGCCGGTGATGATGAGTTTCATAAGGTTAATGTTATGGGTTTGGGTTTCTGGTTTATAGCCATGGTTGCAGCCAACCGAGGCCGGCGCTGGTTCCGGAGCGAGGCCGGTATTCGCAGCCGATCCAACCCGAATAACCGAGTTCATCCAGCAGCCGGAAAAGATAGGGATAGTTCAACTCGCCATCGTCTGGTTCATGGCGATCCGGAACGCTGGCAATTTGAACGTGACCGATGCCGGCGATTTGCTGACGGAACTTGACACTAACATCCCCCTCAACAATCTGGGCGTGGTAGAAGTCGAATTGCACGCGAAGATTCGATGCTCCGACCTCCTTGCAAATGGCATGTGCCTCGTCCTGCCGGTGAATGAAATAACCCGGCATATCGCGTCCGTTGATCGGTTCGATGACGATGGTAATGCCTTGCACGGCAGCCTGAGCCGCTGCCCATGCGAGATTTTTTACGTAAACGGAATGCTGCTCGCTGCGAGTTAGTCCAGGTTCGACGAGTCCCGCCATCACGTGCAGGCGTTCGTTGCCGAGGACTGCCGCGTATTCGAGTGCCCGCTGGATGCTAGCTCGGAATTCCCTTTCGCGCCCCGGCAGAGCGGCGAGGCCACGCTCGCCCTTTTCCCAGTCGCCAGGCGGCGCGTTGAAGAGCACCTGAGTGAGGCCGTGGGTGTCAAGCCGCGAGCGGATTTCGTGCGCGTCGAATTCGTACGGGAACAGGTATTCGACGCCGCGGAATCCGTCCCGGGCGGCAGCTTCGAAGCGGTCGAGGAATGCGTGTTCCTGATACATGAAGCTGAAGTTGGCAGCGAAGCGTGGCATGGCTGATTCGAAGTGGTAGAACGTGGAGGGTTAGTTAGTGATTGACTTCCTCGGGGCGGGTCCTGGACACCAGGAAAGCGCCGAGCACCAGCATCGCGACGAGCATGAACATCCCGCTTTGATTGCTTTGCGTGGCGTCCTTTAGAAACCCGATCGCGTAAGGGCTGGCGAAGCCGGCGAGATTGCCGACGGAGTTAATCGCCGCAATGCCTGCCGCGGCTGCGCTGCCGCGGAGGAATGAGGTGGGCAGTGACCAAAACAGTGGTGCGCATGTGAGCACGCCACCGGCGGCTATCGAGAGGGCTGCGATCGCGATCATGGTGTTCTGTGCGAAGACAGCTGCGACCGTAAAGCCGACAGCTCCGCAGAGCGCCGGAATAATTAGGTGCCAGCGGCGCTCGCGCCGTTTGTCGGCGCTCTGCCCGCACAGGATCATCGTGATGACCGCCACAAGGAAGGGGATGGCGCTCAGCAAGCCGGTCTCGAAATTCCCCTTTACGCCGGTGGCCTTTACGAGCGTGGGCATCCAGAACGTGAGGCCGTATTGGCCCATCACGAAGCAGAAATAGATCAGGCTCATCATCCATACGCGGGGATCCTTGAAGACTTGTCCCAGGGAGTGCGGGCTCTTCTTGGTGCTGGCATCGGCTTCGATATTTCGCTCCAACAAATCCTTTTCTTCCGGGTTTAGCCACTTCGCTTGGCGAATGCCGTTGTCGAGAAAGAATAACACCAGGATTCCCATGAGAAGGGCTGGTATCGCCTCGATGATAAACATCCATTGCCAGCCATTCATACCGCCTGTTTTGTGGAACGCGTCCATGATCCAGCCGGAAAGCGGATTTCCGAAGATGCCTGCAATCGGAATGGCTGACATGAACATGGCCACGATGTGTGCGCGCCGCCGGCCGGGATACCAGTAAGTTAGATAGAGAATGACCCCTGGATAGAACCCGGCCTCCGCCGCACCGAGCAGAAAGCGGAGGCTATAGAACATCATTGGTGTCTTCACGAAGACGAACGCCGCCGAGAGCAGGCCCCATGTGATCATGATTCGCGCGATCCACATCCGGGCGCCAACCCGATACATGATGAGGTTGCTGGGTACCTCGAAGAAGAAATACCCGATAAAGAACATGCCTGCGCCAAGGCCATAGACAGTCTGGCTGAATCCGAGATCAATCTCCATCTGGAGCTTGGCGAAGCCGACGTTGACGCGATCCAAATAGGCGACGACGTAGCAGAGCATGAGGAAAGGGACGATCCGGCGGGTCACCTTTCCGTAGGTGTGTTTTTCGAAGTCCGAATCGGCAGCGCCTAGTGGCGCAGATATGGCGGTGGCGGCGTGGGCGTCTGAAGGGAGCATGGTTTTGTTTTGGTGGGCGGTTGTAGCTAGTAGTGGTCGGTTGGTGGTGGTTAGTCGGGAGTGGAACTGTCTTGCTGCGGTATCGGTGAAGTGGGGAGCGTGATGCCGGGGAAGGTCTTGATGACGGCCGAGTCATCCTCGCGGCCATGGCCGGCAGTCGCTGCTGACATGAACATCTGGTGCGCCGTCGCCGAGAGCGGCAGCGGGAATTTCGTGGCGCGAGCGGTGTCGAGAACCAGCCCGAGATCCTTCACGAAAATATCGACGGCCGAGAGCGGCGTGTAGTCGGCCTTGAGGATATGCGGCACTCGATTCTCGAACATCCAGGAGTTACCTGCGCTGTGTGTGATCACCTCGTAGAGCGCATTGGGGTCGACGCCTTCGCGCAACCCGAGCGCCATCGCCTCCGCCGCTGCTGCGATGTGGACACCGGCGAGCAGTTGATTGATGATCTTTACCTTCGAGCCCAGCCCGTGTTGATCGCCGAGCCGATAGACCTTGGTCGCGATCGCGGCGAGCACCGCCTCGCACTTCGCATAAGCCTCGGCCGGACCCGAAGTCATCATCGTCATCGCGCCGTCGGCCGCTTTTGCCGCTCCGCCGGAGACCGGCGCGTCGATCAGGAGAATACCGCGCTCCGCCAGGCGCTGGCCGAGCCGCACAGCGTAGCCCGGAAGCACGGTTGCACTCGCCAGGACCACGCTGCCGGATTTCAACGTCGTGGCCGCGCCCTGTTCGCCAAAAAGCACGGCGTCCGTCTGGTCCGCATTGACGACCAGCGTGACGACCACTTCGCACGCGGCGCCAAGGGCGGCGGGGTTGGCGCAGGCTATGCCGCCTTCGTTTTCAAAATGGCGCAGCGTTTCGGCGCGCACGTCGCACGCGTAGGTGGGAAAACCGGCGCGCAGGAGCGACCGCGCGACGCCCATGCCCATGGCGCCAAGACCGACAACTCCGACTGGACTAGAGATCATAATATTTTAGTAGATTAAGGGTTGGTGTGAGAGTTGGGTTCGGGCGGGAAGCTGGCGAGTCGCCGGGCGGCGTTGAACATGTGGGTCGCTGCGGCATTCCGGGCTGCCATCGCGTCCTGCTTGCGGATGGCCTCGATGATGGCGCGATGTTCGTCGCGCACCTGGCGCATGAATTCGACCCGCAGCGCTTCGTTGGCGCGAGTGACCCGCACGGCACGCATGACGTATTGCGAGAGGAACTCGACCGTTTGCAGGAAGAAGGGATTGGAGGTCGCTTGGGCGATGGTGCGGTGAAAGGCAATGTCCGTCGCCACGCCGTCTCCCCCGGCGGCCACATCGGCATCGATCGTCTCGAACGCGCGTTCGATTTCGGCCAGTTGGGCATCGGAACGCCGTTGGGCAGCCAGCGCGGCCACTTCTGAGTCGAGGGCGCGCCGCACTTCCACGATTTGCAGGACCTCATCGCGGGAATCGCTCACGGAGGCGTCGATCTTGAGTGGCTTCATCCCGGCCTGGACGCTGACAAACACGCCGCTGCCCTGGCGCGACTCGAGCAGTCCCTCTTGCTTCAGCCGTGAGATGGCCTCGCGGAGCACGGTTCGACTGACGCCGAACTCTGGTCCGAGGACGGCCTCAGAGGGGAGTTTGTCTCCGGGTTTAAGCCGGCCGGACTCGATTCGGGCGAATAACGCCTGCGCGACCTGATCGCTGAGTGTGGGATTAACAGAGATTCGTTCAAACATGACGGGGGAAGTGATCGTGTGATATGGTTATCATACAACTTGGCCGTCGCTGCAAACAAAAAGTTGTGTTTTTTTTAAACTTGCCAGAGCCTGGGCGCTGCCGGGCGATCACCCGCTTTTGACGGCACCGGCTGTTTCGCTGGGCGGCCGTGGCAACCCCACGGACGTTTCATCGAAACGTCTCTCCCGAAAACCGCTCACCACGCCGTGAGAGGCTCGCCCGTTATTTCATCAATAACTTTCCACCGCTGTCTCTGTGGCTCTCTTCGCGATCAAGACGCGCCGTCTCTGGCACGATTGTCGTCATCAGCCATGCCGCAGGCCCGTTTCGACCCGGATTCTCGACCGCAGGGCTTACAACCGGCAAATCAGGAGTTCGCGCTCGTAGATAAGCTCCTTGGGCAGGTGCGAGTGGAGGTCCAGGAAGAGTTCTTCGTGGCCGATGACTTCCTGACGCCAGGCCTTCTTGTCCACGCGCTGCAGGTCTTCGAATTGTTCCTTCGAGAAATCGAGACCGTCCCAATCGATGTGTTCGTAGTTGGGCTGCCAGCCGAGCGGAGTTTCTTTGCCAAGACTGCGTCCGCGCGCGCGGTCGACGATCCATTTCAAGACGCGCATGTTTTCGCCGAAACCGGGCCAGAGGAATTTGCCCTTTTCGTCTTTTCGGAACCAGTTGACGTGGAAAATGCGTGGCGTTTCGCTGAGCGAACGCTGCATGTTAATCCAATGCCGGAAGTAGTCGCCCATGTGGTATCCGCAGAATGGCAGCATGGCCAAAGGATCCCGGCGGACTTTGCCGATCGTGCCCGCGGCGGCAGCAGTCATTTCCGAGCCCATCGTGGCTCCAGCATAGACACCGGCGCCCCAGTTGAAGGATTGATAAACGAGCGGCAGCGTTGTGGCGCGGCGTCCGCCGAAAATAAAGGCGCTGATAAGGAAGCCTTCCGGGTTTTCCCAATCGGGATCAATGGTCGGGCATTGGCTCGATGGCGCGGTGAAACGGGCGTTCGGGTGGGCGGCTTTAGCCCCAGTTTGTCTGGCGATTTCGGGCGTCCAACGGTTACCCTGCCAATCGAGGCATTCAGCGGGTGGTTCATCGGTCATGCCTTCCCACCAGACACCGCCTTCGGGTGTGAGGGCGACGTTCGTGAAGATCGTGTTTTTCGACAAGGTGGCCATGGCGTTCGGGTTCGTCTTCGCCGAGGTGCCCGGGGCGACGCCAAAAAAACCCGCTTCCGGGTTGATCGCGCGCAGATGTCCTTCCGCGTCGGGTTTGATCCACGCGATGTCGTCGCCGACGGTCCAAATTTTCCAGCCGCGCTTCCGGAAGCTTTCCGGCGGAATCATCATCGCCAAGTTCGTCTTTCCACACGCGCTGGGGAACGCCGCAGCGACGTAAGTCTTTTCTCCCTGGGGATTTTCGACGCCGAGGATAAGCATGTGCTCGGCCATCCAGCCTTCGTCCCGGGCCATATTCGAGGCGATGCGCAGGGCAAAGCATTTCTTGCCGAGAAGCGCGTTGCCGCCGTAACCCGAGCCGTAACTCCAGATTTCGCGGGTCTCCGGAAAATGGACGATGTACTTTTCCGTGTTGCAGGGCCAGGGGACGTCTTTTTGGCCGGGAGCAAGCGGGGCGCCGACGGAGTGGACGCACGGGACGACGCGGCGAGAATTGGCGTCGATCTCCTTGAAAACGGGCAGTCCGATGCGGGCCATGATACGCATGTTGACGACGGCGTAGGGCGAATCAGTGAGCTGGACGCCGATTTGTGCCATGGGGGAATGGAGGGGGCCCATGGAGAAGGGCAGAACGTACATGGTGCGTCCACGCATGGAACCTTCGAAGAGAGATTTCAATTTGCGGCGCATCTCGAAGGGCTCGACCCAGTTGTTGGTGGGGCCGGCGTTGTTTTTCGAGAGGGAGCAAATGAATGTGCGATCCTCGACGCGGGCCACGTCGGAGGGATCGGATTTGGCGTAGTAGCAGCCGGGCCAGAGCTCCTGGTTGAGCTTGATGAAGGTGCCGCCCTCAACCATCTCAGCGCATAATTTGTCGTACTCCTCCTGTGACCCGTCTACCCAGCGGATGTTGGCCGGATGCGTGATCGTGGCCATTTTATCGATCCATTTGAGAAGATGTTTATTTTTGGTGAGTGGCCTGCTGGAGGGACGGACGGGTTTGGACATAAGCGATGTTTTGTGAACGCTAAAAGACCATGCGAGTTCCGGCTAAAGGCAACAGGAAAATTCGCCAAATTTCCTGCAAGCGCATGGGGAGGTAACTGGCGTGATGCGGCAGCAATGGAGGATCGCCTCACGGACGCCTGCATCAATTGGCTGCGGCCAATATGGCTTTTACATAGGTCTCAATGGCTTTGCCCCACAAAACAGCAGGGATGGCATCCCGGTCGGCGCCTCGCTGAATCGCCAGGCCCAGTGTCATCGACACGGTGGCTGCGGCCATTTCCGCAGCGGGCGCTGGAGGAGTCCGACCTGCTTTTTCAAAGAGCGCTTCCAGAAGATCGGCAATCGCCCTGCGCTGTTCGCGGTAGAGCCCGGCGGTTCGCTCCGCGTGTGGCGACGAGTGTCCAACCTGAGTCAGGAATTCCGCAGCGACGGCGGTAAAGTCCAGCACGTCTTCGCGAGCGGCGAAATAGTCCCGGATGGCCGAAATCAATTGCTCCACGTTGGTGCCGGCCACGAGCAATTCGCGCATTCCAGCAACGTCGGCACCCAGTTTTTCCTGAAGCAGTTCCAGAAAGATCGCTTCCTTGCTCTCGAAATTCGAATAAACCGCGCCTTTCGAATACCCGGCTTCGTCGGCGATGACGTCGATCGTCGCGCGCACATAGCCAACACGCAAAAAAACCTGCCGGGCAGACGTCAGCAAGCGTTCGCGAGTCAATGTCTGGCTTTCGAGTCGGCTTAGTCGCGGCATGTGTTTTGGAGGTGGGATGGTTCCATGTCTACGTTGGATAGCTGTGGGCGAGAAATTTTCCAACTCCGCTTGACGTTTTGTCCTTTTAAAATGCCGATGGTATTCAAAAGATAAACGTATCTCAAATAAACAATTCGACGCGACCCGGGGTTGCCCGGAAACCCGCAATCGTCGTTACTGGTGCCTCCGGCGGAATCGGTCGACCATTGGTGAAGCGTCTGGTCAACGCAGGATTCCACGTCCACGCCTGCGTGCGGCCTTCGGACGAATCAGCTGCCGACGCGCTACGTGCGACCGACATCCAGCCTGTGCCACTTGACCTCGCGGACCCCGCCTCCATAGCGGCTGCGGCCCGGCAGACTCTCAAGGAATCCGGTGGCGTGTTGGCCGGGTTGGTCAACCTAGCCGGGATGATCGTTGACGGCCCGTTGGAACTGGTCGCGGTCGCAGATTTTCAACGTCAATTCGACGTCAACGTTACTGGGCCATTTGCGTTTACGTGTGCGCTGGCTCCGGCGCTTCGGCGTTCGCGAGGGCGCGTGGTTAATATCGGCGCTGTGACGGCGCGGACGACGGTCCCTTTTATGGTCCGATTGCCGCCTCAAAAGCGGCGCTGGCGACTATTACGGACGCCATGCGTATGGAATTTGCTCCGTTCGGAATCAAAGTCGGGCTCATCGAGCCGGTGCTCGTTTACTTACGCGAAATTGCCATGAAAACTTTTCATGAAAAAATCGGGACATCCGGGCGCGCGTCGTCGGGTTTTTCTAGGCGACGGCACATCCACGGAGGAAGAGCTCACGGCATTTCGTCGGCCCAACCTGAACGGGTATCGCGTGGATAAGTTCAATTCCTTTGCCCGACACCTCTTGAAATACGGCGAGGGCACGTGGACCTACGAACCCACTCCAGGAGGAACAATGGTCACTTGGACATACTCGTTTGTGCCATCCTCGTTGTTTGCTAGCCCGCTTGTTGGCCATATCGCACGCAACGATTTTCGGCAATGTATGTCGATTGCGATGGACCGTCTGAAGACCGAAGCCGAGCGCAAGTCGATCCCGTAGAGGAAGAAACGGTCGCAGTCCCCCGTTTCACGAAACTCTCCGAGAAAACCATGACGAACAAAAGCGTGATGCACGTGTATCACAGCTTTGTCATTCTCAGTGCGTCCTGCCGATCCCTGCGTTCCCTAAATCGGCAGGCAGTTTCTCGTAAATGGCTGAAGATGAAAATGGATTTGCGGGACAGCTATTTCGCTGCGGCGCGAACCATTTCTGTGAATGCCTTCTCGTGCTCGCGCACCAGTTCGATTGGGCCGGTCATCTTCACAAAAATCAGCCCGCTCTTTGTCTCCAGAATCGCCCCGCAGAGGGCCTGGTTGGGCAGTGGAGTCATGGGTCCGCCAGGCATTCCGCTTGCAAATGTTCCTTCTGCCCGGGCGAATGTGATCGGGATGCCGTTGACCTCCACTCTGGCGGACTCGGTTTTTCCTTCGCTGCCGGAGAATTGTCCGAACCAACGCTGAAGATTGCTGTTGACGTCGCCGCCCTGGCCGGATCCAAACGCGAAAAACGTGACGTCTACCACCTGATCGGCCTTCTTCCACTGCCAATGTGCCTTCCGCATGGGCGAAGTGACGGGAACACTGACAATTCCTTCCGGTGCCGTAAAGGTCAGCGGTTCAATTGTCACTTTGACCGTTTCCGCGGCAAATGTTGACACAACCAAGGCGATTAAAAAACAGGCAGCAGGCAATCTCATCATTCAAACTCAGGTTTCAGATCCCTAAAATCCCGCAGGGCGTTCCCGCCAGCGCTGGCGAACAACAAAAAATCCAGTGACCAACAATATTGCTACGAGCGGATAACGCCAGTCGATGCGTAAACGCCAGGACGGCAGTGTCTTGAATGTCAGGACTGAACTCGCAGGCTGCACACTTTGACCCGGAGCGGACGCCTTAACGCGGAGCGAATATGGGGAGCCGGGTTGCAAATCCGGGATGGTGGCTTCCAGGGCATCGCCGGCTGGCTCGATGTTCAGAGCGTTCAGAGGCGTCCATGTGGCGGATAGCTCCCGTTTTTCGTCGAGATGTAGATCACGGCGTTCAATCGCGTATGTCCATTCCGCCTTTTGAGCTGGAGGCGACCATCGAAGGCGGGCGGATGTTTTATTACGGCCGACGATGGTTGCCTGCAAAATTGGGCCGTTGGAATGGCCGAACAGTGGGTTGGAGAAAAACCGGGCCAGTTCCTTATCTTCATCCGGAGCAGAAGGTTGCGTCGGCGTCGTCAGTGTTTTCGGCGTCGCTGCAGGATTCTCTGCGATTCGTGACTGTGGTTTCGGAGTTGGTTTCGGTGTTGACTTCCGGGCTGCTGCGACCGAGCCGCTAATGATGACTTCGGTTTGTGACCCGGCGGCTGTGAGAGTAAGCGTTTCGCGAAAAGTACCGGTTGCCGGCGCTTGCACGTAGATCGGTATCAGCCAGCTGTCGCCGCCTGGGAGCGAGCGTGTCGTTTCCTGCGCCTGCAGATTTCGGGAGACTGCGGCTGTGACCGTCGCCCCGGTACCGCCCCTGTTCCGGACGTGAACCTGGACTGGCAACGAGCTTGACGCGGCCACTTCGCCCAAGTCGATGGTTGATTTGGGCAAAATTTCCAGCGCCGCCGGCGAAGCCTGTCCGGAGACTTGGATGCGCGTGGCGTATTTTCCCGAAGAAATCAGCACCTCGGAAGTCAATGGAGCGCCACTCGGGGCTTCGATGCGGATCTCACGGGCCTCGCCAAATTTCAGTTCGAAACCTGTCGGCTGACCGGGTGCCAGAAGATCGGTTTTCACTTCGATCGGAACCAAATGGCTCGTGGTATTTTCGATGACAAAAGTTCCTAACCGCGAACCATTCGCATGGGTTTCGAGGCGAACCTCGCCGGGGTTTGCTGCGAACGGCGCGATGCCACTTCCGGCGAGTGATACCGACAGGGGAACGTCGCCTTCGAGGACCAGATTACCCTGAATTTCACCGGCGCTTTCCGGCTCGAACCTCACTGGGATCTCGACGCTTGAACCCGGCCGGATCTGGTACTCACGCGGATTGTCCAGCTTCCAGGGGTGCGTTACACGAAGGCTGCCGTTTGTGGGGAGCCCCCCCTGATTCGAGATAACGATCTGTCGAGTCTCCGCCTGTCCGATTTCTACGGCAGGAAATCGAATAAACTCCTCCGAAGCAATGAGTTTTGCCGGCAAATCGATCACGCGGATCTTGACGTCCCCTGGTGAAAATGGGCCGATTCCCTGTTGACGAACGGCAAAAACGAACTGGTCAAAGTCCGAGTTTCGTGTGCCTGAATGCTGGTAGCGCACGTCCAGAAGATCGTCGGCCACACGCGTACTACCGAGAATGCGGCCGTGCCTGGGTTTTTGTCCGAGCCGGAACTCGATGGGGCCGCCGCCCTCAGCGATGCCACGTAACCGGATCATAATCGTGTTGCCGCGCGCTACTTCGACGTCCATGGGCTGAGCGACCGCGGTCGTGCGAACACTGGCCTCGACGGGGCGTTTCGATTTTTTTTGGGTCGTGCGCGTGTCGATGTCGGCGAAGGCAACAACGCCGAAAACAACGAAACACGCGAAAAAAAATGCTAATGGGGGGAGGGAGGTTGCGCGCAATTTACTGGTTGAACCTGCGGGTTGAAGTGCCTATACCCGATAAGCTTTGCCGAATCCAGTCACGATATGCCGCGCGTCTCCTCCTGTTTCACATGTTTTACCGGATGTGCGGTTTTTCTTTGGTTGGCAATTGGGGTCACGATTCCAGCGCTGGCCGGCCCGAAGATTCAACCGTCTTTAGTAGGGCCGAAACCGGCCAAACAGAGACCCGCACGGGAGCTTATCCGGGCTCAGGATCCGGCTGTTCTCACCCCGCGGGTTTACGACAGTGTCACTCCGGACAATGCGTTCATCCTTGTGTCGCTCTCCAAGCAGCGGGCGTATTTGATGACTGGTCGCAATGGAGAGATCGCGATAGACACCCCGATTTCCAGCGGGAAGGCCGCCGGGATGACACCCAAAGGGGCCTACGCAGTGCTGGAGAAGGACCGTGATCACCGGTCGAGTGTATATGGAAACTTTGTCGACCGGAAAGGCCGCGTCGTGCGGTCCGGGGTGAGCACCCGCATTGATTCCGCGCCCAGTGGGACACGTTACGTCGGTGCGCCGATGTGGTATTTCATGCGATTTACCTGGCAGGGAGTTGGAATGCACGTGGGAATTTTGCCGGGCTACCCAGCGTCGCACGGCTGCATCCGGTTGCCGGCCGATATCGCACCCCGCTTCTATGAGAAGGTAAAAATCGGGACGCCGGCGCAGATAATTGAATAGAGCTTTTCGAATTTTCGCATTAGCATCCGTTGCCCCTCATGAAACTTTCGCTGCTTCTCGTTCCGGTTCTCGTCCTTTTTGGCTCCTGCGAACGTCACTCGCTGGAGGAAACTGCACCCGCCCGCGAGTTTGAAAACCATTCCTGGGAGAAAATCGAGGCGACCAAAGGCGTGAAAAAAACCGGGCCCGCTGAGGAAAAGGCTCACTTTTAGCCGACGACTTTTCGGGTCAGCAGACGCAGAAGGAGACCGGACCCCGGCAGATGTTCCATGATCCGGCTCGCCCACACCGGATGCGAAACTGCATGGTAGGCGATTTGGTTTACCCAAAGACGTGACCGGTAGAGGGTGGCATGCTGCTGCGGGTAAGTCTGGGTTGTCGAACGGACGAGACATTCCCCAGCCAATTCGCCGGATCGTAGTGCGTAGTAAATCCCTTCTCCGGTAAACGGCTCTACCACGCGCGCGGCGTCGCCCACCAGCAAGAGCGGGGAATGCCTGAATCGATGTAGTGGCGAGCACGGTTCTCGTGTTAGCGGCGCGATCGCAACCCAGGTTTGTTGCGCTGGAAAATTCCAGCGCGCTTTGAGTTGCTCAAGGTCGCCAGGTCGCGCCACGAGACATACGTTCCATAGGCCATTACCGATCGATGCCGCTCCCGAATAGCCTTCGTGGAAAAGATTCATCCGTACGATTCCTTCGTTTTCGGGCGAAATCGGCATGTGCGTTTGCACAGCCACGCGATCCTTTTTTGCAGGCGGCGAAATCTTCATCAATCGGGCGACCGTCGAGTTTCGTCCATCCGCAGCGACCAATATCGGCGCATGGAATGTTTCTCCGCCTGCTTCCACTTCCCAACCCGGAGTGATTTTCGTAACTGTTTTTTCGTGAAGCACTTCCGCGCCACTTTCGCGCGTATTTTCAAGCAGGATCGCATCCAGGTCCCGTCGCCGGATTCCGGTTTCTCCGAAATCACCCTGTGGCAATTCGAAGCGGAAACGCCGGTCGTTTTCAGTCACGATTTCCACGGCTCGGAATCGAGAATGGGGTGCTTTCCGAACGGCCGCCGCGGCTCCCAACCGCTGCAGAATGGGCCAACAACTCGGATTCAAACAGTCGCCGCAAACCTTGTCCCGTGGGAACTTTGCCCGGTCCAACACCAGCACGGATAATCCGCCGCGTGCGCAAACCGTCGCGCAGGCCGCTCCGGCCGGTCCGCTGCCTGCAACGATGACGTCAAATCGCTTCACATTCCCACTTTCAGATTTTTCCGACAGATTCCTTCAAATTTGAGGAAAGGAGCAGCCTTCTTGTTTTGCTCCGTGCCATTTTCAGGTTTACTCTGCCGGTTCATGTTTGTTGATCACATACGAGTTTTTGCCAAGGCCGGCGATGGCGGGGACGGCGCCGTTTCGTTTCGACGTGAGAAATTTGTTCCGCGTGGCGGACCTGACGGCGGTGATGGCGGGCGCGGTGGCAGCGTCATCCTTCGGGCCGATCCCCAGGTCGACAACCTGGTTGCGTTTTACTACGAGCCCAACATCAAGGCAAAAAGCGGCGTCGCAGGTAAGAGCCGCAACAAATATGGCAAGTCTGCCGATGACAAAATCGTGCCCGTGCCGGTTGGCACCGTCGTCTATCGCGTTCCGGACGAATTGATTCAACCGCCACGGAATCTAGATGACGACGATGCTGTCGATGACGATCCCCCTAAAACGCCTTCGCCCAAAGCCGGGCTCTCAACGGATCGACTCGAAAAAATCGCAGATCTCGACAAAGACGGTCAGGAGTTCGTCCTGTGCGCGGGCGGAGAGGGCGGAAAGGGCAATACGCATTTCAAGAGCGCCCGCAACCAGGTCCCCACGCAATACAAGCCGGGCGGGGAAGGCGAGCAGGGCTACTTTTATTTTGAACTTCGCAAAATCGCAGACGCCGGACTGGTGGGCTATCCAAATGCCGGAAAATCCACCCTCCTCACTCGTATTTCACACGCGCACCCGAAAATCGCGCCGTATCCGTTCACCACGCTTACGCCGATGATTGGTGTCGTGCAAGTTGCTGATTACCGGCGAATTACGGTTGCGGACATCCCCGGTCTCATCGAGGGCGCACACAAGAACGTTGGGCTCGGACACGATTTTCTCCGGCATATCATCCGGTGCAAATTGCTTCTTTTCGTTCTCGATATGGCCGGGGCCGAGGGGCGCGATCCGTGCGAAGATCTTGCCCGTTTGCGCGAGGAATTGGTTCTTTACGAGCCCGCTTTGGCGCAGCGTGAATGGATCGTGGTCGCAAACAAAATGGATCTGCCTGAGGCTGCGGAAAACCTCCGCATCTTCAAGATCCGTTTTCCAAAAGCTGAAGTCCTTGAAATTTCGGCAGAGCAAAACCAGGGCATCGACAGGTTGATTCAACGGCTCGGGGAACTCGTGCCTGAATGAGACGCGTTGTCGCAAGTTACTGCACGATCTTTTTGAAGCCGGAAATGCTGCACGTTTACCGGCAGGTGACGGGCCTGCGGCGTTACCGCACATTTGTCGTGACCAAAACGCGCGACGAAGCGGAGCGCTATCCGTTCGATGATGTCGTCACGCTTGGACCGGCGCGCAAGAACTTTGTCAAACGGTTTATCCGCAAATACTTGCAGCGGAAACCATCCCTGATCTATCGGGGCGAATACGACACGCTGATGGCGGCACTCCGGCCGCGAAAACCGGACCTGATGCATATTTACTTCGGTCATACCGGTGTGCATTTATTGCCTTTCATCCGCGAGTCGGGCCTGCCGTGCATCGTTTCCTTTCATGGAGCCGATGTGATGCCTCGCAAAGATAAGCCGGGCTACGAAGCTCAGCTCCGGGAACTCCTGCAGACTCTCCCACTGGTCCTCGCTCGCTCCCGTTCGCTCGCTGAACGTCTCGAAGCTTTCGGATGTCCGCCGGGAAAGATCCGCCTCAATCGCACCGGGATCCCGCTCGACGATTTTCCCGTCGTTGATCGGCCAATGGAAAAACCCAACGGCCGTTGGTGCATTGTCCAGGCGTGCCGGCTCATCGAAAAAAAAGGTCTTAGGACCTCGCTGCGCGCCTTTGCCGAAATCCATCGCGAATTTCCTTCAGCGACATTCGAAATTGCTGGTGAGGGTCCCATGCTTGCCGAACTCCAAACGCTCGCATCGGAACTGGGGATCGCCAAGGCGGTGTGTTTTCGCGGATTCGTCGATCAGACTCAGCTGCGCGAACTTTTTACCGAGGCCGATATTTTCCTGCACCCTAGCGAAGTGACTTCTGGAGGTGATCAGGAAGGCATTCCCAACGCCATGCTGGAAGCAATGGCGACCGGCCTCCCTGTTGTGGCGACGAACCACGGGGGCATTCCCGAGGCCGTTACTCACGGCGCCGATGGGTTGCTCGTCTCCGAACGCGACTCGGCCGCCCTCACGGCGGCGCTGCGAGGATTTCTCCAAAATCCGGTGCGGATGCGCCAGTTTGGCGTGTCTGCCGCCTCCTCGGTTCGCCGGGAGTTTGATCCGACCACTCAGATCGCTCGCCTCGAAGCGGCCTACGACGAGCTGCGTGGGAAATAGTCGTCGCTGTGACGGCGTTCAACACGTCGCAATTCATGCGGAAAATCGTTTTGCCGCCGTGTTTAGCGTGCTTCTTGAAAGGCTTTCCAGCCGCCGCTCGCCGTGATGTCTTCTGCGCCTTCAATGGCGAGGGGTTCGCAGAGAAAACCTTTCACAGAGGATCCGTCTTCAAGCTGGATGGTGCCGATGGTCATGGGAGGCGGGATTTCTGCGACGAAAGCGCCGAAGGCAGCGGCGTCCAGGCTCCAGATTTCGACGACGATGCCGGCTGAGTGGGCGACCGGCTCGGAGAGTCGCACCAATCCAGGTTTGGGTGGAGTCGTATTCGGGAGTTTGTAGAGACGATAGTGGGCGGAAGTGCGCGTTGAACGGATGAAGCGTGCGTTGCGGCTGGTGAGCTGGTGGTTGAGCGGTTCGCCAGTCAGATGGGCGCCGACGACAGCCAGTTGGAGGCCAGAATCTGGCGCTGAGAGAGCGGGTTCGGATGAGAGGTCGCGCCCTGTCACGCCGATGGTTGTCGTTCTAAGTCGATGGAACCGGTCGCCGAGAGCCAGGAGCTGCTCGTCGCTTCCGGCGGGGCCTATGAAGGTGATGCCGAATGGAAGACCTTCGCCGTTTTCGCGGAAACCGGCGGGGACAGCAACGGCCGCCAAGTCCAGCAGGTTAACAAAGTTCGTGTAGTAGCCAAGATTGGAGTTTAGCGTGATCGGGTCCTCGAGGACATCGGCGACGCGATAGGTGGTGCCGGTCGTAGGGAGGACCAAGGCATCAATCTCTTCAAAGACACGGACCGTTCGTGCGATGAAATCCTGCAAACGATAGATGCCGTCGAAGACATCGACGCCGGTCACTTCGTCACCGCGAGCGATGATGGTTCGGACGGCGGGATGCACGGCTTCAGGATGCGTTTTTAAGAACGCGCCTATGGCATGGCGGCGTTCGGCGACCCATGGCCCGGCATAAAGGAGAAGAGCGGCGTCGCGAAAAGGGAGGTAGTCGAATTCCACGAGTTCGAAACCCTGCGCGGCGAGAGTTTCCAGGGATTCGCTGTAGAGCGCCTCCGCGGCGGCGTCGCCGAAAAAGGCCAGACCTTCCGCTGCCGGAACGCCGAGCGTTTTGATGGGGCGCGTTTCGGAAATAGGCGCGCGTGAAAAAGAGTCGCCAGGATCGATCCCCCACACGGTATGGGCGATTTTGGAAGCCTCAGCGCAAGTGCCGGCGAAAACGGTGGCACAATCGAGCGAGTGGCAGGCAGGGAAGACGCCCTTCGCGCTAAACCAGCCTTTGGTGGGTTTATAGCCTGTGATGTGGTTGAAAGCGGCGGGGACGCGTCCTGACCCTGCCGTGTCGGTGCCGAGCGCGAAGGTAACCATGCCCGAAGCGACCGCGACTCCAGAGCCGCTGCTGGAACCGCCGGAGATGTATTCCGCGTTGAAAACCGAACGGGGAATCCCATATGGCGACCGGACGCCGACCAGGCCGGTGGCGAACTGGTCGAGGTTTGTCTTGCCCATGGGAACGGCGCCTGCAGCGATGAGGCGTTCCACGACGGTTGCAGATGCGCTTGGCGTATAGGCGAATTCCGGGCACGCCACGGTGGTCGGAATGCCGGCGAGATCGATGTTGTCTTTGATGGCAAATGGGATGCCGTACAGCGGGAGATGACGCGGATCCTGGGCGCGCAAGGCTGCAACGTATGGCTCGAGTTCGTCGGGTGTGAGGAGGCGAATCCAGACCGAAGGATACTTCTCATTGGCCGCGCGACGCAGGGCTTCGGCTATGACGGCATCCACCGTGACTTCGCCGTCGAGGTAGGCGTTGCGGAGGGCAAAAAGCGAGAAGGAAAGGTCGGTCACGAACAGAATCGGTAGCAGCGAATCAAAAAAAATTGAAGCAGCTTCTTGCCGTTTTGCGTTGAGGTTAAAATCTGACGGTTCTTGTGCTTTGCAGGGCGATAGGAAAACTGCTTTTCTCCCCGCGTGGCAGCTTCGGATCGTCAGCGTGTGGTTAGCTTGTTTGTGATCTGCGTGGTGTGCACGGTCCTTGTGCTGGGCGTGTATTGTTGCCAGTTTCTCGTCTATAACTCACTCGCGCGGCGTTTGTTGTCGCCAGAAGTTCTCGCGTATGTGTCGCAGGATGTTCCGCGCGAATTGATTCATTCAGAAAATCGTTTCAATGACTTCCTGGTCCGGCGCGGACGCAAAGCGCCAGCGGGCGACAATTTGCTATGCATCGGCATCGATGACGACTCGTTATCCGTCTCGAAGTTGGATCTGGAGGAACTTTACGACGATCTCCCGAAGGACGGCGCGGATTTCCAGGCGCTGAGTCTGATGGCCAACCATTTTCCGTGGTCGCGCGAGGTGTATGCGATTCTCTTGGACAAATTGATAGCTGCCGGTGCGAGGGTGGTCGTGTTCGACATCGTATTTTTGAGCGAGCTCGAAACGGACGCCGCATTTCGCGAGGCATTGGAACGCCATCAGGACAAAGTGGTTGTCGGAAGCGATTTCAATCAGAAAAGCCTGCCGTCCGGGATGGAGGCGTGGGCGCAATCGGTTCCTTCGGATTCGCTGATTCCTGCGACGACTCCGCAGGATGACCGGATTGGATTCGTAAACTTCTGGCCGGACGCAGGTGACGGCGTGCTCCGTGCGGTCAATTACCGGCTGCGCCAGAATGAAGTTTTTCTGTCGCTGGCCGCTGCAGCGTTGAAAAAAGCCGACTTCACGGACCGAATTCCGCCCGGACTGGATGGAAAATTCATCCGCTGGGCGGATCCGGCGGCGGCGTCATTTCGTCCCCGTCCCCTGCTGGATGCTTTTGCCTATTGGAAAAACAACTTCGGCAACGGTGGAGCGGTGAAGGACAAGATCGTGATGGTCGGGTATTTCGGGGCGCGGATGCATGACACGGTAAAGACGCCATTTGATGAGCTGCCTGGACCGGTTGTGCATTTACAGGCGATCAATGCGGCGATGCAGGGGGCGTTTGTGCGGCCGTTTCCCTTTTGGCTATCTGCGGGAGTGATCGCGCTGGGCGGGTTTCTTGGCTTTCAGATTATCAGCATGGTGCGGTATCCGGTGCGGCAATTCGCTGCGCTGGCGGCGTGCGGCGGACTGATAATGGTGTTGTCCTGGGTGGCGTTTAACCGGTTTTCACTACAGCCGGTGACGATTTCGCCTCTCCTGTCACTTTGGGGAAGCGGGCTGGTTTCGCTGGTTTATCAGTGGGTCGCGGAGCGGGTTGAACGGCGACGTATGCGTCTGCAATTCGAGCGCTACATGTCGAAAAACGTCGTGCGTGAGCTCTTGGACAATCCCAAAGAATTCGAGGAGGCTCGCAAAGGCGTTCGTCGCAATGTGACGGTTCTTTTTTCGGATCTGCGTGGCTTCACATCGATCATGGAAGGAGCCGATGCGCGGGAATTGGTGGCGCAACTCAATGAGTATTTGAGCGTTATGGTGGAATGCGTTTTCAAGCACCGCGGGACATTGGACAAATTCATCGGCGATGCGGTGATGGCGGTGTGGGGGAATGTGCAAAGTTTTGGGCCTGAAGAAGACGCCCGACGGGCGGTATCCGCGGCGCTCGAAATGCGTGCGGAACTTGCGAAGCTAAACGCGCGTTGGGCGGAACAAGGGCGGATAACATTTCGCTTTGGAATCGGGCTGAATTATGGCGAGGTGATTACCGGTGACATGGGTTCGGCGGAAAAGAGCGAGTTCACGGTGATTGGCGACCCGGTAAATCTGGCTTCTCGAATGGAAGGCCTTACGAAGGAATACGGAGTGGATTTATTGATTGGTGAGGACGTGGCAAACCTCGTGGGCGAACATTTTGTGCTTCAGAGCATCGATCTGGTGCGCGTGAAAGGGAAGGGCCGTGCGACGGAGGTTTTTGCCGTGCATCAACCCAAGGAGGTGCCTGTGGACGAAGCACTTCAAAGATATGTGCACAAAGCCAACGGGGGCGTGCACTTGTACCGCAACGCGGCTTTTGCCGCGGCAAAAGAGAAGTTCGTAGCCGCCCTCGAAGCGCATCCGAGTGACCCGGTGTCCCGCTTGTATGTGCATCGTTGCGATGAGCTTATCGCAAATCCGCCCGGATCCGGTTGGGACGCGGTCTTTGTGATGAAGACGAAGTAGGCTATTTTGCCAGCAGTTCGCGCAACGTGGTCGACCTGCGCGCGTGTTCCTCGTCTGTGAGCGCGGGTGTTTCGGCAAAGTCCGTCGGCAAATCCGGCAGATCGATCCAGCTGCGGCAGCCACCGTATTTCGGCGCATCGGGAAACTTCCAGGGGGTCTTTAATTTCCAGACACGGAGGAAGGCGACGTTGATCGCCGGAATTTCACCTTCCTTGCCGTAATGAAAGCGTTCATCAACGACGGACTGCTGCAGGATATGCAAAGGCGTCAGTTTCTCCAAAATGGCCGGATCCGTCACCAGTTCCGTCCATTCGACCGTAGCCCGAGCGGTGATGGTGATGGTCCCCGGTTCAGGCGTAGGCACGACGGTCTCCGGATGCAGCCGTGTACGGGCGAGTTGTTCGTGGAAAAACGTGGGGAACAAGAAAAAATCCGAGTGTTTGAATCGGAATCCGGCGCGGCCTTCGGCGATGCCGCCTTTGCGCAGGATGAGGCTGGTTTCACCGCGCTCGAGCGCGGCGCAGACGAGCGCCCATTCCTTGAATCCGGCGAGTGTTGGCGTTTCGACGAGAGCCTCGGTGGTCATGCCGCATCATTGACGCGAAATCGCTTTCCATGCAACATGCCCTAACAGCGTCATCGTCCGACAGCCGCTGGTGTTCCACCCTTACACGATTTCTTATGGGCCTGAAAATTGATCTTCATGCGCACTCATTTTTTTCCGGCGACGGTGTGAGCAGTCCGGAGCAACTGATTGCATCGGCGAAAAAGAAAGGGCTGCAGGGATTTGCAATGACCGACCACAACACATGTGATGCCGTGACGTACATGCTCGACAAGGGGTTGATGCGCGAAGACGGGCTTCCGGTGGATGGTTTTCTCGTGATACCTGGTGTGGAAGTGACTACTGCTGAGGGACATCTTCTCTGTATTGGTGCCACGCTTCCCAATCTCAAAGGCACGCCTGCACTCGAGGTTTGCAAATTGATTCATGAAGCGGGCGGGCTGGCGATTCCACCGCATCCGTTCGATCTTTTCCGGGCCGGAATTCGGGTCGGCGTGCTGGACACATTACCGATCGACGCATTGGAGGTGTTCAACGCCGCCAGCACGCTGAAACGTTACAATCGCCACGCTTTCGAGTATGCCCAGTCCAGGCAATTGGCAATGACCGCTGCCAGCGACGCCCACCACGAAGCAGCAATCGGAACGGCATACACCATCCTGCAGACGGACGATTTTTCGGTCCAGGGAGTGCTCAAGCAGATTGTGAAAAGCAATGAGTTGAATCAGCGGTATCTCACACCGACGGCGAGCTTCAAGAAGACGTGGAGCAACTGGTTTCGGCTCCGAAAGCGGAAGAAGTACGTGGGGTTGAAAGCGGAAACTTGAAGGTGAAGAAGGCTTTTGTTATTCCTAGTGACGCTCCTTTAATGACTTTTAACCTTTTCCCCCATTCTTCAAAGGCCGGAGGCGGCATGAATGAGTGGTGAAGCTGAAGGCGTTGCGATTCCGAGGCGAGTTACGAGTGAGGCGGTGCCGATTCCGGCAGGCATGCAGCACGCGTACAATTTCAACTTTCTAAACGCCATATCTTTCCAGATCGCGACGGGAACCCCTGCGGTGCTCTATGCGAAAAGCCTTGGTGCGAGTGCAACTGTTCTGGGCGTTGTAGCGTCGATGCTGCCGTTGCTCGCTGTTTTCCAGCTTCCTGCGGCAAATTTCATCCCGAAATTCGGATACAAGAAATTCATGCTCGGCGGTTGGGGATTGCGGACCACGATGGTTTTTGCCTTGGCCGTAATCCCGGGGCTGCTGTTTGCCGACGCGACGACAAAGCTGTGTCTGGTCCTTGCAGCGCTTTTCATATATGCCTTGCTTCGAGGTATTTCTGCGGGCTGTTGGATGCCGTGGATCACGGCTGTCGTGCCTGAGGAAAGCCGGGGGCTGTATTTGTCGCGGGAACAGTTATCGATTCATGCGGGGAGTCTTGCGGCGCTCGGTGTGTGTGCGGTGACACTGGAATGGATGCCGCATCCGTGGCGGTTTTCGGCGATTTTTCTGCTGAGCGCGGCGGCGGGATTGGTGAGTTTGCGATCGATCCAACAAGTCCCTGACGCGGAAGCAACTGCGGCGGTTCGCTCGTCGTCGCAACCCGTGCCGTGGCTGACGATTTTGAATTATCCGCCATTCAGGCGGCTGGTGTGCTTCAACTTGCTGTGGGTGCTGGTGGCGGGTGCGCTGCCGCTTTTTTCCGTGGCATTCACGCGTGAGGTGCCGAAGCTGGCCGAGAGCCATATTCTGGCGTTGTCGCTCGGTGGTTTTCTGGGCGCGATCGGGACGTTGCCCTTTACGGCACGATTCCTGGACCGCACGGGTGCCAAGATCGTGCTCCGGCTGGTGACTTTTTTGGCCACGCTGGTAACGCTCGGCTGGGCGGGGATGGCGGCTGGTCTTATACCGGCGTTGGCGTGGATCGTTGCTCTGCTCAACTTTAGTCTTGGCGTGGCGACAGCGAACTTCGCGGTCGCCAACGCCCATCTGTCGATGGCCATCATGCCGGTGATGGGCCGAAATCACTTTTTCGCGCTTTACACGGTCATCACCAGCCTTGCGACGGGTCTTTCCCCCGTTTTCTGGGGTGTCGTGATCGATGCCATGCAGGGCAGGGAGGGCCGTCTTTTTGGCGCCGAGATCAACTATTACAGCGCGTATTTTGCGGCCTCAGCAGCGATCATGGGGGCGACCTTTCTGGCGGTAAACATGCTCTGCGAAGCGCGTCCGGCTGAGATGACTCAGCGGGATTATGCCATCTTCGGCCAGATCAAACGCCTTGCCCGTATCTGGCAGCGGTGATCCTGCCAAAGAATCATTGGCAAGCCGCCAGGATTCCATACAGTCGCCATCCAACGAACTATGAGGCACCACTCATCTCTTGCTGCCGTTGCGATTCTTGTCGCCTTCGCCAATGTCACCACGCTCACACCGGGGCTTTATGCGCAGAGTGCTGCGGATTATGCCAAGCAAGGTATTCAAGCAGCGAAATCAGGTGACTACGCGGCGGCAGTTTCGGCTTTTGAAAAAGCCGTGGAAGCCGATCCGAAGGACGCGTCGAATCATAAGAACCTTGGCATTGCGCTCCAGCGTAAAGGCGACCTGGATGGTGCTGTGGCCAGTTTCGGAAAAGCGATTGATCTCTCGCCAGACTCCAGCGCGCTTTATTATAGCCGAGCCAGCGTCTACGTAGCGCAAAACATGATCGATCCGGCGCTCGTTGACTTGAACAAAGCGCTCGAACTCAAGGAAGGGGACGTCAAATACCTCAAACTTCGCGGTTATGTTCTCGGCCAGAAGAGCGACTACGAGGGTAGCATCGACGATTTGACGAAAGTTCTTCAGGCGAACCCGACGGATGCAGACGCGCTCAGTCAACGGGCGTTCGCTTACGGGAAGTTGGGCAAGTTTCCGCAGGCAGCCGATGATTTGACCGCGTTGCTTGCGGGGAAACCGGCTGACGTGGACATACTCCGCCGCCGCGCCAACGCCTACCTCGGTGCAAAGGACTACGCGAAAGCCGTCGCGGGTTTCAGCGAGATCCTTTCCAAAAAAGCCGACGATAACGATGCGTTGAATCAACGCGGTTATGCGTTGCTCGCCCAAGGGGATGCGGCAGGTGCCTTGAAAGACTTCCAGGCCGTGCTGGCGCGTAATCCGGGCGACAAATCGGCAGCGGCGGGAGAAGCCAGCGCACTGGCGTCGTCAGGCAACGCAGCCGAAGCGGTGAAAACCTATTCCGACCTTATCGCAAAGGCCCCGGATAGCGCGAGCGGATATCTACGCCGCGCAACGGCTTACACCGCTCTCGGCAAATCAGACGAGGCAATTGCCGATGCCACGAAGGCCATCGATCTCGACCCCGAGAATCCCGAGGCCTTTCGCGTGCGCGCCTATGCGTACTCGACGCAGCGCGCGTGGGCGCGGGCGGTCATGGATTACGATAGGGCGATCGAATTGAAGCCGGATGAGGCGCAGTACTATTTAAGTCGGGGTTTTGCCCTTGCGTCGCAGGAGCATGTCGACAAAGCGGTCGCTGATCTGAAAAAGGTGCAGGAAATTTCCAGGGATGACACTTTGGTCAAGAAGGCGTCGGAGAAATTGCAGGCGCTGGGAAAGAACTAGTCCCGGGCCTTTTCTGATAGGCCGGCGATGTAAGAAATCTCGCTCTGCGGTTCGGCCATCACGAAAACTCGCGGCTTGACTCAGCCGGTCTGCCAGTAGAGGAAGTTCTCTTCAAATATGTCGTATATCTTGCTCCCGATTCAGACCTGGATGGCGGATCCAGCTGCGCGCCTTCGTACGGCCAGGTCCCGGCCGATGACGTAGCTTGTAAATTTCTTTCCAGAACCAACATCCTAGTAAACCCCATGAACGACTCTCCCATCGCTCCTCCCGCCGAGGAAACCGCGCCCCTTGTTTCTGCTTATTTCGCAACGGAAGAAAATGACGGCGCTGCCGCCGTGGATTTTTGCAGATCATCCTACCTGAGTATCCAAAGTGAACTCGCGAAGGTCATCGTCGGGCAAAACAAAGTCGTGGAGGAAATCCTGATCTCGATTTTCACGCGCAGCCACGCGCTGCTGGTTGGCGTGCCTGGCCTGGCCAAAACGCTCCTTATTTCCACGCTCTCTGAGACGCTGCAAATGTCGTTTCGGCGCATCCAATTCACTCCGGACCTGATGCCCAGTGACATCACTGGCACCGAGGTGATTTATCAGGACCCGGTCAGTGGTGAAAAAGAATTTAAATTCCTGCCCGGCCCGTTATTTGCCAACATTGTGCTGGCGGACGAAATCAATCGGACGCCGCCGAAGACGCAGGCCGCCATGCTGGAGGCAATGCAGGAACGCCGCGTAACGGTGGGCGGGGTGACGCGCGAGTTGCCCAAGCCGTTCTTCGTGCTTGCGACGCAGAATCCGCTGGAACAGGAAGGCACCTATCCGCTACCGGAGGCCCAATTGGATCGGTTCATGTTCCTCATCAACGTCGGCTATCCGACGGATGATGAGGAGCTGGAGGTCATGAAACGCGGGACAGGAGCGCCGCCGGCCCGGCCAAACCCGGTGCTCGGTGCCGAGGAAATCTCCTACATCCAGGAAACAGTGAAAATCGTGCCTGTTGCGGATCATGTTTACCACTACGCCAAGGCTATTGTGCGTTCGACCCGTCCGCGGGAAGGAGGCGCCCATGAGTACTGCGCCAAATACCTCAGCTTCGGCGCGGGACCGCGTGCGAGCCTGAGCCTGATTATGGCGGCAAAAGCGCATGCCTTGATTAATGGCCAGGTCTACGTGGGCTGTGAGAACGTCGCGGCGGTTGCGCCGTCGATTCTTCGGCATCGCATTGCGCCTAATTTTACGGCGCAAAGCGAAGGAATCAGCTCCGACGCCATTGTGCGGCAGGTTCTCGCTGATATTCCCCAGCACGAGCCCATCTAATATTTCTTACTCTTATTTCTAGCTCTTGCTCCAGCGGGAGGTGTTCCGACCACGGAGTAAGAGAAAGAAGTAAGAAGAGGGATACGCTCTCCCCCGAACATGCCAGCACAACTTCTCGATCCCGACGCGGTGTCGCGCGGGGAATCCCTCGGGCTCATGGCGCGAAAAATCGTCGAGGGATACCGGGTTGGCGAGCACCGCTCACCTTTTCACGGATTCGCCATCGAATTTGCCCAGCACCGGGAATACACCGCCGGCGACGACATCCGGCGTCTGGACTGGAAGGTTCTCGGACGCTCGGACCGTTATTACATCAAGCAATACGAGCAGGACACCAATTACGTGGCGCATATTGTCGTGGACGGCAGCAAGTCGATGAACTATGGCTCCGCAGCCGTCACCAAGCTGCACTTTGCCAAGGCGTTGGCCGCCTGCCTCAGTTACGTCATTCTGGCCCAACGCGACGCGGCTGCGCTCGCCCTTTTCGATTCGGAAATGCGGGAATACTTGGCTCGCACGGACAGCCTGGGTCGTATTGGGCACATCATGGACCGTCTGGCGGCGTTCCAGGCGACCGGTCAAACCCGCATCGGCGCCGCGCTTGAGCAGGTTGCGGCTCAGGCCCGCAGTCGCGGCATCGTCATTTTGATCAGCGACTTGTTCGACAGCGAGGATGACATCCAGCGCGGGCTGCAGCGGCTGAGTTTTTCGGGAAATGAAGTTATCGTCTTTCACACGCTCGATGCGTTCGAGCTTACGTTTCCCTTTACGGGGACCTGCAAATTCCAGGACCTCGAGGGAGCCGCCGAACTTCAGGCCAGCCCGGCGGAAATCCGCAGGTCTTACCTGGAAAATTTCGACGCTTTTCGCGAGCGAGTGCGTCTCCTGTGTGAAAAATACAACGCGCACTACGTCCTGGCGGATACAGGGAAAAGTCTCGCGGAAGTATTGAGTGGTTACCTGGCGTTTCGCCGCAAAGCAGGCCGGAAATGATGAGCTTTCTCGCTCCCGCAATCCTTGCCGGGCTGGCTGCCGTTTCGATACCGGTCGCCATTCATTTGCTGAACAAATTTCGCGTCAAAATCGTTCCCTGGGCCGCAATGCGTTTCCTCGCGGAAAGTCTGCGAAAAAATGAACGGCGTCTGAAGCTGGAGGACTTAATCCTGCTCCTTATCCGTTGCCTGCTTGTGGCGTTGCTGGTGCTGGCATTCGCGCGTCCGGCATTAAAATCGCTGGTAGCGGGCGACCGTTCTGGCCCGGTCGCGGCTGTTGTGCTTCTGGATAACTCGGCGAGCATGGGCCAGAGCGACGGTGTTCAATCCCGCTTTGACCAGGCAAAAACCGCTATCCGCGACTGGTTGGATCAACGCAATCCCGACTCGCTGACGGCACTCTTTCTCGTCTCAGACCGGACGGAACCGCTAATCCCAACACCGCAGCCGGATTTCGCCCTGTTCCGCAAGAATCTCGAGCGCGCAACGTTATCTGGAAGGGGAAGCGACCTCGCCGAGGGCATTCGGCAGGCGTATCAGGTCCTGAATGCCGCTCCTGGAAAAAATCGCGAAATACGGGTTTACACTGACAGCCAGACCGGTGCGTGGTCACATTTGGATGACATCGGAAAACTTGCTCAAGAGAATCCGGACATTCTGCTCAAACCGGTTGTGATCGGAAAAAAAGGCGAGGAAAACGTCGGTATTGTGGCCCTGCGGACAGGGGCAGATGTGCCGGCTGCCGGTCAGCCATGCCGCATCCAGGCCGAAGTAGCCAATTTCGGGACACAACCCGTCCAGAATGTCCGCGTGTCGCTCACGTTGGCCGCCGCTCCGGTGGGTGAAGCGGTCATTCCATCGATTGCGCCGGGTGCGACGCAGACAACTGATTTAACCGTTCAATTTGCTACGCCGGGTCCGCAAAGCGTCACGGCCACAATTCCAGCCGACGCCTTCGCGGCGGATAACCAACGCGCACTGGCGTTGGACGTCGTCCGAACCATGGACGTCCTGATCGCGGAAGGTGGGGAAGCCGGCGACGCCATTGACCGGGACGGCTATTTCCTCGCAAACGCGCTCGTTCCCCTTCCGCGTGAACAGGCGGAGCGATTTTATCTCGCCGTCAAATTCACTCCTGTGGAGTCACTTACCGCCACAATTCTGGCGGGCTCAAAGGCTGTTTTTTTGTGCAACCCAAGCGCCATTTCCCCGGAAGCAGCTACGGCTTTGCGCGACTACGTCACTGGCGGTGGAAACCTTGTGATTTTTCCCGGATCACGCACGGATCCGGATCAGTGGAAGCAAAACACCGTGTGGTCTGACCTTCTGCCAGGAACCCTTGGCCCGGTTCAAGAGGCGGCAAAGGGTAAACCCCTGGCGTGGCAGTCCGCCAATTTGGAGCATCCGGTCACCGCTCTGTGGAACGATGCCGCGCAGGGCAGCCTGGGAACGATCAAAGTTTTCCGTTATTTCCCGCTTACACCCAAGCCATCGGCCGGAGCGAAGCCGGCGGTGATCGTGCGGCTGGCGAATGAGCAACCTGCCGTCGTGGAATGGCAGCGGGGTGGCGGGCGGGTCGTCCTTTTCAACAGCACGGCGACAACGGAATGGACAAATCTGCCGTTGCATCCTGCGTTTGTCCCGTTGATCCAGCGGCTGATGGGCTATGTCAACGGCGGAAATGCGACGCGATTGGTTATCCAGACGGGTCAGACTTTCGTTTTCAACGTTCCCGCGGAATGGGCTGGTCGAGGTTTTTCCGTTCAGACGCCCGGAGACTCGAGTCCACAGACCGCGGGGCAGATTGTCGCCGACGCAAATCGTACCCAGATCCGGTATTCGGGAACGGAGAAAACCGGGACCTATCGCGTTTTCGTGGGAAGTGATGAGGCAGTCGTGTTTGCTGTTCAGCTCGATCCTGCTGAATCCGACTTGCGGCAGGCGGACTCCAGCTCGCTGGAAGCGCTGTCCCAGCCGCAACGGTCCGAAGCTGGCGAGCTTGCCCCTGCGGCACGGGCTGTGGTGACCCACGAGTTTTGGACGGCGCTTATCTGGGTCGCTGCCGCACTTTTTCTCGTCGAAGCGGTGCTGGCGCATCGTTTCAGCCTTTCACGGTGATGTGACCTATGAGCAACGATTGGACATTCACAACCGAAGGCGTGCCACCGGGCTGGGCGTTTTTCCTCTTGCTGATCCTGGGCGCGGGCGCGGCTTGGGCTTACGTCCATTTTGCGCCTGGCATTCCGGTTTGGAGGCGCATCCTGATGATTAGTCTGCGCATTGTTGCCATCGTGGTGCTGCTCGTGTTGCTGGCAAAACCTGTCCTCAATTTCACCATCAACGAAACCGTGCGCCAAAGCCTCCCCGTTCTCGTCGATGTTTCCCAAAGCATCGCAGTCAGTGATCGGCGTGACCGGCACGAGGACTTGGTCCGCGCAACGATCGCCGGGGGACTGGTTGCTCCGGATGCCGGCGTGAAAACTGCGGTTCCAGCGGGAGCGGAACAATTGGCCTCCATGTCGCGCTGGGATTTGTTGAAAAAACTCGCTGCAAACGAGAAGCTCGATCTCTGGCCGCGGCTCGGCCGCGTGGCAGATGTGACGTTTTATCCGTTCGCCCGCCAGGCGTCCCCGGCGACGCGGTCCGAAGATGCTGCGACGTTTTTCCAATTGACGCGCCCCGATCAGCCCGCCACTGCGATCGGCGATTCGCTTAGGCAGATTATCGAGGAGAGCCGGTCCCGGCCCGCCGCCGGAATCTTGCTGATTACCGACGGACAAAATAACGCAGGATCGTCCCCGCTCGAAGCGGCGCAAATGGCTCGTGATCAAAATCTTCCGCTTTTCATTTATGGCGTCGGCGTCACCGCGGCGCCCGACGTTATCCTGGAGGAGGTTCGCACGCAAAAACTCGCCTTTGTCCGGGAACGCGTGGAAGTCCGTGCAAAAATTCGTGTCCAGGGCCTGCGGGACAAGAGCGTTTCTGCCACCCTCCGGGTCAATGGCGAGGAAGCCGATACGCAATCGCTCGCAACAGGCGATGAAGGCGAATACGAAGTGGTGCTGCATTTCGTTCCCCAGGAACCCGGCAGCAATGTCGTGCAGGTCTCCCTCGCTCCTTTGCCCGAGGAAACGGGCAAGGATAACAACGTCGCCTCCGCAAAACTGCGAGTCACAGACGAAAAATTCCATGTGTTACTCATCGAACAGGAGCCGCGCTGGGATTTCCGCTATCTGCTTTCCTATCTCCAGCGCGACCGTCGGCTTGACGTCCGTTGCGTGATGATCGACGGCGAACCCGGCCTGGATAAGGACGCGGACTCGCCGTTTCTTCCCGGTTTACCTGACGATCGTGCGACGTTTTTCAATTCCCAGGTTCTCATCCTGGGCGACGTCAATCCCGACGATCTTGGGGAGGAACGTATGGGAATCATCCGCGATTGGGTTGAGGCTGGCGGCGGCATCATTTTTCTCGCCGGACCGAATTACAATCCCGCGTCGTACGCCGGAACGCCTCTCGAACCATTGCTGCCGGTCATTCCGGACACCGACCCCTCCAGCGATTCCACGTCGCGGTCACCCGAGCTGTTTAGGCTCCAACTCACTGCCGCCGGCGAGGCGTCGCCCTACCTGCAAATGGCGGCGGATCCCGAGGAAAATCAGCGCATCTGGGAGGAATTTCCCGGAGTCCGCTGGACGGCGGCCGTCTCGCGTGCCAGACCTGGCGCAGAAGCTTTGCTCCTGGATCCGCGTGCGGATAGATCGGGTCGTTATGGCGCACCTCCCGTCTTCGCCATGCAGGGTTACGGCGCGGGCACGTGCGTCTTTTTCGGCACGGACGAGACCTACCGCTGGCGCAGCAAAACGGGGGAAAAATACTACTCGATTCTGTGGGGCCAGATCATGCAATCACTCGCCTTGCAGCTGCTTGAGGGCGGTTCCTCGCGGACCCAGTTGCGGACGGATCGCCCTCAATACACAGCCGGCGACAAGGTCGTGATCTCCGGCAAAGCTTACACGGACGGTTTTCAACCGCTCCTCGAGCCTACGTTGGACGGAACGCTCACTTCCACATCCACGGACGCAAACGGTAAAATCTCAGAAAAGAAACAGCCGTTAAATTTATCCGCCATTCCCGAGACCCAGGGATTCCGGGGAGAGTTTGTGGCCAGAACGCCCGGCGAGTATACGTTCTCGACCAAGCGCGACCCGGAAACTGCGCTGAAATTCGAAGTGATAGAACCCCGCATGGAAAAAACTCAGACGTCGTTGAACGACCGGCTTCTCAAAGCCATGGCGGAAACCTCCGGCGGCCGATTTTTGCGCGAAGAGGATTTGGATGAATTGCCGCGGCTTTTGCAGGCGAAAAGGGCGACCGTCGCGACGTTTAAGGAAGTCAAACTTTACCATTCCGCGTGGTGGTTGTTGGCGTTGGTGACGCCGATTTCGCTGGAATGGCTTCTCCGGAGGCTGACACAGCTCAAATGAACCCGCCGCAACCCCAGAAGCAGTCCATTACGCTGCCGCCCGGCATTCTCCATGTGCTTCGCGCCGTCGCGCGGCGGGACATGGGAGTCCGTCTCGCGGAATTTCCTGTTCGGCTCGGAATCGTCCTTCCCATGCTGTTGCTGGCACAGGCGGCGCTCGATTGGGTATTCAATTTTCCCTGGCTCGTTCGCCTGTTCCTGCTTTTGGGGGATGCCGCCGTCGTGGGGAAGCTTTTATACGACCATGTCGTGATCCCCCTGCGCCAGCGTCTGGATCTCCGCACCGCCGCCTTGCGTATCGAAAAAACGTTTCCCCAATTCCGAACGGCGTTGATTTCTGCAGTCGAGTTGACGGCGCATCCTACGGGTTCTGCGACGCTGTTGCGTATCCTTGTTACCAACGTTCTCCGGCAGGTTAACCGAACCTCGATCCTCAAGCAGGTCGTGCAAACGAGGGGCTTAAAAAAACGCCTCGGGGCGATGGCGGTTACGCTGTTGGTCTTCGCCGCTGCAGGCTGTTTCTTTTATCCAAAATCGGCAACGCTTGCTCAGCGCATTCTGCTTTCCCGCGTGGCGCTTCCAACTCGTACCGTGGTTGTCCCTGTCACTCGTGATGCGGTTATACCCACGGGCTCCGACTTCGAAATGTTGGCTGTGGCACAGGGCGTCATTCCAAAAATGGGACGCATTTCCGTTTTTTACGCGGATAAACGCCGTGAAATTCTGCCAGTCAACGGCGACGCAAGCGATCTGTCCAAATTCGCATTTACCGTGCGAAATGTTCGCCAGCCTTTTCGGTATCACTTCGAGCTGAACGATGGAGTCGGTGCTCAATTTGAAGTTACGCCGAAAATCCTGCCGTCCCTTTCCTCTCTTCGCTTCACACAGATTTACCCCCGCTATATGGACTCTCGGGAGGTGGATATGCCAGTCGGTGACCTGGCTCTTTTGCCCGGCGGCAAACTTCGTCTGCAGGGCGAATCCACCCAACCTCTCAAGTCCGCCGTCCTGAAACTTCAGGAGTCCGGCAAGAAAATCCCGATGGACCTCAGCGGACCGGACAAACGCCTGGTCAAAATGGAGATCCCCATTCCTGATTCGGGCCTTGTGGCGCTTTCCATCCATTTGGAAAATCGAAACGGGGACGCTTCCGTGAATGACCCGGTCTATCGTGTCAGACTGATCAAAGACAGGCCACCATCGGTCGTTTTGAAAGCCCCCAGGGCTGAAGAAACCACACTGCTCCCCGGAGACCGCCTCCCGTTGGCATTCACAGCGCGTGACGATTTCGGCGTCAAAAAGGTCGAGCTGGTTTACGAAGTTTTCCGTCCCGGCGCCGACGGACAATTGGACCCTGCTGAAAAAGGCCGGATACCGATGGACCGCGCGGTTGAGAACGCAAATGGCGCGAGCACATTCAACTGGGATCTTTCAAAACTCATTCCTCCCCTTGTCATCGACTCATTCGTGACCGTCTGGGTCGAGGCCGAAGACGGCGCCAGACAGACCGGTATCAGTCGCCGGAAAAATCTCGTTATCGTCTCTGAAGCCGTCAAACGCGCCGAACTCCTCGACGCCCTGGCCTCCAAAGCCGCGGATATCGAACGTCTTTACAACTCGCAGCGCAAACTCAACGAGAAGACCGACACCATCATCGGTTCCGGATCCACAAGTCCATGAAACCTCATCCATTGCTCCTCACCGTCGTCCTCCCTCTGATGAGCCTGACCGCCCTGGGCGAAACCTCATCCTCTTCCAGAACGGCGGCCTACGAAAACAGCGTTGAGCAGTCGCGGCTCCGGGAAAAAGCGACCCGGCTCAAGGCCGAAATGCTTCAATTGCTCGAGGATTTCCGTCAATATCCAGGCGCATCTGAGGATATCACTCAGGCCGAGACAGTAGTCCAAAATCTCAACACGTTGAGCGAGAAGGATATGCTGTCCGTCATCGAGACTTTGCGTGAAGCCAGCCGTGCCAACGCTTCGCCAGACGCCGACAGTCGCCTGGTTCAGGCCAGCAATGGCCAGAAAACCATCCAGTCTGCCCTTCGCGCGGTTGCCGACCGGCTCGCGCTTCAAAAGGATTCGGCTGCGGTCCAATTGCGTGTCCGTGCCTTACTCCTGCGCCAGATCACCAACCGGCAACAGGCGGAAAACCTTGCCGATGGCAGCGTCCAGCGCAAGGCGGCTCCGGTGATGACGGCCGAGCAGGAAGCCCTTCACAGCGAAATTGGACTGCTCCTTGGCACCCTCAAGAAGTTGGCGACCAGTCCGCAAATTACAGCGCGCCAAGCATTTGCGGCCGCCTTGATCGCAGGGGACAGCGCGCAAATCTCGGCCCGCTCAGATGCCGCTGTTGCCGCTGCCCGTCAACTGGATTTCGCCGCAACCATCGCTAGCGGCGGGCAGGTGGCAGACGCTCTCCAAGCCATTGTCACGGCGCTCAACTCCACAACACCGAAGGAAGTGCAGGCCCAGGCGCTCGCTGCGAGAATGAAAGAGCTGGCGGATTCCCAGTCCCAACTCGCTTCAAATACGCTCTCGGCAGAAGTGAAAGATCAAAAGGCGCTCCGGCAAAATCAGCAGCGCATTAGCAATGAGGCGGAAGCCGTAGCCCGCGAGGCTTCCCAACTCAATCCCCAGGCTGTTGCTGAAACCACCAAAGCCATGCAGGCCATGCAAAATGCCAGCAACACTCTAAAAGCCAATAATTCCCTCAAGAACGCGGAGAATCGTGTTTCGGCTGCTCAGGCCCAGACAGAGGCCAGCAAAAATCTCGCCGAAGCCGCTTCCATGCTCGATCAGCAGGCCGGCAAATCGGCATCAGACACCGCCGAAAGCTCAAGTTCTGACACAACCGCAAACTCCGACCCCGCCTCGCAAGCACAGGATCCTGCTGCCGCCGCTATTTCCAAGGCTGCCAGTCAGGTCATGGCCGCTCAACAACAAATGCAGGCCGCCAAGCAATTCCTTCGTAGCAGCCAGGCCAGCCAGGCCGGACAGCAAATGCAGGCAGCTCAAGACGCCCTTGCCCAGGCTGCGGCTTCTGCAGCGGAGGCGGGCGCGGGATTGCCGGAAGGCGTGGGTGACAGCCTGAAAAAAGCCGGTGAGTCGTTGCAGAAAAGCGAATCCCTGGCGGGTTCCGATTCGCGCAAAGCGCAGAATAACCTGAACGGTGCCCAAGCCCATGCCGCCGATGCGCTCCAGGCATTGCAGCAGGCCGCCAACAAACTCGCCGCGGCAGAGTCCAATTCTTCACAACAAGGTTCGCAGGGTTCGCAGGGTTCGCCTTCCGGCGGAAAGAGCAAAGGAGGCAATCCATCCGGGGCGTCGTCGCAGAATGCCGCGGCATCCGCGATGTCCACCGACCTTTCGACTAGTTCATCCCCCGGCGGTGGCGGTGGCGGGATGGCCACCGGTGATATTGGATATGGCCACGACCCGAACCTGAATGTCACGGTTTCCTCCCGCCTCTCACCGCAGGACCGGGCGGCCCTTGCGACGCTTCAGCGCGAGCCTGCTCCCGAAGCCTATCGGGATCGGGTGCAACAATATTTCAAGAATCTCGCCGCCGGCTCGGCTCCCGGAAGCATTACCCGATAAGTCATACGCTATGAAACTCATGTTCCGAATCATTTGCTTCGGACTGGCCGCTGTCTGCCTGACGTCGCCGCTGGTCGCTCAGCAAGCGGATGAAGCGGGAGACTTCGGCAGTTCAACCAACACCGGCTCGGCGTTGATCGGGATATTTTACGATCTGAAGCAATCCCAGAAACGTCAGCCTGTAAACGCGGACTACATGAGATCCATCGCCGAATTCATCGACGGCGGTTGGGATGAGAACCTTCTCAGCCGGTTTTTCCGCGTCACCAAACCGCTTTATGCCAGCGATGTCTTCATTCCCGATATCAGCGCCGGCGACGCTCCCAAAGCCTATCACGTGGACGATATCGTTCGTCCCCGGCACTGGATCGTTGTCTACAAAGGTCAGGTATCGCCGCCCGAGGACGGAACTTATCGTTTCGTCGCTTATGCCGACGACGTCATTGCCGTGGGCGTCAACGGAAAGACAAACGTTGTCGCGTACTGGGCAGGCTGGCACGGTTACACGAAATGGAGGGAATCGGAGCCCGGGCCCGGCGGTCTATTGAAAAACGGTGATTGGTTTGAATGCCGCAAAGATCAAATCATCGATCTGGATATTCTAATCGGCGAGTACCCGGGAAGCCGGTTCGGTGCCTGGCTCTTCATTGAAAAAAAAGGCGCTTCCTACTCGTGGGGTGACTCACAGAAGGCCGGCAAAGTCCCCATGCTACCCGTTTTCCAGGTTGCCCCGCGGGCGATTTCGTCGTCGGAAGGGAGATATCCCTTCCCGTTTACCACGGACTCCGCACCCTGGAAATGTTATCAATAGCCGGTGCTTCCAAGCAGTCGCCGAAGCGGCGCTACTGAAGCAACTCGTATCCCAGCACACTGAGGCAGTAAAGGCTGGCTGTCTCCGTGCGTAACACAATCGGACCCAAGGTGATGGGGCGGCAGCCGTGACTTTTTGCCAGGGCCATTTCTGCGGGCGTGAAGTCGCCTTCCGGGCCGATCAGGATCAGGACGCTCGATGGCAATCCGCCGGTCTCGGATTCCACTTCGGCAAGCACTTGCTTCAAGTGCAGCGCATCCGGTTGAAGCGACGCAATCAGCATTAAATCATAACGATTTCCCTGTTCGAAAAAGGCTTTGGGCGATCGCGGAATAGAGACGTCGGGAATCCAGTTCTGGCCGCATTGTTTGGCGGCTTCAATGACGGTTTCCTGCCATTTGGCGCGTTTTTTTTCTGCATCGGCCGGATCCACTGAGACGACAGTGCGTTCGGAAAGCAATGGCGCAATGGCCGCCGCCCCAAGCTCCGTCGCTTTCTGGATGATGAGATCCATGTTTTTCCCTTTCGGGATCGCCTGACCGAGCGTAATGGCGCAACGTAATTTGGGTGTTTTCGCGGTTTGTTGAACCTTGAGCCGGACGCCATTTTTGGCGGCATCCGTAATTTCGGCAGTCACTTCCGTGCCTCGACCGTCAAAAACGACGACTCGTGACCCGGCGCCAAGGCGCAAAACGTCAACGGCATGGTGGCTTTCGCCAGGACTTAGGACAAGGGCGTCGGGATTCCAGTCAGCGGGAGGAATGTGAAAACGGTGCATCAAGGAAGTCTTAAGTTCGTAAGTCTATATGTTTAAGACGGCGGAGACGGAGCCTCGAGATGCGCGGGCAATGGTTTTTTCTTAAGACTTACAAACTTTAGACTTAAGACTGTCTGCCTTCACCGGAAGAATTCCTTGGCCTTTTCGAAGAAACTTTTGTGGATCGGCTGGTTCTCTTCACCACAGGCTGCGGCGAATTCTTCGAGTTTTTTGCGCTGCTCAGAGTTGAGTTTAGTCGGGACTTCGACGATTACGCGGGCAATCAGGTCGCCACGACTGCGGGATTGCAAACCTTCGATGCCTTTGCCGCGAAGCTTGAACATTGTTCCGCTCTGAGTGCCGGGTGGAATACGGAGGTTGGCCTTGCCTTCAAGCGTCGGGACGAGAACGTCGCCCCCAAGCGCGGCATTCGTGAAACTCACCGGCAATTCGCAATACAAATTGTCTTCCTCCCGTTGAAAAACGGGATGTTCCTCGACGTGGATAACCACGTAAAGATCGCCCGGATCGCCGCCTCGCAAGCCGGCTTCACCGTTGCGGGAAGACCGCAGACGCGCCCCGTCATCGATACCGGCAGGAATGCGGAGCTTGATGCGGCTGCGTTTCTCGACACGGCCCTCGCCCCCGCAATTCCGGCAGGGGCGTTCGATCACTTTCCCGGTGCCGGAGCAACGTGGACAGGTTTGGGACACCTGGAAAAATCCGCGGCTGCTGATGACCTGTCCGCGTCCATGGCACATTGGACAGGAGGTAATTTTCGATCCGGATTCTGCGCCGGAGCCGTTGCACTGGCCGCAGGTGTCAGGCTTCGAAATCTCGATCTCTTTTTCAGCGCCGAAAGCTGCCTCCTCGAGCGTGATCTGCATGTCGTAACGCAAATCGCTTCCACGCTGACGTCCGTCGCGATCGGGGCGGTTTCCTGCTTGACCAAAAATCTGCTCAAAAATCCCGCCGCCCATTCCGCCACCTTGCTGGCCAAAAACTTCGCGGAAAATATCGAATGGATCGTGGAATCCGCCGCCCCCAGCGGGTCCGGCTGTGCCGCCGGCGAACGCACCATGGCCGTAACGGTCATAGGCTGCGCGCTTGTTTTCGTCCATCAGGACGTCATACGCTTCGCCCAATTCCTTGAATTTCTCCTCGGCGGTGTGGTCGCCCGGATTCTTATCGGGGTGAAACTGGACCGCGAGCCTGCGGTAAGAGCGTTTGATTTCCTCGGTGGTCGCGGTCTTTGTGATGGAGAGGACTTCGTAGTAGTCCCGTTTGGTCGTTGCCATGAGTTTAATGACGTCGAAAATTACGACTCGGCGACTGTTTCCGCCTCTTCAGGAATTGACGGTCCCGTTGAAACGACGACGTTTGCCGCGCGGATCAGCCGGTCCCGGAGGCGGTAGCCTTTGCGGATCTGGCGTAAAACCTTGCCTTCCTCGACGTCATCACTGGGTTCGGAGGCGAGTGCCTCGTGAAGATGGGGATCGAAAACCTGTCCAGCCGCGTCGATGGCCTGTACACCGCTCTCACTTAGGAAATCTTGCATTTGTTTCAGCACCATTTCCATCCCTGCCAGAATGGCGGAAGAAGTGGCATCGGTGCGAGCGGCAGCGAGGCCGAGTTCGAAATTGTCGAGCACAGGAATCAGGCGCTCCAGAAAACTGGTGTTGGCATACTTGGCCGCATCTTCTTTTTCGCGGGCAGCGCGTTTGCGGAAGTTTTCAAAGTCGGCCTGGGTGCGTAACGCCAGGTCTTTGAAACGGATGATATCGCGTTCGAGGGCAGTCATTCGTTCAGTAAATCCGTTTTCCGCAACGGGCTCCGGCGCAACACTTTCCGGTGTGGCGGATGCCGCAGTTGCTCCAGCTTCGTCTTCGGGGTTTTCAGTGGAAATATCAGTGCTCATTTCAGGTGAGGCTTGCTAAATTTTTCGAATCGCAATCAGTGTGATGTCGTCGCTTTGTGGCGTCGAGCCAGCGAAACTTTTGACATCTTCGGTCAATCGCCGGAGAACTGCTGCCGCTCCCTGCGTGGCACTGGCCTGGATCGCATGGGTCATTTTCTCCATGCCGTATTCCATGCCGTGGCTGTCAACAGCTTCGGTGACTCCGTCCGTGTAAAGGACGAGACAATCGTTCGTCTCCAAACTGACCGTGACGTCGCGGGTGATCCTATCGAAGACGCCTCCGCTGTCAATTCCGAGGGCCATTCCAGGCGGGTTGAGCTTGCGTACCGAGTGGTCGCTAGCCGAATACAAAACCGGAGCGTCGTGCCCAGCCCGAGCGAGCGTCAACTGACCGTTTGACTGGTTAAGGATCAGATAGGCCATGCTGATAAACATATCCTCTTTGATATCAGGAAATAGTTGCCGGTTGACCCTGTGCAGGACGTCCGCCGCCGAAGTGTTGCCTGGCGCCTGGCTGCGCAAAACGCTCCGGCACATCGCCATGATGAGCGAAGCAGGGATACCTTTGCCGGATACGTCAGCGATCGCCACGCCGAGGTTGTCGTCGTCGATGTGGATATAGTCGAAATAATCGCCACTCACCTGTTTTGCCGGAATATTGACGCCGCTGATCTCAAATCCGGTGACCTGCGGCGCACTTGAAGGGAGCAGAATCCTCTGAATATCCCGGGCGATGTGCAGATCATGATCGAGCCGCTTCTTTTCGTTGGCCTCGTAATAAATGATAGCGTTGTAGAGTGCGAAGGCCGATTGCTCGGCGATGGATTTGAAAACTTCGAAGTCGCTCTGCGAAAACGGCGCCCCCATCGGACCGTTGGCCACTGCCAGGACCCCCATGGACTGTCCAGCATAGCTAAGGGGGACCGCCAGCATCGCAGTCGTGTTGAGCGACGAATTGGGAATTTGCGGCAGAGCATGGTCGTGATCCTCGTCAGGAATCCAAAGCGGCGTCTGTTCCAGAAAGACGTTGCCAAGGATGCCTTCGCCCTTTTTCACCGGATGCAAACGCACAAAGCTATCCAGAGCCTGGGGCGTCATGGAAATTTGCGCCAAAACGTGCTGCGGAATGTCGACCAGCGGCGGACACCCTTGGGAAATGTAAGCCGGCATGAGTTCCTGTCCGGTCCGGTCGGCCAGATATAAGACGCCGCCATGAGCTTCCAGAATGCGATTCGCGCTTTCCACAATCAGTCTGTGGAGTTCGGCGGTGCGGATATCGTCGGAAAACGCTTCACCGAGACTGTGAAGGAAATCGAAAACGCGTTTCTCTTCGACGCGGATTTCTTCGCGTTCAGAACGCGCTTCTGCGGTCAACTGCCGTTGTCGTCGATAAATGAGAATAAAACTGATTACCAGGACGGCAAACAGCACGCCCTCGAGAAACGCCCGCATGATGGTTGATTGTATGCCGCAATGCCCTGCAAGGCGTCAAACGTCCGATGTCGCTTCGTGGTGTAGATCGTTCTTGAGATACTCGAGGACGTCTTTGAAACGAATCTCGTTTTCGGGCGCAGCTTCAACAAGGGCTTCGTGCGCTTCGAGCATCGTTTCGGCTGTATCGGTTTTGGACGCCTGGCCGGTATTCTGGGAGAGTTCCTGCACGCGACTGAAATCGAACTTTTCTTGAAGGCCTTTGGTCTCGATCTCGAAAAGCTGATCCAGACCGAGGTTTTGCAGAAGGTCTCTGTTGCGGGGGTTGAGATTGATGGCATGGAGATTTCCGGCACCGATTTCGCGCAGGCGTAAAGCCATGCCTGCAAGGGTGCCCATAAATGTCGAATCCATTACCGGACAATTCTCGAGATCGACAACAAATTCTCGAAGACCCCGGTTCATCATTTCCCGGGCGAAGTCCTTCATCCCAGAGCTGTTCTGGAAGGAGCCTTTTCCGGCAACTTTGATCCAGACAATTTTGTTGTTACAACCGACAGATATGGAAGCGGGCGAGATCACTCTTTCACCGGGTGTATAACTAAAGCGCGACGCACTGTCAAACACAGACGATGTTAGTTGGCCCTCGGGCGCGGGTGTTTCCGGAGTTTTGGCTGGCAAAAAAGCGGCAGCAGGGGGTTCGTTTGCGTTCCGTTTTCGATTCACGGCCGTTTTATTTAGAATCAAGCGCCACACTTTGTCGTGTTTATTGCATAAACCTTGCCAGCTGACAGGCTGAATGTGTGTCATGGTGCGAAACACGCCCATCAGCCCTCATGACGTTGTCCCCGATCGAAATCCGCATCCTCGGCTGTCTCCTTGAAAAAGAACGACTTACGCCGGAAAATTACCCTCTCAGCCTGAACGCGCTGACCAACGCTTGCAACCAATCAACGAACCGTGAACCCGTCGTGGCTTACGACGAGAAGGCTGTTGATGACGCGTTGTTTTCCTTGCGGGAAAAAAAATTCGCCACAGTTGTCTTCGGTGCAGGGTCTAGGGTGCAAAAATATCGCCACAATCTGCCGAATCTTTTCGAGCTGACACGTCAGGAAACGGCTTTGCTGACAGTTTTGCTGCTTCGCGGCTCACAAACTCCCGGCGAATTGAGGCAGCGCACAGATCGTCTTGCCAGTTTTTCCGGTGGCCTGGACGAAGTGGAAAAGACCCTTGAGGATTTAGCGGCAGGAAGCGACCCGCTTGTGCGCGTGCTGCCTCCACGGCCAGGACAAAAAGAGCGAAGGTACGTCCAACTCCTGGGTGGAGAGCCGGATATGGATGCCTTGAACGCCGTCGTTTTCGCAGAGATCCAATCGACCCCGGCTCAGCCGACGCGCATCGATCGCCTGGAAGCGGAACTGGCTGCATTACGAGCCGAATTCGAAGCGTTCAAGAAGCAGTTTGAGCCATAGCGGCTCCAGCCTCTTGTTGCACCGTCAAAAGAAGCGTCGCCACGCCAGGATGATGAAAGTCACCAGGCCCGTAAGAAGCATCACAAACATGACCCATCCGAACCCGTTTGGGCTTTCCACCCACGGCAAACCGCCCACGTTCATCCCGAAAATACCGGTGATGAGAGTGATCGGCAGAAGGATCGCGGTCAAAATCGACAGGACGTAAAGGTTGCGGCTCGTCGATTCCCCGCGTTGGGTTGCAATTTCTTCCTGCAGCAGCCGTGCGCGTTCCTGGATGGACTCAAAATCCTGCACGACACCTTCCAGCCTCTCAATGGCCACATGGAGCGGACTTTGATCCAGGCCGCCGCGCCACCCCGGCGGAAAATACAGCAGCTGCGACAAGGCATGCCGGCTCGCGCCTACATGTCGGCGTAGACGCGCGAAAAGACGCCGCAAACGACCCAATTCCCCGCTTTGCAGATGCCAGTGTTCCTTCAGAATGCCATCCTCAATGTCATCCACCAGTTCACCCTGCTCCACAACGACTTGCGAAAACATGTCTGCGAGGTCCTCGACCAGATGCACAACGAGCTCGAATGTGGTCCCGATGGGCTGCCCGCCGCGCATTTCCCGCCGCAGTTGATCGATGGCCTTGAGCGGATGCACACGGCCAGTAAGGAGCAGCCCTTCGTCTGCGTAAAACCGCAGTGTTCCCAGACTTTCCGGGTCTGCGTCAAATTCGTAAAGCACATCGCCTAACACGCCGACAACGCCTTTCTCGGCTGGTTGAAGCCGAATGTGGGGATCTTCGTCAAGGAAGCGTTCCCGTGCGACTTCCGGCAATCGCTCCCAGGTTTCAATCCATTTTTGGGCGCGTGTATCAGCCAGATTAAAATGGAGCCAGACAGGCCCCTCCAACGCGTCGCGGAATTTGTCCACGGTTTCCCACGCGAGAAACGCGGCGGGTTCCTCTGCGTGCAGACGGAAGCCACAAATGAGTCCCGTGGTGTCCACCGTATCGATCATGGCCGCGGATCGTAATCTGACTCCCGGTCATATTTGTAATCTTTTTTCGGGGGGCGTTGTGTCACGCAATCTTAACAATCTCGCGCGTGTCTCAGTCACCTTGCTTTGTTAGTAGCCTTGTCCATGAATCTTCGTTCTCTCGCTGTCCTCCTCACTCTTGGCGTTTTTGGCGGCACGGCCTTCGCCCAGTACACTTCATCGAACCGCGACATTCTGACACCGAACACTGGCACGTGGAACGCCACTGGGGTGACTTTGAATGGGTTGAATTTCGTGAATCTTGGTCTGCAAGGCGTCGGTCGCATTGCAGCAAGCACGACGGATCCCGTGACGGGCGAGTCGATCGGGTCAATTTCTGACATGCAAATCAACGACTGGACGCGGACCACCGGCGGGTCGTACACCGGAACGTTTAATTTCCTGCCGGATCGTGGTTACAATGCCGGAAGCACTTTTTCGAATTACGCGGCGCGGATCAATACCTTCAGCTTCACTTTCACGCCGTACACGTCGCCCTCGACCACTACGGCGCAGAATCAAATCCAGACGACTTACACGGGGACACAACGGTTCACTTACGATCACGACAACAATGTGGCGACGTCGCCTATTTATACGACGGGGCTTCTAGCAAATGGCTCCACGATTCAATTCGGAGGGCAGCCCATACCAACTGTCACGCAGGCGACGTCGAATCCGCTCGAGGGCAACACGCCAATCACCGACCGCCTCACGCTGGACACGGAGGGCCTCGCTTTCGACCCGCGAGCCGGGCGTTCCGGATCAGGGTGGGTGAGCGACGAATACGGGGCGAACATTTATCATTTCAATTCCAGCAAACAGATCGACGGGATCCTCGCGATACCGAAGGCGCTTGTCCCACATTCCCCTACTGGCACGGTGAACTTCAACGTGGATCCACCAATCGACGGGCGTCGCATCAACCAGGGATTTGAAGGCCTGGCTGTTAATCACGACGGGACGAGGCTTTATACTTTGCTCCAGAGCGCCACGATCCAGGATTCCGGCAGCGGAAATCAAGGGCGCACAAACACGCGGTTGCTGGTCTACGACACTTCAAGCGAAAACGCCCCCACCGATCCCATTGCACAATACGTCATCCAACTGCCGCGCGTTGATAGCGACGGTGGCGGCACCGTCGATCGCACGGCAGCGCAGAGCTCCATCATTGCCATCAGCGACACGCAATTTTTAATTCTCAGCCGGGACGGGAATGGACGCGGCGCTTCCGGTTCGCCCGTGTTCAAATCCATTCTTTTGGCGGATATCTCTAAAGCCACCAACATCGACGGTTTGTATGACTTCGAAGGCGCTGCGGTCGCTCCCGGCGGCGTGCTTGCGGCAAATGTGACGCCGCTTGAGTGGACGGAAGCGCTCAATCTCCTCAGCAAGCTTGACCTCGGCGTGACGGAACTCGAGCAATTCGGCCTCAATCTCAATACTGCTCCAGGCGACATCAACTCCCTCTCCGAAAAGTGGGAAGGCCTTTCGCTGGTTTCTGCCAACGATCCAGCCGCGCCGAATGACTATTTTCTCTTTATGGGCAACGACAACGATTTCCTCACGAGTTCGGGTTCGATGCTTGATGCAAACGGCAACCCGTTCACCTACAACGCAGGTCTGGAAAATGACACGATGCTGCTGGCTTTTCGCGTCCAGATCGTTCCGGAACCCGGCGTGACGGCGCTTCTGGCGATTGGCAGTCTGGCGTTTTTTGGCCGCCGCAGGGCTCGTTGCCTGCGGCTTTAAGCAAAAAGCGACAGGAAGCTGCTTTTCAGGCGTCGCGATGACCAGTATCATCGCCCGATGCAAGCAAGTGAATCTTCAGGGGCGGATGGGGTGGAGATACGGACTTACTTTGTTCGCGATCGCAACGCCCTCGTGGCCCGGGGCGATTTTGGCGATTTGTTCGTGGATTATTACCTTCATCTGCATGACCACGGCCTACGGCATGAGCCGGAGACCGATCAATTATTAAAGGACACCCTTTCCGCCATCATCCTGCACTCGGCGTCGCGGCCTTGGAACGAGACGGTGGCATGGACCATCAGCCTCCAGCGTCCGCTCCTCAATCTTTTTGCCGCCGCTGACAACCGCCTTTCGACCGTGGCCGGCAATCTCTTTACCGAAAACGTCAAGAAAAACGACGCGAACCTCTTTTATTCCGACCTTGTCCGTGGCTCGGAGCCGAACCGCCGAAGCGTCGTCACTTTCGAAGGCGGCAATATTTTCCGGGCTGTGGAGGAATATTACCGGCAAAGTGAGCAGCGCCCTGCGCGCTATTTCCAGCTCGATGACGAAGACTTCGTGTTCGTTTCGGCGCAGCCGGATTGCGACATAGCATGGTTCGACGAGCTGGATGATGACGCCATTGCAGTGCTTGACCAGGCCGAAACCCTTAGTCTACTGGAAACGCGCCGTTATCAATGGCAGTGCGGTTGTTCGGAGGAAAAACTGTTGCCCATGCTCGCCTCAGCAATGAAGTCCGATCCGGACGGCCTTTTCGGCGGCGAGGAAGCCATTCGTGTGAGTTGCCCGCGATGTGGGGCGGTATATGTCGTCACGCGGGTGCAGATGGAGGAGTTTGGGAAAAGTTAAGTCTTGAGATTTTCGATTCTTGAGATTTTGGATTTTGGATTCGGGATTTTCGATTGAGAGTTCCGCTCGCCGCCCAGAATCGAAAATCCAGAACGGAGGAAGCGACATAGCTGTTCCATCCGAAAACAAAGCAGCAATCGAAAATTGAAAATTCCTTTTACCCTTTTCCTCGCGCTCCGCTACCTGCGACCGAAACGAACCTTTCTTTCCATCATCACCATCATCTGCATTGTCGGGGTGATGCTCGGCGTGGCGGTGCCGATTCTGGTTATTTCGGTGATGACAGGCTTCGAGCAGGAGCTGCGTAAAAAGGTGCTGGGTTTCGATGCGCACCTCACCGTCTCGGCGCCTCGCAATGTCGTTCAAGATTGGCGCGCTGTTGCTGCCAAAACCGGGGAGGTGCCTGGCGTTGTGGCAGTTGCGCCGTACGTCCAGGGCCGGGTGCTGGCGAAATTCAACCATCTCGTAATGGCGCCTTACATCCGGGGCATTAACCCGGTGCTCGAGGAAAAGGTTTCATCGATCAAAAATTACATCGTAGAAGGAAGTTACGATCTCTCGGGAGACAACGCTATCATTGGCTCCGACCTGGCGGATCAGCTTGGAATCGGCGTCGGGGATACGTTGTCACTCACTGCCACGAAAAACATTGACGCCATCATTGCCCACCTCGACGCGGTCGGAGAGGGGCCGGTGGATGCCAAACAAGTGGCCGACATCAAGGAAATGATCATTCCCATCGATGTGACGATTAGCGGCATTTTTAAATCGGGACGCTACGCGTACGACTCGGACTATATCCTCGTTCCCCTCAATATCGGTCAGGAGCTTTACTCGCTCGGCGACAGCGTCCACGGCTTGATCGTGAGAACCGTGGATGCCAATCGCTCCGACGAATTTAGAGACGCAATCAACGCCAAACTGCATGAATCCGATGGTTTGGTGGCAACGACGTGGATGGAGCAAAACTCCCAGATCTTCGAAGCCATCATCATGGAGCGAAACGTCATGTTTTTCCTCCTCCTGTTCATCGTGATTGTTGCTGCGTTTGGCATCATGAGCACACTCATCACGACTACGGTGCAGAAGACGCGAGAAATTGGGGTCATCAAAGCTCTGGGCGCGCGGATGAGTCAGATTCTGTGGGTTTTCCTCGCCCAGGGAATGGTTGTTGGCTTCATCGGCACATTGAGCGGTCTAGGCATGGGAATGATCGTCCTCCAGTACCGAAATGACTTCCGTCGATGGCTTTCGGAAAGGCTGCATATCGAAGTCTTTCCGGCCGGCGTTTATCAGTTTGCTGAAATCCCCGCCATGATCGTCCCGCGCGACGTCGCCATCATCTGCGTGAGCGGCTTCATAATCTGCACGATCGCCGCGCTGATTCCCGCCCTCTTTGCCGCTCGGCTCGACCCGGTGAAGGCGCTCCGGTACGACTGAAAGTTTTCAGTTTTCAGTTTTCTGTTTTCAGATCACGCTTCCCGAGTTGGCAGGCGTTTGTGCGCTGTCTCTTCTTAAAACTTACAAACTTAAGGCTTTAAAACTTCTTTTGTTGCACAAACATGGACCCTGCTCGTCTCCAAACGTTACTCAACCAATTTGCTTCCAAACGTATTTTAGTCATCGGCGACGTGATGCTCGACGAGTTTATCTGGGGTCGCGTTGCGCGGATTTCTCCGGAGGCGCCTGTGCCGGTGGTCGAGGTGACGGGCGAATCGTTCTATCCCGGGGGCGCAGCGAACGTGGCGCGGAATTTGAAAGAATTCTGCGATGACGCCCGGGTCATGGGGCTCATTGGGACCGGTGGAAACTCGGGCCGCCTGCGGAAATTACTCGAAGATTTGGGTATCAACGTTTCCAGTCTCATTCAGGAGGAGAATTTCAGGACAATTGTTAAAACCCGAATCATCGCCCGTCAGCAGCAGGTTGTCCGGGTAGATCGTGAGTCCAGGATTCCGCTTACAAAAGAGCGCGTGAATGCCGCGCTCACTGCGTTAAAAGTTGCTTTGCCCGAAATAGATGCAGTCATTTTTGAGGATTACGCGAAGGGATTTTTGACCGACGATTTCATCGAACCGGCAACGGAGCTTATCAATGCCGCAGGACTCGTTGTGACGGCAGATCCGAACCCGAAGAATCGCGTTTCATGGCAGAATCTTACGGCGATCAAACCCAATCGCACCGAGGCGTTTCAGGCCGCAGGAATCCCGGAATCCGATCCAACGGACCGTCCGCTGGAGGATGATGCCTTCCTCGAAGTCGGCGCGAAACTGCTGGAAAAGTGGGGCGCCAGGTTCCTGCTTATCACGCTTGGCGAACATGGCATGGTGCTCTTCGACCGCGACAATCCGCCCTATCACATCCCCACGCGAGCCCGGGAGGTCTACGACGTATCCGGCGCGGGCGACACTGCGATCGCGCTGTTCACACTGGCTTTGAGTGCCGGTGCAACTGCGCGCGAAGCAGCCGACATTTCCAACCACGCGGCGAGTGTCGTCGTGGGCAAATTGGGCACCGCCACGCTTAGCCCGCAGGAATTAATCGCCAGCTTTGCAAATCATGCCCGTTGAATGCGTTGCCGCGGTGCCAGCCGTATTCCTGGATCGTGACGGAACGCTGATGGAGGAAGTCGGCTACTGCGCACGCGCCGAAGATGTCCGGACGTTTCCCGGCGTGCCTGAGGCTTTGGCGCAACTGAAAAAGGTCGGCTTCCTGAATATCATCATTACCAATCAATCCGGAATCGCTCGCGGCTATTTTTCGGTCGGAGACTATCTGAACGTGCAGACGGAATTGCTTCGTCAGCTTGGAGGAGACCTCATTGATGCGACTTATTTCTGTGCGGATCACCCCGATCAACCTTCCCGGTGCCGGAAACCAGCCATCGGCATGCTCGAAGATGCTGCGCGCGATTTCGAGATTGATTTCGCCCGTTCATGGCTGATCGGCGACAAAGCGATCGATATCGAATGCGGCCAAAACGCTGGCTTGCGGACTATTCTGGTTGAGACCGGTTACGGTAAACAGGCGAGCTGCGTACCGGATTTCCGTGCAAAAACGTTGTCGGAAGCGGTCGCGTGGATTGTGGGGAGTCTTAAGTCTTAAGTTTGTCAGTCTTAAGAAGGTCCTTTAGCCAGTGCCGCGTCAGGCCCGTCTACAAACTTACCAACTTTAAATTTAGGACTTCTTTCCATGACCGGCATCATTCCTGCCCGCTGGGCCTCCACACGATTTCCCGGGAAACCGCTCCATATCCTGGCCGGGAAACCGCTCGTTCAGCATGTCTGGGAACGCTGCCGAGAGGCGAAAAAACTTACCCGGATCATCGTCGCCACCGATGATGACCGCATCGCGGCTGCTGCGAAAAACTTCGCTGCGGAAGTTTTCCTCACTCGCTCCGATCACCCCAGCGGCACCGATCGTATTGCGGAAGTGGCACGGCAATTGTCCGAAAATGAGCCGGTTATCAATATCCAGGGGGACGAACCACTGGTCGACCCGGCGCTTATTGACCGTATCGCCGAAGCGCTCTCGCGCGAAGATCCCCCCGATATGGTTACCGCTGCGTCCGTCATCACGGATCCTGTTGCGCTGGAAAATCCGAACATCGTCAAAGCTGTCCTCAATCGCGCCGGCGATGCGCTTTATTTTTCCCGGAGTCGCATTCCGTTTCCTCGGAACGCCTCCGCAAACGCGCCGGCATATCACCACATTGGAATCTACGGCTATCAACACGCTTTTTTGCTTCGATTCGTCGAGTGGCCGCAGGGCGTGCTTGAGCAGGCGGAGCAACTCGAACAACTCCGCGCCTTGGAAAATGGCGCGCGCATCCACGTCCTCATAACGGCTCAAGCCGCTCGGGGCGTAGATACGCCGGAGGACGTTGCGTTTGTGGAAACACGTCTTGCCGGTCGATAAACGATTTCAGAATTCGTCTCTGGCAGTGCCCGGAAGCTGGGTGATTTGCAGACGCTGAAGGTCTCCGAACGGAATTGAAGTTGAACAAATCGCGCCGTTGCGGCAGTTTTCGGGCTTGCAAATTCGAGTCTGCCCGCCGCGCAGATCGTGAGCTTGCGAGAAACCGGGGCCCTCACTCCGAGCAATCTGGCCTCGATCCGCGCGTAGTTGCAGCCGGACACCTTTTTTCCCAATCCCTTATGAAATATATTTTTGTCACAGGCGGCGTTGTGAGCTCTCTCGGAAAAGGCCTCGCCGCTGCTTCGCTCGGGACTCTGCTCGAGCACCGCGGGCTAAAGGTTACGCTCCAAAAATTCGACCCCTACCTCAACGTTGACCCCGGCACGATGAATCCGTTCCAGCACGGTGAAGTTTATGTGCTGGATGACGGTGCCGAGACGGATCTGGATTTGGGGCATTACGAGCGATTTACCAACACCGTCCTTACGCGCGCCAACAACGTAACCAGCGGTCAGGTCTATGAGACCGTCCTCGCCAAGGAGCGTCGCGGTGACTACCTCGGCAAAACCGTCCAGGTGATTCCCCATATCACCGACGAAATCAAAGCCCGCCTCCGAAAACTTGCGGCTGTCCAGCCCTGCGACATCATCATAACGGAAATCGGCGGCACGACGGGTGATATCGAGGGATTGCCGTTCCTGGAAGCGATTCGGCAATTTGCCCTGGATGTGGGACCGCAGAACGTGATTTTCATGCATGTGACGCTGGTGCCCTTCATTAAGGCAGCGGGTGAGTTGAAGACCAAGCCGACACAGCAGAGCATCGCGAAACTGCGCGAGATCGGCATTCAGCCGCAAGTCTTGCTCTGTCGCACTGAGCTTCCCCTCGACGACGAAGTCCGGCAGAAGCTTTCATTGTTTTGTAATGTCCCGCTCAACGCGGTTATCGAAGTGCGCGACGTAGATCACACCATTTACGAGCTGCCTCTCATGCTGCAGCAGGAAAAACTCGATGAGGTCGTTTGCAACCTGCTCAATCTGGACACGCCTCCTGCGGACATGGTGGATTGGAAAAAGTTCGTTCAGCGCGTTCTGTACCCGAAGAAACACATCAAAGTCGCCATCGTCGGCAAATACATCGATCTGCAGGACGCTTACAAATCGATCTACGAGTCGCTTACCATCGCTGCCGCCAGCAACGACTGCGGGGTCGATCTACTAAAGGTCGACGCCGAAGACATTGAGGAAGATGGCGCGGAAGTTTATCTGGACGGAGTCGCTGGCGTCATCATCCCAGGCGGTTTCGGGGATCGCGGAGTCGAGGGCAAGATCAAGGCCACGCAATACGCCCGGGAGAACGGTTTGCCGTATCTCGGCCTCTGCCTGGGAATGCAAGTCGCCACCATCGAGTTCGCCCGCAATGTCGTGGGCATCGAAGGTGCCAATTCCACGGAATTCGATCAGAACACCCCCGATCCGGTCATCTGCCTACTCGAAGAACAGAAGGACATCACGGAAAAAGGTGGTTCCATGCGCCTTGGGACGTGGCCAACGCAGATCATCCCGGGGACGCTTGCCGAAAAAGTTTACGGAACGACGCAAATCTTTGAACGCCATCGGCACCGGTATGAGTTCAACATGAAGTACCGCGAGCGGCTGGAAAACAAAGGCTACAAAATCGCGGCCACCTCACCCGACGGAGAATTGGTCGAGATGATGGAACTTCCCGATCACCCCTTTTTCCTGGCATGCCAGTACCATCCCGAGTTCCGCAGCAAGCCGAACATCCCGCACCCGCTGTTCAAGGGCTTTATCCGGGCTGTCCTGGCACACGGTTCCTGACGAACGAGGTATATCCGAGGGCGCGGTTGGCCTCTGCAAGCTGGTTGGCGGGAGACCGCGCGCATCCTTTGGTTATCGGATCAGCTTCAGCACGCGCTTCAGGCCACGAGCCTTGGGATCGACCAGACGCATAGGGGCCGTGCTCCGCATGGGCAGAGCTTCGGGGGGAGCCTTCAACTCGGGTAAGTCAGCAAGAATTTTGTAGTCGAGGATATCGGAGTTTGTCGCGAGGAGCTGCGCGATAAGTTGGAAGAAAAGTTCGCCCCGAAAATCCGTGTGATTGCCGAGGAGCCGCTGGAAATACTGTCGATAGCGTTTCCGAAGGCGCGGCGACTCGCGCATTACGGGGGCCCATGCGCCCAGTAAATCGAGGTTCATCTGCAAGGTTTCCATGATGACCGCGGATTTGCCGCCGGACTTGATCGTGTTCGTCTCGTGGACGCGGTAGCCGAGCAAATCCTCCGGAAGAATAGTCAGGACACCCTCGAAAGCGGCCTGAAGTGCCGTGTGATAGTCGTGGACGTAGCGATACGGTGCGAAAGGGTGGTCCAGGAGGAATTGCCGGCGGGCGACAAAATTGCTCGTTGTCTTGGAAAAATTCGAGATTCCCAGTGAGAGAAGCGGATCCGCATCGGCACGGACGAGATTCCAAATCGCCTGAAGCCTGCGAACTCTGGAAGAGGTTTCGTCGACTGGCTGCCCGTGGCCGTCGATCAAATGGAGCCCACTGCAGATCAGGGCCGCCTGGGGGCGCTGCCGGAGCAGGGTAAAACAGTGGGCCAGACGTTCCGGGTGGTAAATGTCATCTGAGTTGAGAATGGCGATCCATTCGCAATCGTCGGCGAGCGCGACCCCCCGGTTGAGGGCCATGTGCGCACCCTGATTTTCCTGTCGGAAAAGTTCCGCGCCTGGTAGTTGGAGGCGCTCTACCACTTCGGGAGATCCATCCGCCGAGCCATCGTCGACAACAATGATACGTTCCGGGGGACGCGTCTGCCTGAGGACGGATTCGAGCGCCGCCTGGATGTATGGCGCGTGATTGAACAGAGGAATGACGACCGCAACGCGCGAGCTGACAGCGTCGCCGAATCGACTGGGGCTTGTGGGCATCGGATGGTTCGAGGGAAAATCTTTTAGCCGGGCGGCCAATGCAACGAGCGTTTCCCAAGCAAGTGCACATGCAAGTGCGGAACGCTTTCACCGGCATCGCGGCCGCTGTTGATCACAATCCGGAAACCGCCTTCAGCAAAGCCGAGTTCGCTCGCAAGTTTGGCGGCTGTCAGGAGAAGTTTGCCGAGCAATGGGGCATCGTCGATTGAGGCAGCATTGAGACGCGGTATGGGCTTCTTCGGCACAATGAGAAGGTGAACCGGCGCTTGCGGATTGATGTCATGAAAAGCAAAAACGTCGTCGTCTTCAAAAGCGACCCTGGACGGAATTTCACGAGCGATAACCTTTTCAAACAGAGTCATGGCTGGGAACTAGCGAATCACGACATCCATGCGTTTCTCGCCGGCGTTAAGACAGATGCAATGCCGCGAGAAACCTACGATCTCATCTCGCAGGCCGGCGCAAAAACGGGTGAAAACCTTTGCGCCTGTCATCAATTTCACTGCGGGAACGATATCAACGAGGCTTAGAACGGCTGCGCCATCGCGAATGTCCGACAAAATCGCGGCGCGTAGTCGCTCAAAAAAGGCGAGCTCGTAACCACCACATTCCTGAGCAATTTGGAGCAGCGAAATTTCGCCGGCTGGCCGTGATGCCTGGAAATGCCTGGCGACGTCTGCCCAGCCGATCGCCATCAAAACATGCCGGACGGCGTCTGCGAGCCGCGCGACCGTGACAACTGGCCCGGCGAATTGTGACTCGAGATATTCCGTGATGCTTTTTGTCACGTGATCTGCCAGCCACCAATCCGCATATCCGGCGTCCGCAGCGGCGCGCAATAAATTTTCGCGAAGCCACGCACCGCGAAACGCAAAGACTCGACCCGCAGGGAATTCCACGAGTGGGAGGTTATCGACGAATCCGATCATTCTAAAGTTTTTGAAAAAGTTCCGCCTGGGTGGCGTTCACTTTAGTCTTGTTCTGGTAAGTTTGGATCTCCTCAATGAACTCACCAATATCTGTGAACTGCCGGTAAATCGACGCAAATCGCACATAGGCAACACCGTCGATCGAGTGAAGTTTTTCCATGACTTTCGCACCAAGAATACTTGTGGGGACCTCACGTTCGTAGCCATCGTGCACTTCCGCGGTGATTTCGTCGACCATCTTTTCAAGCGTTGCGGTGCTTACAGGCCGTTTTTCGCACGCTTTCAGGACTCCGCCGAGCAGTTTCGCGCGGTCGAACGGTTCGGTCCTGCCGTCTCGTTTCACCACTCGAAACTCGGTACGCTCGATCACCTCGTACGTCGTAAAGCGGTAATGGCACTTGAGACACTCCCGTCGCCGCCGAATGCTGTCGCCTTCCTTGGAGGCACGCGAATCAATAACTCGGTCTTCTAAAGCGCCACACTTGGGGCATCGCATTTGATTGGGGTCTTCACAGTAGAGTGCCCAATATGTGGTGTACTGTCAATCGTCCTGTCGAGTCACCCTCCTGCTTCATTCCAGGGATCGATAAGGAACGACTTTTTGAATTTAACGTTGCCGGTGAAATTGCTAGTTTATGTTGGTGAAGTTGAATCAGAAGAATCTGAAGCCGCATGTCCTGGAGTGGCAGAAGAAAAACCTCATTGGACCGGATCAAGCGGAAGCGATTTTGCAGCTGTATCCGGCGTCGGGACGGAATCTCTGGATGATTGCGTTCGCGGTTCTTGGCAGTCTGCTTTGCCTCGGCGGAGTCAGCCTGATTATAGCGAGCAATTGGAAAGATATTCCTGATTCGGTGAAATTTGGAGGGCTGTTGGCGCTGTTGGCAGGTTCAACCGCATTGGGCATAGAGTCGCAACACCGAGAAGCGCCGCGTGCGTGGGCCGAATCCGGCTTTTTGGCTGCGACCATTTTTCCACTGCTCGGGTTAATGCTGATCAGCCAGATTTTTCATATCGAAGGCAAGCCGTCGGGATTGTTCATTGCATGGGCACTTGGCATTGCATTGGTGCCTTTTCTGAGTCGAACCGTGTCGAGTTTCGTTGTTTTCCTGGCTGCGGTGATGTTGGCCCTCGGGGCGCGTCTGGATGAATGGATGGAGAGAGGAGGCGGTCAGTTTTTTGTGATGTGCTGGGTGTTCGCGGGTTTTGGGGTGGCATGCGCTCTCCTATCGCAGCTTTGGCTTTTGGCTGGCGAACGGACCATGCGCGTCGTCGGGGAGTTTTGGGGCTTGGCGACCGTTTTTGTCGCAATCTATTTGTTAGGTTTCGACATCGATCGCTGGTTTGTCTGTTGGGCGCTCCTGTTTCTCGCGTGCCTGGGGCTGATCTGGCGCGGGTATTCCGCGGAGCGAATTCACCAGGTGAACCTCGGCTTTGTGATGGCAGGCATCGTGATTATTTCGGTGTTCCTCCGTTTGGTGGGGACGATGCGTGATACGGGCCTCATTTTTCTACTTGGTGGCATCGGTCTCCTGGGATTCACGATCGGCTGGAACATGATCCGTCTCCGTATACTGAAAGCGCTCCAATGAGACGGTTGCTTCTTTACTGTCTGCTTGGTTTGCAGATCACGGGTCTCGCCTGGATGTACGCGATGAATCTGCGTGCACTGGACCGTGGTAGTTATTTTTTGAAAGTGCGTCCGATCGATCCGCGGGATCTGCTGCGAGGGGATTACATCGTTCTGGGATACGATATTGGTTGGTTGCCGAGCTCTGTGAATGAAAGCTCTCTTCCCGACAAGGTCTTTGTGATATTGGAGAAAAACGGGGAGTTTTGGAGCATTGCCAGTGTGCTCCCCGAAGAGCCGGCTGCCGGCGTGGTTTATCTCAAGGCGGATCGACGTGGCCAGCAGCTCATTTACGACATTGAGCGTTATTATGTCCGCGAGGGTCACGGCACTCCGAGCGGCGAAATGAAAGTGGAGGTTGCCATTACAGATGGCGAGGCGCGGATCAAGCAGCTTTTCGTGAACAATCAGCCTTGGGACTGAGATAAAAGCCCCCGTGCAGCCAATTTCGCCACTACTGAGGAGTCCATTTTCACCAGTTCCGGCCACGTACGGTGATAGCCTTCGCCGGGAAGTTTGCGGGTGGCGTCGAAGCCGACATGAGAACCAATGTTCGCCAACGTCGGGGCGTGGTCCAAGGAATCGCAGGGGCTTTTTACGAAAGTGGAGTCGCGTTGCGGATCGGTATTTGCCATCCAGCGGAAGAGGACTTCGCTCGTGTTGTGCACGTCGCAATCCTCGTCCACGACGACGATGTATTTGCTGAACATCATCTGGCCCATGCCCCAAAGGCCGTGCATGATCTTGAACGCCTGCCACGGGTATTGTTTGCGAATGCTGACGACGACCAGATTGTGAAAAACGCCTTCGGCCGGGAGCGCCATATCCACGATCTCCGGAAAATTCATCTTAAACACGGGGAGAAAAATCCGCACACTCGCGGTTCCCATGTAGAAATCTTCCATGGGCGGAATGCCTACGATGGTCGCGGGATAGATCGCATCCTTTCGATGCGTAATGGCTGTGACATGAAACACCGGATAGTTGTCGACCGGCGTATAAAAGCCCGTGTGATCGCCAAAAGGTCCTTCCGGACGCATCTCGCCGGGCTGAACATAGCCTTCGATCACAAAATCCACGTTGGCGGGCACCTCCAGATCGTTCGTGATGCATTTCACTAGCTCTACGGAACGCTTTCTGAGAAATCCGGCGAACAAAATTTCATCGAGCCCGTCCGGAAGAGGCGCCGTCGCGGAAAAGGCATATGCCGGGTCGCCGCCGAGACATACGGAGACGGGCATTTTTTCACCACGCTCGTAATAGCGTCTGCCGTGGCGGGCCCCCACTTTGTGGACCTGCCAGTGCATGCCGGCAGTCGAACCGTCGTAAATTTGCATCCGATACATGCCGAGATTGCGTTCGCCGGTGTCTGGGTCGCGCGTGAAAACCATCGGGAGCGTGACGAAACGTCCGCCATCGTGCGGCCAGCAATGCAAAACGGGTAGATCGGCCAGGGAAAAATCCGATTTTCCCGTTTCGTGGATCACTTCCTGGCATTCTCCATCCTTCACTTTTTTGGGACGCGCATGCGCCAGGTCCACGCCATTTCTCACCAAATCCCACGCATCCCGCAATGACTTCGGCGGCTTTGCCTTCATCAAAAAGGCAAGTTGATCGGAGATTTCGTCGACCGACGCGACATTCAAAGCGGCGGCCATTCGGGATTTCGATCCCATCGTGTTGATCGACACCGGGAACGCAGACGTTTTCCCATTGATGGTAGGTTTTTCGAAAAGGAGGGCTTTGCCGCCGCCGGGCGATTTCATTTGGCGGTCAGCCATTTCAGTGATTTCCAGCTCTGTGGCAACGGGTTGCTGGACGCGGATCAATTCCCCGCGGTGCTCGAGTTCAGAGATAAAGTGTCGCAGCGACGAAAAGGCCATGTGTTTGGTTCTCGTCACTGGCGGGGACGATGTCAACGTCGCGGCATGCGGCGCCAGCCAACCACTCTGCCATTCTCAAGCCGCACCGATTTGTAAACATAGGGCGGCGAATAAACGACAATCGGATCGTAGAAATAGTCCCACCCCCAATACCTGCGTCCGTAAAAGACGGGATATGGCCGATAGTAGCTAACGTAATCCACGTAAGTCGTTTCGTACAACCATTCCTCGAATGACCGACCTCGGCTGCTGCCGGTGACGATATCGTCCGGCCGGCCCCATGCGATGTAAACAGCGTCCCTGCTCATGCCTTCGGCGATTTGCCCGTTCTGAACGAGCGCCTGCTGCTTCGGCGTGAGACTGTTAAACGCGGCGGGATTCTGCTTGATCCGACTCTCCACCGTCGAACAAGCCGTCAATAGCAGCAGCGGTAAAAGGAGAAGCCAACGCATAATTCCAGGATAGGCTCCGCCGGAGGGGTGTCAATTTGCGCTCCGGATCCAATCCTTGAAATTGCTTCAACATGCCGAACAAACCATTTCTGATTCCTGGATGAAATCTCCCATCCACATCCGGCTCTGCGGTCCTGGTGACGAAGACAAGCTTGCATTAGTCGGCGCGGCTTCGTTTCTGGAAGCGTTTGCAGACGTTCTCGCGGCGGATGACATCCTGACGCATTGTGCGAACCAGCATGCTGCGGCCGTTTATCGATCCTGGCTCGAGGACGGCAACGTGCGTATCTGGATTGCGGAGTCCGGGATCGGGAATGCGCCGGTTGGATACCTGGTGCTGGCGCCGCCCAAACTGCCGGTTGCTGATCCAATGCCGTATGATTTGGAAGTGAAGCGGATTTATTTGCTTCACCGGTTTCAAGGCAATGGCTTGGGCCGCCGTTTGATGGCACAAGCGATCGCCGCTGCGCGGGAGGTAGGCTCTGGTCGGCTCTTGCTGGGGGTATATGCAAAAAACGATGCGGCGATCGCCTTTTATGAGCGCTGCGGATTCCGCAAAGTAGGCGAGCGCCGTTTCCGTGTTGGAAATACTGAGTGCGAGGATTTTGTGATGGGACTCGAGCTGAAAACGATGTGACGTTTCGACCGCGCCGGGAAATCCCCGACGCGGCGGAAAAAACGTCAGGTTGGACGCTAGGACTTCTCGCCTGTCTCGATTGGGGAATTGGGTTCTCTCCAGCCTTCAATGCCCGGCGAGTAGTGTTTCACGTCGGTGTAGGCCAGGGCCAGACCTCCCTTGGCCTCCTTTTTGTAAGCGCCACAGGCTTCGCTTCGGCAGGACGCAACGATCAAAGTGCTCGTGTCGGCCGGCAGCATCGTCGCTAGATCCTGGGTGGCGGCGAAATCAATCGCGCCGGGGATATTGGCCGTCTTTATAGCCCTCCAAGCCGTTCACGTTGATAGACAGCTGATTTGTCCTTGATCACGGCGAGCAAGCCGTCGTCGCTGATTGATCGACCTAGGAATGGTCACCCGCCGGGCGGCGCCCGATGGCGAATTTCCAGCACTGCCGAAACGAGGCGTCTGGATTCTCCGCCCACCTTCGGAGTGTATCAGCGTGTCGAGGCAGACCGGCATCATCCAGTTGGCGCGCCAGATAGCCTGCGAAACGCCGCGTGTCGTCATGCTCTTCGATCCATTCGCCGGTGGACACTGTTTCCAGGCCGGCTTCTTGTATCCATTCCCCTAACTTCCCGCCGGCGCGCGTGTTGCCGCCATTCTCTTCCTGAAGGTCGCGATACGCCCGGATGGCGTGTTCCACCTCTCGTGGGTAAGGGGTGAAGATACATTCGTCCCAATCCGGACTGCACACAGCCACGAATCCGCCGGGTCGGATCAATCGCCGGAATTCCGTGAGGGCTTCGATGGGTTTCGGGAGGTGTTCTAGCAATGCGTGTGAAAACACTCCATCGAATGACGCGTTTTCGAACGGTGTCGACTGGGCGGGCGCGCAAGCGAAACGAATGTTCACGATCTCGCGCCCTTCGGCGATGCGGCGCGCGTGTTCGAGGTGATCCGCGGAAACGTCCAGGGCTGTCACGGTGCCAGGGAAGAGATGTTCGGCAATTCCCATCGTGATCGAACCCGGGCCGCAACCGGCATCGAGCAGCCTCATGCCCGGCTCGAGCAACGGAAGCAGGAAAAAGCCATGGCTATGCACGTCGCGGGCGGACATGTAAGTCGTTGCGGCGGGCGTGTATCCAGGAGTGTAATTCTCTGTGGGGGAAGTTAGTGTATTCATGAGTTTGCGGTTTGTTAGTGTCTGACGTTTTGCAAACCCGGAACGGCTCCAGCTGCGGATGAAAAATCCCGCGACCGTCGCCGGTCGTGGGTCTTTGGTTTTTGGAGTCTGGTTGATCCGAAAGAGCTCGATCAATCCGCCAAATGGCCCACATTTCCAGCGCCGGCGACGATAACGACGACGGTTTTGGAAGCGATGGTAACTCGTTTGGCGACGAAGGAATTCATCGGAATAGGGTCGCTAGTTTGCCCGGATTTTTCGGATGTGCAAACGAAAGATTGAGGAAAATTTCCAAGGCAAAGTTGCGACAGAGACTGCACCGCGTTCTTTGACTTCACTTAAATTTTGACGTTCTTCGGGTAAAACCTGTGTATTTATTGTCAACCCAGCTTGCTAACGGTATGAAACCAACTCCAGAAAGCATTCTCGTCGTCGATATCGGCGGCACGCACGTCAAACTGCTCGTGACAGGACAAACCAAGCGTCGAGACTTCGATTCCGGCCCCACACTCACTCCGCAACAAATGGTCACCGGCGTCCTGCAGCTGGTTGCAGACTGGAAATATGACGCCATTTCCATCGGATATCCCGGACCGGTCGTTGACAATCGCCCAACGATCGAGCCTCACAATCTTGGCCAGGGATGGACGGGTTTCGACTATGAACAGGCATTCGGACATCCGGTGCGTATGATCAACGACGCCGCAATGCAAGCGCTCGGATGTTACGAGGGCAAAAAGCTGCTTTTCATCGGATTGGGTACCGGTCTCGGAACCGCAATCGTTTCGCGGCAGGGCCACGTGGAACCATTGGAACTGGCCCATCTCCCCTACAAAAAAGCGACTTTCGAGGATTACGTCGGGCTCCGTGGATTGGAACGCCTCGGGAAAAAAAGCTGGAGAGAGGAAGCAGTGAAGATCATTTCCCTGTTCCGCGCTGCGCTCCTACCAGAGGAAATTGTCCTTGGCGGCGGCAACGCAAAATTGCTGAAAGAGCTGCCACCTGGATGTCGTCAGGTCAAAAATGCCAATGCTTTCATCGGCGGTTTCCGACTTTGGGAAGAACCGTCCGCTTGAGCTTCATTCTCTCCCGGCTGTCAGGTTGCTCATTCTAATCAGCTGCGCGGCGAGGGCAGTGCCTTCATTTTTCGCTCGTGATCCAGCAGCCATGTTTTCCTCCAGAGGCCGCCTCCGTAGCCGCATAAACTACCGTCCGCTCGAATGACGCGATGGCAGGGGATAACGATGGCAAGCATATTCGTCCCGTTGGCGCGTCCGACGGCGCGGCGAGCGTTGGCAATGCCGAGTTGTTCGGCCATCCAGGAATAGGAACGCGTTTCGCCAGGAGGGATGGATTGCAACATTTTCCAGGTTCGCTGCTGAAAATCGGAGCCCACTGGAGCAAGCGGGACCGTGAATGCGGAACGTTTTCCGGAAAAATACTCCGCGATTTGTTGCTGAATGGCATCGAGATGGCGGTGCGCGCCCGGAACGATGCTCGTGCGAAGACTCCGGCGTAGAATGCCCAATTCGCGTTCCAGCGCGGGACGATCAGCAAATTCGAGCAGGCGTAATCCGGCGTCGTCGGCGACAGCGATCATCCCGCCCAATGGGGTTTCGATTCGCTCGACGAAAAGACCCGGACGCATTTTTGCGGTGCTCGGCGGCTCGCCGAAAATGCGGGTAAAGGCTTCGCGAAAGCCACTGGCGGATTCGAAGCCGCTCCCGATTCTGGCCTTGGCAACGCTGCCGCCGTTTCGGACTTCATGCAGGGCAAGACCTACTCGCCGGGCGCGGTGATAGGCCTGGAAAGTCATGCCGTAATGGCGTTTAAACTGGCGCCGTGCCGTCGACGGATCAATGGAAAGGGCTGCCAGTTCTTTTTCCGTGATGCGCCCGCCTGGCGCTTTCTCGACTTCGGCGCGCAGGCGTTCGATCAACTCTGGCGGACGTTGCTCCGGGTCCATCGGGCGGCAGCGCAGGCACGCACGGTATCCACCGAGTATTGCCTCCGCTGGCGAGGAAAAAAATTCGATGTTTTCACGGGCTGGCTTCCTAGCGGTGCACGTTGGACGGCAGAAAATACCGGTCGTGCGGACGCCCGTAAAAAAAATGCCCTCGAAGCTAGGGTCGCGATCGTAGAAGGCGCGGACCATGGTATCGATCGGGGGCAGGAGCCCAGGGGTGTCGGTAGTCATCATGGGATGAAGGTAAGCGTAGCTCGTCCGGCTGGCATCGACGGATTTCGGGCAGGGAATTTTTCGGACCGCTTTGTCCCTTCGTCGCTACCCGCGGAGGATTCTCCCGCGAAGGCTCATCAGGCCCGCCTTGGTTGATATCGGATGACCCTCGCCTTTTCCAATGTCACCAGGCCGCCCTCCATCATCTCTTCGAGCACGGGGAGGAAGGCATTGATTTTGTCTTCGGTATCCACGATTTCGACAACCATGGGCAGGTCCATGGAAAGCTGTAGAATTTTTACCGTGTGAAGACGGCTGCTGGCGCCGAAGCCCATTGGCCCTCGCAACACGGTTGCTCCTGCGAGATGCATTTCGCGGGCTTTCAGGACGAGGGCTTCGTAGAGCGGTTTGTGTCCGTGGCGATCTGATTCGCCGACGAAAATTCGCAGCAAAAGCGCATTTTCCGGGAGCTCCATGGATGGAGGGTTGAAGGACTCTTGGAAAGAGCTTCAACTCAAACGGCTAGAGCGCAAAGTGAAATATCGGGAGGCGCCGATATTTCGAAGAGCCTAGCATCGATATCCCAAGCGTGTCGTGATCGACGGAGTCAGGATTTTGGATCCGGCGATTCTTGACATGCTTTACGCAAACCCGGCTGCGGTAATTTCACTTTGGCATACAGCAGGCCGTCGATGAATTCGCCGTCCTTCAGGTAGGCAGCGTGCTGGGTTCCTTCGAAAGCGTAACCGGCTTTCTCGAGCACACGCGCGGATGCTGGGTTGCGCGCGAAGACACCGGCGTAAACTCGCACGAGGCCGACCGTATGGAAGCCCCAATCGGTCACGGCTTCGACAACCTCGGTCATGATGCCGCGGCCCCAGAATTCCTCGCCAAGCCAGTAGCCGACTTCGGCGACATGCCCCACGACATCCGAGCAATCTGCCCCATTGAGTCGAAGCCCGATGCCGCCAACGGATTTCCCATCGACCGCAATCGCGAATTGCGTCTCCGGCTTCTGATTGATCGCTGTAGTGATCCAATCCTTCGCATCCTCGATTGAGTAAGGATAGGGCATCCTGCACGTATTGCGGGCGACGTTCCATGAATTGGCATGATGCGCGTGCGATTGGGCATCTTCGGGACGAAAGGAGCGGACGGTGCAGCGTTTAAGAATGAGTTCCATGGTCTTGCCGGAGTGGATCATTAATGGGCGTTATGCATCTTGGGAAGGCATGGCATTGGTCAAAAAG
>DATDAW010000017.1:0-42503 GCA_036525185.1 Chthoniobacterales bacterium | reverse complement strand
ACCAGAATCGCCCCGATGAGACTCACCGCATATGTTTCGAAAACGTCTGCCGCCATTCCCGCGCAATCGCCGACATTATCGCCCACATTGTCCGCGATGGTCGCGGGATTCCGAGGGTCATCTTCGTCCAGTCCCTGTTCGACTTTGCCGACGAGATCCGCTCCAACGTCTGCCGCTTTCGTATAAATTCCGCCGCCCAAACGCGCAAACACGGAGATAAGCGACGCCCCGAGCGCTACGCCGACGAGGTTTGAGAGTGCTTTGTTGGGATTGATCGCGCTCGATACCATCCAGAAAATTCCCACCGATAACAGCGCCAGCGCCACGACGAGGAGCCCTGTCACCGCACCACCATTGAACGCCGCCCGGAGCGCCCCTTGTAAGCTCGTGCTCGCCGCCTGCGCTGTGCGGACATTGGCCACAACCGCGATCCGCATCCCGATAAAGCCCGCCGCCAATGAGCACACGGCGCCGATGACAAATCCTGTGGCCGTGGAGAAATCCTTGAAAATCGCCAGCAAAACTACGATCACAGCCGCGATCATCGCAATCGAGCGGACCTGACGTCCGAGATAGGCCTTAGCGCCTTCCTCAATGGCGCCGGCGATCTGCGCCATCCGTTCGTTCCCCGCCGGCAACGCCAGAATCCATTTGATCAAATACAGCGCAACCGCCAGACCGGCCAGTGCGCACACGATTGCAATCCACACGCTGGCGTCTGCAAGCGTCACAGCAAGAAGGGGGAGTAACATGAAATCAAAAGGTTGGGAGGGTTTCTCAGGGGTCCCGGATGATAAGCAAACTTTATTACCCGGCAACGGAATAATGACGGTGCAATTTGAAGTGCGTCTTTCTGGCTGTGTGGGTGCCGTTAAGAAACTAGCTATTGGCAGCGGCAATCTATTTCGTCCGCTGAATGCGTCGTATTCACCGCTACTGCTCTTGCAGTTTTGCCATCAATCGTGTTCTGTTGGGGCCGCCCCTGAACAAAACATGAGATTTCTCCCGCTGTCCGTGCTTTTCGGCCTGCTTCCCGCCGCAATGATCGCTCAAACCGCCGCGCCTCCGGCCGCAGGTGCAAAAAATCTTGTTGGCTCAACGGGCGCTTTCGAAAGCACATCGAACGCTGACAATCTCTGGGATGGCGTGGATGCCGATGGCAATCTGGCTGGCTTTCGCGAATCGGTCGAAGCGCTCACGGAGCGCTCTGTATCCAAAATGGCCATGCCCATTTCCGTTTCGGCAGCGGACCTCAATGGTGATGGCGTGATCGATATTATGACCGCTGATGCCAAAGGCTATTTGCGAGCCTACTTCAACAGCGGCTCCAGAGAAGCTGCGAAATTTACGCACGCCGAGATCGTGCCGATTTACTTTGCCCGTGAACCACGTCGGAAAGCGCCACGGATTAATCTATTCGACTGGGCCAGACGCGGTGCGCCAGATATCGTCGCCGGCAATTACGTTGGGGAATTGCTGTTTCTTCAAAATGCCGGGGGTCCGCAGAGACCGAATTTCGAGCAGCCCGCTTCTATTCCGAAAGCAGTTACTCCAACGAGCAAGACCAATGTTTTATGGGCGAATCTCCTGGCGCCTGCTGCGTGGGATTTCAACAATGACGGCCTCGTGGATGCGATCGTTGGTGAAGGTAGCTACTCAGCCAACGCGGTTCATTTGCTTCTGAACAAAGGCTCGAATGCCCGGCCTGTTTTCAATGAAGAGAATCGTTTCTACCTGGCCTACGGCGACGGAAAGGAACATCTTACGCCCACCGTCGTTGATTTCAACGGCGACGGATTTGCGGACGTCCTTGCGTCCAACCGGACGGGAACCGTGGGTGTTTACTTGAATCCGGGGGCGTCGTGGAAACCGGGCCAGGAATTCAAGTGGAAACAGGATATTACCTTCGGCAGCGCGACCACTTTGGGGGGGCTCTGCACGGTTTGTGCCGCGGACATGAATGGTGATGGCCTTTTCGATCTTCTCATCGGCAACACGCAGGGGCGTGTGTTGCTTGCTATGAACCGAGGGACGAAAGATCAGCCGAAATTTGATCCACCAGCTCCCGTCAAAGGCGTCGACTTGTGGGGGCGCACCGTGCATCTGCCCACTGCCTGGCAGGTGGATCCGGGAACGGATCGTGGTAATGCCTACATTACGGTCTCCTGTGTCAAAGCCGCCGAGGACCCCAAGGCTCTTCCCCCGCAAGGACAACAGTGTCTTTGGGTGGGATATTCGCCATCACCCAACACGGTCTTCGGTATTCCTCATCTGTTGCTGCCGTTTTTGAACCCGGACGACACGCCGGGAAAGGAGGGCAGTCCTACCTATTTCTCGGCCAGTCCGGAGGCTGACGGTGGACGGGCGTCGACCAACACGGTCATTATTCGCAGGAGTTTGCCGAAACTGAGGCAGGACGGTAACTATCTGTTAACGTTCAAGGTTAAAGGCACGGGAGTTTCCAAAATGTCGTGGGCTGTTGCCTGGATGGGATCCAAACAACTTGCCGAAGACAAGGTGGAGCGGCAGGAGCGCGGCGTGAAAGTTACCAGCTTCGACGCGCGCGAAGAAGGTAATGCCACAGGGCCGGTCACGCCCGGCGCAGCCTGGGTCGACATTTCCAGACCCCTGAAAGTTGAGAAATTCAAAAACAAGGATCTTCAAGATCTGACGGATCTGTCGGGAGTCGTTGAATTCCGCGCGACGTTGGCGCCGAATACAGGCAGCCTTTATATCGACGATGTGCAGTTGATTGAGAAATGAGTGAGCGCCTTGCGGCGGTCTCGTCGCCAGCACCGCTGACGCTTACGGCTTTAAAATTTCATCGAGTTAAGATCTTCCACGTGGGTCGTCTGTCGCTGGCGGTATAGAGCGACGATGATTGCCAAGCCGACGGCAACTTCCGCCGCAGCGACCGTGATGATGAAGAAAACGAGCACCTGCGCGTGATAGTTTGGCAGATTTTCAAATGTCCGGAACCGCGAGAATGCCACGAGCGACAGATTGGAAGCATTCAGCATCAGTTCGAGCGACATGAAGATGATGAGAACGTTGCGTCGCAGAAGCACGCCCGCGAAACCGATGGAAAAAAGCAATCCGCTGACTAGCAGGTAATCGTTGAGGGTGACCATGGTTTTGAAATTAAGAATTAATAATTAAGAATTACGGGAATGCCTCGGCTTTTCAGCGTGCAATGAAGAGTCGGTGTCATGGCGTGTTCTTAATTCTTAATTTCTTATTCTTAATTTATTTGAGTTCGCGCTGGCTGAGGACGACGACACCGATCGTTGCCACGAGGATCAGAACGCCGATGACCTGGAATGGGAGGTTAAAACTGGAGAAAAGCGTGTAACCCACGTGCCACACGTCACTGTTTTCAGCCTTGGTCAGGACAGGCAGCGGGGCTTTTCCTTCCGAAAAACTGTTGATCACCGCGCGAATGAGCACGGCAAAAGCAAGCACAACTGTTCCACCTGTGACCATCGCCAGTGGCTGGATCTTGCGCATCTGTTCCGCCTTCAAATCCAACAACATGATAATGAAAAGAAAGAGCACCATGACGGCTCCGGCATAAACAAGCACCTGCGTCACCCCGATGAAAAACGCGCCTAGTGTCACGTAAAGCCCCGCCAATGCTAGAAACGATACGACCAGGCTCAGCGCATTTCCCACTGGATGCCGCAACACGACGACCAGCAGCCCAAAAAGCAGCATCAACCCGGAAAATGTCCAAAAAAGAAACGGAGACATGGAGAGGAATGCAGAAGTCAGAAGTCAGAATGGAAAAACGCAGAATGACAAGTTGGAGTGCAGGAGTGTCATGAAATGTGAATGGCTATTAGCATGTTTTTGATTCCGCATTCTGCGTTCTGACTTCTGCATTCACTTGAGGGGGTTCCATTTGTGGACGAGGCCGTTCATGGTTCCGCCAAGTTCGTAGAGCTTTTTCTTGTCGTGCACCATCTCCGCGCGGCTCAAACCGGTAATGGCGTAATCTTTCCGCAGAAAAATTGCCTGTTCCGGACAGACTTCTTCACACAACCCGCAGTAAATGCAGCGGATCATGTCGATCTTGAATTCCTCGGGGTATTTCTCGACCTTGGCAAACTTACTTTCCGCCGGCAGTTCGCCCGGTGTGATGGTGATGGCGCGCGGCGGGCAGATGAATTCGCAGAGCTGGCAGGCAACACAGCGTTCGCGCCCGTGCTCGTCTTTCACAAGGGTTGGCGCGCCCCGGTAATGCTCAGGCAAATGCGAGTCCCATTTTTCCTCAGGATACTGCATGAGGATTTCGCGTTTGCCCGAAAGCATTTTGAAGAAATGTTTGATCGTGATGAGCAGTCCGGACGCGATGGCGGGGAAATACATCCGCTCGGAGACAGTCAATTTGGGGCGTGAGACGGTGTAGGCCATAAGTTTATTTGGGAAGAAACAACAGAATGCCGGCGGCGACGAAGATGTTTGCAAGGGCGATTTCGAAGAAGAAATACCAACCCAATTTCATGAGCTGATCGTAGCGGAATCGCGGGAGAGTCCAGCGCACCCAGATAAAGAAGAACAGAAGCAGGGCCACTTTTCCGAAAAACACAGCGATGTTAACGAGCCCCCAGAAAAGTGCCAACCAGCCCGTGCCGCTGCCGTCGGGGAGGAACGGAAGATGCCAGCCTCCGAAAAACAAGGTCACGATAACGGATGAACCCGCGATCATTGCGGCGTACTCACCGAGGAAAAACAGCGCGAATTTCATCGAGGAATACTCTGTGTGATAGCCGCCTACGAGTTCCTGCTCGGCTTCGGGAAGGTCGAAAGGTACACGATTCGTTTCCGCAAACATGGAAACGGTGAACACGACAAAGGAGATGACCATCGGGATCCACATCAGCAGTTTCTCCCAGTTAAAGCCGTTCCACGAGAAGGGCAGGATAAGCCAGCCATTCGTGATCTGGTATTGGACGATCTCCGACAAATTGAGGTTGCCGATGAGCAGGAAAATCGGGATGACGCTCAGCCCCAGTGAGAGCTCGTAGGAGATCATCTGGGAACTCGATCGGATTCCACCGAGGAACGGATACTTCGAATTTGCCGACCAGCCCGCCAGGACGATGCCGTAGACACCGACCGACGCGATGGCGAACACGAATAGAACGCCCACATCGACGTCGGCAATGACCATGGGAATCGGCCCAAAAGCGAGTTTTGCACCGAACCAATTTCCAAGAGGAACCAGAATAGGATCGAGATTAAGCACGCTGCCAAACGGGACGACGGCGAGGGTGATAAGCGCCGGAGCGACACCGAGCGCGGGAGCCAGCCAGTAATAGAATTTGTTGACGTGTGCCGGAGTGAAATCCTCTTTGATCATCAGCTTCACCGCGTCAGCGATGGGCTGCAGGAGTCCCTGGAAGAATAGGTCTTTTTTGAATCCAAACAGCGTCAGGGGAATCCCAACGCGATTGGGTCCGATGCGATCCTGAATCATCGCGCTGACTTTGCGCTCGGCGTAAACGGTGTACGACACCATTGGCAGGATGACGCCAAAAATAATGGCCAGTGTTTTGAGTGCCGAGATGATGAGAAAAGGGAGAAGGTCCATCAGGGGCAGAATGGTAGCGGTCTGGTTAGCATAGGCCGCTGGCTGCTCGGGATTTGCCAAACGGGCGTCATGGTCTGACCTCCAAAATTTGCACGCCGAGGTCGCCGATTTTGCTGAGGCTCAAGCCGGCGAACTGCGGGATTTCTGCAGCCATCTGCCTGAAAACGTCTTCGATCGTGTAAATGCCGTTGGAGCCGGAGACGGCCAGAATCAGATCGCGAAGGATTTCCCAGTCATCACGAGCTTCGCCGGGTGAGGCGATAGCGCGGTTGAGACGTTGGAGACGGCCCTTGATATTGATCATCGACCCGCGTTTTTCAGCAAACGACGCAGCAGGCAGAATGACCGACGCACGTTTTGTTGACGCATTCGGCAGGATGTCGAGAACGATAAGCGTTTTCAATTTGGCCAGGTCATCTTCCGCGATTCCTGCGGCGATGGCATTTTCACCAAGCAGAATGAGGCCTTTGATTTTTCCCGATTTCACGCCATCCGCGATAAACGGCAGCCGCGAACCGGGTGTTTCGCTGGTGACCTGTAGCAATTGTGCCCCGGTCGTGTTCGGGTTGCGGTCGGCAGCGATGAGGATTCCATCGGCCTCGCCCATACGCGGCAAGATGTCGATTTCAGCAACTTTCAGCTCACTTGCGAGGCGGCGGGCGAGAAAAAGCTCCTCATTGGTCATGCGTCCGGAAGCAATGATGGCGATGTCGCTGCCATGGAGTGATTTCAGGTCAAGTGCGGCCTGTTGGACGGCTTTCGGCCAGGAAGCCGGGACCGGCTGCGTGAGCCGGTCTTCGCGGTGGATGTATTTGAAGTTGAGGCGATGCGAATCGGGCAGCCAGTTGGAATTGACCTCATTGTTTTCGCGCGGCGTGATGCGGTAAATCTGGTCCTGACGCGCGCCGATGAGGATGTTACAGCCGGTGCCGCAATTAACGTCGATGGTTTTTGTTTCCTTGAGAAACCAGACCCGCATTTTGAACCGAAAATCCGTGCTCGTCAGTGCGCCGACCGGGCAGATATCGACGGTGTTGAGTGAATAATTGCTGTCCAGTTTGCGATCTGGATGGCAGGTCAAACTCGTATGACTACCGCGGTCAACAAAGCCGAGGACGTCATCTTTCGCGATTTCCTTCATGAACCGGATGCAGCGGGAGCACAGGATGCAGCGTTCGTCGTCGAGCGTGACGCGTGGACCGAGCTCGACATTCTTCGGTTTTTTAACTTTGTGCTCGAGGAACCGGGAGCCGCTGTTGCCGTATTCGACGGAGAATTCCTGGAGCCGGCATTCCCCCGCCTGATCGCAAATGGGACAGTCGAGAGGATGGTTGATAAGAAGGAATTCCATGACGCCTTTTCGGCATTCCTGCACCATCGGGGAGTCGGTGCGAACACCCATTCCCTCTGCAATATCCTGGGCACAAGAGATTTGCGGGCGTGGGATCCAGCTGATGACCGGAAAACCGTCGGGGCCGATTTCCGGTTTTCGTTCGGGTCCCATCTTTGGCATGCCCATTTCGATGAGGCACATGCGACAATTGCCCGGAGCGCTGAGTTTCGGGTGATAGCAGTAACGCGGGATGAATTTTCCCGCCTGCGCGCAGGCCTCGATGAGGCGCGTGCCCTTGGGAAACTTGTGCCAGACGCCGTCGATTTGGACGTTGAGCAGTTGAACGGGCGGCGGTGCTGGCGGTGCTTCAGCGACGGTGCTCATGGGATGTAGATGGTAATCTTACTCATACTCCTAATCGTAATCCTTCAGCCTTCCCGACTCCTCAGCCTCGGCTGTCATGGCCGAAGTGGGAGCATTTACATGGTAGTCCGGCGATTCGTCTTTCACGACCCCATCTGTCCTCAAATTGCTGTCGTTCCCTGAAAACTTCCGGATCAATCCCATAACCAGATTATGAACTCTTAAAAGCTGCTGCTTGGCTTCGACCACGATCCTCGGGTCTACAAGTTGCCTCGCGACCATTACGTCCAGACAAGCCGCACATTCAAGGGTGGAGCCTGAAGCCATTTCAAGGAAGCGAACTCTATCTCGTTTGGAAAATTTGGCGTTTCCTTCCGCAATATTGAGAACCATGCTGGTGGAGGCGCGGTCGATTTGGTCGCGGACCGACGCTTTACCGGTGAAGGTTTCGAGCAGGTCTCCGACCCATGCGCAAAATGCTAGCGATTCCTGATATGCGATGAGGTTTTCGTGGTCGAAGATGGGACGCATGGTTTGGGAGGCTGGGAAGCAGATGATAGAGAAGGGAAGGATTACGATTAAGAGTAGAAGTATGAGTAATATTACCTCCCTGCCGCCGCTGCCATGATCCCCGCTCCTCTGGCGCCTTGCACGGTTTGGACCGTTTCGTGCTCGACGACTTCCTCTGCGACATATTCCGGCGGCATCGGAGGCGGCAGCGGTTTTTTGGATTTCGCCTGAAATTCTTCCGGGAATTTCGCTAGAAAACTTTGGGTCGGCCACGAGCAAGCCTCGCCGAAAGCGCAAATCGTTTTACCGGCGATGTTGTCGGCTACGCTTTTGAGCACAGCCGGGTCGCGTTCGACGCCACCGCCGGCGACGATGCGGTCGGTGATCTTTTTCATCCACAACGAACCTTCGCGACAGGGCGTGCATTGCCCGCAGCTTTCATGGGCGTAAAAGCTGTTGATGTTGTTGAGCACCCAAACCATATCCCGGCTGTCGTCCATGACGATGATGCCGCCTGAGCCCGCCATCGAGCCGACGGCCGCCAAAGAGTCAAAATCGAGCGGGATGTCATCCAACCCGATCTGTTTTTCGACCATCGTACCGTCGCCCGCTTTTTCCTTGATTTTGTAAGCCTCGCCCGCGCGCAGCACTTTGGCCGAGCTGCCGCCTGGAATGACGGCTTTAAGTTTCCGGCCCGGCTTCATGCCACCGCAGAAATCATTAATCAATTCGCCGAACGTGACTGCCCCCAGTTCGATCTCGAAATATCCCGGCGAAACCACATCGCCGCTCACGCAGACGATGCGCGTGCCCGTGTTGTTGGGTCGCCCCAGCTTGGCGTATTCGGCGCCACCCATGCGAATGATGTGCTTGATGTGGCACAGTGTTTCCACGTTGTTCACGATGGTGGGGCATTGGTAGAGGCCGAGCACGGCGGGGAAATACGGCGGTTTGATTCGCGGATAAGCGCGTTTGCCTTCGAGCGACTCAATCAATCCGGTCTCCTCGCCGCAGATATACGCGCCGGCGCCTCTGTGGACGTAAATGTCCAGATCGAAGTTTTTGCCCAGTACATTTTTCCCGACGAACCCCTTCGCCTTGGCTTCGGCGATGGATCTTTCCATGATCCTGGCCGCATCGGGAAATTCGCCCCGGATATAGATGTACGCGAGATGCACGTTGAGGGCCCAGGCGGAAATGATGACGCCTTCGAGCAATTGATGGGGGTCCTGATGCAGGATGTAGCGATCCTTGAATGTGCCGGGTTCGGATTCGTCGGCGTTGACGATGATGTAATTCGGTTTTGGCCCATCCTGTTTGACAAAGCCCCATTTCATCCCGCAGGGAAAACCGGCGCCGCCGCGTCCGCGCAGCCCGGACGTTTTGACTTCGTTGACGATGTCCACAGGCGCCATCGTGAACGCCTTTTTCATCTCCTCGTAACCGCCGTCCGCAAGGTAGGTCTCGATGTCGTTTTTCCAGCCCGGACGATCGATGTTCTTGAAGATCATCCGTGTTTCACGCGGATGCGGTTGTCGAAGGGGAGAGGGCATGGGTTTGCTCGAGGGTTATGGGTATTTTTCCAGCAGAGCCGAGGCTTCGCCGTGTGTGACGCCCTCGTAAAAATCGTCGTTGATCATGCAAACGGGCGCGGTGCCGCAGGAAGCGAGACATTCCACGAATTCAATCGAGTATTTTCCGTCGGCGCTCACGGAGATCGGGTCGCCGTGGCCATTGACGCCGCCCGCGTGCTCGAGGTGCGGGTGGATGCCGGTTTTGCGGCAGAAATGTTCGAACAGTTCGTAGCCGCCGCCCATGGCACACGAAAGAGTGCGGCAGACACGGATGTGATGTTTTCCGGCAGGCTTGCGGCGGAACATTGGGTAAAACGTGACCAGCTCCAGGATATTGATCGGTTGCAACTCCAGCTTGTCAGCGATCCAGAGAATGGCTTCGTCGCTGATGAAGCCGAATTTTTCCTGAAAAAGATGCAAAAGCGGCAACGACGCGGAGCGCTTCGACACGGGGTAATGGGTGATTACCTCGTCGATTTCCGCCGCAAATTCAGGGGGTAGTTCCATGGGAGATGGTGCTTGTATGAGCTTATGAGCCAGGAGCGAGGACGAGCAAGTGTTTTTGTGAAAAGTTTCACAAGCTCATGGTGGAAAACTGACGCCTGTCACCCAAAGATTGCGGCTGTTTGTCGGAGGATTCCAGTGGTGCGCGCGGATCGGATTTTGCGGTTTTGCGGTTCTATTGGGAACGGGATTTTGCCGGGAGGATCTCGCGTTGCCCGGTTCCCGTTTCAGATTTACTGTGCGCGCCCATGCGTTTGCTCGATCGATATGTTTTGCGCAGTTTTGGCCTGCCGTTTTTCTATTGTTTCGTGGGCATTGTCGCGATCTGGCTCATTCTCGACATGGGCAACAATCTGCCTGACCTCATCGCGGCCCAGGCCCCCTGGAGCAAGATCATCAAATATTACCGCATCCAGGCTCCGTATATTATTGTCTTTTGTCTGCCCGTCGCCCTGCTTTTGGCGTTGCTTTATTCATTCAGCCGGTTGTCGCGTTCGAATGAGGTCGTGTCGATGATAACGGCTGGAGTCAGCATTCCGCGAGTGCTCCTGCCGCTGGGTGTGGTTGGAATTGCAGCGACGGGGCTCATGCTCTTGCTGACGTACCAACTTGCGCCGGAATCTCAAACGAGGCGGAAGGCTCTTTACGATGAGTTGACCAATGAGAAACCGAAATCGAGGGATGAACCCGCGTTGCTTTTCCGCGACCGCGAAAATCATCGCACCTGGTATTTCGAGCGGTTCCGGCTCGACACGAATGACGCTCGCGGCGTTCAGGTTGCGCAGCAGAACGCGAATGGGGAAGCGGTTTGGAAACTTTATGCTCGGAGCGTGAAGTATCAGCCCGAGACGAAGATGTGGATTTTTGCGGATGGCGAAGTACTCAATCTGCGGGAGGACGGCCAGATCCTTTCCCAGCGTCCGTTTCGAAGATATTACCTGCATCACGTGCGTGAGACGCCCTGGCGGATTTCGAGCTCGAACCTGGTCGCGGAATACATGGGTGTGCCCTCGCTGAAAGAATATTTACGCCTCAACAGCGATTTTCCCGAGTCACAACTGGCGGAATTCCGGACGCAGATGTTTTACCGGTGGTCGCTGCCGTGGCAGTGCATGGTGGTCATGCTATTCGGCGGACCTTTGGGAATCGTCTTTTCCCGGCGCGGAATGCTGGGGAGCATTGCAAACGCGTTGCTGTTGTTTTTCGGAATGTTGTTTCTTGATCGGCTGTGCCTCGCGCTGGGACAGGGTGGACGTATCCCGCCGGCGTTTGCCGCCTGGACGCCGGTGGTTGTGTTCGGCATCGTCGGGTTGTGGCTACTCTGGCAGCGGGCCGGCGGACGATTGGCATTTGCCAAACTTGGCAAACGCGCCTGACTCCTCGAAAATCACCTTATGCAACCTGATTGGGACATCCAACGCCGGGCAGACAAATGTTCCGTGACCAGCCGCCCATTCGAAGACGGCGAATATTTCCGCACCCTCCTTTTTCGCGACAAACGCGGTTTGTACCGCATGGATCTTTCTGAGGAAGCCTGGAAGGAACAGGCGGAAAAAGTGCAGCCCTTTTCGTATTGGCGCTCGAAGTTTGAATTGCCACAGCCACCCTCGCCCGAGGCTTTGCCGAAACAGGGTGTCGAAAGTCTCCTGCGCCAATTGATGCTCGAGGATCGCGAAGAGCACATTAACGCCCGCTACATTCTCGCGGTGATGCTCGAGCGCAAAAAAGTGCTCAAACAGGTCGACGAAAAGCCGGCCGAAGAGGGGCGCTTGCTGATTTACGAGCACTTTAAGACCGGTGAGGCCTTCATCATTTTCGATCCCATGTTGCGCATGGATCAGATCGAAGCGGTTCAAGCCGAAGTATTTGCTCTGCTCAACGGCGGAGAAAATTGAACAGGGGAAGCAATGGGGAGCCAGGATTTTAAGGATTTTATAGTGCCTTTGCTTCTCTGCCTCTCTCCGTGAGAAACTTCATATGAGTCTTCCTGTTTGGGCATCGGAACTGGCTGCCTTGTACGAAAGCAATGCAGCCACGCAATTCATCCTGCACGGGAACGTCCACGACCGCTTTCTTATCGATACCGAAAAGAATCAGCAGCTGGGTTCTCTTACGGATTTTTTCCTCAGCACGCTGATGCAGCGCTTCGACGTCGTGCTGAGCTATGACATTGGCAATGGCATTCGGGTCGAAAAAGGCGGCGATGTTTTCGCCCGATGGCCGACGTTCAAGGATTCCCCTGAGCTTCCCAAAGCGCCGCGACCAGCGATTGAACTCCTTACGCGCTACTTTCGCTACAATGCCAACCTGGCCCGGCTCGGCCGGCCGCGACTCCAGATCGCCTGTCTCGTTAAAGCAGCGCAACTTCTCGCGCCGGCCGTCCCAGGAATGGTCCACTTCGATCTCAACTCGCTCGCACTGCTCGTTCGCGATTGGGCGGATGATCCCATTCTGGCCGATTTTTCGCTCGCTACCTGTCTCATCACAGAAAATCTCAACGACCTCAACCCCCTGCTCAGCGGCAATCCGCGTGCCGCAAAAATCAAAGTCCCTCTCCCGGATTCCGGCGAAATCGAGCGCACCCTCCGTTTTCTGGCGCCGAAACATCCCAAAGCGCTTTCTGTTTTTGCTGAAAATCTCGCGCCACTCGCCGACCAGCTCAATGGCGCCACGCAGAACGCGATCGACAACCTCCTCAAACTCAAGGAGTACCGTTCCGAATCTTTGCAGCCAGCCGATTTGGTGAAGCTTAAGAAGCAGATCGTCGAAGACGAATGCCAGGGGCTCATCGAGTTTATCCAATCGAAGAAGACCCTCGATGATTTGCAGGGTCAGGACGGACTGAAAAGATGGTTGCGTCAGGATCTTGCGCTCTGGGAAAATGGCGACACTCAGGCGCTTCCGATGGGTTACCTGATCTGTGGCCCTGTCGGTACCGGCAAAACCTACCTGGTCGAATGTCTCTCTGGCGAAGCGGGGGTCCCCGTAGTGAAGTTGAAGAATTTCCGCGACAAATGGGTCGGCACCACAGAAGGCAACCTCGAAAAAATTTTCCGTCTCCTGCAGGCGCTCACCCGCTGCTACGTTTTCATCGACGAAGCCGACCAGACTCTCGGCAAACGCGACGCCGGCAGCAACGACTCTGGTCTTTCAGGCCGAATCTATTCCATGATGGCCCAGGAAATGAGCCGTCCGGAAAACCGGGGCCGCATCATTTGGGTGCTCGCCTCCAGCCGGCCCGATTTGATCGAAGTGGACCTCAAGCGCCCCGGCCGCGTGGACGTCAAAATCCCGATCTTTCCCACGGCGACTCCGTCCGAGGCTTTCGCTTTGCTTCGGGCGCTGTGCAAACGTAAGGGCGTCGAATTGCAGGACGTCGATTTTGCTGCATTGGAAAAATTAATGCCCAACCGGCTTACGCCCGGCGCGGCCGAAGCTCTGGCCGTCAAAATTTATCGTCTCGTCCGCACGGCCGGCAAAACTCCGATCGAAGCCGTCATCGAAAGTCTGACTGGTTACCAAAATCCTATTCCCGTCGAAGTGATGGACTTTCAGATCAGCCTCGCCGTTGCCGAAGCCACCGATATGAGCTTTGTCCCAGAGGCCTTTCGGAAATAACAAGGCACGGCTTGGACGTACTCGATGGGACCTTTTTTTATCAATGCACCGCTACGATTCGCGTGGCGGGCGCCGTGGTTGAGTCGCCGGCCTTTTTACCGATCAATTGGCATCCGAGCGGCGATGCCGGAGTGATGACGGTAATGATATGTCCGTCATGCTCGATCTCGATCCCTCCAGCGGCAGGAGCGAGGAAAAACCATTCGTGGGATGCGGGAAATTCCAGCTCAATGACCGCGCCAACATCGATGAGGTCACCGGGACTAAAATCTCGGGCCGGAAGTTTCTCGAACGCCGCAGCGGCCTGCATGGCAGCGAGCGCCTGTTTGGCGAGGCCATCGGCAAGGTAATTTTCTTCGGTGGAACGTGTGTCGTATTTGCCTTCAGCCTTGGTCTCGGCGTCGTTGCCCGTGGCGCGGGCCTGTTTCGACGTGGCATGTCGCGAGTCGAATTCTGCGCGAAGTTTCTCAAGAATGTCGGCGACGATCGCAGATTTATTCATCGGTTGCGGGGTCATGTGAATCGTGATGGGCGATTGGTGTCTATCTCTGGACAAACGCAGCATTCCTGAAGTGTGGCGATCTTCACCGATCGCCATTTACCTATCTTATTGTCCAGCGCAGTTTGGCGGACGTTGCGCGGGGATTGGCGCGGCATTCTTCGGACGTCGGGCGGATAATTTCGTCCGCGATGCGCGAATAGCGGCCTTCGCGGTAATCGGATTGAAAGGCTTTTTTAACACGGCGGTCTTCACCGGAATGAAAGGTCAAAATGGCGACGCGGCCACCGGGGTTCAAACATTCGGGAAGATGACGCAGGAGGGTGTCAAGTGCGGTAAATTCTTCGTTTACCGCGATACGCAGCGCCTGAAAAACGCGCCGGACCGTTTTGTCCCGCTCGTCTTCGGAGAGATTCGGGAGGAGGGAGGTGATGGCTAGGGAGAGGTCCGTTGTGAGGGCGAAATTTCTGCCTGCCAGGTGCTCGGACAAAAGGGTAGCGCGCGGCTCATCGGCATTCTCGCGAAGCAAATCGGCAAGTGCCTCGGGCTGGAGTCGGGCGAGGAATTCGGACGCAGGCAGACCTTTTTGGGGGTTCATGCGCATATCGAGCGGCCCGGGAGTTTTCACCGAAAAACCGCGAACCGGCGTGTCGATTTGCATGGAGGAAACGCCGAGATCGGCAAGGATGCAATCTGCTTTCAAACTCCCCTGGGCCGCGAGCACTCCTGGCAGTCCGGCAAAGTTGGATCGGCGCACGAAGAATTCTTCGGGACCGAAACTGAGTGTCCGAAGACGCTCTTCCGTGCGCGGCAGTTCGACCGGATCGACGTCCAGGCCAATGAGGCAGCCACCCGGGCGGAGACGAGGGAGTATTTCCCGGGCGTGGCCTCCATAGCCGAGGGTGCAATCGACCGCTATTTCGCCGGGTTTGGGATTCAGAACGTCCAGGATTTCGCGCACCATTATCGGCAAATGCGATCCGGCAGGCGTTTTGCCCGAGGCAATCACTTTTGCGATGGTGTCCGGGTATTTTTCCGGGTTGAGCTCCTTGTATTTGTCCTCAAATCGGCGCGGATGTTTGCCGGAATAACGCACTCTCCGACGGTGGGGCTCAGGCATAATCAGACGAAGTTTTCAGGTTTCAGGAACCAGTTTTCAGAAATCCGTGCACCAGTGCTGCAAAACATCTGCTGCAACTCTGAGCTCGGAAACTTCCGTTACAATTCGTTGTATTTCTTGTTCGAACCTTTCGCTTTGGCGACCGGGTAACGCTCCTCATTGCGCGCAAGCTTGTCGCGCATCGAAGCAGCCAGATCGATCCCGCAGTTGTCGGCCAGTTCGAAAAGCAGGATGGCTACATCGGCAATTTCGGACTGGATTTCCGTTTTTCGCTCCGCAACGCGCTGCTCCGATTGCTCGGCAGTTTGCCAGACGAAATGCTGGAGCAATTCGCCCGCTTCAGCCGTGATCGCGACGGCCAGTTCTTTAGGATTGTGAAACTGCAACCAATCGCGTGCGTCGCGAAATGCGCGGATTTCCGATGTCAAAGATTCAATAGACGCGGGGGTCGAAGACATGTGCGTGAGATTTTGGGTAAAACGGGTGTCTGTAAAACGCAGCGTCACGTTGCATTATCTTCCAGCTGCCATATGCGGTCAGCCAGGGCCACACGAAAATCCGACGGCGTGATCGGTTTCCCGGTATCCGAAGTGAACAATTTTTCGCCGCAATGGCTCACGATTGCATCGCGCAAGCGCAAAACGCCGCACGCACGATACGCGTTGACCAGTTCGAATTGCCCAAGGATTCGGCCGGCCAGTGATACCGTTATGAGCGTCGTCGGAAATTCGATTATGTCGGTGAGGGGCTGCATGGGCTCGGTCAATTCCACAGTTCTCACTCCGTGTGAAGATTTCCCTCCCGAGGCGACAACAGGAGGAAAAGAAGATCGCGTCGGTTTTAGAACGGGTTCGTCTGGAAAATCCCGTTCGATTTCCGCAGCGCGGGCCCGCGATTGTCGGAGGGCGTGCGGTGCTTGAAACGCCGTCGCGAATTCCGCAAGAATCAAGTCGCGAGGGAAAAATCCCGGCTTAAGAAAGGACTTCAACAACCGTTTGACGTCCCAAGCCAAAAGCCACCAAAGGGCGAATCTGGCGACCGGCAGGCGTTCCGACGGATATTTTTGCGTGATTCGAAGCAAATAAGAAAAAAAACCGACACCGTTACTGCCAATTTGTGTGACGAGTTTTTCGCGCTCCCGACGATGTCGATGGCGGATAATCGCCGAGGGTTCGTAAGCCAGTGCATGACCCTCGCGGAGAACTCGGAAATACATATCAAGATCGCCACCGCCCCTGGTGGGCGTGCCGACGTCGAGAGCAGGATCAAAACCGCCCACGCCTTCGAGAAAGCTGCGGCGATAAGCCATGTTGCAGCCGGTGCCAAAAATTCCAGTCCCGTAGTAGGCGTAACGAAGTTCTTTCTCCACCGCCTTTTCCTCTTCGCCAAGCGGCTGCTCGTCCGATCGTTCTTTGCCATGGCCACCACGCGATGGTCGTCCTGGTTTCCGAAACCAGCCGCGTTTGAAGCCGCGTCCGAATCCGCCGTACCGCTCGAACAACTCCTGTGCCTCGGTTTCCATCTCATAAGGGATGACCAACCCCGTGACGCACATCACGTTGGGGGCGTCGTTGAACCGTGTCACAAGCGCCTTTATCCAGCCCGGATCCGCAACCACGTCATCATCCGTGTAGGCGACGATTTCTCCCTTTGCCGCCAGAACCGCGCGGTTTCGCGCCCAGTCAAGACCGGGCCGCGGCTCGCAAATGTATCGAACGGACGGAAATTTCGACTCGACTAAACGACGTGTCGAGTCGTCCAGCGGCGCATTGTCCACAACGATCAAATCAAGGTTTGGGTAGTCAATTTGGACCAGCGAATTGAGGCACAGCGACAAATCCTCAGAGCGGTTTCGCGTGCAAACAGCCACCGTGACGGGGGGGAAATGCGCTGCATTCTCACCTGGCGGAAAGTGCGCCAGACTTTGAACGGGAATCCCGGCTGCCCGGAGTGGACCGTTCGCAAGCGCAGCCTCGGCATATCGCATCATGATGGGCGACGCCAACTCGTCGAGGATCAAACGCCGTAGATCCTTTGCGGGAATGGGATCGCCAATTCCACGAATGGTCACGAACCCGACGGGTGTTCCGCCCACGCGAACCAGGATGCGTACTGTGGCGTAGTCTTGAAGGCCCCGAAGATTTGGGATGGGGTGACTCAGCTCAACATCAACAAACTTGGTTCTCCGAAATGTCATTTCGTTTAAAGGTGGAATCTACAACGGCAGGAGGCTTTGGCCGCCGGAGCGGCATTTAATGCATGGCGCGTGACGAGTTCGTGAAATTGGAAAGATGAACGGTTTGTTGGTTCTCTGCCACGCACCGATTGCAATCCCAAACAGGTCGGACTGCCAACGACGGATTCTTGCAAATCAGTGTTTTATGTTGACCGGTCATGGTTTGTCGGTTACTGCAAACGCGCTCTCCCTCGACCATGAATAGTAACCAATCAATGGGAGAAGATGTGACAGGTGAATCCACAAAAGGTGAGGCGGACAAGCCGTTAGTCACAGCTGTTGTGCCCGCTTACAATGCTGAGGGCTTGATCAGAGAGACGCTCGAGTCCGTATCAGCACAGACCTACCGAAACTTGGAAATTATTGTGGTGGACGATGGGTCGTCCGACGGCACGTGCGTAGTGGTTGAGGACTGGGCGCGGCGCGATCCGCGGGTGCGCTTGATTCGTCAGCCGAATGCCGGCGTGGGCGCCGCGCGGAATACTGGTATCGCTGCCGCAAAAGGCAAGTACATAGCTCCGATCGATGCCGATGACGTGTGGCACCCGGACAAGACACACGCACAGGTGACGGTTATGGAGAAATGGGGCGACAAAGCAGGTTTTGCCTATTGCTGGACTCGGCTAATCAACGAAGACAGCGAGTTTAAGGACTTTCAGCCGACCTGTTCTGCCGAGGGCGACATTTTCCTGGCGCTCTTTTTTCACAACTTCACGCATAATGCCAGTTCGCCCATGTTTCGTGCCTCCGCGTTGCGCGAAATAGGCGGATACGCCACGCGCGAGGAGCAGGGCGGGGTCCAGGGTTGCGAGGATTGGGAACTTTGTTTGCGCGTTGCAGAGCGATACAAAGTCTGCGTGGCGCCGCGCTACCTCGTCGATTACCGCGTGGCGGGATCGGGCATGTCATTCAACGTTGATGGGATGGAGAAATCATTCCTGTGGATGATTCGTTCTGTGTTGCGCCGGCAGCCGAAGATTCCCCAAAAACTGGTTCGTTGGACCTCGGGACATCTATATCTTTACCTTGCTCTCAAGGCGAGGGCCGGCGGTAATACCGCGACGGCTTTGCGATGCCTGAAGCACGCTGCGCAAAACGATCCGGCTGTGGTGCTTGCCCCACGGTTTTTCGGCACGGTGGCTCACGGGCTCTACCGAAAGGTCCGTCCGTGGAAACCTGCTTATCCAGCGACCACGGCCAAACCAACCAACCCAGGAGAACCGTGGAGGCCAACTCCTCGTGTCAAAGTGAAACATATGTGGAGACAAGCGTTCAACCGGCGCCTATTTTGGTTGTTGTATACACGTATCGAAGGCAGCCGGTTCAGATCACTTATTAAAAAACAGATGCAATGAAGGAATTTCTCCGGGCGCTCCGGCCGTTGATTACTCTCGTGGATTTGCCACGATGGGTTGTCCCGTCGGTTATCGTGCTCGGCTTTCTCGCTGCGTTCGCGGAGGCGTTGTCCATATCGCTCATCATCCCGCTCATTCAACACGTCGCGAACTCGAACGTCAGCGGCGGCGCAGCGTGGTTGTTTGCACCGTTTCAAAAAATCCCGGAAGCATCGCGAACTCTTGCCATTTGCACGGCGATTTTCGGATTCGTAATCCTGAAAAATATTCTCAGCTACGCGAATTCCTGCCTCTTCAATTGGGCGAACGGCTCCGTAAGTCATCAGCTCCGCAGCGGTATCCTTCGGCAGTTACTCACTGTGAGCCAAAGCTGGCTTGACCGGCAGGACATGGGCCGGTTGATGAACACGCTTGGTAATGACACGTGGCGCGCGAGTTCTGCATTCGGAATCCTGGCAGGAATGGTGATCAACATCTGCATGATCTTTATTTTCACCGCGCTGTTGCTGGTCATGTCCTGGAAATTGACGCTCGTGACCGGGCTGGCGCTTCTTATCATTGCAGGAATCGTCCGCTACCTGACGAAACACGCCCGTGAGCTTGGGAATGAAGCTCTTCACGCGAATCAGGCTGCCAGCTTGCGTATGACGGAGGTTTTTTCCGGCATGCGGCTCATCCGCGCCTACAGTCGCGAGGAATACGAGCAATCGCGTTACGACAAGGCATCCCAGGATATCCGCCGAACGTTTTTTAAAATGGACCGGATGGTGGCGCTTGTCGGGCCCGTTTCCGAGATCCTTGCGACGGCCCTTTTAATCGCTCTGCTGCTGTTCTCGGTTCGCAATCCGGCGACCCTGGCGACTTCGGTGGCGTTTCTCCTGCTCCTTTATCGCCTTCAACCGCGAGTCCGGCAGATGGAATCAGATCGCGTGGCATTGCGAACGCTGACGGCCTCCATTCAGGAATTGACCGCCGTCATATCGCCGGACAACAAAATTTACCTCACGGGCGGCAGGAGGCGGCTGTCTGATCTCGGATCCAGCATTGATTTTGTCGACACAACCTTGCTTTACGGTTCAACGGGAACGCCGGCGCTTTCAGAGGTCAACTTTTCCATCCCCATGCGCCAGACGACGGCGCTTGTCGGACCCTCCGGGGCGGGCAAGTCGACGGTTATCAGCTTGTTGTGCCGTTTTTACGACCCGACGAGTGGGAGTATCCGCGTCAACGGCGTTCCGCTTTCGGAACTCGACGTTGCCTGGTGGCGGGAGCGCATTGCCTTGGTCAGCCAGGATGTTCACGTTTTCAACGCCACCGTCGCGGAAAACATCGCCTACGGAAACCTGGACGCTACACACGCGGAAATTGTTGCCGCTGCCACGCGCGCTCATGCGTTGTCGTTTATCGAAGATTTGCCGCAACGCTTCGATACGGTGCTCGGCGACCGAGGATTCCGCCTTTCCGGCGGCCAGCGCCAGCGCCTTGCCCTGGCACGTGCCCTCGTGCGCGATCCGGAGATTTTGATCCTTGACGAAGCCACGAACGCTCTTGACCCGATTTCTGAACGCTTCGTCCAGGAGGCGCTGGAATCTTTCGGCAAGAGTCGCACCGTGATCATCATCGCTCATCGTCTGTCAACTATCGAGCACGCGGATCACATCGTCGTGCTTGAATCCGGCCGCGTGGTTGAACAGGGGCCACGCGCTCAATTGCTCGCTGCGCAAGGCCTGTTTGCAAAACTCCATTCCCTCGAATTTCGTGCGCTCCAGTCTGCTGTCTCCTGATGAAACCTACGGTGGGTATTGGTATTTCCACCCGCGACCGCTGGGGTGATCTCGAAGTAACGCTTTTGCGCTTGCAAAGCTTTGGGTTGGGATGGTGTGAAACGGTTCTAGTGATTGATGACGGCTCCCGGCAGCCTGTTTTACCGTCTATGCGCGAACGCTTTCCATGGGTGATCTTTGAGCGTTCCCCGGAGCCGCGCGGTTATATCGCACAACGTAATCGGCTTGCCCGAAGGCTTTCCACCGACCTTTACTTCAGCCTCGACGATGATTCATTTCCCGAAACCGGGAATATAGCCCTGGCCGCGGAATGGCTCATCAAAGCGCAAACCGTCGCTGCACTTTGTTTTTCCATCATCCCTGGCGGCGACGGGGCTGAGGAGAATTATTCTTTTGCCCCTCAACCGGCGCCCATTCGGTTCTACATTGGTTGCGGGCATCTTGTGAAACGGGAACTCTTTCTAAGCCTCGGCGGATATTGTGAAGAACTGGAGCATTATACGGAGGAACAACAGTTCAGTCTTGCCGCCATGCGGCATGGACTGGCGATTTATCATTACCCAGGCGTCGTCGTCCGCCATCTCCGTAGTCCCGCTGGAAGGAACCATGCACGGGCGCACTGCCTGCTGACGCGCAACGATGTTTATTGTGCAATGATGTATTACCCTTTACCGTATTTGATATTGAGTGTGGCGAATTGCCTGCCGCGTCAGTTCCAAAATCCAGCGCACCGGCCGTATCTGAAGTTTGTTGCTACCGGCTTTTTCGAAGCTCTGCTGACGGCACGTCGGGTTTGGAAATATCGTAAGCCCCTTTCCATTACTCAAATGCAGCACTGGCGAAGCCAGCCGCATCCTTGGAGCGTCGTTAAGCCGCGGGATTGAGACAGCAATCGCGTCATTTCTATGGCGAACGTTGCCGGGCTTTGACTATCGTCAGCTCTCTTCCGGCATGAAAACGTTGCTTCTTTACACGGTAATTTCTTGCGATTTTTGGGTTTGGCATCGAGTTCGCAATCCGGAGTGGGCAGCATTTACAACAGAAACCATCGGAGGCAGTTGCGGTAGAAACCGCCGTATCGGAGCCGGCTAAAATCACCCACGCTGGGGAGCGATCACTTTTCAACACGGTTTGCAGGCGCCTTGTTTACGCGTCTCGGTCAGCCGGCCGTTATCGGTGAGATGATCGCGGGTATTCTGCTCGGGCCATCGCTTTTCGGCTGGCTCGCTCCGCAAATGTTTTCGACCATTTTCGCTCCGGACTCGCTCTGAGGATCCTGAAATTGCTCAGCCAAATCGGCGTTTGCCTGTTCATGTTCGTCGTCGCGACATTGGCCACCTGCGTCATCGCGCGCACACGGCAGTGCTCGTGAGGCATGTCAGCATTTGTTTTTCCGTATTTTCTCGGAGTGGTGGTGTCGCTCTGGCTCTGTCCATCGCTTGCGGCTACTGGGTCCTCGCGTTCATTGTCGTGATCGTCCGGTCGGGTGCATGGGCATCGGTTGCGCTCAGTCTTGGGTTGGTGTGCGCGTTCGTTGCGTTCATGGTTTTTGTCGTCCGGCCGCAGTTGCCGCGCGGGTTTTCCGCGGAGACGCTGGAATCCGGCGTGCCATCCAAAGGTGCGTTCGCGGCCGTGCTGACGTTTTTTGCGGTCTCAGCGCTTTCCACCGAAATACTTGGCATCCACGCCCTGTTCGGCGCATTTCTGGCCGGAGTGGTCATGCCGCCGCAAGGTCCTTTTCGGCAGGCACTTAAGCTGCGATTGGAAAACTTCAGCTCCGTCTTTTTGCTGCCGCTGTTCTTTGCATTCACCGGCTTGCGCACGCAGTTTGGGTTACTCGACGATGTGTCAGGGTGGGGCGTTTGTCTGGGCATCGTTCTGATCGCGACGCTTGGAAAACTTGGCGGCAGCATGTTCACGGTCCGCTGGACCGGTATGCCGTGGCTGGAGTCCTTCCGGCTCCGGCGCTCTCATGAATACCTGCGGCCTGATGGAACTCATCGCGCTAAATATTGGCTATGATCTCGGCATTCTTTCGCCGAAAATCTTCACGATGCTGATCCTGATGGCCATGGCGACGACTTTTCTCACCGGTCCGCTTCTCAATTTTGCGGATCGTCTCGAGCGCCAGCAGGTTCCGGTTCCGCGCGCGGCTTAAAAAACGAGTTTCGCCAATGTCACGTGATCGGCAAGGCAGCCAGTCCGGCATGGAATCAATCCACTTCCTGGAACCAGCTCGGGCGCCACCGACGATGGGCGGGCACACGGACAAACATCACGTCTCCCGTTGCGGGATGATTGCGATGCCGAAAGACGTGTTGCCATCCGCCGCCTTTGGCGTCATCAAACTCTGTTGCCATGTATTGCCAGCATTCACCTTCGTGAAGCGCCACCGGGTCTACCAACTCAATCCAGGCGCGGACCAATTCTGCATCTGCTCGATCTTCGATCCAGGATACTTTCATGCTGCGCGGGTCCAGAAGCAATCTTCGTGCCGGCTCACAGGCTCTCTCGGAAATCGCGTGAATGGGCAAATTGCTTCACTCCGGTGAACAAAAAGCGGCAGATACCGCGACTTTAGTCCCGGTTTAGTCCCGGATGCTGCGAACAAATTTCACAAATCCCTCGATCAGCGCCTCGAAGCGGAGTTGGTATTCATGGTTGCCGAGCAGTTTCCCGTTTGGATTCAGTGAGCCGCCGTCATGGAGAAAAATTCTTTGCCCGAAAGCGTGAGCTCCCCGGTACTGCACGATGGCGGTGAGCTGTTCCACCGCTCGTAACGCGCCAAAATGGCCTGCCGCAACGCCGACAAATCCGACCGGCAGACCCTTTAAACTCTCAGGGAATTTAAGCATATCGATGAAGTACTTCAGCACGCCGGGAAACGAACCGTTGTATTCGGGAGTCACAATGAGGAGGCCGTCCGCTTCGAAAATGATTCTCTGAAAGGGCGCAAAGCTGGCCGGCTTTTCCAGATAGGCCCCGGGCGTGAATATTTCTGGAGGAAGTTCCTGCAGATCGAGGAAGATTGGCTTTACGCCAAGTTCGACCAGTTTTGCTTCCGCTGCTTTGGCGACGCGACGCGTCAGGGATCCACTCCGATTGGTGCCGCTGAGGATGACCATGCAGCGAACGGTAGGGGAACACCCGGTAACTTGAAACCTCAAACGCACGCCGTTTCGGCCTGTTTTGTACAAAAAATGATTCGGGCCGCGCACGCCAAGGAGCAAGGAACCGAAACAAGTTACGTGCGCGAGCCCGAATCGCCTTAACCTGATTTAATAGACCTGGGCCCTGTGCGCATCGTTCAAAAAATTTCTTTCTTTTTTTATCCGGTTCTCTTGGCGGAACCGATCTTTTCAAGATGTCACGTCAACATCCATCGTTTCCGGAGGATCCATCCAGCGCACAGTGGAAGCAGGACGAGCGCGAATGTGATGCCGTTGATGCCGATGGGCGTGCGCTGCTGACGTGCGACGCGGCTGGATTCGATCTGAGCCAGGACCGTTTTTGCGAAATTTTCTGGATCAGCACGCGCGGATTCGATCGTCCAGGCGGAACCCGAACTGAACATCGCCCATTGTTTCAGGGTTTCCATGTCGCGCGAGGTCCGTTGCATTTCCAGGTTCGGCGCGAGGATTTCCAACGATCGTGTCGCCAGTTGCGTGTTTGAGACAGCATCCACGGCTTCAAGCTTGTAAGTGCCAGCATGTGTTGGGAAGAAAGTGACTCTTTGCGATTGGCCGGGTTGCAAAGCGAGTGTCTTGGTGAGGACCTTTGCGCTCGTGCTGTCTTGGACGTGAAATTGAATCCGGTCAGTTGTTGCGTCGTTGTTCTTCGCGTCCGGCATCTTTTCGATACTCAGCGCGATTTCACGCCCGGGAGCCAATTCCTGGTCCAGCACGTCAATTCGAATCGGGCTGCGACCAGATTCGGCCAGGCGTCGGATAAACTGCTGCCAGAAGCGGTCAAACTGCGCCTGGTCGCATTCTTTGGCGAGCCGCCATTTCCAAAAGTTCTGGACGGTAAGAACTGCCACCATTCCTGAGCCGTAACTTTGGCTGGCCATGAGAATACGCGGCTTCCCGTCGGGACCGGTGTCCGCGCTGTGGACGGCCCAAATCGTCGCACCCGGTTTTGCAGAAGCGGCGCGTCCGTAATCGTCGAATGGCGGCAATTTCTGCCATGCGTCGCGTGTTTTCGTTGGGTGGTCAATCTCGAAAACGGGGTCTGCAAGTGCCTCTGACGTGAGTCTCAGCTGAAAAGGGTTGTCCAGGCCGTGCACGCCTCGGTCATCATCGAAATTCACGGGTAGAAGCTGCTCCAGTTTGCTGCCTCGCCAGGAGGCGTCAAAGGTTCCGCGGCCACCGATCATGAGAACACCCCCGCCGAGTTCGGAACAAAATCTGGCGATGGTTTCCTGTTGTTGCGGTGTGAGGAGGGCTGGTTTCAGGTTTGCCAGCACGACGACGCGAAAGTGGGCCAACTCCTTGAGATCAGCGGGGAAGCCATTGACCAGCTCGCCGGGCGCTTCGAGGTTTTGCCGGAAAACCGACCGCTCACTCGTCCGGCTGAGTCCGGTGATATGGATGGCAGGATCGTTGCGCAGCGCCCGCCCGATGAATTTGTAGTCCCAAGAGAGTGCGCCCTGCATGTAAAGCACACGAAGCTCCTGTTCCTCCGTCACTCGGACCGTTGCCGATGAGCTGTCGTTTATGACGATAAGTTCAGGATTTTCAGGCAGTTTTAGCTGGATTTGATAGCTGAAAGAGCCTTGATCCGGTTCACTGATTTCGAAGCTTTCTGACCAATATCGCGAACTTGTGAGACCTTCGATGCGCCGTCTGTCGTGAAACTTACCGTCGCGAAGCAGGATGAGATCGAATGGAGGAACGGCCTCATCCACCACGGCTTCGATACGGGCCGAAACTCGGAATTTGCTTTTTGGTGGCGTGAGCTTTGGCGCATCGAGTTCACGCAAACGGAGCGTCTGGACCCCGCGCGCTGTGCCGAAGCCGACACCGGCAAATGGGACTTTCGCCGCAAGCAATGCACTGACTGCTGCTCGGTTGGATCGCGGGACGTTCGACGCGCCATCTGTCAAAGCGACGATGACAGCCGGTTTGTGCGCCGTGGCAGTGAGGGCACTCGAAATTGCTGAGCCAAGGTCCGTGGATTTTCCTGCCGCGGTGGCGGTAACAATGCCAGGACCATCGGTATTCTCGGCATTCGCGTCAAAGAGCATCGGGTGGATCCGATATTCAGCTCTTTGGAAAACAGGAAGGACGGTCGAGCGCGCAAAGTCGACGGCATCCGCATAACGCGTTGTCTCCCCGTCGTCTTTCAGGCTCATGCTTTCGCTGCGATCCATCAGCAAGGCGATCGTTTTTTCGGAGGTCTCATCCTGCGAATCCATGTTCATGGGCTGGGCGAGCAGGAAGGCGATGGTAACGAGGGAAATGCCTCGTAAGAGATTCAATAGCAGGGTCTTGGACCGAGGCAGGCGGCTTCTCTGAATGCTCAGGAACAGCAGAAGCGCCGCCATTATAAGAAAGACGATGCCGGTCCACGGCGTGGCCCAAATGAGGAGAGAGAGAATCATGCCGGCTGAGCCGATACGGGCGGTTTAGCTATCCATTGGAAAGCTTCTCAAAATAACGACGCACACGTTCACGAAATTCTGCGGGAGCGTTTTCCGGATCGGCGTGACGCAATTCCAGGTTGTTTTTTTCCAGTTCTTCATGGCCGGCCATTTCCAGTCGATAATCTTCCAGGCGATCCATCAATTTCCGCAACGCAGCTTCATTGATCTGTAGATCGACCTCCTTGCTGAGCGTTTTCAAATCCTCCGCGACGGCAATCAGCGCCGGCGATTCCTTGTCCGGCAATTTGGCTTCATCGAGCAAGGCAAGTTGAGCGTTTTGAAGTTGTTTTCGGAGATCTTCGGAATCGATTGCGCGACCATCTTTCATGCGTTGCACGAGGCTGTTAAGTTGGCGCATCGCCTCGCTGACCCCGTCGCCAGGGATGGAACCCTGTTGTCCTGTGACGCGGTTGATACCGCGAAGCATGGGCGGCTGTGCCGCGTCGAAGGCTTTGGATATTTCCTCAATCGCGCTTGCCGCTTGCTCGCCTGCACCGGGTTGTTCAGTCATTTGAGCTACGGCTTTGTCGAGATTGCGGCCCGGCTCGCCATTAAGAGCGTTTGAAAGCGCTGGACCGAAGGCTTCTCCGGCGGCGGTGTTCTTCAGTGTCGCAGCCATGGCGTCCTTTGCGGCTTTTGCTTGTGCAGCGGCCTTGGCGTCACCGTTTTTCGCTGCGGCAGCCTGCGAATCCATGGTCGATTTGAGGCGGTAGACATCTTCGAGCGCGCGTAGGGCCATTTTCCCGGCGAGCGCTTGCTGAAGTTTTTTTAGGGCATCTGCAGCGGCACGCGCGGTCGTGGCCGGGTTATCGTCAGAGCTGGAATCGCGGAGCGCATTGCGCGCGTCCTCCATGGCATCGATGGCGGCTTGTGTCTGTTCATCGAGTCCGGTAAACGGTCCTGGTACTTTTGCCCGAAAGTCCTGAAGTCTTTGCGTCGCTTCCGTTTGACGCGCAGCGAGATCCGGCATGCGTTTTTCGCCGGTGTCTGCCGCCTCATTAGCGATTTTTTCCTGTTCCTCCCGTGCTGCCTGAACGGCTGCCTGCGCTGCTTTTGCGTCATTGCGGAAATCCTCGATGTCAGCCAGTTGATTTTTAAGCATCCGCTGCTGGTCTTCGGCGGTTGGAATTTGATCTTCCTGGTTGGATTGGTCCTCACCTCCCTTTGCGAGCTGCCTGACGAAATCTTTCCGGCTTTCAACAAGCTGTTGAAGAGCGTTTTGTTCGTGTGTCTCAGCCGCAGGGTTATCTGGCTGACGAAGCTTTTTGATGGCTTCGGTCATGCTGCTTTGAGCAAGGGCGAGTTGTTCAAGGACTGTCGCAACAGGCATGTGCTCCAGTGCAGCGACCTCTGCATACAAATGGCCGGTTGCCTGCTCGGGGTCAGACTGAGCAGTGGATAGCTTTGCTTGATCCTCAGCCTGTTGCTGTTCGTTCGCAGCGGGTTTTTGCGCCTGCCTATGTGTCTGACGCAGAATGCCTTGCTGCTTTTGGATGATCTGATTGAGTTTGTTAAGGCATTGGCCTTTCTTGTTCCCCGCGCCCCCGTTCTGTTCAAGCTTGAGGATATCTTCCCGAAAAGGGCGTACCTCCACGAAATAGATTTCCGATGCGTATTTCCGCGGTTCATCCGTCGCGGCGCTGGCGTAATAGCTAAGGATGTCCCAATCCGCCAACCCGAGCTCATCGAGGTAAATCATGGGCTCGTAAACCGCGTAGTTCGGTTCTTTCGGCGCTCCAAGCGGGTGATCTGTCGGTTTGACGCCGTTAACCGCAGTGGAAAAGCTGGCGTGTTGAAGGGGCTGGCTGGACGCCGCTTCGATCGTGAGAGGCAACACATCCACCTTCGTAAGCTTCAAGTCGCCGCCCGGCTCAGTGATCCGGACCTCGCCCCACGGTTCGCGAGAAGTCTCGAAGGCGTCTTCCGGCAACTCCATTTCGACCGTATTTTCGAGTCTCGCGCTGGGCACAATCTCAGTCTTCCAGAGGGCGGCCAGCGGTTGAACTTTCTGATAAAACAGCATGGTGCCCATGCCCGTTGCGATGGCTGCTGCCACAACAAGCGCGGTGGGTTTTGCTGAGATCGGCCGGGCATCCGAGTTTTTTGTCAGTTCGACCGCCGCCTGTTGGCGAATTTCCTCCAAAAATGTCTTCTCTTTTTTCGATTCGAGGAACGCGACGGTATTCAAACGATCCATGAGCGACGGAATTCGCTCCTCAACCTGTTCAGCGAGCCATGGTTTCGGTTTCTGGCGGGCGATGGAAACCATGATGGCGACCAACATTCCCAATCCAAAACTGAGTCCGATGAGGACGATGAGCCCAATCGCAACCCAGTTTGCGGAAATCCAGCCGCACCAAACCGCCAATCCCAGAGCTGAGATCCATAGCGCCGTTCCCATGACCACCCAACTCGCCAGCCGCAGAAAGAGCAGCCACTGCCATCGGCTTCCGGCCTTTTGAAACACTTTCTCGACCGTCCCATCCTTTTCTAGCGTCGTAATCTTCCCAGCTCCCTCCTCTCAACAGCCACAACATTTCGCATAGCAAAAACGCGGCGCCACCGGCGAGCAGCCACCACCATAAACGTTGGTTATCCAGCGTTTGTGCCACCGACGAGGTCGGGTCAGCGGCAGCGTTCTCCGGTCTCGGCGGTAAAATCCACGCCTCGAGAACGGCGGGACGTCCGTTGACGCATTCCAGCTCCGACTCGGCGGCGGACGGGCTTACGCTCAACAAACCTTCGGCCTGAGTGCCCCCGTCCTCTTGTAAACGCTTGAGTTCGTAAATGCCGGGTTGATCCGGCGCGGTCAGCTTCAATCTCCCGTGTTCGTCAGCCACCGCTCGAGCCGCCTCGGTTCCGCCTGAAAACAGCGCAAACGCTTTTCCCGCGCCGCCTTCGAACTCCCGAAAGATCATTTCGCCAGGCTCGACCGAGAATTGCTCTTCCGGCATGGCGCGGACATATCGCAGGCATTGATCAAGGAATGGAAGAAAGTCCAGGCGCAGCGGCCAGTTCGTCGCCGAAGGCGCCATTTCGAAAGCGAACACGAGCATTTTTCCCTTTGTTCCGCGGGTTTCAAAAAGCACAGGTTCTCCGTCCCCAGCGTAGAGCAAACCGTTGGCCCTTTCAGCGTTGGCGATTTCCAATCGCTCATATTTCTTAACCCGAACCCCCAATAAATTGCCGAAATCCGGCGACGCAAACGCTGCAAGTGCGGGATGTGCAAGTGCTGCATAACGAAATGGTTGCACGTCTTCGGTTAGTGTTTTTTCGCCACCCATTCGGAAACCGAAAGTTCGTAAAAACCCATCGACCAGCGGCGTGCGCCGCGAGACAAAAAGAAGAACGCCGCGACCGTTATTGAGATGTTGCAGGATAAGTTCCCGGCCGTTCTCTGATTGCAAAAAATCACTTTCCGCCACTACCGCGTCGAAACCCGGTTTATCTGCGGCAGCAACTTTCTCAATCGATTTTGGACCGCAAACGGTTATGTCCCAAAAACCGTGCAAGATTTCGGGATCGAAAGACGCCCGCAAATAGGGCGACCGAGCCAGGAGCGCGATTTTGCCCGGATTCAATGGCGGCACGGCGAAGAAGCTGTGGTTGTCGAAGGGCAACACATCCGGTTTTCCGGAAATCCGGACCTCGCCGCGAATCCACGCGTTGCTTACCGCCTGCCATTGCGCCCCGACTGGAGTTTGACCCGCCACCAGCTGAATTTGTTGTTTTAGAACCTCTTTCCCGTCGGCGTGGATGACAATATCCGCCGTGCGATTCACCGAATGGCTGCCGAGGTCGAGCGTCAAATTGACAGCACTCCCACCGCGGAGTGGCAGGCGTGTTGTGCGGGTGTTAGCCGTAAAAAGATTGCCTGTGTTTCGCTTTCCAGACGCCTCAGGGACTATGACTTCCACGTCTTTCAGGAATGGCGGCACGTTGGCATTTTCGCTCCATTGATTTTTCTGCCGGTCGCCGTGAACCAGAATCGTGCGTCTCGATCCGAGGGACCGGTCGAGCAGCGTCGCCGCGAGCCGGAATGCATCCAGGTAACTACCCCGTTGATGTGTGAGGAGAAGCGCTTCAACAGCTGCTGCCGCTTCGTCATGGCTCATGCTGAAATCCGCCACAATTCGACTGTGAGCGGCGATCTCGACGACAGCAGTCTGAGTTTCCGGTCCGGCCCTGCGGATGGCGCGAGCAATATCGTCCCTGGCCCTCTGAAAGCCGTCATCGACGCGATGGCTGAGCGTGTTATCGAGCAGATAGATACGTGTCTCGCTTTGTTTCGTGGTTTTTGCGCCTCCAAAGATGGGCCACGCAAATGCCCCAACGACGAGCAACAGCGCGATCATGCGCAAGAAAAAGAGCAGTAAATCCCGCAATTGCAGCGGCATATCCCGCGGCGACGGCGAGTCGTCCAGGAAACGCAAGGCGCTAAATTTAACAACGTTCTGCCGCTGACGCCGGCGCAGATGCAACCAAACCGGTGCGGCGATACCAAGCGCGCCAAGGAGAAAAAGGGGGAACAGGAAGCTCATGGTCTACACACTCACATGAGCTGTCATCCACGTTGATTCCTCAGGAGAACACCACCGCCAAATCCGCGGTGAGTCCAGTGGCCGGGTCGGTGGCGATGCCGGCATTCAACGTCTGTTCACCCCCATCCGCACTAAGGATTTGAATTGTGTGAAGCGGCGGACTGACGATCCAAACGCTCTTGATGCCGTGCTCGAAATACTGATCGATGAATTCGCCGATCAGATTAGCCTGGATGTATCCGTGGTTCTTACTCGGCGTCGGCTTGCCGTACTCCTCCTCGTAAGCCAGCGGACGATCCTGAGTTTCGGCGCTCATGCGGAAAAGAGTAAGATATTAGTAGAACGACGTCCAGCTCTACAAAAATCATGCTTTTCGGCGCCGTAGCGCCAGGAAACGTGCCATTGCCAGATAGGGTTCCGTATCCGTGCGAACGATCTCGTGCGGGATTGCCAGATCGCGGAAAAGCTGCCGGTGCAGTTTCATAAACTGCTCGAACCGGTGCAGATATGTTTTGCGAGCTTTTTCCGGAGTGACATGCCGGATGGCGCCTGATTCCAAATCCTGAAAAACAGCGGCGTCCGCAAACGGGAACTCGATTTCATCCCGATCGAGAATCTGAAAAACGTAAACGTCGTGGCCGCGAAACCGCAGTTCTTTTACGTGATTCTCGATATTTGCCGAAGGATCAAGCAGATCGGAAAAGATGACCACCATGCTGCGGCGATGGAAAAGCCGGCTTGCCTGTGCCAGCAGCCGGTCCAACCCCACGGCACCTTCGGGTTTGAATGCAGTCAGATGCCGCAGGATTTGGCCGAATTGGGTCGATCGCTGCGAGGGCGGGACTTCGAGCAAGCCCACCGCGTCTTTCTGCCGTAGAAGAAGCCATGCGAGCGCCGCTGCCAGCGTTTTTGCGACGCCCATCTTGTCGTCCCATGCCCGGTCTCCCCGATACGCCATGCTGCCGCTGCCATCGATGACGAGATAGACGCGGACGTTGGTTTCCTCCTCGAATTCCCGGATGCAGAGCCGGTCGTTCCTCGCATACAGTCGCCAGTCGAGATGCCGCAGATCGTCACCCGGCTGGTAGTCGCGATATTCGCTGAACTCGACAGAAAACCCGCGAAACGGGCTCTGATGGATTCCTGTTAGAAAACCTTCCACCAGATACCGCGATTTCAGCTGTAGATTCCCAAGTGCCGCGAGTTGTTGCGGGTCGAAGCGAAGCGCGGGAGTTGCGGAAGTAGCCATGGCATCTCACGGTTGTATTTTCTTCAGCAAGATCCGGATGATCTCCGCTGCTGAAACGTTGTCGACGTCAGCCTGAAAGTTCCGAATGAGCCGGTGCCGCAAAATGTTGGGAGCCAGCGCAGCGACGTCTTCACATGCAACATTGAAACGGCCCTGGCACGCCGCCCGTGCCCTGCCTGCAATGATCAAATTCTGACTGGCTCGCGGGGATGCGCCCCATTTAAGGTACGTCCGGATTTCTTCCGGCGCATCCGGCGCATCCGGGCGCGTCGCGCGGACGAGACGGACAGCATAACGCACGACGTTCGGCGCTGCTGGGATCTGAGCAATCGCATCCCGGCACGCCAGGATTTCGTTTGAGGTGAACAGCGCGGGCAGCGCGTCCGTCGGTGTGAAGGAATGCTGTTCCACGATGCGCACTTCGTCCTCAAAACCTGGATAATCCACGAGCAGTTCGAACAAAAACCGGTCCAGTTGCGCCTCCGGGAGCGGATAGGTGCCTTCCTGCTCGATTGGATTCTGCGTTGCCAACACGATGAAGGGTTCGTCCAGACGCCGGATTTTCCCGGCGACCGTGACGGTCTTCTCCTGCATCGCTTCGAGTAATGCCGCCTGCGTTTTGGGCGGCGTGCGATTGATTTCATCGGCCAGCAGAACGTTGGTAAAAATCGGCCCTGGCGCGAATACGAACTTGCGATGCCCGGACGTGATGTCCTCCTCGAGAATCTCCGTTCCGGTCACGTCGGATGGCATCAAATCCGGTGTGAATTGGATCCGCGAAAAGGGCAACCCGAGGAGCCGCGATAACGCGTTCACCAGCAAGGTTTTTGCCAGCCCTGGAACGCCTACCAGCAGGCAATGCCCGTGGCTTAACAGAGCGTAAAGAATGGCGTCAACATTGTGACGCTGCCCCACAACCACCCGCGCTATCTCTTTGTGCAGCGACTCGATTTTCTTCTGAAACCCAGCGAGCAAGGGGACTGGGTCGTCAGATGGCAAAGGGGGCGGCAGGGGAGAGGAAACAGAAACGGACATCGGCACAGTTTGTGCCCGTTTTCACCCAAACTTACAAACTTTTCACAACCCAGTTAAAGAGCGTGAGATGGCTGCCGAGAAGACAATGCACATCGAAACGCAGGCGTAGCTTACGAAGTGGGGGCACCTGCCAGGCCGAGGACTTCGTCCACCCGCGAGCTAATTTCGTGGTGGCGATCCGGGTTCTTGGCGAGCGATTCGCCAAAGGATGGAATCATTTGTTTAAGTTTATCGCACCATTTCGGCGTGTTGACCTGATCCGGGAAACACCGCTGGATGAGCTGCAACATAATCGACACGGCCGTGGACGCGCCTGGCGACGCTCCGAGGAGGGCAGCGATCGAGCCATCCTGCGCAGCGACCACTTCGGTGCCGAATTGGAGGACGCCGCCGCGATCGGCGCTTTTCTTGATGATCTGCACGCGTTGACCGGCTACTTCGAGCCGCCAGTCTGCAGCGTTCACGTTGGGGAGGAATTCGCGCAGTGCTTCGAGCCGTTGTTCAGGGGACTGGGCGACCTGTTCGATGAGGTATTTCGTGAGCGGGATATTGTCACGTCCGGCAGCGAGCATGGGCCAAAGGTTATCAGTGCGCACGGCCAAAGGCATGTCGAGAAGTGAACCGCTTTTCAGGTATTTGGTTGAAAAGCCGGCATAAGGACCGAAAAGGAGCGACTTCTTGCCGTCGATAACCCGTGTATCGAGGTGAGGAACGGACATAGGAGGCGCGCCGACGGCTGCTTTGCCATACACTTTGGCATGGTGGCGCTCGACCAGTTCTGGGTTGTCCGTGCACAGCCATTGGCCGCTAACGGGGAAACCGCCAAAGCCTTTGCCCTCGGGAATGCCGGATTTTTGGAGGAGCGGCAGAGCGCCGCCTCCCGCGCCCAGGAAAACGAATCCGGCATCAATCTCGCGCTTGATTCCCTTCTTCATGTCTTCAACGCTGATTCTCCAGCGCGGCCTCTTTTTCAACGTTTTGGGGCGACTGACCTCCGTGACTTTATGGCGAAGGAAAAGCGAGACGCCTTGCTGTTTTTGAAGGTGCTGGAGAAGAGCTTTTGTCAGCGCCCCGAAGTTTACATCGGACCCGTGTTCGACGCGGGTGGCTGCCACCTTTTCTGAAGGATCGCGTCCTTCCATGACCAGCGGGATCCATTCAGCGATCTCGGCCGGATCGTCGGAGAATTTCATGTCGTCGAAAAGGTGGCTTTCACTAAGGGCAGCATGCCGTTTCCGGAGAAACTCGACGTTTTCCGCGCCGCGAACAAAGCTCAAATGCGGCACCTGATGGATGAAGGCCTTGGCCGATTCGATCAAACCGCTCTCGATGAGGTGCGTCCAGAATTGCTTGGAAACTTCGAATTGCTCGTTGATATCGAGCGCCTTGGCGATGTCGACGGAGCCGTCGTCTTTTTGAGGTGTGTAATTGAGTTCGCAAAGCGCTGCGTGGCCGGTGCCGGCATTGTTCCAGGCGTTCGAGCTTTCGCCTGCAATGACATCGAGCCCTTCGAAAAGCTCAATGGTGAGATCGGGCTGCAGCTCCTTGAGAAGCACCCCGAGCGTCGCACTCATGATACCGGCGCCGACGAGCACGACATCCACTTTGGATTCCGGAATTCTGAAAGCGCTCATTGGACGGATACCCTCTTCGAGCTGTGTAGTCCGGTTGGAACTGGATCGGAGTGGATGGGGGAAATCTCCGCAGCTGAACGAATGATGAAAACGTCGGGAAGGAGAGTCCGTGACGAAGCTCGTATGAAGTTCATTGCGCGGGCCGAACATGCAGCAACAAGAGGGCTTGCCGCAAATTAAAAGATATTCAGAATTCTCTTCAATTAGTTCAGTTCTTCGAGCAGGCGGAGAAGGCCTTGCTGGAATTGGGCGGCCTGTGGTGGATCGAGAAAGGCCTTTTTAAGCGTCACGCGGAGTGCTGTGTCGTTAAGTTGCCATTGAAGAGGGCCAGTCTTGTGTTCGCTAAAGCGGCGCTTCGAATTGGTTGGCAGATCGCGAAGGGTCTGTGTGAACGTGAGCGAATAGCCTTGGTGCAGCAGCAGCGGCTGAGTCCGTGGTTGAAGAGCGGCACGCCATTCGTCAGGTAAAAAGAACGAGGGCGCATTTTTCACAAAACGGCCTTTGGCGGCCCCCTGGAAAGAGCCGTCCAACTCGCTTGCAGGGGATGGGTTTCTTCTGAAGTCACAAAAATGCCGTTGACCGGCGAAAACTGAGCGGCGCGAAGCAGCGAAAGCGTTCCATTTCGGCTGTCCGCTCGGCGGGCGGCTTCACGGAACGCATATCCAGGGAAACCGCGGGCCGAAATGCGGACGGATTGGGAGTCGATGTCGAATGTCAGGGAATGCTCGGCGGGATCGGGCTCAGGGAGTTTTTGAAGACTGCTGGATGTATCATCAATGACGAGAGCATTCCGTCCGGAATCACCTGGCGGAAGCATGCCAAATGGGCAAACGTCGTCCGTCGAATCGAGCCATAACATCTTGCCGCTCGGAAGCTTGACGCGTGAAATGGCGTGATTGAAGGCAAGCCCGGGAACGGATTCGTGGGCTTGGCTGAAGCGCGGAACGAGAACGAGGCTGGCCTCAATGCCTGCCGCCCGGAGTAATGTGTTGAGGAGATTTGCCTTGTCTTTGCAGTCGCCGAAATGGTTGCGCAAAACATTCGCGGCAGCGTGCGGTCGGTGGCTGTTGACGCCGAGCGGGATGGCAACATAGCGCATGGCGGTCACAAATTTGTAGACGGCTTTCACCTTTTCTTCCGGTGTCGTTTTGTCGGCCGTGAGAGCAATGGCTTGGGCGCTGATTTCCGGGTAATTGCGTCCGCTTCCCGAATCAACCGCCGATACCATTCAGCAAAAGATTGCCAATCAGGAAACGTTGAGATTTGCAACCGGGGTTCGCCGCCAGGTTCGGCGAGAATTTCAGTTCTAAACGGAGCAATGTCCGTCCAGTTCCATTCGTAAATTTTTCCGTATGAGGAACTTGTTTCGGTGGGCTTCTCACCGGTAATCCCGGCGAGGTGGTAATGGAGCGGCTTGTCCTTCGCTAATTCCACGCGGATGGCCCCCTTCAAAACGGGAACATTGTCCCCGACCGGAATTTCCAGAAAAACGTGGGGCAGGGGAAACCGTCGCCATATGCGCCGGTAATGGACATGCAGTACGGAACCAGGTTGGACCCCAGGCAAGGAAAAGCGTTTTTCAGCAGCGGTCTCACTTTCGCTCCTGCTCTCCAGGACATCGTCGGCATTGAACGTCTCAATGTGCCCTTCGGGCGTAAGAACCTCGAGGGCTAGAAACGCCACATCTTCGTCTGGCGGCGAGAAAGGAATGGCAAAGTCGCCGCGCGCTTTGCCCTCGGCAGTAAGGATTTGAGTCGTTTCGTCGATCTCTGCGTCGATAGCGGGGTCGTCGCCGAGAGTGTAACGGAGGTTGCGCCGGAGGATCACAGCGTCGGATCCAGGAAAATCGGCCGGGCTGACTTTGGTGACGGATTTCCAGCGACCTGTAGTTTCGCCCAGCGACGTGGGCGCTTCGTCCGGATTCGAAGACGATGACATCTCCGCCACCGGAAACGGTTCCTCTGTGGCGATGAAAAGTGTGGGTTCTTCAGTCCGGGCAAGGCTGCGTTCCTTATACCAGGCGGCAATTTGCGGTCCCGCAGCCCGGGCGAGCTGGTCTAAAGTGAGGCCCGGTTGTTTTTTCCACGCACCAAGGATGATATCGATGCCTATCGGATCGTTGGTGAAACGCGTGGCGTTTTCAGAGGCAAAAATTTTGCGGTTCTCTGCTTTTAGGACCTGCGCAAAATCGCCGCTGCCTGTGAAAAACAACAGGAATTTTCCGGCCCCAAATGTCTTCATGTCATCCGCTGTTATGCGCGGTCCGGCAACATGGAAAACGGCTTGGCCACGCAGATCACCGCCATGCCCCCAAACAATGACCGTGGCAGGGCCCGACACAGAGTTCCTGGCGAGTTCCAGAAGATTGGCTCGGCTGGCGATGCGAATATCCGCTGTTTTCCGCCAGCGCTCTGGGATGTCGGCATGCTCCGGATCGTGCACGAGTATATGCACATTCTCCGGTTTGACTGACTGGCTCTCGAAAAAATCGAGGAAAACACGCAGTCGCCGCCGGTATGCGTTGTCCGACTCCACGTCACCCGGAAGACCACTCAGGAGTATCATTTGATCATCGACAAGCGGCCGATCCACCGCGGCTTCTGAATTGGCAACATTTGCCCAAACCGCGACGCAAAGAAAAAGAATCCTGGGGAGAACCCGCACGGCTTTAGTGGAAAATAAAACTCCTCCCTGGCGCGTGAATTCAACCTAAATCCGGCCCGGCGAAATAACGAAAAACCGAAACCGCGATCTGCGAGGATCAGGGTTTCGGTCGTTTCATTTCATCAACGGCACCGAGCGCGATGGAAGCGGCGGCGCGTCGTTTATCGCAACAGGCTTACTTGGCTAGAAGTGCCAGCGTGTTGTTCACGATGCCGGCGAAGCTGCGGGGATCAAGACTTGCGCCACCAACGAGGGCTCCATCGATGTCCGGTTTGCCAAGCAGAGCTTCAGTGTTGTCAGGCTTGACGCTACCGCCATACTGAATGCGGACTTTGGCTGCAGTCGCTTCATCGGAGATGGCCGCCACGGTCTTGCGAATGAACGCATGGGCGTCCTGTGCCTGCTCGGGTGTCGCGGTGCGGCCGGTGCCGATTGCCCAGACGGGCTCGTAGGCGATGACGGTGTCGGCAATTTCCTTTGACGTGAGACCGGCGAGATCGGCGCGGAGCTGCGTTTCGAGAACGGTTTCGACCTGACCAGCATCGCGTTCGGCGAGCGTCTCACCGATGCAGAGAATGGGTTTCAGGGCGCCGTCGATGGCGGCCCGGACCTTTTTGTTAATCATGGTATCGGTCTCGCCGAAAATCGTGCGTCTCTCGCTATGGCCAATGACGACATAACGGACGTAAAGATCTCGGAGCATGGCGGCGCTGATTTCGCCGGTAAATGCGCCGGATTTTTCGAAGTACAAGTTCTGAGCTCCAGCGCTAATGTTGTCGTTTTTACTGAGTGCCTCGGCAACCTTGCCGACTAGGGTGAACGGCGGGATGATGACAACTTCGACGTCGAGTTCGCCATTAATTTCGCGAAGGAACGTTTCGAGAAATGAAGTGGCGTCGCCCGACGTCATGTTCATCTTCCAGTTTGCAGCCAGGATTTTTTTTCGCATCTTGTAAAAAGGGTGCCTGTGTTACGTGTTATTTGTCGGCGAGAGCGGCCACTCCGGGAAGCGTTTTTCCTTCCAAAAGCTCCAGGCTGGCACCGCCTCCGGTGGAAATGAAGGTGACTTTGTCCGCAACCCCGGCGCGTTTGATCGCTTTCACGGAATCGCCGCCGCCGATGATAGTGACGGCGCCGGTGTTTGCGGCGACGGTTTCAGCAATGGCAAAGGTGCCTTTGGCGCTTTCCTTGATCTCGAAAACACCCATCGGTCCGTTCCAGACGATGGTTTTTGCTCCGGCGACTTCTGCAGCGAAAAGTTTCACGGTTTCGGGACCGATATCAATGCCTTCCCAGCCGTCCGGGATGTCTTCGCCGACAGCGGTGTATTTGCCTGGCGAAATGCTCTTGGTCGCGAAATCGAATTTCTCAACAATGAAGTTGTCGACAGGGAGAAGGAATTTGACGCCTTTTTCCGCGGCTTTTGCGAGCGCGGCTTTGGCGGTATCAATTTTGTCAGGCTCGCTGAGTGAATTGCCGACCTTTTTTCCGAGGGCAAGGGCGAAGGTATAGGCCATGGCGCCGCCGATGAGGATGGTATCGGCTTTGTCGAGCAGGGCGTCGATGACCTGGATTTTATCGGAGACTTTGGCGCCACCGAGAACGACCACGAAAGGACGGGCCGGATTTTGGAGTTCGTCACCGAGAAAACGTAGCTCTTTCTCCATGAGGAAGCCAGAGACTGCGATAGGAACGAAATGGGCGACGCCTTCAGTCGACGAATGCGCGCGGTGAGCGGAGCCGAACGCGTCGTTCACGTAGATATCGGCGAGCTTGGCGAATTCCTGGGCGAGCGCCGGGTCGTTCTTTTCCTCGCCGGGCTCGAAACGGACGTTTTCCAAAAGCAGAACCTCCCCGTTGCCGAGTGCGGCGGCTTTGGCTTGCGCCTCTTCCCCGATGGACGTCGGGGAAAAGGCGACAGGTTTGCCGAGGAGTTCGCCGAGGCGAACGGCTGCCGGCGCGAGACTTTGTTTCGGATCGCGCTTGCCCTTGGGACGGCCGAGATGGCTAAAAAGAATCGTCTTTGCCCCGTGTTCGACGAGGTATTTGATCGTTGGCAACGTTTCTTTAATGCGCGTGTCGTCGGTGATGACGGATTCGCCGTCGCGCTGGTCGAGAGGGACGTTGAAGTCGACGCGTACGAGGACGCGTTTGCCCGCGACGTCAATGTCGCGGATGTCTTTTTTAGCCATAATCGGGTGCCGTTTGTGGGGTTGACGTGCTGTATGCCCGATTAGAGGCCCTTTTCAGCGATGTACTTCACGAGGTCGACGCAGCGATTGCTGTAGCCCCATTCGTTGTCGTACCAGCTGACGAGTTTAAAGAAACGGCTGCTGAGACCGATGCCGCTGCCGGCGTCAAAAATGGATGAGAGCGAATCGTGAATGAAATCGCTGGAGACGACTTCGTCTTCGGTGTAGCCGAGGATGCCCTTCATGTACGTCTCGCTGGCATTTTTCATGGCAGCCTTGATTTCGTCGTAGCTCGTGTCCTTCGTCGTCTTGAACGTGAGGTCAACAACAGACACCGTGGGCGTCGGCACGCGGAAAGCCATGCCGGTGAGCTTGCCTTTCACTTCGGGAATGGCGAGGCCGACGGCTTTGGCGGCGCCGGTGGTCGAAGGGATGATGTTGATGGCTGCGGAGCGTCCGCCTTTCCAGTCTTTCTTCGAAGGACCGTCGACGGTTTTCTGCGTCGCGGTGTAGCTATGGATGGTGGTCATGAGACCTTCCTCAAGACCGAACCCTTCCTTGAGCAAGACGTGAACGACGGGGGCGAGGCAGTTCGTCGTGCAGCTGGCATTGGAGATGATGGTGTGCGCAGCCGGATCGTATTTCTCGTGGTTGACGCCCATGACGACGGTGATGTCTTCATTCTTCGCCGGAGCGGAGATGATCACTTTCTTGGCGCCGGCATCAATATGGCCTTTTGATTTGGCGGCGTCGGTGAAGAGACCGGTGGATTCGATAACAATGTCGACACCGAGTTCTTTCCACGGAAGCGCAGCGGGACCTTCCTTGATGGCGAGACATTTGATGGTATGGCCATCGACGATGAGCAAATCGTCTTCAGCGAGCTTGGGATCGCTTTTGGCGCTGACGACGGTTTCCTTGGCTTTGCCTTGTGTGGAGTCGTATTTGACGAGATAGGCGAGATTGTCGGCGGGTACCAGGTCATTGACGGCGACGACGTCGATTTCTTTTCCGAGGAGGCCTTGATCGACGATTGCGCGGAAAACGAGGCGTCCGATACGTCCGAAGCCGTTGATGCCAATTTTGATGCTCATGTGTGTGGGTGGTGTTGGGTTATGAAGTTAAATTCGATGGAAGGTTATGGGTGGGAGCTATTTCTCCGTCAATGCGTTTTCCGAAAAACGCAAGGGACGGTTAAGATCGGGCAAAAGATGGTTGAAAAGGATGGCTGATTCTGGGGCTGGGCAATCGCATCACAAAGTGGGTAAAGCTCCGGTCACCAATCGGTATGGCTGTGCCGGCCAAGGTCGGGTGTCATGATCGCGCCCCGGAATCCTGCGCGTAAAGATTAACAGGCAGTAATGTTATGCCCGACGCGCCCGGTTTCACGCTAAAATTCTCCATCACATGCCTGACAATTGTCACGTCGATACGGCCGTTGCCGGAATTGCGGTTGACCGACCCTTGGTAATGACTCCGTCCCGATAAGTGATGAGGACAATCGGATTGTGACGGACGCGGCCCGTAACAAATTGCCTAGTGGAATATCACGCCTGCGCGTAAAATCGTCTGGATTGCCGTCCTTTAGGTGAATCTTCGTGGCTGTGGAACTTCGTTCTGTGACACTGGGCTGGACCTGATGGCACGACGTCATCAGCGTCTTCTCCTTTTTCCGCGACCCAGTCGGGTCATTCCGCCAGGGGAGCAGCTCGTAGTCGCGGCGACGTCGGATGTGCTGGCTTCGACACCGAAGCCCTGTTAACGAGCGGGCATTCCAGACGGACGACCTGTTCTTCCGATTTGGTCTCCTGTCCGCTTCCCACCAGATGATCAACCGCCCAGGAACCCATTTCAAAATAGGGAACACGGACCGATGTCAGCGCGGGACGCAGATGGGGCGCGATCAATTCCTGATCGTCGAATCCAACCACTGAGATGTCCTCCGGGACACGCAATCCGCGCTCTTTCAAGGCATCGTAAACGCCCATGGCCACACGGTCGCTCACGCAAAAAATCGCCGTCGGTTTTGCGCTCAGAAGCGCAATTGCGTGTTCGTATCCATCCTCCTGCCACCAACCGCCGGTCCGCAACAGTTTGGCGTCAAACCGGACTCCAGCTTCCTTGAGCGCCTGCCGGTAACCCTCCAGACGTCCGCGTGCGGCTGGATACTTGAGGTCGGCATTAATCATCGCAATCCGGCGATGTCCCTTTTCAAGAAGCATCTTCGTAGCGGCATAACCACCGCCGGCCTCATCCGGAACAACACTGGTGCAGCGGTTGCCCGGAGCAAAGCAATCCACCAGCACCAGAGGAAGCTGATAGGCCGCCTCTGGCACTTCCACGGCCCGGTGATACATCGTGGCGAAAATGATCCCTTCGACTTCGCGTTCCAGCGCTGCGTGAACGGCATCTTTTTCGACCACGCGATCCCCGCCGGTGTGCAAGGTCAGCAGGAGCATGTCGTTGCGCCAGGCGGTTTCCTGCGCACCTTGAATAATCCGACCGGCAAAAGGCGTCATCGCGATATCGTCGTTGATAAACGCCAGTACTTTTGACCGCTGGGTCCGCATGTGGCGCGCATGATGATGCGGGCGGTATTCCAGCGCATCGATGGAACGCAGCACCTTTTGCCTCACTTCGTCCCGCACATGCGGACTCCGGTTGATCACTCGCGATACGGTCTTGAAAGAGACCCCCGCCAGTTTTGCAACATCCTTGATCGTCGGCATTAGTTTGAAAGGATGTTACGGTGCCATGCTTCGAATTCAGTGCCTCAATGCCGGGTCGGAACGGTATTAGGCCAAATCGGTTTCAGTGTCCACAACGACAAGCGCACTATGTGGACCTCTCCTTTTTCAACCAGAAACTTCAGTCCGTCGCTGTCCGTGCGGGTTGGATACAGCCGTTGCGTCGCGGCAATCCGGTCATCGATAAAAAGCTCCAGCACAGAGCGATCCAGAAACAAACGCAACCGCAAGAGCTCATCCTCATCAAAAACGAGCGGGCCGGACACTACCCGACGATCCGCGGCCGGATCAAGGCTGGAAAAAGTGCC
>DATDAW010000016.1:0-23840 GCA_036525185.1 Chthoniobacterales bacterium | reverse complement strand
CGCCCAGCCGCTCGCCCACAACGCCTACAAAGTTGAACTCGGCAAACGCGCAATGGTTCGCGCTTTGCTCCGTGCCAACGGAACCGTCTAACCCATCCCACTTTATGCGTTTCATCGGAAAAGAAATGCGCCGCGTTGACGGCGTCGCCAAAGTAACCGGCCGGGCGAAATACGCCGCGGAATTTGAAATGCCCAACGTCGCTTACGGCTACCTCACGTTAAGCACCATCGCCAAAGGCACGATCACATCCATCGACACGAGCGAAGCTGAAAAAGCGCCGGGCGTGCTCCAAATCTTCACCCACCTCAACGCACCGAAATTATTTCCGGCGGCTCCAGGCAGTGGCGGAGACAACACCGAGTTTAAACCGTTGATGAGCCCGAAAATCGTGTTCAGCGGTCAGCCAATCGCGGTCACCGTGGCGAATACATTCGAAGAAGCGCGTTATGCATCGCAGCTCGTCAAAGTCACTTACGACGAGCAGAAACCGGCGACGGATCTGCGCGCGGCCATGGATTCCGCCAGGGAAGTTAATGCGCAGCGGTCGCCCCAGCCGCGCGGCGATTTTGCCAGTGCCTTCGCCAGCGCGCCCGTCAAAGTCGAAGAGGAATACAATATCCCGATCGAGCACCACAACCCGATCGAACCGCACGGCGCGACGGCGTTTTGGAAAGACGGAAAACTGACGATTTTCGACAAATCACAAAACGTTTACCAGGTTCGCGACTATCTCGCCCGCACGTTCAAGATCGAGCCGGAAGACGTCAATGTGATCGCGCTTTTCGTGGGCGGCGCGTTCGGTTCGTCGCTCAACGTGAATTATTATCCGTCGCTCGTGGCTCTCGCCGCTCGCGAAGTCAAACGTCCCGTGCGGCTCGTCTATACGCGACGCCAGATGTTTACCGGCCATGGTTACCGGCCCGACACGTGGCAAAAAATCGCGATCAGCGCGGAGAAAGACGGCAAACTCACGTCGATTTCGCATCGTGCCGTCGTAAACACGTCGACATTCGAGGACTACGCCGAAGATTACTTCAAAGTCTCGCGAACCCTCTACAAATGCTCCAACGTCGAAACGCTTTATCAAAACGTTGCGACCGATTTGCCGACACCCGCCGCGATGCGCGCGCCGGCGGCAGTTTCGAACATGTTTGCGCTCGAATGCGCGCTCGACGAACTGTCCTACCAGCTCAAAATCGACCCGCTGGAATTGCGTTTGATCAATTACGCCGAGACGGATCCGGAGACCGGCAAACCGTTCTCCAGCAAGGCATTGCGTGAGTGTTACTCGATTGCCGCCGAGAATTTCGGCTGGAAAAATCGCAACCCCGAGCCGCGTTCGATGCGGGACGGCAACCTGCTGGTAGGCTGGGGCACGGCAACCGGGGTTTGGGGCGCGTTTCAGATGCCTGCGAGTGCCAAAATCGTTTACAAAAGCGACGGCACCGCGCATGTCACGAGTTCAACGACCGATATCGGCCCCGGCACTTACACGGTCATGACCATCATCGCCGCGGAATATCTCGGCCTTGATCCGGCGAAAATTAAGTTCGAACTCGGTGACTCAAAATATCCAAAGGCGCCGTCCCAGGGCGGTTCCTGGACGACGGCCAGCGTGGGCTCGGCGATTTTTGGCGCGGCGCAAAACATCCGCCAGCAATTGCTCGATCTGGCCAAAAAAGATGCTTCCTCGCCGCTGGCATCGGCCAGCGTGGGCGACGTCGAGATGTCCGACGGCGCACTGCGTTTGAAATCCGATCCTTCGAAAACCGTCGATATCGTCGGTTTGCTCCGGAAAAACGGCCTGCAGGAGGTTTCGGATTCGTATGATTCCAAGCCGTCGCCGGAACGCGAAAAATACGCCATGGGAGCGCATGGCGCTCAGTTTGTGGAGGTTAAAGTCGATCCGCAACTCGGCGCGGTTCGCGTGACGCGAGTGATCGAAGCCACGGCCTGCGGCCGGATCATGAACCCGAAAACATCGCACAGTCAGGAAATCGGCGGGGTGATTTGGGGCATCGGCATGGCGCTCATGGAAGGCACCGAAGTCGATCACCGCTACGGCCGCATGTTGAACCCGACGCTGGCCGATTATCACGTCCCGGTTCATGCCGATGCGCACAAGATCGAAACGGTTTTCGTCGAGGAAGAGGACAAAATCGTCAACCCCCTCGGGGTCAAAGGCATGGGCGAACTCGGGCTCGTCGGGATTCCCGCGGCCATCGCGAACGCGGTTTATCACGCGACTGGCATTCGGGTCCGCGATCTGCCGATCACGCCGGATAAATTGATCAACGGAGGTCTGGCGTGAAAGCGCTCACCCAAATCCTCCAGCGCGCGGTCGCCGAACGCGCGCAGCCGTGGGCGCTCGCGACCCTCGTGCGCACGCGCGGCTCGACGTATCGCAAACCCGGCGCGCGATTGCTCGTGGACGTGCGCGGCGACACGCTCGGCGTTCTCAGCGGCGGCTGTCTGGAGGAGGAAATTGCCCGGTGCGGCTTGAGCGTCATTGCGTCAGGCGTGTCGGAACTCATCACATTTGACACGCGCCTGCTCTACGGCTGCAACGGTTTCGTGGAAATTCTGGTCGAAAAAATCCCCGCCGCGGAGAACGGAGGAAATTTCTTCGCGTTGCTGGCGGAAAAGCTGGCTCGCCGGGAATGGTGCCGCGTTCGCACCCGTTTCGAAGGCGAAAACCTCGGCTCGGCACTGCTGCCCGGCGACGCGCTGGTCGTCGAGCAGCCCGGCACATTTATCCACACGATTTCGCCGCCAATCCGCCTGTTGGTTTTCGGAAACGGCCCGGAAGTTTCTCCCATCCAGGCATTTGCCGATGGCCTGGGCTGGGTCGTCGAGTCCTTGCCGCATCCGTCCGATTTGCCGGATGATTTTGTTCCCGACGACCAGACCGCGGCGCTCATCATGACTCACCATTTCGGGCGCGACCTCGCCGCATTGGATCGCTTGTTACCGCTCCAACTCCCGTACGTCGGCTTGCTCGGACCGCGGAAACGCCACGGCGAATTGCTCGCGCAATTCCAGGATTACCGGGAATTGCCTCCTTCCTGGATCGAAAATCTGCACGCCCCGGCCGGGCTCGACATCGGCAGCGAAGCGCCAGAGGAAATCGCCCTCTCGATCGTCTCCGAAGTCGCCGCCGTCCTCGCCAAACGCCGCGGCGGATTTCTCCGGGACCGCTTGCGCGCGATCCACTCGGACGAACCGCGCCCCGTCAACGTCGAGCAGGCAGCGTGACAGATTCGGTCACTCCAATCATGCCAAAAACGGGCATCATTCTCCTCGCCGCCGGCGCATCCACGCGCCTCGGCCGCCCGAAACAACTCATTTCCTGGAACGGCGAAACACTACTGCGCCATACCGCCAAAGTCGCACTGACGTCGCAACTCGGCCCAGTCGTCGTCGTATTGGGCGCCGTCGAACGCGAATGCCGCGAAACGCTGACCGGTCTCCCCGTGCAAATCGCCGTAAATCCAGCGTGGGCCGACGGCATGGGCGGATCGATTTCCACTGGCATGATCGCTTTGCAAAACGACGAAGAGCCGCTGAACGCCGTCATCATCATGCTGTGCGATCAACCGCACGTCACTCCAGCGGCGCTTCATTCGCTTCACGATGAACAACAGCGTACACACGCCGCTGTCGTCGCGGCGCGTTATCGGGAAAACGATGGCACACTTGGCGTCCCCGCCCTCTTCACCGACGCGCGATTTTCGGCCTTGTCTCAACTCTCCGGCCAGATTGGCGCGAAAAAGTTGATCGCCAGTGAGCCTTCACCCGCCTTCATTTCCTGCCCGGAAGCAGCCTCCGACATCGATACGCCGGACGATCTTGCCAGCTTGGAAATCCATTAGAGCCTTGTCGGTTTTGAGTGACGAAGAGACAGTGCAATTGGAAAAGACGGTGAGACGGCATTCCGCCTCACAACCGATGTGCAACGCGCGAAGGTCATCCTTGGGTGAGCGGCAGGGCTGCCCAACTACAAGGTCGCACAGCAGACGGGAATTCTCGGCACTCAGCGTGGGCCGCTGGCGGCGACGTTTTGCGCAGCATCGTCCGCGCGGCTTGCTCGATTTGCCCAGGAGCGGGGCTCCACGCACCATCTCCGATGAACGCGTTTGCTGAAGTAGTCCACATCACTCTGGAGCAGCGCCCCGCCAACGCCACGCACTGGTGTACGCGTTCCCTGGCCAAAAAAGGTGGGGCTTTCCCCGGACGAAAACGGAGGCTCGTTCTCGCGAACTGCCATGTAGAAATCGCTGTCCTCGACGGTCTGCATCCAAGGATGCCAGAGAAACCGGTAGTAGTTCGCGCAGTGTCCATTCAGCGGGTTGTTGGCGTTCGTAACCGAAACGAGGCCGTGGCTCGAAGAGCCGGATCACGTACCGGCGCGAGACGTGGAGCTTCTCGGCCAAATGGTTGAAGGAAGCCCATGCGCAGCCTTGTCCGCCCGCGAAATACGTCAGATAGGCATAAAGTTTTCTCGCCCTTTCCGAGACTTCGGACCGTTCCTCCAGCCATTGAGGAAGCCACACACCATGAAAAAGCCGATGCGGATTGATGAATCGCGCTGCCGTTCGGGACGCATCCACGGACGGTTCGGAAGCAAGCCGAGTCATAAGCCATGCCCTCCGATTTGCTTGGCCGACTCGTAGCAGTCTGGGGGATGGACCGCGTCCGATGACTCCGAACAATGGCCAAGACTGCCGCCTTTAAAGCCTCGGGTAAGTCCGTCCAAGCGGCCAAAACCTCCCGAAATCCGGGGTCCAAGGACTCGGGTGAGTCTATGGGTGTATCATCTTCTGTAAGTCGTGGATTTTCAACGGCTGATGAGCAGGTTCGAATCCTGCCGGGCGCACTGGGTATTTAGCCATTCCATACGAATGATGCCTGCTTGCCGTTTTTTACACGTTCCGCGACGCACTGCGGCTTTTTGAAGGATTTCCGCGACTGCTGCGGCTGAATCTATCGGTGCGCTTGTGTGTCTTTTGGACCAAGGCCCGTCCGAGGACGGGCCTTGGGGCGCTATGGCGCCGCAATTTGCCAGATTCCGGCAACGAAATTGCTTGAACGACGTTTGTTGCAGCCTAAGCTTTCTCGGTGATCTCTCAACACGCCGTCACGGGAAGGAAGATCGTCGGCGAACCGCACCGGAGCATGGTCGTTTGCGGTGAATCAGGGACGCTGCTTTGTGAAGGGCTGGCTGCTGTGAACACCAAAATTTAACTAACCCAAAACGTGAGAAACTCGAAAAGAAAATTTACCTCGTGGACTTTGAGCATGGCATTGGTTGTGACGACTGGGATTCTTGCCTACACCAGTTGTGCACCGACTACTGCGGAGCATTCTTCGACGACAGGCGGCCGGGTGGCACGAGCGGATTTTATGGTGGATGGCCTCGTGGGAAAGCCCAGCGCAAACGTTCCGAGCAACTATATCCCTCCCGTACCGTATCCGTATACTCAGTACACGTACTGAAATCGAGTTCGCCTGCACAGGCATGATTTCTATGTCGGCCGACGTTTTCGCGGGTGAGCATGATTGTATCCGGAGGTCGGCAGCAATTTGTCTCCGGGCTGGCATTTGTAAAACACGCTGGTAGACGTCTGGCGATCTTGGAGATTTCTCCATCGTCAAGTGCGGCGCGCTTTCGGTCTTTCCGTGTTTCAATTCGAGGCGCCGCGGATGAGCGGTGCCGCGCCTGCGGTACGCCGGACGGAGGATTTCAGGTTATCTGCGGACGAGTTAGCGCCGCAGGAATCACGAGCGATCAGTCGGGGAGCCAGCGTCACGTGGCAGGGGGGTAGCGTTGGATCCGAAAGGCGATTGAGCATGGTACAAAAAGCACTCGTCGCAATGTCACGGCATGGTTGCTGGACGGTGGTTAGTGCCGGGGAAACCAGAGTGGCGAAATTCACATCGTCGAATCCGACGACGCGGACATCTTCAGGCACACGGACGTTATTTTGTTTCAATGCACGCAGGAGAAGGGCAGCAGTGTGATCGTTTGCACAGATAAATGCATCGGGTAGCGGCTCCGCAATGAGCTCGTTAACAAACGATTTGTCATCCAACACGCCGATATGGATCCAGCCCGGTTCTGGAGCAACACCCGACCGGGCAAGAGCCTCACGCACCCCCGCGATGCGCCCATCCACGGTAGGCGCCGAGAGGGGTCGGGCGACAAAATGCAGGCGGCGGCAGCCGAGTTTGAGTAGATGTTCAGCGAGCATGTATCCGCCCCCCACATTGTCAACACCGACGACGTCGAAGTCGCTGCGGAAGGGGAAAGGACACAAATCCCGATCAAGAAGAACGACGGGGATGCCTGCCTCCCGCAACATAACCGTCAGCCGACGGTTGGTTTCTTCCTTGTCTGGCACCAACTCGTAGGGAGCAAAAAAAACGCCACTTACACGGCGCTCGATAAATTGGCGGCAGAGTTCTTCCGCATGCTGCAAACCTGGGTCCGTGTCGAGCTTCGCCTCACCTGAGCCGCCCCAGACCAGGCTGTAATTATGCACTCTCGCCAGACTGGCAATTTCCGCGCAGATGAGTTGAAAAATTTCTGTATTTCCCAAATCGGGAATCAGGAGGGCAAGCACGCGCGTCTCGAGTAAAGGACGTCCAGCTTTGCCGCCGAAGCCTTTCGCAAAGGTGCCTGAGCCCGCGCGTCGTTCCACAAGCCCTTCTTCAACCAGCGACAACAGGGCCCGCGCCACCGTTGGCCTGGAGACCGCAAATCGTCGTACAAGTTGAGCCTCGCTTGGCAACCGCCCCTCCTCACCATAGCGTCCACGGAGCAATTCGTCGCGCAGTTGACGGGTAATCTCCTCGCGTTTGTTAATCGAGGGTGAAAGCATGCTTTGACAGGTTCTCTTAACAGATCAATTCATTCCCGTCAATTCTGTCGGCTTTCGTTTTCCGTCCCGGTAGTCCATGAGCCCCTCGACCGGTTGCCAAGGCTTGCAGCTACGTTGTATCAGAAATCCCTTCCTGTCACCCGTTTATCGCCCAGGCTGGTAAACTCTTCTACGATAGATCGACTTGGTGCGGCATCTTTCTGAGCAGCAGCGAAGCCAACTCTCCGGGAGGGAAATGTATCCAAATAACGACGATGAGAGTGATTCCGAGCGGTGTTTTCCGCGTTTGCTCTTGATGTCTCCGGCGGTTCGTCCTGGCTGAGTATGTCCCAAGGCCACTATCAGTTTCGTCGACAATGACAACTTGACAGGAAATTTGCAGGACGGGTGCGCAATAGAACGAACTTGTCATATTGCTTTTTCATTTTTGTCAGCAATCATTGTTGACAGGTCTTCTGCAAATGCGATAACGTGCGAGGCGCAACTGCTTCCCACCTATGACCACAAGAAATCGCCACAATGATGTCGCCTGCCGCCGGATTTTCACGATCAAATCGCTGACTGCGACAACCAAAATCACCTTGGCCCTGTTGCTGGGGTCTTTTATGACGCCACTCGTTGTCCAGGCCAGCGCAAGTGCTGAGACACAGAAAGCGTTATTCGCGACCGCCGACATCAACAAGGACGGCAAGGTCTCGGAACGAGAGTTTGTATTGACGGCACTCCATAGCTTGTTTGACGGGTGCAAGAAGGCTGAAAAGGGCAAACTAACCAAGGCGGAATACATGGCAGCCATTGCCGGATGCCCGGAGGCCAAGAATGAGGAGGCCGAGTGGGCTGAGATGGATGTCGAAGGGCGCGGCTACATCACTTTCAAAGACGTGCTGCGGAACAAAAGCGCCATCGAGGAGATGAAGGCTAAATTCAAACAACTCGACAAGAGTGGCAAAGGCTACATCACCATGGCTGATCTTCCGCGTGTTAGCGGATAGAACGGAGAACGAGTCGACAGCGCGACAAGCGTTTTGATCAACGCCCTGCCTCTGAAACGTCGTTAATGGGCTTGTAAAGCCCAAGAGGTACTAACCACGTAGTCACGCGCGACTTTGTCGCCGTCACGCACTGGTGTTTCGCCCGTTGCTCCGTTTCACCTAAAACATGCTGCGGGAGGCGGCCCTTGCGGGACGTTGTTCGTTGGTGCGCCTTTGTCGTACCCTCGTTGCTGGGTGCGCTCACAATTCTCGTGGCTTTGACGTTAACAGCAATTTGACATTCATCTCGTCCGCTCACGAAGTTTCACCTTCAAAAACGATCATGGGCGCCACGTTGCGCCGATGGAACCTGTCGACGGAGTCATCCGCATCCACATCTTCCTTGACCGCACCTCGGTGGAGGTCTTTGGCAACGGTGGCCAAAGGGTAATGACGGACTTGATCTTCCCGCTCGATGCCACAGGAGCCGAGCTGTTATTCCTCAGGCGGCAGCGTCATGGCGAATACCTTTACAATTTACGAGTTAAAGAGTATTTACTCGGAATCCATGCCATCCGACAACGCGGATGAACGGTCCGTGCGAGAGGTGAATGCCTGTATCCAAAGCTAATGAAAACCTCTGCGGACCAGGAAAAACAACCCTCTTAAGAATACAGACTGGGTCAAAAGAGGCACAGGCGACCGTTTTCATTTAAAATCCACTTCGGAACGACCGAATTGGTAGCGAGGGACGAATAAAGTGAGTGGGTTATGAAAACGTTCACCATTCCATTGCCCATTTTAGGGCTGCTGAGTGGTACCCGCGTAATTGCTGGCGCGGGTCTCGCGCTGATACTCGCCGACAAACTGGATAGGGAATCGAGAAAGGCCGTTGGCTGGACGCTGTTGATTATTGGCCTGGCGACGACCGTTCCTCTCGTTGCATTTCTTTTTTCCACGTGTGAAGAAAAAGAGAAATCGGAGGTTGTGAAAGTGCCTTAGTGGGATTTGCTGGCCGCTTCCGAAGTTCCGCTGGAGTCCAACGACGATGTGTCGCCTGGCATGCGGTCGGCGGCTTTGATTGTCCCATCTCCCCGGCGGCGTTCGGCGCGCATTTCAACAGGGGATCACGCTTCGCGAGCATTCCTAGCCGCGCAGAATGCCCGCGAGGCGCGAATTACTTGATGAGTAACGAACTTCTGTAGTCATGAAACGAACATTGCATACACTTATTACGTTAACGGCGTGCCTTTGGCTGGTGGGGACGGGAATTATGGACGCTCAGACCGATGAGATAAAGGCCAGGGAACTCGAACTGAAACAAAAGCAACTCGATCTGGAAAAGGCCAAACTCGACACGGTGAAATCCGAGCAGTTATCCGTAGAGAAAGCCCGAGTCGAACTCGCCAGGAAAGAGCTGGAGCTCGCAAAGGCTCGTCAGGCGCTGGCGGTCAAGGAAACCGGAAATCAGATCCAAATGCAGCTCTCGGGAGAAGTCTTTTTCGACACGAACGCTGCCACGCTTAAAGCAGCCGCTCGGGAAAAACTGCGCCAGGTGGGAATCATTCTTGCCGCCTATCCCCAGGGAGCCATCACCATCGCGGGCTATACCGATTCTCGGGGTTCCGAAGAAACGAATCTTGACCTTTCGCGGAAACGCGCGGAAGCCGTAAAGGTTTGGCTGATGAACCAATCGGGCATCAAGGAGGATCGGATTGCCGTGAAGGCCTTGGGCGAAGCAGAGCCTGTGGCGTCGAATGATACGGCTGCGGGACGCAGGCTAAACCGTCGCGTGGAAATCGTCGTGCAAAAGGGCTGAGCGCTGAGCTGTGTCCAGTTGTGCCTATGAAAACGGAGGATGAAATCAAAATCCCTGCAGGCGACGCGACGCTTAACGGGAATTTGAGCGTACCCGGAAGCGCGCGCGGCCTTGTCCTTTTTGTGCACGGCAGTGGCAGCAGCCGCCACAGCCCGCGCAATCGTTTCGTTGCCCGGGCGCTCAACGAGGTCGGTCTGGCGACGCTTTTGTTCGACCTGCTAACGTCCGATGAAGAAAAGGTCGATCGTTACACCCGTCAGCATCGTTTTGATATCAGCCTGCTGGCCGCGAGGCTCGACTTTGCGACCGAATGGGTTCTGAGGGAGGGTTCCGTCCGAGGTTTGCGCATTGGCTATTTCGGATCGAGCACCGGCGCTGCTGCGGCGCTGGTCGGGGCTGCGGCCCGGGCAGACATCGTCGGTGCGGTCGTCTCGCGGGGCGGCCGACCGGACCTTGCCGGCAACGCATTAGCGAAAGTAAGGGCGCCGACACTATTGATCGTCGGCAGCCATGACGACGTAGTCATTGATCTCAATCGCGATGCGATGGCCGACATGCGCTGCAAAGTGAAACTCGAACTCGTTGCCGGAGCCACGCATCTTTTTGAAGAACCAGGAACATTGGAACAGGCCGCCCGTCTCGCAGGCGCATGGTTCACCGAATATCTGTCGTCGATACCCTGCTGATTCAGCAAGAGGTGGGGCGGCGTCTCCCTGACCAACAATCGGAAAGCGCAGTGATGCACCCGAGCTCCGCCGTCGAAGGCTTTTGGTCGCCGAGTGTCTCCACTGTGGCGCCCGCGCCTTCGGCGGCGGAAATGATTGCATCAGCGGTTTTGAGCCAACACTTTATTCCCGCATATTTTTCGTGAGGTGGGGCTGGTTACTTGCGCTGATGAGTCGCCCCTGCGGATGGCTCCGAGATTTTTTCCAGGGTCCGAGCGGTCCCGGCCGGCTCGTTGCACTTGGTCGCAATATCCGCGAGAGACACGATGCCGACCAGGTGTTTGTCGTGATCAACAACGGGCAGCCGACGGATTTGGTGTTCTTGCATCACGTGTTCGGCTTCCTGTGAATCTTGATCGTCGAAGCACCAAGTGACCTCCGGGCTCATGGCGTCCTGGACTTGTGCGTTGCGGGGATCCCGCCCCTCGGCCACGGAACGGATGGTCAAATCGCGATCGGTGAGCATACCGACCAGCCGGTTGCCGTCGCAGACGGGTAGGGCGCCGACGTCGAGCTCCCGCATGCGCCGTGCTGCTTCGAACAGCGTTGCCTGTGGAGCGACCACTTCCACATCTTGGGTCATGATTTCTTTGAGTTGCATGGTGATAAATGGGTTGATGCCTACAAAAAGATCGGTAGGGAAATCGTCATTGCGCGCATGACAAAATGCAGGACGACACCTGATTGCATTGTCAGGTCTCGAAACTGTGGGAGGCGCCAGGGGCGTTGCGGGCCTTTTTCAGACAAATGCCTGAACGGACCATCGGGAAGCGTATTCCCACCAATCGCGTTGCCGGCCGGAAGCGATCCATTGGAAAAGCTCCATCATGCCGAAAAAAGAAACCATTAAACGGGCTCGTGAAGATGCCCGGCAGGGTAAATCGCCGAGCACGCAAGCCGGTGAGTTTGTTCGCGAGGAAATCGAGAACATCCGCGAAGGTAAGCATGGCGCCCGTTCGGCGAAACAAGCCATCGCCATCGGCCTCTCCCAAGCGCGGCGCGCCGGCGTGCAATTGCCTCCGCCGGAAAAGGGAAAGGCTTCGGAAGCCACACGACGTAAGGCAATGCATGACCTTGAGCGCGGCAAAAAACCGCGCAAACCCTCTGCCAAACGTTCTCGTGCCACAACGAAAGCACTGAAACGCGAACCGAAGGCTTCCGTATCGACGACGGCCCTCGCAAGACAAGCGAAAGCTGCCGCGCGGGCGCGCAGGTGACGCGGGGACACCGTTGCGTCGGCCAAGCGTCAGTGGTCCTGCGAAAATTGTCTTACGAGCGTTCCATGGCCACTGGAAGTGATCGTCCGCGAGGAGAGTGGTTACCCTGAAGGCGCCAGCAGGGGTTTTCCTGACGGCAGTTCTCCTCACCCTTAACGATTCCCTAATCAGAAGCTGTTGAATTTCTCTTTGACACAAGAAGCGCGCCCGACTGGGCGCCACTGAAAACCAACAACAGAAAGGATACCATGCTCTACTGGAGCCTTGTTTTTCTGGTAATTGCCGCAATCGCCGCGTTGCTGGGTTTCGGCGGGATAGGGGAGCGAAGATTGTTTTCTTCATCTTCCTCGTTCTTTTTATCATCTCGCTCTTTCTCGGGCGACGGCCACGGGTTTGACCTATGAATATGACTCGTGAGCGGGGGATGGGTACCGGAAACTTAATGTCCGGAGCCGCTGTCATCGCTCTTGTCGTAACTGGCGCTCTGTGTGCCGGTGTACTTGGGGCGTCCCTTATCCGGCGAAGGCGGATGAGCTTTGATGGCAAAGTCGTTCTTATCACTGGCGGATCACGCGGCCTTGGGCTAGCCCTCGCCCGAAACTTTGCTGCCGAGGGAGCCCGGCTGGCGCTTGTCGCTCGCGACCAGGCGGAGTTGGATCGCGCAGCGGCTGACTTGCGCGAGTGCGGTGCTGAGGTGCTGACCCTGGTTGGCGATCTGCGGGAACGCGAGTGCGCTAATGCGGTGATTAGCAAGACCATTGACGCGTTTGGAAGTCTGGATGTGCTGGTTAACAATGCCGGCATCATAACGGTGGGCCCTCTTGAAAACATGACGCTCGATGATTTTGAGAACAATCTGGACACGCATGTTCGGGCGCCCCTGCGTTTGATGGTGGCTGCGGTGCCGCACCTGAAGCGTTCGCGAGGGCGCATCGTTAACATTTCGTCGATTGGTGGGAAAATCGCTGTTCCGCATCTGGCTCCGTACACCGTCAGCAAATTTGGATTGGCCGGACTTTCGGATGCGTTCCGGGCGGAGCTGGGGAAGGACGGAATAAAAGTTACCAGTGTGTTTCCGGGACTCATGCGCACCGGATCCCACATTCAAGCGGTTTTCAAGGGCAGACGCAGCGAGGAGTTCGGCTGGTTTGCGCTTGGCTCAGGAACGCCGATGACGTCGATTTCCGCGGCGAGGGCCGCGCGCCAGATTGTGCGTGCCTGCCGCGCCGGCAAGCCGCAACTCATCATCACGTTCCAGGCACGTTTGGCGGCTGTTGCCAACGCGTTGCTACCCAATTTGACGGCGAGAGCTTTTGCTCTGGCTGACCGCGTTCTGCCCGGACCTGCGCCAGATTCAGGTATTGCGCTCCCGGGCAAACAATGTCGCGGCAGTTTTCCGCCAAGGATCCTAACAATCCTCAGCGATCGCGCCAGCAAACGCTACAACGAAATCGGTTAGATCAGGCGTGGTCGAGCGATAGCCTCTTACCATATGCAGCGTGCGTAAATGCGGCAAAGGCTTCATCCACGGTCATGACGGGGAATTGCATGGCTTTGGTGTCCGTTTCTCCCGCGCCGAGCGCATGGGCTTCCGTCAAATGGCGAACGCCGCGGGGAGTAAATCCCAGTAATCTGGCCCCCACCGTATCGGCGGCGACAGGGTCGCGACTGGCGATGATCAGGCCGGTCTCAAACGTATGACCCCCGATTGGCCCGGTTCCGATCATGGCGGGATGACCGGCAATGATGCCGAGCTGTGCTGGAAAGCGTTTGGCCATCGCTGCGATGAAGGAATGCATGTCCTTAAAAAAGTGGTTGGCATGTTTCTGAGAATGGCGGGGATGACCGTAGTAATCGGCGGCGGGAAAGGACATGGCGATGTTCTTCAGGCAAAGGGTCACCGTCGCCGTTTCATGCACCTTGAGCTGGGCAAGCGAGATGAGTGTTTCGTATTCCAGCACTCGTGGGTTGACCATGACCGATTTTTGGGGTCCATCCACATCCTTGTCCGGCGCGTAAATGAGGGCGACTTCCTTAAATGGCGGCCGATTGTGGTCGAAAAATTCCGCGCCCTCTTCCTCGAGGACCTGCATCATGCCGCTAATGCGGAAAATATGGTCCGTCTCTGCGGCGCCTGCGCCTCCGGAGACGATCAACTGTTTTGGTTTGAGTTGTTTCAAGTATCGCAAGACAGCGCGCAGCGTATCGGCCTGGGTAATCGCTGTGAGGTCCTTGCGGGAAGCCCAGGTTTCGTTCGGCTTCACAGCGACGATCCGGCCCCGAACGATCTCCGTGAGGTCCAAATGGCTGAGGGCCTCGCGGATCGCGATTTCGATCTGGTGATTTTGAGCAATGGCAACTTTGATCATAGGAACCAAGGTTTTGGATTTGTGCCCGCCGCCGGCATCTCCCGATTTTCAAAGGCGGAGAACGCGGGCGATGGACTGCTGGAGTTGTACCAGATCGACCGGCTTGACGAGGTGCTCTTCGAAGCCAGCCATCCGGCTCGTCCTTTGGTCCTCTTCCGTGCCGTAACCGCTTAGGGCGATTCCTTTAATGGAGGACTGTTCGCGAAGGCGTCGCATCAATTCGCTACCGCTCGCATCGGGTAGACCGAGATCGCTGAGGAGAATGTCGAACGCCCCTTTTCGGGCGAGTTCGAGAGCGACGGCGGCATCATTTGCGATTTCAACGACGTAGCCGGCGCGCTGCAACAACCGCTGCAACGTCCGCGCGGTATCCGGATGATCTTCCACCAGCAGTATCCGCACCTGCTGGGCAGGGGTTTTCCCGTCCGGGAGGATCGCTTTCTGCGAGAATTCGGGCGGAGAACGCTCCGGGATTTCGATGGTAAATAGACTTCCCTGTCCCGCACCGGAGCTGTGCGCGCAGATCGATCCGCCGTGCAGTTCTACCAGTGCTTTCGCAATTGCCAGGCCGAGGCCGAGCCCTCCCGAATTGCTGGCGGCTGGGCGTGCCTGTTCGAAAGGGGTGAAAAGACGCAGGAGGAAGTCCGGTTCGATGCCGATGCCGGTGTCGCGAATTTCCACCTGCCATTTTCCATTTCTGCGCTTGGACTTTATCGAGATCGTGCCGCCAACCGGCGTGAATTTGGCCGCGTTTTGGACGAGGTTCCAAAACACTTGTTCCAGACGTGCCGGGTCGGCGAATAGCGGTCCGACTTCCGGATCGAGGTCTTGCTCCAGGCGAATTCCTTTTTCAACGATTTGCAAATGGCAGATATCGCAGGCGCGGCGAATGATTTCGTTGGGATCGACGGACTCTTTTTGCAGGTTAAACTTGCCGCTTTTCATCCGGCTGAGGTCTAACAAGTCGTCGATCAATTTTGCTTCAGTCTCAATGCTGCGGCGAATCGTCCCTATATCCTCGCGGACGGACACTGGGAGGGAGTCGTCGGCCTCGAGAACGGCGGCGGCTGCGAGGGCGGGGGTGAGCGGTGTGCGCAGCTCGTGACTTAGCATCGCCAGGAAGCGGTCTTTGGAGGAGTTTGCTGCCTCGGCAGCGTCTAGTGCGGCTTTGAGTGCGGCTTCATGAACTTTGATGTCCGTGATGTCTCGCGCGATTTTCGAAGCGCCGATGATGCAGCCTGTTGAGTCTTTGATCGGGGAAACCGTGAGTGACACTTCGACAAGCGACCCATTTTTTCGCCGTCGCACCGTTTGGAAGTGATCGATGCGTTCGCCGTGAAGGATCCGGCGGAGGATTTCAGGTTCCTCGCCCTGGCGATCCGCCGGGATGAGCACGGTTATAGACTGGCCGATTGCTTCTTTCGCAGTGTACCCGAACAGACGGGTCGCTCCGGAGTTCCAGGTAACGATGGTGCCATCGAGGTCTTTGCTGATGATGGCGTCGTCGCTGGATTCGACAATTGCGGCGAGGCGCCAGGCTTCGCTCATATTCAGATCATGCGCTTCAGCATCAGCGATATTCTCGGATGGAAGCGTTGTCATCAATTGGGAATAAGCCGGTCTGCCTGAAAAACCATGCGAAGGTTGGAAATCGTAGTAGGGGACATCCCTGACCATCGCATAGGAGTGCGCGGCGCGTTGTCGGTATTTCTTCAAGAGAGAAGACTGAAAGTGGTCTTAAATGCAGGCAGTAAATCCAGGTATTGCTCGAGGTAGCGACTCATCAGGAACTTTTCGCGCACGGTTTCCCGTGCACACTTGCCGAGCTGGTCGCGCAGGGCGTGATTGCCGACGGCTTCGACGATTCTTTGGGCTGCTTCGCCCACGTCGGAAACGAGATAACCATTTTTCCCATTTTCAATCTGGTAGCGAATTCCGCCCACGTTGCCACCGATGACGGGCGTGCCTTTCCACATCGCCTCGGCGACCGTCAGGCCAAAGCCTTCCCGCAGTGATTTTTGCAAAACGACTGCTGCGCGGGTTTGCAGGCTGTTGACGAGCGCGGTGTCATCGCCGCATGCCAGCACGAGGACGTGCTCGTCGCGGCATTTCGTAAGTGCTTCGAATATCCGGGAACCTTCCGGGTCGTCGGTTGCGAAATTTCCGAGCAGGACCAGTGTTGCTTCCACCTTGCGCTGGGCGATTCGGAATGCTTCGACGACGCCTTCGGGGTCCTTCCATGGGTCGAATCGTGAGACTTGCGCGACCAGCGGGAGGTCCGTCGGGATGCCGTAATGGGCAAGCCGTTCGGCCATTTCCTTTTCTCCCAGCGTCCGATTTTTGACGTTAAACGGATTGATCGCCGGCATGAAAAATCGCGCCGGCGGCCGCATGGGTTGGGCATATTCGGGGCAACTCAGGATCACGGCGTCGTAGGTATCTATCCATTGCCGCAAATAACTCCACAATTCCGGATTTGGATGGGAAAGGTCGATATGGCAGCGCCATATCCAGGGGCACTTCTTGGGAAAACATCCGATGAGCGCCAACGGCTGGGGGTCGTGGACGATGACAAAGTCGTGATCGATGCTATTACGAATGGCGTTTTCGGCGATGACTTCCTCGAAAATCTGCTTTTTGATCGCGGTGAGATCGATGTCGGCGCCCTGCAAGGCGTTATGCATCTTCTTGGTAACTGAAAAGAAGTCTGGTCTGCCCTGGATGATGCGCCATTCGGCTTTGATTCCGACGCTGTTCATCAGCAACGTGAGCGATGAAAGCAATTCCGCCACGCCGCCGCCGTAGTAGGTCGATGAAAAATTGATGACACGCGTCCCTCGCAGCAACTCCGCCTTTGCGCGAATACGTTCCACGGCCTCGGCGCCGATAAGGGGCGCATAGTCATCTATGGATGGGATGTGGGAGGGCATGGAGGTCCATCAAAGAATTCGGAGCTGGGGCTGCAAGTGGTTCCAGATGAATCCCAGGGGTTGCTGGGGCGCGATTCTCCAGTGAACATGATTGCGCTTTTTCGTCAGCACCGGGGGCCCGCTCGTAAAGGGTGGAAGTTGCCTCTTGGCGCGTGGATCCTTCTCGTCTTGCTCGTTTTACTCGGGACGGTGATCTATTCGTTTTTCTTCTTTCGCCGGACGGTTTTCGATTACGGGGCGCCGCATACATTTACGGTTGCGGATCCGGCGTTTTTCGGCTCGGCGCACGCGTTGGCGGACCCGCTGCCCGTCGAAGGAAACCGGATCGATCTTTTGAACAATGGCGATGAGATTTTTCCGGCGATGCTAGCAGCCATTCGCGGCGCGAGAAGGACCGTCAATTTCGAGGCGTTTCTGTTCGAATCGGGCGAGGTTGCCGCTGCGTTTCGCGATGCTTTTGTCGAACGTGCGAGGGCTGGAGTGCGCGTGCGGGTGTTGCTCGATGGCATTGGCTCTGGTCTTGGGCTTAACGACGCCGATGTACAAACGATGAAAAATGCCGGCTGCGACTTTCGCTGGTATCATCCGATTGCTTCCTGGCGCCTGGACCGTGTTAATCGTCGGACTCATCGGCGTGTGATGGTGATCGACGGACGTGTTGGATTTACGGGCGGGGTGGGGTTTTCAGACGAGTGGGCTGGCAACGCGCATACACCGAAGCACCGACGGGAGGTCCATGCTCGGATTGAGGGGCCGCTGGTGGCGAATCTTCAGGGGGCTTTTCAGGAACATTGGATGCGTGAAGCTGGCGAAGCGCTGGGTGGACCGGACGAATTTCCGGTGCTTTCGCCGGCAGGAACATTGCGGGCGCAGGTCGTGGCATCACACGCGTTCTCGATTGCGCCTTTTCCGCTGGTTCTTGCGGCGGCATTTTCTGCGGCGGAGAAGCGTGTCTGGATCACGAACGCCTACTTCACGCCCAGCGAAAACCAGGTGGAGCTCCTCGTTCAGGCGGCGAAACGCGGCGTTGACGTGCGCCTGATTGTGCCAGGAAAATACGATGATCAACCCGCCACAAAAGCGGCCGGCCGAACAGCTTATGGGAAGCTTCTCGCGGGCGGCGTGAAGATCTACGAGTATGAACCGACGATGATCCATTCAAAGACGGTTGTCGTGGACGGTCTGTTTTCGGTGTTCGGAAGTTCAAATCTCGATGCGCGATCGTCAGCCATCAATGAAGAACTGGACGTGACGGTTTACGATTCCGATTTTGCGCGGCGAATGGAGGCGATTTTTCTAGCTGATCTGCAGCAGTCGCGCGCGTATAAGCTTGAAGATTTTCGCGAGCGCCCACTTTGGGAGCGCATTCGCGAAGCCGCGGCGCGGCCGTTCAAATCGCAGTTGTGAGGGCAAAGCTTTTTCCTTCTTTCTACGCTCTTGCTCTTGCTTCGAAAACCGATCAGGTCTGAAAATTTGTCTTGTGTATAAAGAGGCGCGGCTTTGAAGAGGAGGGCGTCAGCCTAGAGCAAGAGCAAGAGTAAGAGTAAGATTAGGAAGAGAGCGCCCGACACGTATGAACCGTCCACTCTTCCTTCGAAACGCGAATGCTGGGTGTGCGGGTGATGACCTACAACGTGCATAGTTGCATCGGAGTGGATGGAAAACATTCGCTGGAGCGGATTGCGGCGGTGATCGAAGAAGAGGCAGTCGATGTGGTGTGTTTGCAGGAACTCGATTTGCAGCGGTCGCGCACGGGCGGGGTGGAACAGGCGCGAATGCTCGCGGAAATGCTTTCGATGGATGCTCAATTTCATCCGACGATTCGGCGCCACCCGGAGCAATACGGCGACGCCATCTTAAGCCTGAGACCGATGAAACTGATACGCGCCCGGCCATTTCCAGATGTCCCGCGACCCCTTCCACGCGAGCCGCGCGGAGCGATTTGGGTCGAGATCGTAGCCAATGGCGCGACCTGGCAACTGATGAACACACATTTCGGACTCGGACGTAATGAACGCCGACTTCAGGCGGCGGAACTGGCTGAAAACTGGATGCTTCCCGCCAGCGATAAGCCGCCGGTCGTGGTCTGTGGAGATTTTAACTCGCGCCCGAGCTCGTTGGTGCATCAGATCCTGGCGAGGAAGGCGATGGACGTTTTCCGGGTCAAAGGCCTGCCGCATCCGGCAACGTTCTTCACCCGTTTGGCGTTTGTTTGTCTGGACTACGTTTTTGTCAGTCCGGATGTCATGGTTCGTGATGCGCATGCGGTCGTTACACCGGTGACGAAGCTGGCTTCGGATCATTTCCCGGTTGTTGTGGATCTGGAGCAAACCCGCATCCGAGATCCAGGTGGGGGACGATAGTCCTTTTGACATGACTTACACGATGATCAAAGGAAGTGAAGTCCGCTATGCCGCGCATTCCATTGAACGTCTGTTTCTGGACCGATGGTCGCCGCGCGCGATGTCCGGCGAGCCATTGCCGGTTGAGGACCTTAATACGCTTTTCGAGGCGGCCCGCTGGGCTCCTTCTTCGTACAACAATCAGCCGTGGCGCATTCTTTATGCCCGGCGTGACACGCCCGCCTGGCCCCTATTTTTCGATCTACTGGTGGATTTCAACAAAACTTGGGCAGCGAATGCCGCCGTATTGCTCCTGTTTGTTTCCAAAACCACGTTCGATTCCAACGGGAAACCTTCGGTTACGCACTCGTTTGATTGCGGGGCGGCGTGGGAAAACCTGGCGTTGCAGGCGTCTGTGAATGGCCTCGTTGCGCACGGGATGGAAGGGTTCGACTACGAAAAGGCCAGGACGTCGTTGAAAATCCCTGACGGCCTCCAGGTCGAAGCCATGGCTGCAATCGGTCTGCCCGGTGATCCTGAGAGTCTGCCCGTGAATCTGCAGGCTAGGGAGAAACCGAGTGATCGGCGGCCTATCGCGGAAACAGCTTTCGAAGGCGCTTTCCCACGGTAATCCGTCACGGCTCAAAATCCGGATCAGCGGCTGCGATTCGACGCTCCCGCTCTGCTTCGTCGGTGCCCTCGTAGACGAGACGCTGCGAAATAGTGTCCTCATCGTCGACTTCGGTTTTCGGCACGGCGCTACCGTGGGAGGAGGGCGCCTCATCCCATTCCGTCAACGTTTTGGTGCGGGCATCCACTTCGGGAGCCGTGGTATCGGTGGGTGTTTCGTCAGCGGCGTCGTCGAGTTCTTCCGGCTCGAAATCCTCGTCGTCATTTGGAGAGGGGTTTTGCATGTTCATCATACAGGTTTCGTGTGTCGGAAATGATTTGGCTGTTCGGTCCTTCACTCGCCGGTTTGCCAATGCGGCGTGGCGACGGGCTTGGATTCCGGCGAGCCGCGATGCCGCAAGAAAATGCTCAGCAGCACGATTGCGGCTACCGCGAGAAACTCGCTTTGCCAATTTTGCAATGATTCGAACCAGAAGTTCGACGTTTGTAGATAGTCAGAGAAATCGACCGTTGGTTTTCCTATGAGAATTTGCTCTTCATTGTAGAGGAGGTAACTGCTCCATCCGTGGCTCGCGATGCTCACTAAGAAGAGTGTTAGAAATGCCAGGCTTAGGGAATACTGGTAGAGCCAAAGGACCCAGCCCCCATGTCGCACCGGCCACGGAGCCTCTGGATCGTTGCGATGGAGAGCAGGGTCTTCGTCTTCAGGATTTTCTCCATTAGGATCTTTTGATTCCGCCGAGCCACGTTGCAGCAAGAACGCGGTTAGGCCGATATAGACAAACATTTGCAGAAATTCGCTTTCCCAGTTTTCTGTTGTGGCTTCCCAAAAGTGGCTCGATGCAATGTAGCTGGCGTAGGTCAATGGCGGCAGATTTTCATCTGCGCGTTCTTTGTTATAGGCGAAACGGCCTGCGATGCTTTGTCCCAGCCAAAGTGCAAAAAACGAGAGGAGCAGAACAATCGACAGGCTGTTGTCCCGAACGAAACGCATGGGGCTTCATCCTTGTTGCAACGCGACCCAATCGGCCGCGAAACGCAGCATCTCGGCGGGATGTTTGAAGCCGAGTTTTTCTTTGATGTGCGCGCGATGGGTTTCGATAGTTTTGACACTGAGATGAAGCTGGCCCGCGATGCCGCGCGTGCCGATATTCTTGCCAAGCAGTTGGAGAACTTCCAATTCCCGGTCGGACAGGCCGTCAACAGGTGACCCCGTGCCGTTTTCCTGCGCTTGTATGGCCCTGAAAACCAGTCGCTCACAGAAACGCGGGCTAACGTAGATGTCGCCGCGCAACACTTTGTGGACGGCAGAAAGCACATTTTCGATCGGCTCCATCTTCATGACATAGCCTTTGGCTCCTGCGCGTAATGCCCGCAGCGCGTAAATGGATTCCTCGTGCATGGAGAGCACGAGGATGATGAGTTTCGGCTGCTCGGCCGTCATGAGCTTGATGAGCTCAATGCCGTCGCTCCCAGGCATGGAAATATCGAGCAGGACGATATCCGGTTTCAGCATCCGCATGGCGTCGAGAGCCCCAAGAGCATCTTCCGCCTCGCCACAAACAGCAAGGTCAGGCTGTTCGTCGATGAGTGCATTCATGCCAAGACGGAATCCGGGGTGGTCGTCGACCAATAACACACGCTTTCTCGCGGTGGATCGTGTCTCGTTCTCGTTGAATGCGATGAGTTCCATCATTTCCGTTCAGCAAGCAGCTCCAGAACGAAGCTGCGTGCTTTCTCCTTCTTTGGGGATATCGGATGTGAGCTCTCTGACGAATGCATCAGGTTGAAGCGTCGAGACTTCGTCCCGCGCACTTTATCAATTCGCAAAGAACGCATCGGAAGCCCATTAAGAATGCGGAGCTTCGGCAGCGACGAGCTGGGGAGGCCCTTTCAGGGGTGGATGTTTAACTTCTTGACTGGCATCAGGACGATTCGTCTTGTGCACGGCGCTGATCTTGATCGCGCGACCTTCGCGCGCTGATTCGTAAAGAGCATTGATGATCCGGATATCCGCAATGCCTTCCGCGCCCGAGGGTTCGGGTCTTTTGTCTTTCAGAAGACAATCCGAGAAGTAAGTCAGCTCTCCTGCGAATTGGTCACCGGCCGGGAAAATCCTTTCCTCAACCCGGCTGCCGGTCGTCTTGAACCATGTCAACGGGGCAGAGTACGTGTAGGCGGGCTTGATCTGCAATGTGCCTTTCGTGCCGACGACGTCGAGTTGATCGACCTCTGTTGCTCCAAAGCTGCACGTGAAGGTTGCGAGTCGATCGCCCGGAAAACGCAGGATAGCGCTGGTCATCTCCTCGACTTCCTCAAAACGTCTGTCTGGCCGGCTTCCCGTAGCACTGATGACTTCCACTGGTTCGTCCTGGAAAAGATAACGCGCGGCGTTGATGCAATAAATGCCGATGTCGAACAACGGACCGCCGCCCATTTCACGCTTGGTGCGGATATTTTCATCCCTCACTTGCATGGCAAACAGGGAGTTGAAAAAGCGGATTTCGCCGAGGTCGCCTGAGCGAACCAGTTCGATGGCGCGGACATGGGCGTCGGTGAGATGCAGCCGGTAGGCTACCATGAGTTCGACGTGATTCTTTTCAGCGGCGAAGATGATTGCGCGGCAATCCTCTTCGGTAATCGCCAGCGGTTTCTCGCAAAGAATATGGGCCTTCGCTTCAGCGACCCGTTCGGCGAATTCTCGATGGAGGGTATTTGGCAGGCAGATATAGACAGCGTCAATGCCCTCCCGCCGGATAGCGGCTTCGAGATCGCGGTAGCCGTATCCCGGCACCCCGTAACGGTCACTTAATTCGGATTCCTTTCTGGGATCGCCCGTAATCAATGCCGCTAGTTTTGAATTTCGAGAGTGCTGAAATGCAGGCAACACAGCGACTTGGGCAATATGCCCGAGGCCAACGACAGCGTAACGAATGGGAGGAGAAAGCGTTTTCATCAACGTTGGTTTCGCTTGCACAACGTCGAACGCGCCTCAGGGATCACCCTGAATATAGAATCAGCGGCGTTTCTTGGGCTCCGCACGAGGCGATGCCTTTCCACGGCTGTGAACCTCGTGGGAAGCACGCTCGTGCAGCATTCGGAACTCCCTGGCAACCGCTTCCAATTCTTCGTCGGGTAAATCCTCGAGATCGACCATGTTCGTCCGTGCACCGCGAATGGCGCGCAGCAGTTCGTCCAGTTTCAAGTGCACCGCTTTCGCATCGCGATTTTGTGTGCTCTGGATGAGAAACACCATGATGAAGGTGATGATCGTCGTGCCGGTGTTGATGACGAGTTGCCAGGTATCGGAAAAGCCGAAAAGGGGTCCTGTGAGAATCCAAGTTGCGACAACCAGCAGCGCGAGTGTAAATGCCCAAACCGACCCAAGAGCTTCAGCCGATTGCCGCGCGAAATGGGTGAAATAATCTTTGAGCGAGCCGCCAGGCGCTTCTTTCATGATTCCCTCGCATAAGAATCGCCGCTCGGATGTCCGATGGACTTTTTCCAGACTATTCCCGCCCGCTTTTTGGAAGCAAAGCAGGTCCCTTGGAATGCCGACTCTTTAAATGGTTATGCAGAAAGTAACGCGCGGACGATGCCTTCCCATTCCTGCAATAGCGTTCCCTCAAACGCTGGTTTTCGCGCGCGACCGTACCAATACCGGGCATTCGAGGAATCCCCTTCCTTCCGATGCAGGTACGCGTGAACCCATGCCGCCTCGGCGGATACATCGTCTTGAACCAGCCGATGGGCTATCTCCCATCCTTCCCTGGCATCATGCCACAGCGCTCGCAAGGGGACAATCAGATGGGATGGTTCGGACGGGCTATTTCGAAATTCCTCAAAAGTCATGGCCCATCCTGGCACGCCGGCGGTGAAGGGTAAAATGGCTTTCCGCTTGCTCGCCTCTCGATTTTCCGCGGACTCTTGTTTCCGAAAACCTCGCGCTTGCTTT
>DATDAW010000015.1:0-109647 GCA_036525185.1 Chthoniobacterales bacterium | reverse complement strand
TACCAGTCAAAAACCGGCGTCGGGTATCAAATGCGGACTGCTCTAATTGGTGCCACCGGATTCGTCGGGTCCAATCTCAGAAATCAGTATGCCTTTGATGACTTTTTCCGCCGGGCGGACATTCAAGAAATCAGCAAAAAGTCATATAACATGGCCGTCTGCGCCGGCGCTCCAGGTGTCAAATGGAAAGCCAACGCTGATCCTGACGGGGACCGCCAGGAAATTGATAGACTCGTAAGCGCTCTTCGAAGTGCTCGCATCGGAACGCTAGTATTAATCTCGACGATCGACGTTTATCCCTCGCCCAACGGCGTGAACGAAACATCGCCCGTCGATCCTCCCGCAAATCATCCGTACGGCAGACACCGCTATGAATTGGAGACTTTTGTGCGCGATGCTTTTTCCAATCACCTGATTGTTCGACTCCCCGCCCTCTTCGGTGCCGGTATTAAGAAAAATGTGATTTTCGATTTAATCGAGGACCATCAGACCGACAAAATCAATCCCCTCGCCCAATTCCAATACTATTGCCTCGACCGGCTGTGGAATGATCTCATGAAGGCGCTTGCATTGGGCCTCGAAACGCTGAATTTGTCTACAGCCCCCATTAAAACTGCCGAAATCGTAAAAGCTTTCTTCCCAGAACGAAAAATCGGGCCCCCGCAAGAACCCGCAGCCTTTTATGATATGCAGAGCGTTCACGCGTCCCTATGGCCCACGACCGGGAAGAACGGATATCTGTATACCTCCGATTGCGTGATGGAATGGCTGGAACTTTTTCTGCAACAATGTAAAAGGGACCGCTATCAACCGAATCGCAATCAGTGAAATCGCCTGGAATCCGGATGACCAGACATCTGCATTGGGTCTTCTGCGGGACCTTGGCGTACGAATTTTGGAGGTGGCTCCAGCGCGGTTGTTCAAGAACGTTGCAAAAGCGAGCGCTTCCGACATCGCGTTGAAACGACGCTTTTTCGGGGACAACGGATTCCGCATCGCCTCGCTTCAAGCCATTCTGTACGGCAAAGACGATCTCCTCCTTTTCGAAAACTCGACGCGCCCTTTGCTGTTTGGTTACCTTTGCCGGATCGCCGAAGTGGCATCTCTCCTGGGAGCAAATTCGATTGTTTTTGGAGCGCCTCGCAACCGTAGGGTTCCTTCAGAAATGTCTGAATCCGAGGCATGGGACATTGCTGCCGCCTTTTTTGCTCAACTCGGTCAAGCCGTCAAAGATTACGGCGTTACTTTTGAGATCGAAGCCGTGCCCCCGGTTTATGGATGCAATTTCTGCACGTCCTCCAACGAGGCGGCCCGGCTCGCCCGCAAAGTAGCGCATCCCGCGATAACCTGGCACATTGATACGGGCACGATGGCGTTTTGGGACGAAGAACCTGAACGTACGATCGGTGACAATGTCGACGTGATCGGTTCGGTTCATATCAGCCAGCCGTATCTCTCGGATTTCGAGAATCCGTGGAATGGGCATAAGGACGTTGCCGCAGCCCTTGGGGCGTGTGGTTATTCGGGCAACTTTACGATTGAGATGAAGGCCAGCGAAAGAGGACTGCCGGCCGTCCGACAGGCTGTGAATTGCGCACGGAGGTACTATCCATGCTGAGGTGCTCTCACTACGATGTTCTGATAGTAGGAGGAGGATTTTACGGATGCATCCTGGCTGCCACCATGGCCGAACACGGCGCCAGCGTTCTACTTTGTGAAGAGAATCATGACATCATGCTCCGCGCGTCGGGTATCAATCAAGCGCGCGTGCACAATGGTTACCATTATGTCCGAAGTTTTGTGACCGCGATTCGATGCCATCATCATTATTCGAACTTCATTAAACAATTTCGGCGGTGCATTATCGACAACTTTGTGAAGCTATATGCCATTCCGCTTCACGCCAGCAAGGTAACCGCGGAACAATTCTTTCAATTCGCACGAAACATCGGTGCGCCTGTCGCCCGAGCAGCGACCAAGTATCAAAAGCTGTTCAACCCTGCCTTGGTCGAAGATGTTTATGAATGCGCAGAGTGTGTATTTGACATCGATCAGATGCGTGAGACCTGCAGAGACCGGATTTTCGAGCACGGTGTCGATGTTGCGCTCGATACGACAGTCCATAGTGTTAGAAAAGACTCGAAGGGTCTGGCAGCTACGATTTTTACCGATGGAACAGAAGGTTCTGTGACAGCAAGCCGCGTCTTCAATTGTTCGTATTCACAGTTGAACGCACTGCTTTACAACTCAAGACTACCCTTGATTCCGTTGAAACACGAGATCACGGAAATGGTCCATGTTGAAATTCCCGATGAGATCCAGGGCTTGGGCATTACCCTCGTTTGTGGGCCGTTTTTTTCTTTGATGCCGCTTCACAAGGGTCTCTACACATTCAGTCACGTGCGCTACACGCCTCACCACTCGTGGATTGACCATTCGAAGTACGAATCCGCTTATTCGATATTTTCCCGCTATCGGAAAAACAGCAATTATCTCCTGATGATGAAAGATGCCGCGCGTTACATCCCGGCACTCACCGGCTTGAAACCCCGACAATCCGTGTGGGAACTCAAGTCCGTGCTCCCATCCAGCGAGATGGACGATAGCCGGCCTATCCTTTTTAGTAGGAATCATGGAATAGAGGGTTTGTGCTGCATTTTGGGGTCGAAGTTCGACAACGTTTACGACGCTCTGGACCAAATCGAAAAAGAGTATGTTAGCTAAATCCCAAAGCGAAATCGTTGTCTCTCTGATTATTCCTGTTGAAACATCGAAGGGTAGCATCATATCGCTGACCGAGGAGATGCTATTGGCGATGAGTCAAATTTCGGCAAATGTCGAGATCGTCGTCGTGCCCGTCCCGCAATCAGGTGTGACGTTCGATGACCTTAAATTCGCACTATCGTCGGTCCCCAATTCGCGTGTTCTGCGCCTGGCAAACACATCGGACCACGACGACGCGGTTCTCGCCGGGGTCTATAGTTGTATTGGTGATTATGTCATTGTTGCGGATCCCCTCTCGGGCCGCGCAGCTTCAAGCATCGGCTTGCTTGTCCGACGCAGTCGGGAGGGAGCGGGCGTTAGCTTCGCAAAATCGCCCCCCAACCCGAACCGTTTCCTCCGTCCCTTGCGGTCTCTAAGGCGAGCTATTTGTCGGGGCCTCTTTGGCTCCGTCGCCACGTTGGCCATGGAGACCGCCTCAGCCAATGTTTTTTGCATGAGCCGCGACGTGTGCAATCTGGTATTGTCCATGCATCCTCGGGGCTGGCAGCTGCGCACGCTTTTGATAGGATTCGGGAAACCGGAACGCCTTATCGAATATGTAGAGGGGGAGCGACACAGCATTGAACGACGTTTATGGTTGAGACGTATTCTGGGTGTCCTGCGTTCCGGCCAGAAAACAGGGGGTCGTATCAATCTGGCCGTGTCGTTGATTATCTTCGCAGCGTTCCTGTGGAATATCATACTAACACTCGGATTGGTGGCGATGCACCCCCAGGGAGCAATTGGAGGGAGCTCTGTGCATGCTTTGGTTCGTATCAATCTTTTCGTTTGCATCGCGGCGCTGATTGCCCAGCTCATGGCCATCGGCCACCTCGTCTTTCTTTCGAAGAAAAGAACAGAACGCACCTGGTTTATCATCGAAGAAGCATCGGGCACCGCGCCGTCTTATGGGGATAGGAAAAATATTACTCAAGGGGACGTGCTGGAGAACCCCATCGCAAGCTACGCCCCCGAAGCGCCGGGGGACGAGGAAGGCGGGCGTCGAGCGTAGTCACGCTGCAATCCGGGATTGGCGTAAAAACACCCACGCGTGATTGAATCCCTCGTTATGGATCACCCTGAAGAGTCAATTGAGACCCAGATTGGGCAGAAGATACGCGCCCTTCGACTCCAACGAGATGTAACGCTGGAACAACTTGCAGTCGAAGTGAAGCTCACCAAGGGGCAGCTTTCGAAGATTGAGAACGGGAAGGTTTCATCACCCGTTTCAACGCTAACTCGAATCGCCGTGGCATTGGGTGTTGCACCGGGCCTGTTCTTTCAGACATCGGGCGCCAGGCCACGTGCGTCTCTTGTGCGTGCGTCGGAGAGAAAGGTGATTGTCGGGCGGGGATCGAAGATCGGGCACAGCTATGAAGCGCTAGTACACGGAGTTCCGTTTGAGAAGGATTTCGAATCCTACCTGATGCGGATCGAGGAAGAGCAGGTCGATCCCGCGAAGAATATTTTCCGTCATCCGGGTCATGAGCTTCTTTTTATGCTTCGGGGAGGGATGGACTACCGTCATGCAGATCAACTTTATCACCTGGAACCAGGTGATAGTTTGTTTTTCGACGGCACGATCGAACACGGACCACTGCGCGTTTATCACCCACCCGTGGAGTTCTTAAGCATCATCAGCAACGCGAAGGCCTGACTTTCGACCTTTCGGCTAGAACTTTCCCGTCTGCCCCGGAATCCAGTGCGTCCCGGCGAGGGGGACCTTGGCCATCGCCGCAGCTTCGATGGTGAGGGCAACGAGATCTTCGGGTTCAAGGTTATGGACATGCGATTTGCCGCAGGCGCGTGCGATGGTCTGGGCTTCGAGGGTGAGGACGCGAAGGTAGTTCGCAAGTCGGCAGCTACCTTCGTGAGGATCCAACCGGGCGGCAAGATCCGGGTCCTGTGTCGATATGCCCGCGGGATCGCGCCCATCCTGATAGTCATCAAAGAAACCAGCTGATGTTCCTAACCTTTCGTAATCGGCCTGGTACTTTGGGCTGTTACAGCCCAGGGCGATAAGCGCAGCCGTTCCGATGGACACCGCGTCTGCTCCCATGGCCAGGGCCTTGGCAACGTCGGCCCCGGAACGGATACCGCCGGAAATGATGAGCTGAACTTTGCGATGCATGCCGAGCTCCTGAAGCGCTTCAACGGCCTGGCGCACAGCGGGCAATGTCGGAATTCCAACATGCTCAATAAAAACCTCCTGTGTCGCGCCAGTGCCACCTTGCATACCATCCACGACGATGACGTCTGCACCGGCTTTCACCGCGAGCGCGGTGTCGTAATACGTCCGCGATGCGCCAACTTTCACGTAAATCGGCTTCTCCCAGTCAGTGACCTCGCGCAGCTCCTCAATTTTGATCGCGAGATCGTCCGGCCCGGTCCAGTCGGGGTGCCGGCAGGCGCTGCGCTGATCGATTCCCGTCGGAAGATTGCGCATGGCGGCGACACGATCACTGATTTTGCGTCCTAGCAGCATCCCTCCCCCGCCCGGTTTCGCGCCCTGACCAAGGACGATCTCAACGGCGTCCGCTTTGCGCAAGTCGTTGGGATTCATGCCATAACGCGAAGGTAGATACTGATAAACAAGGGTCTGGGAACTCCTACGCTCCTCAGGCGTCATGCCGCCGTCACCCGTAGTTGTCGAAGTGCCCATTTCGCTGGCGCCACGCCCAAGCGCTTCCTTGGCCGGCGCGGAAAGGGAGCCGAAGCTCATTCCAGCGATAGTGATCGGAATCCGGAGGTGGAGCGGTTTTTTTGCAAAACGTGTGCCCAGCCAAACGTCCGTGGCGCATTTCTCCCGGTACCCTTCGAGCGGATAACGCGACATACTGGCGCCAAGAAAGACAAGATCATCGAAATGCGGGAGAGAACGTTTTGCCCCCCAGCCGCGGATGTCGTAGATGCCCGTCTCTGCGGCTCGCTGGATTTCGTGGATGACGTTGCGATCAAACGTTGCCGATTCGCGCATGCCGGGATGGATGTGGATGCTCATAAATGATAGCCTTGCTCTTACTCCCACTCTTAGTCTTAATCAGTCTTTCCCAACGTTTTCGAGAGGAGGACAAGAAGCGGATTACGATTGTGCGTAAGAGTAATGACTAGTACTCTTCAGCGTGGTCGATGTGGAAATGGTACAGCTTTCGGGCGCTGCCGTAACGTCGGAATTCCTCGGGTTTGGCTGCGGCTCCGGCACGTTCAAGCAGGGCGGCAAGGAACTCGAAATGCTCGGCGCGCATCGGCTTCTCGATACAGTCCGCTCCAAGGTCAGCGACCCTTCCGCGGACGAAAATTCTAGCTTCGTAAATCGAATCGCCAAGCGCCTGGCCGGCGTCGCCGAGCACGATGAGATTGCCGGATTGGGCCATGAACGCGCTCATGTGGCCAACGGAACCTTTCACGACAATGTCCACGCCTTTCATCGAAATACCGCAGCGCGCCGAGGCGTCGCCGTCAATGACCAGTAGTCCTCCGTGCGCGGTCGCTCCGGCGGACTGGCTCGCGTTTCCGTGCACATGCACGAAACCGGACATCATGTTTTCCGCAATACCCGTGCCAGCATTTCCATGGACAATGACCGTGGCTTCCTGATTCATGCCCGCACAGTAATAACCGACATGTCCCCTCACCTCAACGGTCACAGGTAACTGCAAACCACAGGCAACGGCATGCGCGCCACGCGGATTCTTAACCTGCCACAGCGCGGGCTCCGGGAATGTTAGATTATGCAGCGCCTGGTTCAGCTCACGAACCGAGGATTCTGACAGATCGACCACACGCGGCTCCGGCAACGGCGTCTTTCGGGGCTTTTCCAAAATGTCTGTTTTCATGCTTCCCATTGAAGATATTGTTAATATCAAAGGCTCCTGGCGTCCTTTGCGGTCAGCTCCTGTTATTGGCGTTCCAGGTGTAAACGGTCGCCGGCTCCGGCTCCCACAAACGCGCCCGTTCGATGCCGGGCAGCGTGGCTAACGAACGATACTCGGAGGCCATGGCTACATAGTCGCTTGTCTCAGCCATCACCGCCGGTTTGCAGGCGATCGGATCGCGCAGCACGGCAAAACCGTCGCGTGTTCCGACGGTGAACGTATAAAACCCGTCCAGATCCTCGAGCGCCTTGTTCAGCGCTTCATCGATTGTGTCACCTGCGCGGAGTCGCCACGTGAGATAGCCTGCCGCTACCTCGGAATCGTTTTCGGTCTGAAACGAGATACCCTCTCGCCGCAGAGTTTCTCGAAGCCGGTTGTGGTTGCTCAGCGAGCCGTTGTGGACGAGGCAAAGATCCTGACCCGTCGAAAATGGGTGCGATCCCGCAGTTGTAACCGCACTCTCGGTAGCCATGCGGGTGTGGCCAATAGCGTGACTGCCTGTCATGTTTCGAACGCCAAAACGCTCCAAGACCGTGCACGGCAGGCCCGTTTCTTTCATGATCTCGATACGCTGGCCAACACTCATGACGTTTACATCCGGAAAATGGTCGCGGAGAAATTTCCGTATTTCTGCTTCCCCGCCGCGCACGATGAAAATCGCATGGTTCGAAACGGTCTCAACGCTCGGAGGTTCTCCAAGGCGCTTTTGCAGTGCTGACGAAAGTTGCTTCCAAGGAAACTCCGGGCCTGGATATTGCAGGGTCAGCTTCAGGGATCCAGCGGGCGCCGTGCTTCCATAGAGGGCGAAACCAGCGCTATCCGCGCCGCGGCTGCTCATACAATCGAGCATCTGGCTGAAAAGGGAGCCGAGTTGAGTCTCCAGTGATTTATTCTTGAGAAAGAGGCCTGCTATTCCGCACATAGGGATCTGCTTAAAAGATGAATTGACCAAAGTTGCCTTAAATGCAACATCAAACGCAGCTCATTTATGCCCACTCGAGATCAGATTAAGGAAACTCTCAAAAACGATGGCGTCGAGTTTATCCTCGCCCAATTCGTCGACATTCACGGCTCGGCCAAGGTCAAAATGTCGCCGTCCGGGTGCCTCGATATGCTGGCGGATGACGGCGCCGGCTTTGCCGGAGGCGCGGTCTGGGGTATGGGCCAAAATGCTTCCTCCCATGATATGATGGGCCGCATTGATCTCGACAGTTACACACCCCTGCCCTGGCAACCCGGCACGGCACGGTTCGCGAGCGACCTCTATGTCGACGGAAAGCCGCATCCGTATTGCCCACGAGTCAATTTGAAGCGGGTGCTGAAAATAGCGCGCGACAAAGGATATATATTAAACCTGGGCATCGAGCCGGAGCATTTCCTCGTGGTGAAAAACGGCGACGGCACGATCTCGCCATGGGATCCAGCAAAAGTCGATGGACTGGCCAAGCCTTGCTACGATTTCAAAGGCCTTTCGCCCGCGATAGGCTATTTGCAGGACATCACCACGTACTGCAATCAGCTCGGTTGGGGTGTTTACCAAACCGATCACGAGGACGGAAACGGGCAGTACGAGATCAATTTTACGTATTCCGACGCGCTCACGACGGCTGACCGCTACACATTTTTCAAAATGATGACAAGCCAGGTGGCACGGAAATATGGCGCCATCGCGACTCACATGCCTAAACCGTTTGGCAATCGCACGGGAAGCGGAGCCCATATTCACTATCATCTCGCTGATGCCGGAAGCGGAGAGAATTTATTTACAGATTTGGAGGACAAACGCGGCTTGGGACTTTCGAAACTGGCTTACCACTTTCTCGGTGGCATTGTGCGGCATGCGCCCGCATTGTGCGCGGTCAGTTCGCCGACCGCGAATTGTTACAAGCGCCTACTCGTCGGACCGGGGCTTTACAGCTCGACTTCAGGATTTACGTGGACGCCAGCATTCATCAGCTACGGCGATAACAACCGAACCCAGATGCTCCGGGTTTGCGGTCCAGGGCACGTCGAAGACCGTTCCGTTTCCGCCGGCTGCAATCCTTATCTCGTTTTTGCCGCCTACCTCGCAGCCGGTCTCGATGGCATCGAAAACAAGATCAACCCTGGCGAACCCAATTTCGGAAACCTTTACGCGATGACCCGCGAGGAAATCTATAAACGCGGGCTCGTCACGCTGCCGCAGTCGTTAAAGGAAGCGCTCACCGCCTTGGAACACGACAACGTCGTTCTGAACGCGCTTGGCTCGATCCAGAACGAATTCCTGAAGTTGAAATGGCAGGAATGGAACGAATACCACCGCCAGATTTCGAGCTGGGAAGTGGAGCATTATTTAACGCTGTTTTAATGCCCATCTACGATCTTGCCGTCATTGGCGTCGGCGGAATGGGAAGCGCCATCCTGGCTCACGCTGCCCGCCGCGGTCTCAAAGTGCTCGGTATCGAACGGTTTTCGATCCCGAACATCCGCGGAAGTTCGCACGGGGCTACACGCATCCTGCGGCTGGGATTGCACGAAAGCGAAAAATACGTTCCGCTGGTGCTGCGCGCGGTCGAACTATGGGAGGAAACCGGGGCGCGAGCAGGTCAAAAACTCTTTCATCGAAGCGGCAGCCTGGATGTTTCAGTGCCGGAAAGCCGGATTTTTCAAGGCTCACTCCACGCTTGTCGCGTTTGCGATATCGAACACGAAGTTCTCGACGCAACCGCTCTGCGCAAACGCTTCCCAGCCATCCGTCCGTTACCCGGGATGCAGGCCGTTTTCCAACCCGGCTCCGGCTTCGTCCTGCCCGAGGCCGCGATTACAGCTCACGTCAATCTCGCGCTTGACATGGGGGCAGAGATCCATGGTCACGAGCAAGTGCTTGCCTGGGAACGCCGCAGCACTTCCTGCCTAATCCGAACGGATCATTCGACTTACGAAACACGACAGCTCGTTTTTTCTGCGGGCGCCTGGATGGGAAAAATCCTCGCTGAACACCATGTCCCCGTCCTAGCCGAGCGCTGCGTCCTTGGCTGGTTCGCCCCCAAAGCAAATCGCACTTATTTTCAAGCGGATCGCCTGCCAGTCTGGATCGTCGATCAGCCAGAGATCGGCCACTTTTATGGGTTTCCCATCCACGGCATTCCCGGATTTAAACTCGGCCGTTTCCGCGACGAACCATCGCCGGCTGTCGATCCCGATCTTCCCCGTCGCGAACCCGATTACGAAGACGAATCGGACATGCGCGATTTCATCCAACAGGTCTTCCCCGATGCGAATGGCCCTGTTCTGTCCATGGAAACCTGCTTTTTCGAAAACACTCCCGACCGGGCTCCCATCATCGACCAGCTTCCCGGTTTCGATGATGTGTGGATTGTGGGCGGATTCAGCGGACACGGCTTTAAGTATTCCAGTGTGATCGGTGAAGTGATGGCTGACCTGCTCACTACCGGCGAAACCCACTTCAGTCTTGCGCCTTTCCGGCTATCGCGCTTTGCCTGATTCCATGCCCTCAGAGACCCAGATAAATGATTACTTTGCCTATCTGCGCATCCCTAGCGTTTCCGCCGATCCGGCCTGTAGTGGCGCCATGCTCGATTGCTGCAATTGGCTGAGTGCGAAATTCTCAAGCCTCGGGCTCCACTCGCAGATCCTGGAAACGGCCAGCGCACCAGTTGTCCTCGCAAAATCCGAGTTTTCGCCGGGAAAAAGAACGGTCCTCATTTACGGGCACTACGATGTGCAACCCGTTGATCCCGAGCTTTGTTGGAAACACCCGCCCTTTGAACCCGTTCTCCAAAACGGCTTCGTCGCAGCCCGTGGAGCAACCGATAACAAAGGGCAAACATTTTCTCACATCCTCGGGACCGAAGCTCTTGTGAAATCCGGCCGCGAGCTCCCCGTCAACCTCATCTATCTGCTTGAAGGCCAGGAAGAAGTCGGCAGCCCTCATCTCGGGTCATTCCTCAGGGAGCGGCGGAACGAACTCGCCTGTGACGTCGCTCTTGTTTCCGATACCAGCATGGTCGGACCTGGCTACCCGGCGATCACCTGTGGCTTGCGCGGCATCAGTTGCTTGGAGATCAAGGTCACCGGTCCTGGCGCCGACATGCACTCCGGCATGTACGGCGGCACCATCGCCAATCCTGCACGGGAACTCAGCCGCTTGCTTGCCATTTGCACAAGGACGACGGTTCCATCGCCATCCCAGGATTTTACGATGACGTCCTGCCGCTCTCCGACACCGATCGACTAACATGGCAGGACATTCCTTTCGGAGAAAAAGAAATCCTCGCCGCAACGGGTAGCTTAAAGCTTTCAGGCGAAAGCGGATATTCTGCCCTCGAACGGATCTGGGCGCAGCCAACAGCCGAAATCAACGGCATCACCGCTGGCTATCAGGGGCCCGGTAGTAAAACCATCGTCCCTGCGCACGCCAGCGCCAAGCTCAGCTTTCGGCTCGTTCCGCGCCAAAAACCCGAGGAAATAGCCGCACGGGTCCGGAAGTATTTGACCTCGATCTGCCCGCACTCCGTCCGATTGGAAATCACCTATGACCATGGTGGCGAACCTTACTATCTCGACCCAGAGAATCCTTACACCCTCGTCGCCCGCGAAGCGTTGACCGAAGTCTTCGGCCGTCCACCTGCGCTCATCCGTGACGGCCTGAGTATTCCGACTGTCATGCTTTTCCGGAAAATCCTCGAAGTTGAAACCCTGCTGATCGGTCTCGGTCTTCCCGACTGCAACGCCCACTCCCCAAACGAAACTTTTCCGCTCGCCCACCTCGACTACGGCAGCCAACTGCATCAGGTTCTGTTGGCGAAGCTGGGGAATCTAGGCGGTGCAGCCTCACGCTGAACGCTGAGCGGCCAGGTTAAGGTGTCCATCTGCGCCTCAGCGTTTGCGACGGCTGCCACGGCGTCCATTCACCTGCAATGTTCGTTTAGCCGATCAGGACAAGATTTCCGTAAGACCTGCCCGAGTACCAATGCGCTTGAAGTTCTCCTCCACCAATTCCTCCAATCCGATTGTCTCCCAATACGATCGACTCCAACGTCCCAGACATTAGCAGCCGTAAAATGCACAACATTCAACTTTTCGGCACCGGCACTACCTAGAACCTTCTTCGCCGCTCTAACGGCTACTACGGGGCTTGATCTTCTTTGTGCCATCCAGCATCAGACTAACCTTTCGATCATAGCGCTCTGTAATAACTTGCCGGCCAAACAAAAAAACAGTATCAAAAATCGCGCACCAGCCACGCAGCGCTGAGGGTTTTATCCATGCCGGTGCCGATCAGTTTCCCTCCAAAAAGCGTGTCTTGTTAGCCACGATGTCACCCCAAACTCCCGTAGTGAATCAGAATTTCCACCGGTCAGTCCGCAATCTCAGCTAGTCCATGTTTACTCTCAGTATCCATGGGGGTGACGCGCCACAAACCCTTCCGGCGGACGTTCGTTCTCGCGCCAGCCGGGGCCAATGTTCAGGTGATCCGTTGTATCAAAACGGAGACCTCCAATGACGAGAAATACGTGCCCGGCCCGCGCGTATACCGTCATCCATTTTCCCGGCCCAGGGTTGCCCCAGTTAACGTAGTCCTTCGAGTCTAGGGGGCGCTCAATCAGATTCAAACTGCCGAGCACGTACGAAACCGCTCCGGAACAATCATATCCCGTATCCGTAAATTCTCCGTGACCCCCGCCGTATTTGTAAGGCATGCCGGCAATGTCATTTGCGGCCCAGACGGCTTTTTTTACGCCTTCAGGAGCTTCCGACGGTGCATGGGCAACGCCGTTTTCAAGAATCGTGCTGTACCCAGGCACAATCGGCCGTTCGCTTGCCGTGGAAAGCGGAGCTGAAAGAAATGAAACTACTAGACAGAGAAGGAGAACAGCCTGCATCATTACCCTATTCAATCATTCGAACCAAGCCATTTGACCGGTTGCATATTTGCGCATTGGCCGGCGAAATGGTTTGCTCTTGTTTTGTCGGTTTGACTCTGACAAGGAGAATGGTATAAGAAAATAATAATTTGCTACCCCTTCTCTAAAATGAAATATCCCCTCGTTCTGTTGGGTGCCCTCTTGATGGCCACCGCTCCTACTGCATTTGCCCAGGATACGAAAAAAATCGTTCTCGGCTTTGAGAACGGCTTGGAAGATTTTACGGGCGACGTCGAGCAGGATGCAACCGTGGGCAAAACCGGATCCGGCTCTGCAAAAATGGTCGCCGAACTCGCAGATGTAGAAACGAATGCGTGGACCACAGCAAAAAGATCTCTGGATTTGCCAGGTAAAATTCAGAGCCTCTCGTTCTGGCTAAAAAGTGCCGACGCCAACTCGATAACGGTGCGAATCGTCGATAGCACAGGACAGGTGCACCAAAGCCGTCCGGGATTTGTACCCAGCGACGATTGGCAGGAAATTCGAATTGAAGCGTTTGATACCGGTCGTCGCTACCAACATTTCGAGGGCGCGAATGACGGACAGGTGCACTGGCCGGCAACCACCCTGGCTTTCATTATCGAAAAAGGCGCGCTTCTGTCGGGCAATGGGACCATCTGGATCGACGACGTGGAAATCGTCCCCGAAAACGCTCAATAGCGCCATTGTGTAGCGTAAGCGTGAGTGGCGTCGGGTGGCAACACGAACGGATCCAACCGGGACGATCCACTGGGCGACGGTCGCTGGCGCCTGAGAGAATGTTCATGATCCCTGGTGTCCCCACCGGGAATCGAACCCAGATTTAAGGTTTAGGAAACCCTTGTTCTATCCGTTGAACTATGGGGACTGCTCCAAAGGCGAACAACCTGCGCAGGTTTCGTTTGGGCTGCCTTACAGGGCGACAAGGTTGTTCACAGGCGCTTTTACAGCACCAAGGCGTCTTTCGCATCTTAAAACTTCTTGCATGCGCAACAACGCGGCGTCTACGCAGGGCGAACGACTTGCCAATGGTCTTTTTTTTGGAAAGGCCTGAGGGAAAACCCTGGGTTTTCTATCCGGCGCTCATTTTCGCGACCAACGACACGGTGCGTTACGAAATGTTCTTAAACGCCTAAATCATGAGCTACGAACCTTCCGATTTCGCAAAAACCGCCGCTGAGAGAGCCGGTGAAGCTGCCGTCAAGGCGAAGCAATTTGCCGCAGACGCGACGGACCAGGCACGTCAACGCGCGGAAACGGCACTGCACGCCGGCCAGGAACGCATTCGAGAAAATCCATTCTCCTCAGTCCTCGCCACACTCCTCGTCGGCATGGCGCTCGGGTTGCTGCTAAGCCAGGTCTGTTTGTGGGCAGGGAAATCGAAATCTTAAACAGTCTCCGTCTATGAATACAGCAGACGATGATGTTGCGCCGGAGACACGTAGTATCGAGAGTCGGATTGGCCAATTTTTTAACGAAGCACGGGAGACTCTGCGCGAGCGCTGTGCTGAGTGCGAGGCGCAGGTGCGCAAGTCACCCACGCAGGCACTTCTGGTCGCAGCCGGAATCGGATACGTTCTCAACAAGCTCCCACTGGGAACGATCGTGGCGGCTCTCATACGGTTGATTGTCATGTTGCTGCGGCCCGCTGCGATCCTGTTCTGTGCGGTCAAGGTCTACGATCTACTCAAGGAAAAACAGCAAAAACCTGCATCTGCTCCTGTTACGCCAACGACTCCGCCAGAGCCTGCACCACCATTTTGACGATAACTAAAAAAGAGCCACCAGACCTGCGGTTTTCTGCACGCAGGAAAAGGCCGCGGCACGATTCGGTTGTAAATGCCGTGACACTGTTGGGCGATTTCTCTCATGACTGCTTCTTTTCTGATCGTGGCCGACCGGGGCTGCCTCAAGGCTTTTGCCATCGAACGAACTCCAAACCGCGGCCGCGTCCCGCGTCTTATTGAGACATTTCAGGTTCCCGAAGGGCGTGGCCGTTACCAGGATAAAGTGACCGATCAGGCCGGCGCCTTTCCGACGGGAGGCCCGGCCGGGCAGGGTACCGCGACGGGCGAACGCCTGAATTTTGACGCCGAAAACAGCCTGCGAGCGTTCCGCCTGCTCGCAGAGCGCATTACCAATTTGTTGCGTCATCACCAACCCGAGCGCTGGTCGTTTGCAGCCCCTTCCGAGATCAACGGCGCTATTCTCAATGAGGTGATGCCCGAGTTGCGAACACGGATCGATCGAAACGTCCCGCGCGATTTGGTAAAGACACCCACCTCTGAGTTGCTCCCCTACTTCGCGTTACCGGCGACCTAAACACACTGGAAAACCCGGCTTTATCTTGAAGCCATTTCCTGCGCGTGCCGATTCACCGCGGTTCCTGCTATTTTCGTGAGCTTCTGGTCCGCTTCGAATTCCTCGTTCAGCGTTTGTTGAAGGACCTTCGCAGCCTCCCGTTCTCCCAGTAGTTCAGCAAAAGTCCGGGCTGAGCCATAACCTGCAATTTCATAATGCTCCGCCCGTTGCGCAGCACTGATGAGCAGCGCGTCTTTTACTTCACGCACACCTTCCTCGTGAATAATATCGGCACCTTCGTCGAGGATGCCTTCCATGGCCTGGCATTTTTCGCCGCTTGTCGTTTCACCGAGAGAGGTGAGGATTTTTTCCAGGCGATTGGCGTGTTCTTCGGTTTGATGCAGATGATGTTCGAAACCTGCAGCTAGTTCGTCGTCCGCAGCTGCTTCAGCCATGGTCGGCAGAGCGCGGATGAGCTGAGTCTCCGCGCTATAGAGATCTTTAAGTTCGTGGATAAAAGCGTCACGGAGGGAATTGATTTTCATACTTGAGTTTCGGCAGACCGAACGCCATGGGACGTGTGTGACGTGTCAGGCAAAAGCCTGAAAAACCACTCAGGCTATCTGCCTCGACGATTAATAACGTTAGCCCGATTTGAAAAAAGGCCGAAATATTCCCCCTCCGCGTTGAATGCGGATGACTTCATTTGGCACCCCTACCCTGGCCTTCGCCACTATTGTCTGTCGCGCAGGCCGCGCTCGCCTTCGCTATTCGCACAGTTTGCGCAGCAGAACATCCGACCAGTGGCAGTTTCAACACCGTGGCCAATGATGCGGCACCCGCAGTGGTCGCAACGTGGCGCTAGCGTTTCGATGGCGCATTCAAACGAATCGAAATAGTGAGTGACCCCGGCAAGGGTCACTTGGAAGGACTTATCGTAGTCGTTGCCGCAGGTTTCACAGGTTGGCATAATCGGATAAACGATGCGCCGGCTGCCGAGTTGAAATCGCGAAGCTCATTCCTCCGCGTTTTCCGCCCGGTAATCCGGCAGGTTGATGGACTCTTAGGTTGCAAAGCTGTCGCGCATGTCGCGCACACGGTCGTGCGCGGACTGAATGGCCATATATTGCTGGCGAACGGCAGCCCGAACCGCCTGTGGCAGGCCATCATATCCGACAGCGTCGTGGTATTCAGCTACAGCGATATCCTCGCCGCGCTCACACTCAACGAGAATGGCGTGGTCGTCGCCTTTGGTAAATGCGGCCTCTAGATCCATCCAGCCGCGATGGATGACCCCGCTGATGCTGCCAGATTTATCGGCCTCTTCGCCGATACTGACAACAAGGGCCTGCAGGTCGGCTGCAAAGTTTCGACGTTGCAACGAAAGTTCGTCGAATAATGATTTCAGTTCGGGGTTTCTCACATTCTCCGCGGCATTTTGGAACCCTTCCCCACCGTCTTTGCAGATCTCGATCAGGGAGTCAAGAAGGGATCCGATCGATGTGATGGAGGCACTCATACACTGGGTTCGCTCACGGTTCGTAAAATGCGTGTAGAAAACTCTGTCCTTAACACAGGATTCATTTTCTCCGGTGGCCGTCATGGAGTGATTTCCACCAGGCGGAACCATGGCTGCTCAGGCTGCGTGCGTTTCAAAACGGGAAGCGACACGTTGTAAATCGGAACGCCGTTGGTCGTTGTCGCCTGGGGCTGGCCGTTATGGGCGTGCCCATGAAAAGCGGCCTCCACCTGAAAACGATTGAGGGGTCCTTCGAGACGGGTGGATCCAAGAAAAGGGAAAATCTCGGGTGGTTCACCCTGAACCGTGTCGCGGATCGGCGCGTAGTGCAGTAAAACCACCCGCTTCGACATGCTCAAACGCGCCAGCGACCGCTCGAGTCTCATCGCATGTTCCACTGCCTCCTGCACAAAAGCTTTGATGAGCGGCTCGCCCCAGGCATTCAGCATTTGACGCCCGAAACCGCCCCCGAAACCGCAGACTCCGGCAAAGCCGATGCCGCCAAATTGCGTGCATTCGCCGTCAAGTATTTTCACACCGGCTTCCTCCAGGATACGCGAAACTTCAATCGCGTGTCCCGACTCGAAATCGTGATTCCCCAGCACCGCGATGACAGGCACGGAAGCATGCGATCGGATGTCCTCTGCGAGCACATGCGCCTCGTCGGCGTGTCCGTAGTCCGTGAGATCGCCACAAATCAGCAGCACATCGGCCGCACGCGACGCCTCCGTGAAGAGTGCCTGGCACTGACCTTTGGACGTTCGCGTATAATGGAGGTCCGCCGTGGCCGCAACCCGGATCGATTTTGCAGTGTCGTCGTTCATTTAATGGATAAATCGCGAACCACCGATCGCTTTGGTTGCGTTTCTTTCTTGAAGAAATGGATACAAACCTCCCGTTTGCTGCGATCGGCGAAAATTTCTATCATCGCATCCTTGATGTGCTCGAAACGGCACGCATCGATTTTCTCGTCGGCGGCGCATTCGCGCTTCGCGCCTACACGGGCATTGAGCGGGACACCAAGGATTTTGACCTCATGCTGCGTCCGCCTGACGTGGACGCGGCTCTGACCGCATGCCGGAACGCCGGACTACGAGCGGGCCACACGTTTTCGCATTGGATTGCAAAAGTGCATCTTGGAGAACATTTCATCGATCTCATTTACCGCGCCGGAAACGGATTGTGCGAAGTAGACGACGACTGGTTTGCAGCAAGCCGCGAAGCGGATGTCCTCGGCCGAAAATTGCGCCTCTGCCCACCGGAGGAAATCATCTGGCAGAAAGCGTTCATTATGGAACGGGAGCGTTTTGATGGCGCGGACGTGCTGCATCTCTTGCGGGGCTGCGCAAGATCCATGGACTGGCCGCGACTTCTCGGACGCTTTGCAGACAATTGGCGGGTTTTGCTAAGCCATCTCATTCTTTTTGGCTACGTGTATCCGGATGAACGCGAGTTGATTCCCGCGCGCGTGCTAGACGACTTGCTGGCCCGGCTTGCCGAAGAAATCTCCGGTCCTCGCGAACGGCCCCGCAACGAGCGGCCCTTGTGCCGGGGCACGCTCCTTTCTCGCGAGCAATACCTGCCCGATGTTGAGCAATGGGGTTACGATGATGCACGGATCGTTGGACCAAGCCAGATGACGCCTCAGGAAATCATCGCATGGACCAATGCTATCGATGATCGTCCCCGCTCGAGGTAGGTTGCCGCTCCGGATACTCTACTTCCAGCTCGTGGCCAGCGGCTTCTTTCGACGGCTGGCCTTCGGGTTCAAGAAATTCCTCCGCTGGCTCCTCCATGTTGGCTTTGTTGACCGGCCAAAGCTTTGCCGGTCCTGTGTAAAGGGATGCTCGTTTCATGGCTTTTTGTGAGGTTTCGCGACCCAAGTGAGCGTCGGCCGTAAAGAACGCTGTCGATTTGAGAAGCGCAGATGCCGGCCGGACAACGAAGCTTTCTGTAGCATGATTTGCAGAGCCATAGCCACCCGGCGGCGCGGCATGAAAAATGTTAGGCGCCGGTCTCTTGAAGTGCGTGATTGATCTGAGCCCCAAACTCCACACAGACAAATGCAACTTCCCGACGCAGCGCTTGCGCTTTATCAGCGCGCCACCAATTACCTGGCCGGCGCGCAGATTTACCTGCGCGACAACGTGCTCCTGCGTGAACCGCTCGCTACCGAACACATCAAGGACCGGTTGCTCGGTCATTGGGGAACGTGTCCTGGCATTAATCTCATTTATGCCCATCTGAACCGTCTCATTCTGCGACAGAATCTGGATCTCATGCTGGTTACGGGCCCTGGACACGGGGCGCCGGCCAATCTGGCAAATCTGTATCTGGAAGGAACACTGCACGATTTCTATCCAAAGCTAACGCTCAACGAAGCAGGGTTGCACGAGTTCGTACGAGCGTTTTCCTGGCCGGGCGGATTTCCGAGTCATCTTTTTCCCGGTGTGCCGGGCACGATCCACGAAGGCGGCGAGCTGGGTTACGCACTGGCGACAGCATTCGGCGCCGCGCTGGATAATCCGGATCTCATCGTCGCCTGTATCATCGGCGATGGCGAGGCGGAAACAGGACCGACAGCCGCTGCATGGCATTGTCCGAAATTTCTCGATCCTGCGGAAAGCGGCGCTGTATTGCCGATCCTTCACGTCAATGGTTACAAAATTTCGAATCCGACCATCTTTGGCACCATGGATGACGAGGAACTTCTGGCTCTGTTTTCCGGCTACGGTTGGGAGCCTCGTTTTGTCGCCGGGCCAGATCTCGACACCACCATCGCTGCGGCGATGGATTGGGCAGTTGCCGAGATTCGGACCATCCAGTATGCAGCGCGCTCCGGCCAGCCGATCGAAAAACCTCGCTGGCCCCTGATTATTCTCCGCTCGCCCAAGGGTTGGACTGGCATCAAAGAGCTCGATGGGAAACCCATTGAAGGTTCTTTTCGAGCGCATCAGGTTCCCGTCGATGACGTGAAGGAAAACCCCCGGCATCTGCAGCTGGTCGAGAATTGGTTGCGCTCCTATCGCCCCGAGGAGTTGTTCGGAAAAAACGGCGCGCCGCATCCAGACATTCTCGCCTGCTGCCCAAAAGGCGACCGTCGGATGGGTTGCAATCCACATACGTTTGGGGGACGGATGCGCAAACCGCTCGTTTTGCCTGGCCTGCAATTCTGCAGTGTCAACGTGAACCAGGAAATCAGCCCCGTCGCAGCGGTGGCCGAATATCTGGCAGATGTCATTGCCGCAAACCCTCGAACCTTTCGCATCTTTTGCCCGGACGAATTGATGAGTAACAAGCTGGGGGCCGTGTTCGAAGCACCGACCCAGCGCGACTATCAATGGCCGCTTGAGGACGGCAATCGTTCCGAACGCATCGGTCCGCACGGTGGTCGCGTTTTGGAAATTCTCTCCGAACACACGTGTCAGGCATGGCTCCAGGGTTATTTACTCACCGGGCGCCACGGGTTGTTTCCGTCGTACGAGGCTTTCCTGAACATCGTCACGTCGATGATGGATCAGTTCGCGAAATTTCTAAAAATGAGCGCTGATTTCCCGTGGCGGGCACCAGTGCCGTCCCTCAACTACCTGGAGACGTCGACGCTCTGGCGACAGGAGCACAATGGTTTCAGCCACCAGAGCCCGGGCTTTATCAACGCGCTTCTGAACAAAAAGAAAGACATCATGCGCGTCTATCTACCTCCAGACGCGAATTGCCTCATTCAGACCCTTGACCACTGCCTGCGCGGGGTTAACCACGTGAACCTGATTATCGCTAACAAACAGCCGATGCCCGTTTGGCTGAGCATGGACGAGGCCATCGCCCATTGCCGGGCCGGAGCTGGCATCTTTCCTTGGGCAAGCACGGATAACGGTATTGATCCCGACGTCGTCCTTGTAGGCATTGGCGACGTCGTCACGCTGGAGATCATGGCCGCTGCGGACATCCTGCGTCGGGAAATTCCCGAACTGCGCGTGCGCGTAGTCAACGTGACCGATCTGCTGATTCTGGAAAAGGAAACGGAACATCCGCACGGGCTCGAAGCGGACCTTTTCGACGCGCTCTTTACGCCGGACAGACCAGTCATCGTCAATTTCCACGGATATCCCAGCGCAGTGAAGCAGCTTCTCCATGGACGCAATGCCGGAAAACGGTTCGTGATCAATGGCTACCGCGAGGAAGGTACGACCACGACGCCATTCGACATGCTCGTGAGGAACGGCGTCAGCCGGTTTCAAGTCGTCACACAGGCTATCCGCATGGGAGCAAAACAAAATTCGCGGGTGGCGGCGCGCGCCTCCGAACGGGCGCACGCGTACGAATACCGGCTGCGCCGTTTCGTCAGCGAAATCACCCAAACCGGTCACGATCCGGACGAAATCGTCCATTGGCAATGGAAGCGGGCAGCGTGACCTCTCAAAGGTCGCAAAACCTGCAAAATCGTCCCTGCTTGCGAATCGCCCCTGAATGCCTGGCGTCCATGATGTTTCGCTTCAACGAAATTCAGTAAAAGGAGGTGTTCTTATGCCGAGAGGAGACAAAAGCGCTTACACCGAAAAACAAAAACGTCAGGCGAGCCATATTGAAGAGGGTTACAAACGCCGAGGCGTCTCTGAAGACGTTGCTGAAGCTCGCGCCTGGGCCACGGTTAATAAAATGGACAGAGGCGGCAAAAAAAGCGGTTCCGGCCGCGGCAAACGTACAAACAAAGCTCCCGCTAGAAAAGGGGGCCGGCTTGGCGGGCGGGCAACTGCGCGAAAACATTAACCATTGCTCTTCGACTTGAGGATTCTGTCCTCCACTTTGAGCAGGGTGTGCAACACAAATAGTGACAGGAGAGTTATCCCGCCGGCGATAATATAGCGGTCCAACGCAACCGCGACTCCGATCGAAGCTGAAATGAGCAGCGATGCCGCCGTTGTGAGTCCTCGTGCTGTTTCGGTGTGTCGCCCACGCAAAATCGTGCCCGCCCCCAGGAACGAAATGCCAGTGGCAATGGCAGCAATGATATGGACCGGATCCGCCCGCAGCGAGTCTGGCGCAACGTGAAGGGCCAAGTCGTTGATGAGGAACTGCCCTAGTTTCACAAAAAGCATCGCCGCAAGGCACACAAACATGTGTGTGCGAAATCCAGCTAATTTTCCTGCCGTCGTACGTTCCCAACCCAGCAACCCGCCAAAACCAATGGCTGCCACCGCCCGCAACAGCACCCCCATTTCCTCCTGCCAATGCGCAGACGCCGCTCCGATCAGCACAGCACACTGGAACATACTCATGCCTCTCTTTCGCAAATACTGAGCACTTCGGATTCCCGTTTCCCTGCAAACAAGCCGTTTTTGAAAAACGATCCCTTAAATGCCATGCCTATCACAACGACTCAATCCATCGCCACCATCCTCAATTCTCTCATCGAAACGTGCAAAGATGGCCAGGAAGGCTTTCGTCTCGCATCAGAAGAAGTGAGGGATATGACTCTCAAAACCGTGTTCCGTGAACTATCCATGGAACGTATGGAATTCGCCAGCGAACTGCAAAGTCTGGTCAAAGGACTCGGCGAGATCGTTCCCGACACGGGTACCATTGGCGGAGACCTGCACCGCGGCTGGATCGCCCTGAAATCCGTTCTCACCCAAGGTGACGATCGCGCTATCCTGGCAGAGTGTGAGCGCGGAGAGAATTCTGTCCTCGCCGAATACCGCGACGCCTTGGATCACAAAGAATTACCCGTCTACATCCAGAATGTCGTTCATCAACAGTACAAAGCCATCAAGAACTCGCATGACCGGATGCAGGACCTTCGAGATAACTACAAGCAAACGTAACCGCTTAAGAGCGGCATTGTAGCGTCACACGCTCACGTAAAAAATGTATCGTCGTGCGCGTAGGGCGGCGCGCAGCAGCACAACAATCGGAGCGGCTCCAGCGCCCGGATGGTGTGCCAGGCGCCGGGTGGAATCAGGATCGCGTCATTTGGCCCAACCAACCGCTTGTCTCCATCGACTTCCATCTCGGCTCTTCCCTCGATGATGAAATAGATTTCCTCGCTTTCCCGGTGATAATGACGCTGCGTCGCTTCACCTGCCGGCAACATCGCTTCGGCAAGGCTTTGGTTGGCCACTGGGGCATTTCCAGAGCTGAGAATCTCCCGAATCGTCGAGCCGTCCTTGATCGTGAACGGCGGCTGTTTCTCGAGATTTTGGAGAATCACTTCTTCGGCGCCGCGGTCGCTTCCGGTCCAGGTGTGGCAGCCGCTTCAGGCTTCTTGATGCTAAGCAATTCGACTTCGAAAATGAGTGCTTGATTTGGCCCGATTTCGGGCGGCGCCTGTTCGCCGTAGGCCAATGTCGATGGGATGAAGAATTGGTACTTCGAGCCGACTGTCATCAGTTGCACGCCTTCGGTCCAGCCAGGGATAACGCCGTTCAGCGGAAACTCGGCGGGTTCGTTGCGTTTGTAGGAGCTGTCAAATTCCTTGCCGTCGATCGTGGTCCCGCGGTAATGGACGCTCACCGTGTCCGTAGCCTTCGGTTTCTCGCCTTTGCCTTCGGAGATGACCTTATACTCGAGGCCGCTCGCAGTGGTTTTCACGCCTTCCTTTGTCTTGTTTTCGGCAAGAAATTTTTCACTCGCAGCTTTGTTAGCATTCGCGGCATCCTGACGTTTTTTCGTCATTTTGGCCATCATCTCCTGCTGAAAGGCTTGCATGACGGCCTGCATTTCCTCTGGAGCAAGCATGGGCTTGTTGCCGGAAAGGCCGTCTCTGATCCCCTGGAAAAAGGCTTCAGGATTAATTTCAATTTCCTGTTTCTTCAGCGTCGAGGCGATGTCCGTGCCGATGCTGTAGCTGACTTTGTCTTTGTTATCCTTGAGTTGCACAGGGGCGTCTTGCGCGTTGAGCGCGAAGGGAACTGCAAAAAGGGCTGCGGCTATAGGGGTCAATTTCATGTTGGGAGTGGCAGACCTACGCCAGAGCCGGAAAGGGCGCAACCGTTATTGACACCCCTTCAAACGCGATAAAAATCCGGCATTGCCGAATGAATAAATTTTTCCGGAACGTTTTCGTCCTTACGGTCGGGATCGCCTTCACGTTCTCTGCGGCTTCCGCCGATGACGCTTTCACAAAAGAAATCGAGGCCGCACGCGCAGCACGCGTCCAACGCCTGACCAAACCGGACGGATGGCTGACGTTGATCGGCCTGCATTTTCTTCAGCTCGGTGAAAACACCATTGGCAGCGCGCCAGACAACAGGGTCATCATCGGAAAACTGCCGGAGCATTTCGGGATTGCGATGCTGTCCGCCGATGGAACGGTGACGTTTAAGGCAACTGACTCCGGAGCATTGGTGGATGGAAAGCCGGCTTCCGGGCCTGCGATTTTGAAGACCAGTGAAATCGATGGCAAAGCGCCTACTTTGGTTTCATCGGGCAGCGTCAGCTTTTTTATTGTCGAACGTAACGAACGTAAAGCGCTCCGAATACAGGACAGCGGCTCCGACCGGCGGACGCATTTTCTCGGTCTGGACTATTTTCCGCCGGATCCCGAGTGGCGAATCGAGGCGAAATGGGTGGCGTTCGACACGCCCAAAGAAGTTCCGATTGCCGACGTTATTGGCGGCATCTCGAAAGAAAAGATTCCCGGGAAGGCAGTTTTCGAGCACGACGGACAAATCGTGGAGTTAATCCCCATGGCTGAAAGCCGGGATGCACCGCTTTTCTTTGTTATTTCCGACGCGACGAGCGGTAAGGAAACGTATTCGGCCGCGCGTTTTCTATACGCGAAACAGTCCGGTCCTGACGGCAAAGTCGTGCTGGATTTCAATCTTGCTTACAACCCGCCCTGCGCTTTCACACCGTTCGCGACCTGCCCATTGCCGCCTCCGCAAAACCGCATGAATTTCGCGATAACCGCCGGAGAGAAGAAATACCGCGGAGAACACGAATGACCGAGATGCAACTGATCAGCGTCAACATTGGAAAAACCCGGGCGATCCACGGCGCAAAAGCTTCGGGCAGAACGGGAATTTACAAATTACCCGTGAGTGAGCCTGTCCGCATTAGTCGGGATGGACTTGCTGGCGATGCCATTTGCGACACCGAGAATCATGGGGGCATTGACCAGGCCGTGTATGTTTTCGGGACGCCGGACTATGCATGGTGGTCACAGGAGTTGGCACAGGATCTCGCGCCTGGCACATTTGGGGAAAACCTGACGATTTCCGATCTGGAAAGCGCCACGTTTTCCATCGGCGACCGGCTGCACATTGGCGAAGTGATTTTAGAAGTAACGGCGCCACGGATTCCGTGCGGGACTCTGGCGGCACGGATGGGCGATTCCACGTTTGCGAAACGTTTCCGACACGCGGAACGACCGGGACTCTATTGCCGGGTCATTCATGAAGGTCACATCCAGAGTGGCGACGAGGTCACTTTCGAGCCTTTCGCCGGGGAAACGATCACTGCCATTGAAATGTTTCGAGCTTTTTATGAAAAGCAGCTCGACGAAGCGACACTCCGCCGGCATCTCGCCGCTCCCATCGCCATTCGCGACCGCGTGGAGAAGGAACGGAAGCTCGCCGAGTTGGTGGATTCATTCGAAACAGCGCGTCTTCGTGCGGAGCGGTTGCGGAGCGATCATTTTAGCGACCTTCGCTCATTGCATAGCGACGTGGAAGCCATGGAGCCGCTTTGGGGTGTACTTCCTGAGCAGATCACTCGCGAATCCATGAAAGTGGACCTGGACCTTTGGACCTCAGCCGGGTTCGGACGCTGGATGTTCTACAGGCGGGAGGACCATCGATTTGTCGGCCGTTGTGGCGTCCAACGCTCGACCATTGAGGACACCGAGGAGATTGAGCTCCTTTACGGCTTATTGCCGGAATTTTGGGGCGCAGGCCTGGGAGTCGAAATGACCGTCGCCATCCTGGGATGGATGTCACACCGGCATCCCAGCGTGAAATCAATCGTCGCTACGGTGAAACCTGAAAATGCCCGCTCCAGACGTGTCGTGGAAAAAAGTGGCTTTGTTTTCGAACGGGAGGTTATCTATTTCGATCTGCCGCATTTATTGTTCCGCTTTCGGAACAGCTCGACGTAGCGTTTTACTCGACCGTAAACCACTGCACTTCCACGCGCCGGTTTTTGTCGGGGTCTTTACCGGCGGGCTCCTCCCAACCGCGGCCTACCGATTCGATGCGCGCCGGGTCAATCTGAAATCTGGAAACGACCTGTTGTTTCACTTCTTTCGCTCGATTGCGACTGAGTTCCATGGCGCCGAGCGCCATCTTGCGAACGAAAGATTCGCCGCCCTGTTTTCGGAATTCCGGGACCAACGAGTCATCGACATGGCCCCGCAATAAAATCGTAGAACCAGGACTCACCTGAAGGAGGCGCTTGACATCTTCCAGGTTTTTCGTGTTATCGGGGTTCGCCAGGTCGAGCTTGGCGGAATTCGGCTCAAAATAAAAACGGATGTCCTTACTAAGCAACGGGTTGTCTTCCAGGGACGGGTTGTTCGTCGATTTGATCGGCGCGATCGCGATGGTTTGGTTCGCAAATTCGCCGCTTTGCTGAAGCACCTGCAGGTTCCTGACATCGACGAAACGCGACGGGTCGGCAGGGTCCGGAATGATGTCTTTGCCGTAGGAATAGACCGCGGATTGGAAAATGCCGCCGAAACTGCCGGCGGCGTCAATTTCACCGGAGAAAAAGGCGAGGTTCTCCGGAAGATTGGAAAGGTGAACGCTTGCGAGTTGTGCCTTGGTCTGGGCGCGATCCCATTTGAATGCCTTGCCGATAACGTCGAGTAACGCGTCGGACGGATTTTCACGAACCAAGCGATTGCCTTCGAGCAGGCCGTGGACCAGTCCCTCGACCATTTTCGGGTTCTGCTCGGCGAACCCTTTGTTGGCAATAAGGATGTCGGCGATGATGAGTAAATTACGGTTGGTCGTGAGTGACCGGGCTTTTCCGCCGCTTTGGTCGATGACTTCGCCGGTTTTAGGCGCCCAGCCGACGAATCCTGCGAGTTCGCCGCGGCCATCCTGCAAATTCTTGAGGAAAAGATCGCCAGCGACGAAGGCGTCCTCGGCGTAAACAAGATTCAGTTTTTCCGGATCAGGAACAGTGGTAGCATCGGAAAGCATGTTGATGCCCAACCCGGCTTCCTGTGCAAGGTAACGAATGAAAAAATCCGCCTCCGTGAATTGAGAGGTCGCGAGCGTTTTCCCTTTGAGATCATTAATGCGCTTGATGTCGCTCCGGACGACCACACCATCCGCACCACGCGAGAAGCCGATTTGTGCCGGGACGACCACCTGAAACTGGCGTCCGTAAACCGCAAGCACATCGGCCGTGGTGGCGGATGCGGCCAATTTGCCGCTATTGAGCGCAGGCCAGCTCTCCTCTTCGCTGAGAGCGAGCTTCAGTTTGAAGCCGTATTTTTTGAAGAAAATGGAGTTCTCGCTCGGCTCGAGTCCACCGTTGGCGGCAATGAGACCGGCGTACCCGGCGTATTCGCTGAGTTCGACGTCGACGATATTATCCTTCGGGACGTATGCCGCGGCCGGTGGAAGTCGCGGCGCTTGTGGCGCGGGCTCGATGTAGTTACCTGGCACGGCGGAAGCGGCTGTTTCGCCAGGAGTGACGGTTACGCCGGGCGTCGGAGTCACGGTTACTGCAGTCGAACCCGTCGGTTCCGCTACTTTCGCGGATCGTTTCACGAGCACAAAAGCCCCCAAAGCCACAAGACCGAATATAAATAGATACGAAATGATTTTGCCGAGCGGGGTGAGACCAGGTTGTTTGCTCATAGAGAAATGGTTCAGGAGTGATTCGAGGGAAGTGGCGGCGGTCGCGGCACGGGAATCGGAGGCGGCTCGTCCAGAATGTCCTCCAGCTCGCCATAAGTTTGCTGCTGTTCGCGCATCCACTCGGTGGTGCTCCCCAGTGTCGAAGTGACTTCGTCGATACGTTGCGAAACGCTCCCGGGATCCTTGCCAAGCAACGATTGTTCACGGATCAATTCGACCTGCTCTTCGATGCGAGAAAGTTCGGAGTTGAGGAATTCGATCTTGTCGCGGGCTTTCTCCTGGGTGACGACGCGTTGCTTCAAGATTTCGAGCTGTCCCTCAAGACTCCGGCGCAAACTTTCATCCGTCTCATCATGCAGCTGTCTCTCGACAGTGCGTAACTTCTTTAGAGGCGTGTCGCCGGTCTGTTCTACGACATGCTCGAGCGTCTGCTTCGTTTGCAAGAGTCCAAGGTAAATCCAGGCAAGCTTCCCGAGACTTTCCGCTTGTCCTTGCAAATCCGCCATTGGTCCGGCCGCCTGCTGTTTGCTCAAGATCGATTCGCAGCGCTCCTGCAGCCCTTGAAAACGCCGCACGCTTGCTGGCAAAAGCCGCCCGCCACGCTCAGCCACTTTTTGCTGCCACGCTTTCACTTCTTCGCCGGTTTCCAACGAGTCGACGTAATGACGGAAGCGCGAATTGCCGGTCAGAAAAAATAAATATCCCAGTTCCAATCCGGCACCCAGAATCCAAAATCCAGGATTCAACAACCCGAGGACACCAAAAGCAGCCAGCCCCACCCAGTTGGGAGCGACAAACATCCCCCAAGGCCGCGCGTTAAACGCTTCGCGCAAGTAATCCTGGAATCCGGCTGCCATTTTGCACGTATTCACCGATAGAACGGCGCATTTATCAAGGACACGAAAGTGAAACGATCCTTCGGAAAATCTATGGAACACAGGGCCTCAATGGCGTCATTCCCGGGTTCCGATTCCATGGCAGCGGGAGACGCGAATCGATACTGTATCGACCCAACATTTCTTTTGACAGCCCTATTGCCTTTGCTACCTTCCCGTCTCGCCTTTAGAAAGACGGAAGTGAACTGCCCTGATCGTTGCTGGCTCCTTATGCCGATGCGGTTGGGGTTTTTTACCCCCTCGTTCCGAAGGCAGCGGTGAAATAACGGCTCGCGTCGTAGTGTTGTTTGCAAATTTTGCAAAAAGCCGGATGCGAGGGAAAAGCCCACGTAGCTCAGTTGGTAGAGCACGTCCTTGGTAAGGACGAGGTCACCGGTTCAATCCCGGTCGTGGGCTCCATATCCGAGCCAGCCGGGCCGCCCGACACGTAGTGAAGAGCTTGCAAAAGCCTAATTTGAAACAACCCTAAATAACGAAAACCCACTGACTTCCAAGGAGAACCTCCATGGCCAAGGACAAATTCGATAGATCCAAACCGCACGTCAACATCGGCACCATTGGCCACGTTGACCACGGTAAAACCACCCTCACGGCTGCGATCACCACTATTCTTTCCAAGAAAGGTTTCGCCACAGCTAAGAAGTACGACGAAATCGACGCCGCACCCGAAGAAAAAGAACGCGGCATCACCATCAATACCGCTCACGTCGAATACCAGACCGAGAAACGCCACTACGCTCACGTCGATTGTCCCGGCCACGCTGACTACGTCAAGAACATGATCACTGGCGCAGCTCAGATGGACGGCGCCATCCTTGTTGTTTCCGCTGCGGACGGCCCAATGCCGCAAACCCGTGAGCACATTCTCCTCGCCCGCCAGGTCGGCGTCCCCGCGCTCGTCGTCTTCATGAACAAGACCGACATGGTTGACGACCCCGAACTCCTTGACCTCGTCGAAATGGAAGTTCGTGACCTTCTTTCCACCTACGAATTCCCCGGCGACACCATCCCAATCGTCAAAGGCAGCGCCGTCAAAGCGCTCGCGTCCGGCGACCCAGCCGCTCCGGAATCCAAGTGCATCCTCGACCTGATGGACGCCGTTGACGAATACATCCCGATGCCCGAGCGCCCGATCGACCAGCCCTTCCTCATGCCGATCGAAGACGTGTTCAACATCGAAGGTCGCGGCACCGTCGCCACCGGCCGCGTCGAACGCGGTATTCTGAAAAAGATGGAAGAAGTCGAAATCGTCGGCATCAATCCGACCGCCAAGACCACCGTCACCGACATCGAAATGTTCCGCAAACTCCTCGACGAAGCCCGTGCTGGCGACAACGTCGGCGTGCTTCTGCGTGGCATCAAGAAAGACGACGTCGAACGCGGTCAGGTCCTCGCGAAACCCGGCTCCATCAAACCCTATAAGAAATTCAAGAGCGAAATCTACGTCCTCTCCAAGGAAGAAGGCGGACGTCACACTCCTTTCTTCTCGAACTATCGCCCGCAGTTCTACTTCCGCACCACGGACGTCACAGGCACCGTCAAACTGCCTGAAGGCGTCGAAATGGTGATGCCCGGCGACAACGTCTCCGTTGAAGTCGAATTGATCACCCCGGTCGCCATGGAAAAAACCATGCGCTTCGCCATCCGCGAAGGCGGTAAGACCGTCGGCGCTGGCCGTATCGCTGAGATCATTCCGTAACCTCAAGAAAATCCTCAAAATGCCGCCCGTTTCCCCATCCCTTGAGGAAACGGGCGCCTGAGGATAAGCTTTCTATTCTCCTCTTTATACGCCAGTAGCTCAATTGGTAGAGCAGCGGTCTCCAAAACCGCATGTTGGGGGTTCGAGTCCCTCCTGGCGTGTTCCCCTTTCCCGATTTTTTAAAACGAAACCTGAATGTTTGCGCAAACTGCTAAATTCTTCGGCGAAGTCAGGACTGAACTCGCCAAAGCGACATGGCCTTGGGACACCAAAGAGCGTACCCTGGCCAAGCGGTATAAAGAATTGATCGACTCGACCGCCGTCGTAGTGATTGGCATCCTGATCCTCAGCGCATTCATCGCATTCTGGGATTTCATTCTGGTCACCGTCGTCGGCTGGCTGACGAGATAAACTCCGCTTCTAGACATGGCTCTCGCTCCGAAAGATCAATGGTACGCCGTTCAGGTGTTGTCGGGACTCGAAAACAAGGTTCTCGATAACCTCACCAAGCGCATCAAAACCGAGGAAATGGGGGACCTCGTTTACGAAGTCCTCGTTCCCACTGAACGCGTCTCGGAAATCAAGCGCGGCAAAAAAACCGAGACCACCCGGAAGCTGATGCCCGGGTACGTCATTGCCAACATGCATTTGCTCGACGAGAACAATCAACTCGTCCCGCGCACTTGGTATTTCATTCGCGAAACCAACGGCGTCATCGGCTTTGCCGGCACCAAGGATCGCCCCGTCCCGATGCAGCTCAAGGACGTCGAAAACATCCTCGCCCAGGTCCGCGAACGCGACGAAAAGGTCAAACCAAAAGTCAGTTTCGAAGTTGGTGAAGTCGTCAAAGTCGCCGATGGCCCCTTCCAAAATCAGAGCGGCGTCGTCGAAGAAATCGATCCCGAGCGCGGGAAGCTCCGCGTTTCCGTGAGCATCTTCGGCCGCTCCACCCCTGTCGAACTGGAATACTGGCAGGTCGAACGTTCGTAAGCGGCCAAATACTCTCAACGCTCAACCTTTCAACTCTTAACTCACAAGAAAATGGCAAAAGAAGTCGTAGGACAAATCAAACTGCAGATCCCGGCAGGCGCCGCGAACCCCGCGCCTCCCGTCGGCCCTGCCCTCGGTCAGCAGGGCGTCAACATCATGGCCTTCTGCAAGGAATTCAACGCTGCCACGCAAAAACAGGCTGGCGACATTCTTCCGGTCGTCATCACGGTTTACAAAGACAAATCGTTTACCTTCATCACCAAGAGCCCTCCGGCTGCCGTGCTGCTCAAAAAAGCGGCCAACATCGCCTCCGGCTCCAAAGAACCGAACAAGACGAAAGTCGCCAAGCTTACCAAGAAACAAGTCCTGGAAATCGTTAAGACGAAATCCAAGGATCTCAACGCCCGTAGCGAGGAAGCCGGCTTTAGAATCATCGCCGGTACCGCCCGTCAGATGGGTATCGAGATCGAAGGGTAGACTACTTCCCTTGGGAGGTTTTCATTCCCCGAAAACCTGCCAAAAGCCGGAACTTTGCGTTCCGGCTTTTTTTGCGTTGGAAGGAGTTTAAGTCTATTATCTACTGTTCGGTCAACGTCGTGTTCCCCCTATGCCCAGAAAAAGTGATGCAAAGCAGAAGCTGGTTGACGCAGCCAACGTACTGATTTGGGAGCAAAGCTACGGCTCCACCTCCGTGGATTCGATTTGCGACAAAGCAGGCGTCAAGAAAGGGAGTTTTTATTACTTTTTTGAGTCGAAATCAGAATTGGCCGTAAAGGCTCTGGAAGACGCATGGCAAGTCAGAAAACCAGCGTTTGATGCACTTTTCTCCCCAGCAGTGCCGCCTCTGGAGCGGATCGAGCGGTATTTCGCGGAAGTCTATCGCAAACAGTGCGGCGCCCTGGAACAACACGGACGCGTACTGGGTTGCCCCCTGTTCACGCTAGGCTCCGAAATCTCCACACAAGACCAGGCCATTCGGGTAAAAGTAGAGAGCATTCTGAGCGCCTATTTGAAATATTTTGAATCGGCGATTCGTGACGCGCACGAGGCGGGGCTGATCGAGGCTCCCGACGCGAAGCAAAAAGCCCGCATCTTGTTCGCTTACCTCGAAGGTTCGCTGACACAGGCACGTATCAGGAACGACGTCTCAGGCTTGAAAGACCTCGCTGAAGGTGCGTTCGATATTCTCGGTGCAAAGATGGCGCAACTGTAAACCGACTTCTCGCGCGTCCTATTATTTCAGCGACATCTTAAAGAATCGCTTTCCGACTTCCGGGCGGTGAATGGCTTCCTCAATCGCGGTTTTGAAGTCTCCTAAATCGTGCATTCCACCAATCGGGATCCGAAAGTCTGATGACCCAGAAATCTCGGCGATCTTTCGGAGCATAGTCGCGTCTTCTTTTTTCGGTGGGTCAAAGAAATAGCGATAAACGTAAGTCTCGATTGCGGCGTCCTTCATCAGGAGGTCGAAGTTGTGGAGCTGGAACGTCTCAGGACTATAGCCACCATAGAGGACGACCTTTCCCCCGAAGGCCAGGGATGTGACCAGCTCACCCACGGGCGGGCCGCCAACGCTGTCGATGACGCCGTGAACACCACGGCCTTGTGTGATCTCCATAATTCGTCCGCGAACGCTCCCGTCGAGCCTTGAAAGCTCGATAACCTCGTTTGCCCCCAGAGCCCTTAAGTCCAAATATCGCGGTGCACGCCTCACAACGGCGATGACATTGATTCCTCTCCGCGCAGCAAACTGAGTCGCTATCGTTGCGACCGTCGAATTGCCGGCTGTGATCACCAGCCACTGCCCCGCTTGAATACCGGAGCCCTCGACCAAATCCCACGCTGTGATGAAGTTCATGAATTGTGCTGCCTTCTCAACCGGATACGCTGCCTCCAGCGGCATCAGGTACTCGGCAGGGATGGCGGCATACTCGGCCCACGTAGCGACGTGACTAAACGCGACGAATGCGCCAGTCGACAGAGATACGCCTTCTCCCGCTTCTTCCACGATTCCCGCTCCATGATTTCCCGCAATTTGCGCAGGGAATACGGGTCTTTTCGGCTCCGGATACAAGTTCTGAATAAACAGAAAATCCCCGGGGTTGATCGACGTCGCGACCATTCTGACGAGAACCTCGCCGTCGTTGATTTCGGGAACTGGAACGTCGCGGATTTGGAGCACATCAGAGGGTAGGCCAATTTTTTCGAAAACAATCGCTTTCATACGGTCCAATGTGAGCGTTGGCCGTTTGCGCCGAAAGTTGGCATTTTTGACAAACTCTATGCTAAACTGGCCATGTGCATATCGTCATCTACCTGCCTGCCGACTTTTATTCAGCGATTGCTTCAACCATTATCGAGACCTTTCAGGCTGTGACCGTTGCGAATCCTGCCCGCCTTTTTTCCTTCGAATTCGTCTCAAGACACCCGCAGGCCAGATCGAAATCCGGCATTTCCTTTCCAGGAAAGGCGGCCCCTTCTCGAAAAATGGACTTACTGTTCCTGCTGGCGGGTGCGAAACCAAACATATCCCAAACACTTGAGTTGCTCGACGAAGAGACTTCCCACGCGAAACCGTTGATCGATTTGGCGCAAAAGCAGGACGCGATCATCGCGGCGACGTGCAGCGCGGCCTGGTTGCTTGCCGGCAATGGCATTTTGGATGGAAAGCGCGCCACGATTTCCTGGTGGTTGAAAAAGAAAGCGGCCAGCCGCTTTCCGAAGGTCCGGTGGGAGCCCTCGAGAATCGTGGTCCGTGAAGGGCGTCTGTACACGTGCGGCGGCTCATTTTCGGGCATCGAACTGATTACGACCTTGCTGGTCGATCTAGGTTTCTCGCAGGAGGAACGGCAGGTTCGAAAAATGATGGTCCTACCTCCGCCGCGCGAATTCCAAAGCCCTTACGAGATTCCGCTCTCCGAACAGGTGGACCCGTTCGAAAAGAACCTGAACGCGCTTGCCGAGAAGCACATACAGGAGCTCAGCCTGGAATTCCTCGCCCGGGAGCTGGGGACATCTTCAAGGAATCTGTCGCGGAAATTTTCCGATGAATTAGAAACAAGTCCGGGAAAATGGATTCAAGAGAAGCGCCTGGATATGGCAAAAATCTTGCTCGAAGAAACTGAACTCCGGATATTCGAAGTTTGCCACCGGGTGGGATACCAAGACCCTGCGTCGTTTTCCCGGCTGTTTCTCAAAGCCACAGGAATGTCTCCCAACGTCTATCGAGAACAACTTCAACCTTGCAGGGCACGCTGAGCGTTTCCCTCCTGGTGGGGCTGGACGATTCGGTAGCAGCCGTGTTGGCTTCTGGCATGTCGGAAAATAAACCGCTTCAAATTGCTGTCGTCGGCGGAGGCGCGGCGGGATTCTTTGGGGCGATCGCGGCAGCCGAACTCGGAGCCAGCGTAACACTCTTTGAAAAAGGCTCGCAGTTTTTGACGAAGGTGCGGATTTCCGGCGGCGGAAGATGTAATGTGACCCACGCCTGTTTCGAGCCTCGGGCCCTGGCGGAACGGTACCCGCGAGGAAAACGGGCACTGATTGGGCCATTCAATCGGTTCCAGCCGCGCGACACGGTGGAATGGTTTCAAGCGCGCGGCGTGCCGCTCAAGACGGAGTCAGACGGTCGGATTTTTCCCGTGAGCGATTCGTCACAATCTATTATCGACTGTCTGCTCACAGCTGCAGAAAAGGCGGGAGTGATACTGCGTCCATCGTGCGGCGTGGCGGGCATTCGTTTAGGAAGCCGGGTCGAAACGGAAGAAACTCCGGCACAGTATCGCAACGACTTGTTGGCCAAAACAGAAGGCTTTGAACTCCGTCTGGCCACTGGCGAGACGTTTTCCTGCGACCGCGTACTGCTCGCGGGCGGCGGCTGTCGGACTCCCGCTGCCGGAACACTCGCAACGTCGTTCGGACACACATTGGTACCGCCTGTGCCGTCGCTGTTTACGTTTGAAATTCGCGAAAATTGGCTCCGGGAGATTCCAGGCGTTGTCGCCGATGTCAAAGCATCAGTGCCCGGGACGAAATTGCACGAAAGCGGGCCGCTATTGATTACGCATTGGGGCGTCAGCGGGCCGGCCATCTTGCGTCTATCCGCATGGGGAGCGAGAGAGCTCCACGACAAGGATTATCATTTTCCGCTGCACGTGGACTGGCTGCCTGGATTGAACGCGCGGGAGGAAATCACCAAACGCCGCATTGAACTGCCTGGACGCGCCGTGTGGAAAAGTCCAATACCTCCGCTGGCTGCCCGACTATGGGAAAAACTGGTCCAGATTTCCGAAATCGACACTGCGACCACATGGAACCGTCTCCCACGAGACCAGGCCGCCGCTCTCGTGGAAGCCCTCCATCGTACGGAGCTCCGCGTCACCGGCAAGAGTTTGAACAAGGATGAATTTGTCACCTGCGGTGGCGTACGTCTGCCGGAGGTCGATTTTCGGACCATGGAAAGCCGCCTATGTCCCCGCCTTTTTTTTGCCGGCGAGATCCTCGACATTGACGGCATCACTGGCGGCTTCAATTTCCAGGCCGCGTGGACAACGGCGTGGATCGCAGGGAATGCGATGGCGAGGACATGATGTCCAAATCATGGCAACATTTGAGAGAATCATCGACCCGACTGTGGGTCATCCTCGCCCGAAAAGCACCGGTCGCTGTGATTTTCCGCCGCGGACCTTCGCGCCAGGTGCAGCTCATCAAATGGAATTTGAACGATGACACGTTCGAGCCGGGGCAATGGTTCGAAGGAAGGGTTTACGAACGGCGTTGCGACTTGTCGCCAGCAGGAACGCTGCTGATTTATTTCGCAGCAACCTACAAAAAGCCGCTGAGATCGTGGACGGCTGTCAGCAAACCGCCATGGTTTACCGCCCTGGCGCTTTGGCCAAAGGGCGATGGATGGAACGGAGGCGGCCATTTTGTCGACGCCTATCGTATTCATCTGGACCACTTTCCGGGAGATGACGCGCCTCATCCGGATTTCGTCCGGAATTGTCGAAGACTGCGAATCACCTCTCTCTCCGGAATTCGTGGCGAGGATGGTCCTGTCTGGCACACGACGCTCCAGCGCGACGGCTGGACGCAAACCCACCCCGGCATCTGGAGCGAGAACAGCAGGAAGCGAGCTATCTCCTTTCAAGCCGAGCCTCCCGAGCGATGGCAGGAAACGCACCGAAGTCGCCCATTAAAGCTTGAAATGCTCATCGAAGGCATCGGTCAAGAAAACGGCTCCATGTATCTGACCCGATTCCGCGTCATCGATGATTCTCACACGGAGATTGCGGATCTGGGGCCCACGGATTGGGCGGATTGGGATAAGCAGGGCGACCTACTTTTTGCGCGCACAGGCTGCATTTACAGGCAGCGGTTCTCAACGTCCGGGCCACGGCCTGTCAAACTGCTCGCCGATTTTCGCTCGAACAAATTCGAAGCCATCGCACCGCCGCGCTGGGCCACGACATTTTAAATTTTCTAATGTGTTCCAGGAATTCAAAGGCGGTTTTTTTGAAAAAACCACAGCCTTGACATTTCCCGTTTTGTTGCGGATAAGAATGGCCCGCATGTCCTTTTTCGTTGCGCCGTCCATCATGATGATTGCCATCATTATTAGCTCCGGCTTGGGGCAGGGATAGACGCGCGCCAATCCACCGCAACTCTAAATACCGAAGCCCTGAGTCGATCGCTCAGGGCTTTTTATTTGCCCAAATGTCTCGATGAAAACTCAATCCAATTCCGGCGTTTCCCTTTCTGAAATCGTCGCGGCACGCCTCCGTTTGAACGGCTCCGTAGCTCACACGCCGTGCGCGGAATCCGCAGCACTCAGCGAACTGACCGGGGCACAAATTTTTTGTAAACAGGAGTATCTCCAGCGCACCGGGAGTTTTAAGGAACGGGGGGCACGCAACGCGCTGGCGCAACTGGCACCGGAGCAAGCAAAGCTGGGCGTCATCGCGGCGTCGGCGGGAAACCACGCGCTGGGTCTGGCCTGGCATGGAAGGTCGTTGGGCATTCCCGTGACGGTGGTAATGCCGCGCTTCGCGCCGCTGGTGAAAGTGGCGCGTTGCCGTCAATTCGGTGCCACGGTAGTGCTACACGGCGACACATTCGACGAAGCTCGCAATGAGGCTGGACGCCTGGCGGAGGAGCGCCACCTCACGTACGTCCATCCCTTCGACGATCCTCATGTGATTGCCGGCCAGGGAACGCTGGCTTTTGAGATCCTGGAGCAAGTTCCGGACGCCGAGGCGATTATCATCCCGGTCGGCGGCGGCGGTTTGCTGGCAGGAGTGGCTACCGTTTTGCAGGCGCTCAAGCCGGACTTGCAGATCATCGGTGTAGAGCCAGCGAACGCAGCCTCTTTCGCCGCGGGGCTGGCTGCAAAGGAGCCCGTGCGCGTTTCGACCCGATTTACGCTGGCCGACGGCTTGGCCGTGGCGGAAGCGGGCCGGCACACGCTGGCCATTGCCCGGCCTTTGGTGCATCGCATGGTGACAGTGGGAGAGGAAGAGTTGGCGCTCGCCATGCTGCGGCTGGCCGAATTGGAAAAGTGCATCATCGAAGGCGCCGGCGCCACGGGTTTGGCGGCACTGCTGAGCGGTCAGTTGTCCGACCTTGCGGGCCGTCGTGTGGTGCTCTTGCTGACGGGCGGCAACATCGATCCCCTCGCCCACAGCCGGGTGATCGAGCGCGGGCTGGCCGCCGATGGACGGATTTATCGCTTCAACGCGCTGATCAGTGACCGGCCCGGCGGGCTCCTGCATCTCTCCGGCGTGCTGGCTGCCGCCGGAGCCAATGTCACGGAAATCGTGCATAACCGCACCTTTGCCGGGCCGGACCTTTCACGCGTTCACGTGCTCTGTACCGTGGAAACACGCGACCGTTCACACATTGGCGAAATCCAGCAACGACTTGCGGAAAGCGGCGTGGAATTCGCTGACGGAGAGAAATCACCAGCCGCCTGATCTGTTTCGCATCGCCGCCATTCTTCTTCGCCCTCAAAAAGGCCTGAGGCAAGGAGAGTGACCGCTAAGAAAGAAGGATTACGCATTTTGCTTTACCGGGAGTAAGCTGAGTTGTGATTCCGCTGCCGGTTGACGATATCCCCCTTTCCGGCCATATTCGCCGCCCTTCAAGACTGGGGAACTTTCCTATGGAACACATTCGCAACATCGCCATCATCGCTCACGTCGATCATGGCAAGACCACGCTCGTCGATCAGCTTCTCAAGCAATCGGGCACATTTCGCGCCAACGAAGCCAAGGCTTCCGAAGACCGCATCATGGACTCGATGGACTTGGAACGTGAGAAAGGCATCACCATCAAGGCCAAGAACGCAGCGTTCCATTGGAAGGACTACCACGTCAACATCGTGGATACACCCGGTCACGCGGATTTTGGAGGAGAAGTCGAACGGATCATGAAAATGGTCGACGGCGTTCTTTTGGTGGTCGACGCGCACGACGGTCCGCAGGCGCAAACGAAATTTGTTCTAAAGAAAGCGCTCCAGAACGGCGCAAAGCCTATCGTCGTGATCAACAAAATCGACCGCGAAAACGCCCGTCCGCACAAAGTGCTCGATATGGTTTTCGAACTTTTCATGGAACTCAATGCGACGGATGAACAGCTCGATTTCCCCGTGGTTTACGCCAGCGCCAAGCAAGGTTTCGCCAAGAACGAGATCGACCAGGCTAGCGACAACATGGAGCCGCTTTACGAGGCCATCGTGAAATACATTCCAGCGCCGCCGAAACCGACGCAGTCCTATTTTCAGATGCTCGTCTCGAATCTCGATTATTCCGATTACCTTGGACGAATCGCTTATGGGCGCATCATTTCCGGCCGCGTCCGCGTCGGCGACAGCATGGTTTGCATCCACAAGGATGGACGTCGCGAACGCACCAACGTGACGGCACTTTTCGGGCATCAGGGCCTGGCTAAAGTCGAGATCAAGAACGCCAGCGAAGGCGACATCATTGGTTTGACCGGTTTCGAAGATGTTTTCATTGGGGAAACGCTGACCGATCTGGAGGAACGCCTCGCCGTTCCGTTCGTCGACATTGATCCGCCGACGATCAACATGAAAATCTGCATCAATGACGGTCCGCTCGCCGGTCGTGAGGGCAAACTCCTCACCGCACGCCAGATCCGCGAACGCCTCATCCGCGAGACTCGCACGAACGTTTCCATCGAAGTCAACGAAACCGAAATCGCCGGCCATTTCGAGATCAAGGCTCGGGGAGAAATGCAGATCGCCATCATCGTCGAGCAAATGCGCCGCGAAGGCTTCGAATTGCTTGTTTCCCGCCCGGAAGTCATTTTCCAGCGCAGCGAAACCGGCGAACTCCTGGAACCGCTCGAAACGCTCTACGTCGACGTCCCCAACGAAAACCTCGGTGACATTCTCCAATCACTCGCAAGCCGAAAAGCCGACATTATCAGCATGGAACACCAGGCGCACAGCGTCACCGTGCAAGCAATCATCCCAACACGGGGCCTCATCGGCTTCGAAACTGACCTCGTGAACGCCACGAAAGGCCACGGCATCATGTCGCATATTTTCCACGAGTACGGCCCGCACAAAGGTGAAATTCCCACCCGCAACAATGGTGTCCTCGTGGCCATGGAAAACGGCATCAGCACCGCGTATGCTCTCGACACCATCCAGGAACGGGGCCGGCTCTTCATCGGGGCACAGGAAGAAACCTACGAAGGCATGATCGTCGGCGAAAACGCCCGCCCTGACGACATGCCGGTGAATCCCTGCAAAGCGAAAAAACTCACCAACATGCGCAGCCAAGGCGACGGCAAAGGCATCAGCCTCGCGCCACCGATCAAAATGACACTGGAACGCAGCCTGGAGTACATTGCTCCTGACGAATACGTCGAAGTGACACCATTGAGCCTGCGTCTTCGCAAAAAAATCCTGGATGCGACGGCGCGCAAACGAGCGGTAGCAAAAGTTGCCTAGCGCGTAAAACCCTTCCTCGGGACAAAACGCCGGACGACGCAGCATACAGCTTTAAAATCCTCTCAGCGGAACGCCTTTTTCACTTTGCCGCTTGCGGAAGGGGCGTTCCTCAGTCAAGTTCCCGCCCCTTCTCAACGGGTGCAAAAGGATGGGTGACAGAGCGGTCGATTGTGCACGCCTGGAAAGCGTGTGTGCTTTAAAAGGCACCCGGGGTTCGAATCCCCGCCCATCCGCCACCTTCGAATTGTTATTTCAGGCCGATCGTTGCTATGGTGCGTATTCTCTTTGTTCGAGAAGCCACGAATGTTCGCTACCGAAACCCTTGAATTTGACAGCGCCAGATCCCTTCAAGCGCTGTATGCAAACGATCTCCGCCTCCTCAAAAAACTCGAGGAGGCGCTTCATCTGGTCGTCACCACACGCGACGGCTGGATTCGGTTCGAAGGCGAACCGTCGCAGGTCGCCATGGCGAAAGCGGTTTTCCAGCAACTCCAGGAAGCACTCCAAAAAGGACAGGTCATTCGGAAACAGGAGTTTTTTTTCGCACTGAACGCCGTCATGGAAGGCTCGGGCGATTCGCTCGGCCAGCTGGCAGCGACCCGAATCCAGTGTTCCGCCCGGAAAGCGCCCATTTTTCCCAGAACGGCGAATCAGAAACGCTACGTTCAGGCCATTTTGGAGAAGGACCTCGTTTTCGGCCTCGGTCCTGCGGGTACCGGCAAGACGTATCTGGCTGTGGCGCTGGCAATTTCGGCTCTCAAACAAGAAAAGGTACGGCGCATTATTCTCACCCGACCCGCGGTGGAAGCAGGCGAGGCGCTCGGTTTTTTGCCTGGCGATCTTCAAGAAAAAATCCTGCCTTACCTGCGTCCTCTTTACGATGCGCTCTACGACATGTTGGAAGCAGAAGAAATCCAACGTTACACCGAGCGCGGTGTCATAGAGATAGCGCCTCTTGCATACATGCGCGGTCGCACCCTCAATGATGCCTTTGTAATATTGGACGAAGCCCAGAACACCACCACCGAGCAGATGTTTATGTTCCTCACACGTCTTGGGGCGGAATCAAAGTGCGTCGTCACGGGCGATCGCACACAAATTGACTTGCCCTCCAACAAGAAATCCGGGCTCATTGAGGCCATCGATGCCCTCCGCGACGGCCTGGGAATTGCTTTTATCCAATTCGACGAACGCGATGTCGTCCGCCATGAATTGGTGCGCTACATTATTTCGGCTTACAAAAAATATCGTGACGCCCATCCGACAGGGAAGGCTTAACGGCATCAGATCGGGTCACTAATCAACATGTTTGGATTTTTCGAGAAACAAAAGCTCGTCAAAAAAGGGCTCGCCTGCGGGAAAACGCGCCGTCGGCATTCCCAGAACGAGATGCTTCACAAGCTGGAAACCGATGGCTGGATCAAAGGCTCGATTTTTGCCCTGTTTATCGCCGGGCTTGCGCTGCTGATTTTCTTTGGCCAACAGGAGTATCCCGCGAAGTTTTTCCTCATCAGTCTGTTGATTCTCCTGACAGCCATCGCGCAGTTGTGGATCAATCAGCCTGCCACGTTTCACAGTAACTCACGGCTCGCGCTGATTTTTGGCGTCATTCTGACGCATTTGGCGGCGTCAAAATTGATCATGGTGCTGTCGAGCAATTCGACGTTGTCAGGTATGACCGTATTCCGGCAGGAAGTGTTGCTGCTTTTGTTGCCTTACGCGTTTGCGCCATTGGTCATCTCGGTGTTGCTCGGGCGCAATCACGGCCTGTATGCGGCCGTGTTTGTCAGTCTTTTTGGTTCCATTATTTTCCGGGGCGTTGACGCTGTTTTCCTGGTGATGAGTTTGATCAGTGGATTCATCTCTGTTTTTGTGACGCTGCAAGTGCGACGCCGGAGCCGGCTTATCCGAGCGGGTGTCTACGTGGGCATCGCGACATGGGTGCTCGCGGTGAGCTTTGGATTGATCACATTCACGTTCGAAGATCTCGGTTCGACGGATTGGGAACTGTTGGGTTGGCAGACTGGCGCCGCCATCGGCTCAGGAATCCTGACTGCCATCCTGGTCAGCGGCGCTCTTCCCATGTTGGAGAGCCTGTTTGGCATTACGACGGATATTTCATGGCTGGAGATCGCCGACTTGAATCACCCCCTTTTGCGCCGTCTCTCGACCGAAGCACCGGGCACCTATCACCACAGCCTCATGGTCGCCAGCCTCGCCGAGGCGGCAGCGGAAAAAATCAACGCAAACGCCACGCTGTGCAGAGTTTGCGCATATTTTCATGACATCGGAAAACTCGTAAAACCCGAATATTTCACCGAGAACATCAACGAGGACCGTAATCCGCACGACGATTTGGCACCGACGATGAGCGCGCTCATCATCATCGCCCACGTCAAGGAAGGCGTGGATCTGGCGCTCAAATACAAGCTCAACCACCAGATTATCGATGTCATTCGGCAGCATCACGGCACTTCACTCGTTTGGTTTTTCTATAAACGCGCCCGGCAGCAGCAGGAAGATGCCCGTGTCGGCGGCAAGATCATGAACATCCGCGAAGAAGATATCCCGGATGTCCGCGAGGAAAGCTTCCGATATCCAGGACCGAAGCCACAATTCCGCGAATCCGGTATCGTGAGCCTCGCCGATTCGGTCGAAAGCGCTTCACGGAGCCTGGTCAAACCGACGCCGCAAAAAATCGAGCAGCTCGTGGCGGATATTATCAACAACCGCATTGCCGATGGTCAGCTCGATGATTGCGATCTGACGCTAAAGGAGATCAAAGCAATCGGCGAAAGCTTCCGGTTCAGTCTCAAGAACATCCTTCACAGCCGGATCAGTTATCCGAAGGACGACAGAGGTTCCAAAGAATCCCGGGAAGCTTCAGCCAACGTGGTGCGCAGCGTTAATACTCCCCCCGCAAGTGCGGCGTGAGCACGGCATCAGGCTCTCTGGCCGGCGACACGATGCCGCTGCCATGATCACCGTCCAGAACCGACAGCGAAAAATCTCCCTTAATTTGGCAGCGTTACGGGCTTTTTCCCAGGAAGCGCTCACAGCCGTGCTTGCAGAGCCTCCGCAGCGAGGTGATGTGCTGGCTGTTCTCGATGAAATTGGCGTGACCATTGTCTCCGACGCCAAAATGGCCAAGCTGCACGTCGATTTTATGGGAATTCCTGGACCGACGGATGTGCTGACCTTTGAGCATGGCGAAATCGTGGTCAGCGCGGAAACGGCCGCTCGCTATGGCGCAGAACATTCTCAGACTCCGAACGACGAGGTATCGCTCTACATTCTACACGGCCTGTTGCACCTGCGCGGCTTCGACGATTTGGAGCCAGCGGCCGCGGAAAAAATGAGAACGGTTCAAGCCCGCTTGTTCGAACCGTTAAGGAAATAGCCACCGATTATTTCTTTTCACGCGGGTCCAACGCGTCACGGAGGCCGTCCCCGAGAAAATTCAGGGCGAGCAGCGTTATGGACATCGCCAGCGCAGGAAAAAGCAGGAGCCACCAGTTGCTTTTGACGGGATTGATCACCTGGGCACCGTCCGCGAGCAGCGTTCCCCAACTCGCCTGCGGCGCCTGGACACCCAAGCCCAGGAAGGATAGAAACGATTCATCCAAAATTACCGCCGGGATGGTCAACGTGACATAGATGACAATCACTCCGAGCAAATTTGGCAAAATATGGCGGACGGCAATTTTGAAATTCGATTGACCGAGACTCCGGGCTGCTAAAACGAATTGCTGTGACTTGAGCGCTAGAACCTGACCCCGAACGATGCGCGCCATGGTGAGCCATTCAATGCATCCAAGCGATAGAATCAGGATCACGATTTTTGAGTACCCGATCAAATTCTCCCACCCGAGCCCGTAAAGAAATTTCTGCAAATGCGTATCGAAAACGCTGATTGCAATGAGGATGAAAACCAAACGGGGAATGGCGTAAAGAATATCGACAAATCGCATCATCACCGCATCGGTTTTCCCTCCCTTGAATCCGGCATAAAGTCCATACGCTGTTCCGATTACGAATGAAACCAGCGCCCCGCATACGCCCACCAACAGGGAAATCCGGGCACCTTCGAGCGTGTGATAAAAAACATCGCGCCCGTTCAAATCGGTGCCAAAGAGATGTTTCCACGTAGGCGGCGAAAATTGAAGGTCGCTGACACCCGCGTAGCTGTTCGGAAAAACAAACAGCCCCGCGAAGGCGCTCACGACGACGACCATCAGAATACCTCCAGAGATCAGCACCTTGGGATCGCGCCGCAGTTTTCTCCACACTCCAGGCGTGGGAATTCGGTCAGCCATGGAGTCGAATGCGTTTGTCGAGGATTCCGTAAAGGACGTCCACAATCAGGTTCATCACGACGAGCAAAGCGCAATAAACGATGGTCACGCCTCCCAATAGAAAAGCGTCGCTGTTCAAGATGGAGCTCACAAAAAAACGTCCGGAACCGGGAATATTGAAGATGGTTTCGACGACGATGGAGCCGGTGAGAACGTTGGCCGTCAACGGCCCGAGAAACGAGACGATGGGCAAAATGGCAATCTTCATCGCGTGACCGGCCACAATTTGAAATTCATTGAGTCCCTTCGCTCGGGCCGTCCGGATGTAATCCTGACTCAGCACTTCGAGCATCGAACCCCGCATCAGCCGCGCGATGTATGCGGAAAACGGCAGCGCCAGCGTCACGACCGGCAAAATCCACGACGAAAAACCGCCCCACCCTCCGACGGGCAGCCATTTCAGCCAGAAGCAGAAGACCATGATCAACAACGGCCCGGTCACAAACGCAGGAAGAGAGATCGCCACCAATGCAAAAAACATCGCCAGCGAATCTTGAACGCGATGCTGACGCAGCGCCGCGTAGGCGCCAAGGGACACGCCAAAAACTGATGCCAGCACAAGCGCCATGCTGCCGAGCATCGCGGAGACAGGCAACGTCTGGGCGAGGATTTCGTTGACGGACCAGTTCCGATATTTGAGCGATGGCCGGAGGTCTCCTTTCAACACATCGGTCAAATAATCCCAATATTGCTGGCCAAGCGAACCCGCACGCTCGAGAAACTTCGCGCGGTCACCCGTCCAGCCGAGCGACTTGGCTGTGCGCTCGCCCCAGGCGCGCCCGTCCGAGCCGTCGAGTTTGTATTTTTTCAGCAGCTGTTCCTCGATCGCTTTAGGAAGGCGGCGTTCGCGGTCAAAGGGACCGCCCGGTTTAATGCGGATGAGGAAAAAGGTAATCGTGATGACCGCTAACAGGACGGGAATCATCACCAGGACCCGCCGGATGATGAAACCGGTCATGCGTGGAGGCTAACCAGGGATGATCCGCCCAGACCCGAAGGCACCAAGGTAAAAGGAAGGTGTTTGAATCCTCCCAATCTCCTAGGCGCCTCGGTGTGGTGATGAAATTTAAACAATAAACTCATGTAAAAAGCGACGGTTCCGGATTCAGCCGCGCTTTGGCTTCAGCTAGATATAAATCATCAATTTCAAAACCAATGAATCGTTTGGCGCCCAGATTCTGAGCCGCAACGGCGGAGGCGCCGAGGCCCAGGAACGGGTCCATCATCACCGTTTCGGCGCCGTGCCCATGCAAAAGGAAGCAGTTCTCGGCGAGCGCCACCGGGAAAGTCGCCGGATGGGGGCGTTCACATTTGCGGCTGCGGATGGTTTCATACGGAATAAACCAGTTGTTTCCGCGGCAGCGTCTGTCGCGCCCGCCCGTGTGCCCCCAACGCGCAATGTTCGATTTGTCGGCGTAAACCACGCCCAGGGCCAGCCGATCCAAGGACACTTCCCCGCTGTGTGTTAAATGAAAAATGAACTCGTGGCAGTCGTTCACGAATCGCTTCGAATTGATCGGTTTGAAATGCCCGACCGAAATCTCTCCCAACTGCTTGTCCCGTACCGTAATGGATTTGATCCAATGGAACGTATTCTGGAGCACGAACACCTTCGCGGCCACGCCGAGGATCTCCCACGGAAACATCGGATTCGTCCCCGAGCCCGCAACATTTAAAAAAAACGATCCATCCGGCTTCAGCACCCGGCGAATTTCCCCGAGCCATTGAACACACCACGCCAGATACTCCTCGCGGGAGCATGTGTCATCATAGCTGCGGTAGCCAATCCCCAGATTGTAAGGCGGCGACGTCACCACAAGATCCACAGACTCTGCCCCCAAGGTTTTCATTCCTTCCAAACAATCGCCGTGGCGGAGATCGAGCCACGTGCGTTTCTCGGGACGAATGGCGGCGGCTTCGGGCATCATTGACGGGGCAATTTGAGGGGCGAACGTGAAATTGTCAGCAAATTTTGTGAATCCGCACGGCGAACTGCATCGAATTGTCTGATAGGCCCCTCACGAAACGAATTCTGGAAGCGGCCGGTATAACCGGTTGCCTCCGGGGCAAGCACATTGTGGCAGGAAACATGAAAAGCACATCTCCCACCAAGGTACGTACTAAACACGAAATAGCATTACTTCACACGGCAGGAACTCTTGCCGAACCGGAACGCAACGAATTCGAGTCTTCGCTCGAACGAAACGCAGCGCTTCTAAAGCGCACAACCAATCTCTACAATACAAGCGCGGCGGAGCTCGCGGACGGGTCGCGAATACTCCAGCACCCACCCCCAGTCGTCTGGCGAAGGATCCAGGAGAGGCTGTTCCCACCGAACATTCCGGAAGAAAAACTGGCGGCATTGGGCGTGACCAATGCCGATTTTTTGGCAGTTGTTGACGCGGATAGCCTTCTTTTGTGGGCAAATCCCCGGTTTTCTGAGTGGTCCGGATGTCAGGGCGGCACTCTCACGGCGTCCTATCTCGATTCGGACGATCGGCCCCAAGCCGAAATACAAGCAATCATGCGGCTGGTTCGCGCCTTGAAAGAGGGCGACGCGGCCGAAGCAAATGCAATTTTTCATTCGAACGAACTGCGAACAGGCTCCGTCCTGATCCGCGTCGTTCCGCGGCCTCATGATCCGGCTGAGAGTCTAACCTTTCTGGTTATAGCACGTATGATTGCCCTCAGAACCGGCGATTGAATACGGTGTGAATTGAGAAAAAGTTTTCTTCCTCGTGAGCACGGCCGGCAAAAACGGCCGCTGTTCCCTCCTCATCGGTATGGATTTCCATTCCTCAGGCGGGACCAACCTTCGGGTGATGGATCTATATTCGACTGCCGCCCACCATCCATTTTCCACTGATAAGTGTGGAAAGCTGCACCGGCGGAACACCGCGTTTGTTGTGGTGAATCTGCTCGACCAACATATCGACGGCAGACGCGCCAGCGATCTCGTGACGTTGATCGATCCCCGCCCAATTGGTTAATCCCGGATGCCAGTCGAGGTGTGCGAAGCCGATCTCCGTGCCCTGCGGTTCACCCGTGAGCCATTGAAGCACGTTTTCATCTGTGGTCACAATCGCATCCGGCTGATTCGTTCGAAACCAGGCTAGAAATGCGTCTGGACTGGTGACATACAAAGGTGGGATGCAGTTTTCTGCAGCCAGCAACGCTTTCGCCCCGGCCCAAAAGCCGCCGCCGAAACGAAGATCCGTGCTGCGGTCCGTATTCTTCGAAATGGCAAGCCCGAGACGTTGATAACCCAGTCGCAACATCTCGCTCATCGCCATAAAAACGGTCCCGTGATAGTCGTTGCCGGCGAAATGCAAGCGGGGAAGCGAAATGCGCTGCCCCATCGTCACATGGGCAAAGGGCTCCCAAAGGACCGCATTTTCTCCGCTCCCCAAATCTTCCGGGCAACCCGCGCCCCAAAGAATGCCCCGGATGCCGCGGCTCTCGAAATCCTGCAAACGCTGGGCAGCGGAAACGCCTGGTGCATGGAGTGGAAAAATTTCAGTTTCAAAGCCGAGTTCTTTCGCACGCCTGTTCGCGCCCGCCCACAAGCGCCGCAGGCTGATCGGCAGGGCGTCCGTCGGATGCGAATGCACAAACGCCAGCGGCGGCTGCAGATTTTTTCTCGGGCCGCGCGTCACGCGCAGCTGGGTCATCATCGACGCCACCGTCGGATCGGCGACGTAACCCAAGCGTTCGGCGACGGCCTTTACGCGGCGGCGGGTTTCGGGTCGGATCCGAGGATCATCGCGCAGCGCCAGAGACACAGTGGCTTTTCCCAGACCGGTTTCGTCAGCAATATCCTGCATTCTGGGACGCACTATCATCGGCGCGACCATACAGCGGGATGCCCCACACGGTCAATGCCGCTTCTCCGCCGCTACTTCTTGGGTTTTGAAGTCATTTCCGGATGAATGCGCAATCCGTCACCGACGCGGCCCTCGGCGGGAAGTTCGGCCAAACGCGGGAGCGCAGCCCGGAGAACCGCCAGGCTGACGGGATTCAAACGCTCATAAACCTTCGGCAGCGAATCGAAGGACCATGGCGCGATTCCTTCCGCTGGATTCGAAATAATGACCAGGCATGCGTAGTTAACACCGGCCTGTCGCGCATAGGATATTTCGCTACCCACGCTCATGGTTACAAGATCGCCTCCGATTTGCCTGAAATAATGGATCTCCGCGGCTGTTTCAAAACGTCCGCCGGCGGCCTGAATGATAACGCCTTTTTCATGAATGTTAATATCGTCAAATGCGCGGTCCGCGCGGATGATTTTCCGCGTTTCCTCGATGAGAATGTCGCGAATGAGAGGGTCCATCGGAGGCGTTAACCTAGCGAGAATGATTCCTGTTTCGCTCAGCGTGCCTGGCGGAATCATTTTCGGGCGGTCCGTGTTGAAATCGATCAAGTCGTCCGGAACCACGAAATCATACGTGGTCATCAATGTGTTAATTCCTCCCGCCGTGGCTCCGCCGACCGCCTCCTTTACACCCAGATCATGAAGGGCAACCCAGGTGGGAAGCCATTTTCCTTCACCATGGCCATGGACATAGTAGAACGGAACGCCGTCCGACTCGCCGTAGTGGATGGTGGGCGATGTCCCAACTTTGGTTTCGATCGTGAACTTCTTCTTGAGCAATCCGGAGTCTAAGAGGATGTCATTGAGGTATGTGCCGCCAATAATGGCGATTTTCGCCTTTGGAACGTCTGGATTTGTTCCCGTTTCAGCCGCAAAAACCGGAGCGGCCCCTATGCAGATAAGGCCAACAAGCAGGAGTCGAAGAAGATGGTTCATCTTCGATTTTACTTATGTCCTTGCGAAATTTTCCGCAATACTTATCGGCATCTCCAAATACAGCCGGGTAAAAACCAGATCGCTCTCAGCGGGGCGGATCCGGGCGGAGGGCGGCTGGAGCGTCCTCGGGTTGCTGCGCGGATTCGAAAAACGTGAGTCCGGATCGCCCGAGCGCGTAATGTGAGGCTAGGCTCTTGTCCGCAGCTTCGAGCTCGAGCAGCCGATGGCTTATCTCGCGGCGCTCTTCGTAGGAAAGGAGGGGGAGCGCCTCGAGGATGGCGTTAAGTTTCATGCTCGAAGATATGCCCGGATTCGAGACATTAAACCCGAAAATCGTTCCGATTCCCGGATTCGGGATCTCCAATCTAATACAGCCGGGTCGGTTGCCCTGTCGATTCGAGGACAGCGTGCCAGAGTCCGCCTTGGGGACTGACCTTGCGACGACCGTGCGTAACCAGCGACAGCGGCAGGTTGACAAACGTTCCATGCCAACGGCCCACGAGCATGCTGGTCTTGCCGGCCATTGCCGCGTGAACGGAGTGCTGCGCCAGCTGGGAACAGTACACGTTGTCCTGAGGGTTGGCCGGGACGCTACGAATGGTGTAACTCGGGTCGATGTATTTAAGATTCAACTCCGTCCGGCGCTCTTTGAAAAACGCTGCGATCCGGTCCTTGAGAAAAAAGCCGACGTCCCCGTATCGTTTGTTGCCGCTCGCATCGACGCCGTCTTCGGCTTTCAACAGATCCTGGCCAGCGCCTTCCGCGACGACAATGACGGCCTGTTTGCGTTTTGCCAGTCGGTAACGCAGCGATTCGAGCAGTCCGCGCTGCCCATCCAGCTGGAAAGGCACCTCAGGAATCAGCACGTAATCGACCTGATTCCCCGCAAGAGCCGCAAAGCAGGCGATAAAACCCGAATCACGCCCCATCAGCTTGACAAGGCCGACACCGTTCATTGCACCCATCGACTCGGTATGGGCGCAATTGACTGCCTGCACCGCTTCGGCAAACGCGGTCTCGAAGCCGAAACTCTTGTCGAGGTACATGATGTCGTTGTCGATCGTTTTCGGAATGCCGATGATGGCTTTTTTCAGCCCGCGCCGCTCGGTTTCGGCAGCGATTTCGCCCGCACCGCGGAGCGTTCCATCGCCGCCGATGACGAAGAGCATGTCGACATTCATTTCCTCCAGGTGATCCACCATTTCGCCAATATTCTGGGGTCCACGCGACATACCCAAAATGCTGCCGCCGAAGCGATGAATGGTGGCGACAGAATCCGGCCGTAAAACGAGCGGTGTGTGACCGTATTTTGGGACGAGCCCTTCGTATCCGTATCGAAAACCGTAAACACGAGTGACGCCATAGTGATTGTAAAGCTGCATGACGACGCCGCGAATAATATCGTTAATGCCAGGACAAAGCCCGCCGCAGGTAACAATGCCAGCGGTGACTTTTGGCGCGTTGAAATAAAGCTTTTCACGCGGGCCTGCGACTTCGAAGGTCACAGGCTCCTTTCCGGAACCGATAATCTCGTTAAGCGCAGCCAGTTTGTGATCGTAAAGAACCCGATCCGTGTCCGTTTTAAAGGTGCCGCCTAGATGGTGGAGGGGTGAAAGAAACTCTCCAGGACCATGCGATTTGATTGTCGTTTCCATTCCTGGGCGTTGTGCCTCAAATGCGGCGAAATGACCACCATTTTTGAGTGTTGTCGTCGGATTGTTATGTTCCGAGAATTCCACGCACCTATTGCCTTGCAATGCCCGCAGGAACTTTGTCCCATGTTCCGCCTTCCTTCCTTATTGTGAGATTTCCGACATGGTTCCCATGCTTTGCTGCTTTGGCCCTAGAGGCGTTCTTGCTGGCGTCTTCGTCCCTAGGCCAGACGCCAAAGGTGGCCGACGCGCCGGTCGAGATTACTTCCGATTCGGATTTTCGATTTGAGGGAGGCGTCGGAATCGCCGAGGGGAACGTCATTATTTATAGTAAAGATTCTACAATTTACTGCGATTACGCCCAATACAATCCCGATACGAAGGACGTCCTGCTCAAAGGTCACGTGAAGATTTACCAGGGAGCACTCGTATTCAGCGGTGAAAGCGCACTCTACAACTTGGACACCAAGAACCTGCGCGCTTCCGATTTCCTCGGCGCGTCGCTTCCGTATCGTTTCCAAGGCGAAAACCTGTATACGATTCCTGGCGGTTACGGCGTGAAGAATGGCTTCTTTACTACGCACGACTCTTCCAAACCCGATTTCCGTATCCGCGCGAGGACGGTGCGCATTTATCCGGATGACCGGATCGTGTTCAGCAATGTGACGCTTTTCGTGGGCCAGACTCCGCTTTTCTGGCTCCCGTACCTGTACCAATCGCTGGACGAAACGAATTCGTTCCTGATCATGCCGGGTTACTCGAGCAAATGGGGCGTTTTCGTGTTGAGCACGTACACCTTCCCGATTACGGATTGGATGACGGGAACGGCCCACTTGGATTACCGCTTCGATCGTGGCCCTGCGGCAGGTCTCGATTTGAATTATACGTTTGGCAAGGGCGACACAAAAAGTTGGGGACAAATCGTCACATATTTCCTCAGCGACAGCGCCACCGACACCAATACCACCTCGCTTTCGCGTCCTCCCGTTCCGACAGACCGTTACCGGTTGAGTTGGAAATCCAAGATGTATTTGACGGAGGACTGGTCGGCAATGGTCGACAGCACGATTCTCAGCGACAGTCTCTTTTTGGAAGACTTTTATCCGGTTGAAAATTCGCTGAACCCACAGCCGGACAACGTGTTTTCGACCGTGTATCGGGCAGAAAACTGGACGCTCACCGGGCTCGCCCGGGCACAGCTAAACCAATTTCAGGAAACCGTCGAGCGTTTGCCCGATGTGTCGCTCGACATCACCCGAACGCCACTTTTCGGTCTGCCAATTTTCTACGAAGGATCCACCAGCGGCGGGTATCTCGCTGAAGCGTTTGCGGACACCAGCGGACTTGAGAAATTGGAGACCGGACGCTTCGACACGTTTCATCAGCTGAGCTTTGCAAATACGTATTTCGGCTGGCTTTCCATCGTTCCACGCGCCGGTTTCCGAGCAACTTATTACGACCGGACCAACTCTTCCTTTTCTGATCCGACGACCGACAACGATCCGGGCTGGAGGACCGTTTACGACCTTGGCCTGGAGGCATCGTTCAAGCTCTCGCGCGCATGGAACAATGTTCAATCGCGTTTTCTCGGTCTCGACGGGCTGAAACACGTCATCCAACCGTACACAAATCTCTCTTACACCTCAGAGCCGTCTTTGACGACCCAGGAACTTTATCAGATCGATACTTTCATCCCTTCCACGCAGCTCCCAATGTTCGAGTTTCCGGAATTCATTGCGCTTGACTCCATCGAGCAGGCAACCATTCTGCGCCTCGGCCTCCGCAATCGATTACTCACCAAACGCGACGACCAGACCCTCGTCTGGATGGAACTGGATACCTATTTCAACATCAATTACGACAACCCGTACGACCCCACGGATTACTCCAATCTTTTCAATCGCTTCCGTTTCTGGCCCGTGCCATGGGTGACTTTTACGTTGGATTCCCAATTTCCCGTTTTCGACGAGGGCTTTACGGAGGTGAACTCAAGCCTCGCTTTCATGACATCCAGGGATCTCTCTTTCACCGTTAGCCATCGCTACATCGAAAACAATCCTGGAATCCAGGACAGCAGCCTAGTCAATTTGGGTGTGTATTATCAGATTGACGAAAACTGGGCCGTCAGTGCAGCCGAAGAATATGAATTTGAGGATTCCACATGGCAGAGCCAGCGTTACTCCGTCCACCGCGACCTCACCGCATGGGTCGCCACGGTCTCCGCGATCATCCGAGACAACGGTGGCACACATCAAGAATTTGGTTTTTATCTCAGCTTGACATTAAAAGATGTGCCAAACCTCGATCTCAACCTAAACTTCGATCCGAGCGCGTCCGGACAGGGAAGCAATTAGGAATTGCATCGACAGACACAATCGGTCAGTGCTTTAACAACCTTCCGCTGAACTTACAAAAAACGCACCAAACAACACACCACCAAACTTAAAACAAACATGGATCTCTGCATCATTGGTTCTGGTTACGTCGGCCTCGTCTCAGGTGCCTGCTTCGCTGAAGTCGGTCATCGCGTCGTCTGTGTGGATAACGATCAACGCAAAGTGGATATGCTGCAGGCCGGCAAAATTCCAATCTACGAACCCGGCCTCGAAGAATTGGTGACTCGCAACGTCGCTGCAAAGCGTCTCCGTTTTACAAATTCCATCGAAGATGGCGTAGATAATTCGCAGGTCGTCTTCATCGCCGTGCCAACGCCGCCACAAGTTGACGGTAGCGTGGATCTTACTTTCATCGAACGCGTCGCCCGGGAGATCGCAGGCGTCCTGAAACCCGGCCAGTTTCGCGTCGTTGTCGACAAATCGACCGTTCCTGTCAAAACCGGCGAAAAAGTGGCTGATACCATCAAACGCTATAACAAAACGTCCGACTTCGCGGTCGTCTCGAATCCGGAATTCCTCCGCGAAGGCTGCGCCGTGCCAGATTTGATGAATCCCGACCGTGTCGTCATCGGTAGCGGCGACCAGCGCGCAACGGACCTCATGAAACAGGTTTATGAGCCGTTCCAGGCGCCAATTTTGGTTACGGATATCGCCAGCGCTGAACTGATCAAACACGCAGCCAACAGCTTTCTCTCGCTCAAAATCAGCTACATCAACGCCATTTCCGCTATCTGCGAAGCTTCCGGCGCGGATGTCGAGATGGTTGCTGACGGCATCGGCACCGACAAACGCATCGGACGCAACTTCCTCAACGCCGGTCTCGGCTATGGCGGCAGCTGTTTTCCGAAGGACGTCAAAGCCTTCATCGCGATCTCGAAGCAGCTCGGCGTCCCGTTCACCCTCCTCGAGGAAGTCGAACGCATCAACGCCACCCAGCTCACTCGATTCCTGGACAAAGTCCGAAGCGCTCTCTGGGTGCTGAAGGACAAGAAAATCGCCGTCTGGGGCATGACCTTCAAACCCGATACGGACGACGTTCGCAGCTCTGTCCCGATTGAGCTGATCAACAAGCTCGTCGCCGAAGGCGCGCAGGTGACCGCCTACGATCCCAAAGGCGCCGAAAAAGCCGTCGAATGGAAACTCATCGATCCAGCGAAAGTCACCATCGCTCCGTCGCCGCTCGCCGCGGTGGTGGACGCCGAGGCGCTCATCCTCGCAACGGAATGGAAGGAATTCCTCAACGTCGATTTCGATGCGGTGAAAGCTAAAATGCATACCCCGCTCATCTTCGACGGACGCAATCTCTTTGATCCGGAAACGATGCGCGAACTGGGCTTTACGTACCACAGCATCGGCCGCTAAACACCCAACTGCTGGTTTCCAATTGTGAAAGAGGCGCGGTTGCAACCGCGCCTTTTTGCTTTTGTGATTTGCCGTTGCCGCATTGGCCTCTCTAATTTGCCACTTAATGCCCAATCTTTTTCCCGATGAATCCGCACGCCAGGCCGCTTTTCCAATCTGTTCTGACACAATTTATTTCTCGCATGCCGGCGTAACAGCTCTCCCGCAATGCGTCGCGGATACAATAATCGCCCATACGATCAAAACGACCCGCACGATCTCGACGCCGGACGATTACCTCCGTGAAATTGCCCTCACACGCAAATCCGCCGCGACGCTCCTGAACGCTCGTCCCGATGAAATCGCGCTTCTGGGCCCCACATCTCTTGGCCTCAGTCTTTTCGCAAACGGGCTCGACTGGCGTCCTGGCGATGAAGTCTTGTGCTATCTCGACGATTACCCGGCCAACGTTTATCCATGGCTCGAACTCCGCCGTCGTGGAGTCACCGTTCGCTTCCTGGAAAACAAAAATCCCGGCGAAATCACCCCGGAAATCGTGGAACGTTCGCTCACTTCTCACACGCGCCTGGTCGCACTGGCATCGTGCAACTTCCTGGCCGGATACCGCATCGATCACGCCGCCATCGGGCAACTCCTCCACGAAAAGGGCATTCTGTTTTCCCTCGATGCCATTCAAACGCTCGGCGCCTTCCCGACGACGGTCGAGCACGTCGATTTCCTGAGCGCCGACGCGCACAAATGGCTTCTTGGTCCCATGGCCGCCGGCATCGTTTACATAAAGCGCGAGCACTTCGAACGCTTGCGCCCCACCCTGCTGGGTGCATGGAACGTTCTCGCCCCTCAATTCATCACACAGACCGAGATCCGCTTCACAGACTCTGCCCGGCGCTACGAGCCCGGCGTCCTGAACATTCCCGCCATCTTCGGTATGCGCTCCGCGATCGACATGTTGCTTGGATACGGAATCGAAACCATTGCCGCCCGCATTCTGGAAATTCGCAATCTTCTTTCCGCCGGGCTCGAAGATCTCGGCAGCCGAATCATCAGTCCTCGAGACCCGCAAAACCAAAGCGGGATTCTCACCTTCCACCATCCGCGACAACCGACGAAAGCGCTTGTCGAAGCATTCACGAAGGAAAAGGTGTCCGTCTCCCATCGTTTCGACCGTGCCGGAAATGAATACATCCGTTTGAGCCCGCACTTTTACAACACTGAGGCGGAAGTCGCCCGGATTCTGGAAATACTGGAGCGGGAAACAAAATAAGCTGACAGCATTTACCGCTAGAAGCAGGAATTGAAAATACGTGCGCGAGAGCGCAGTTCGCGCACATCACCCCGGCGGGAAAAAACCCCGCCGGGGCCTTGCGTTTGCCGCTCCTGCGGCCATGAGAGACGCGCTTCGCGACCTTCAACGGAAGGCGCTCACACGCCACGCATTTCCCCCTCCTGGTCTTTGGTTCACGTTTCTTCCGGCTCCGTTGCGGTTGGTTTGGCACCCCGCGAGCTGAGCGATGGGAGCAGGGCCGAGAGGTCGTTCATCACGAGCGTCTGGCCTGCATCGGATGCTTCGAGCATCTGCAGGAAGCGGAGTGTCGCGAGCGCCGGCTGGCGGCGCGCCGCATTGGCGAGGTTGCGCAGGGCAGCGGACTCGCCGCGGGCGCGTTCGAGCGCGGCCTTGCCTTCCTGCTTCGCCTTGAACACTTCGCTGAAAGCCTTGCGCAGTTCGCCAGGCAGCATCACGTCGCGCACCTCGGCGGCGTGCACTTGCACACCGACCGCTTCGGCCCGCGGCGCGATGAGTTCGCGGAGCTGCGCGCCGATGGCGACGCGCTGGGTGAGCAGCGCTTCCATCGTGACGCCTGCGAAGATCGTCTTCCCAACGTATCACGGTGCATCGTCTGATTTCCAAAAGCGATCGCGCAATCCCGACATCCGCTCGACCCTGCGCTCGATCGCCAGCCGCAAAACAGCCGGCGCCGCTGCCAGCGTCACCCGCGTTTTGGCCCGCGTGATTGCCGTGTAAAGGAGTTCACGCGTCAGAAGCGGCGTATCCTTCGGCGGCAATATTGTCAGCACTTCGTCAAACTCCGATCCCTGACTCCGATGAACGGTCATGGCAAACGCCGTTTCATGCGGAGGCAAGCTTGACGGCAAAAAGCGTCGCACGCTTCCGTCCGTTTCCCCTGGAAAAAAGACCCGCAATTCCCTTCCCACCGTAGCATCGCGCCACACGATACCCGTCTCACCGTTGAAGAGATTCAATGAATAGTCGTTTTCCGTGACCAAAATCGGGCGCCCATGAAACCACTCGCCATCCACATCCAGCAGCGCCTCCATCGCTAAGTTCACACGCTCCACCCCAAAGCTCCCCTGTCGCACGGCGCACAAAACACGAAACCGGTCCAATTTCTTAAGCGCCGTCACAACGTCGTCGCTGGCATATACTTCCCGAAAGTGCCGCACCGCTTTTTCGCGCAGTAAATCGCTGACTTTGGACGGCAGTTCCGCTGCCACATCCGGAAATTTCTCGTCTTCCAAAATCCCCAATGCTGCGTCCGCATCCCCAGCTTTCACCGCATCGCTCAACGCCAGGATGCCGCTATCTTCCTTGAAGCGACGACTCTTTCGAAGCTCGACAATGTGTCGCGCAATCGGAGCGTTGCCGGTGATAGAACCACACAAGTCCCCCAGAACCGCTCCAGCTTCGACCGAAGCCAACTGGCTCCGGTCACCGATCAAAATGAGCCGCGCCGATTCTGGCAAAACCCGCACCAGCCGGCTCAGCAGACCAACATCCACCATCGAGGCCTCATCGACAATGACCCCATCCAGCGGCAGAAAATCGACCCGGCTGGCATCCCGTAATAACCGGTGAATCGTCTGCGCATTCGTGGGAATTTGCGACGCCAGTTCCTCAGGAAGCGCAAGTTCCGCGAAAACCCGCGCAATCGACTCCCGCATACGCGCCGCCGCTTTTCCGGTCGGCGCAACCAGCGCTAGACGCGGCGGTTTTTCGAGCGATTGGCCCATCAAAAGCATCAAAATCGCGAGGATCGTGCGCGTCTTTCCGGTTCCCGGACCGCCCGTGATGATGGCGAGCCGCTGACGGACAGCCATTTCCGCAGCTCGACGTTGCAGATCTCCCGTGTCATCCCCAAAAAAGCGATCCAGCCCTTGTGCCAATCGGGCCTCGTCCACGGGCGGGGCCTCGCCCAATCGACTCGCGACTGCGTCGCCCGCCGCCTTTTCGTACGACCACAGCCGATGCAAATACAGGCGCACACCATCCAAAATCAGCGGCTTAAACTCCCCTGCTCTCCCAACGACTCCAGAACCCAGCAATGCCGCAATCTGCTCATTTTCAGTCACTTTTACACATAGATCTCCACGCGAAGCTGCTCCGCAAACCGCCTCCAGAGCAACCGTTAATTCCGGCGAAAGGATAGCCCCCAATTGCCCGAGCAACTCGCCCAGATGTCGCGCAAGCGTTTCTTCAGGCAACGGATTCATCAAAAGAGTGCGCTCAGTCTTTCAATTAAAGCTCCAGATGGCTTATCGCCGAACATACCGCCCCGTAAGAAAACATAGCGAACCCCGCCAAAATCGCGATCCCAGTTGAAGCCTGAAATTCGCTCGCTGAGTTGACGCCGCAAGGCCACGCAATAGAGCAAGTATTGCAGCCCGTAATGCCCCCGTTTCATGGCACTTAAAATATTTTCCGAATCGTATCCCGACAGCAAATTCGACTTCCAATCCACCAGGTAGAATTTTCCCCGATGCCGGATAACCAAGTCGATGTAGCCCTTTAGCATCCCGCGGACGCCCGGAAAACTCAGCCGATCCCAATCGATCGGCGCTGCCGCCCCTTTACAAGCCGCTCGCAATTTCTCAACCGTCAGAGTCCGCAACGGCAACATGAATTCCATTTCCTGAATCTGGTCTTCCTTTGGGACTCGATCCAAAGTCACCCGCCGATCCAGCGGCATTTGAGCTATCCGCTGAAGCATTTCCAAAACGATCCCTTCTGTTCCCGAGCGGTCCAAATGGGACCGCCTCAGCGCCTTGCGAACAATCTCGGGCCACGCCATTTCGTACTGAAAATCGATTTTTTCCAGAACCTCGTGCAGGCAGGTCCCGACGTTTGTTCCTCCGGGAAGCTCGCCCACTTCCGGAGTTACCAGCGGAACTGGCTCATCCCGATCGGGCTCCTCAGAAGCCAAGGCGTGCGATAGACCCGTAAAACTCGCCACGCCCCAGTCTCGCCGAATCTTCCCTAAAAACGTCCGGGCAGCCAGATTCTTCCCGCCTGCTTCAGTGAGAATCAACGGTCCCTTAGTCACATCCGGCAAGGGTTCAACCGAAATAAAACTGCAGTTCTTAAGCCGTTGAGCAGCGTTGTCCCCCAGCAACCGATAGATCGCTGAATCTTTCGGCAAATTCTTCACGCCAGGATGGCACGTCACATAACACCGCTGCTTCGCGCGTGTCACCGCCACATACAGCAGCCGGAGTTTTTCACAAAGCTCTTCAGCGATCGCTCTTTCCTTCACGACTTCCCGGTTACGCCGATGAATCCAGCTGCGCAGACCATGCGTCTTATCGTGGTAAATCAGCGGTTCATCCGATGAACGCTTTCTCAATCGACGCCATGCGAACGGGACGAAAACCACAGGAAACTCCAAACCCTTACTGCGATGAACTGTCATCACCTGAACGGCTTCAGATTCCGTCTCCAATCGCTGTTCGTATGCTTCTGCGTCTTCGCCTCCAGCCGGCTCGGCAAGTTGTTTGTCGAGCCAGCGCAACAGATTTCCCGGGCTGCGTTTTTCTGACAATTCCGAGCCATGCAACAGCTCTGCCAAATGCAGGAAATTCGTAAGTGCTCGCTCGCCATTTCGCTCGGCCGACAAACGTTCGCGCGTCCGCCCGATGTCCAACACCGAGCTGAACATCTGTGAAAAGCCTCTCTTGCGCCAAAGAACGTGCCATTCCTGAAAGCGTTCCGCCCACGTCGCGGCAGATGTGTCATCGTCCAGCGCAGCGATCTCCGTAGCGTGAGTTCCGAAAAGTGACGTCGCCAAGGCCGCGCGCCAGAGCGGTCCACGTCGTGGCTCCAGTACCGCTGCGAGAAGTCGCGAAACAGCTTCAGCCTCCGCCGACTGAAAGATACTTCGCCCCGACTGAACGACCGCCGGAATGCCTAGACGCTGAAACGCCTTTTGAACGTTCACCGCTTCGGAATTCGTGCCCGTAAGAACCGCTATTTCATTCAAGCGAAGCCTTCTTTCGTCGACGGTTGCCTTTTCCAGTAAACGTTTAGATTCCAACGCAACTGTTTCGCATAAAATTGTTTCCGAAACATCTCCGTTATGGATTGCTTCAGATGATTCTGTCCAAAGAACCAACGGTCGCGGCTGCATGTCATCTATTGTCAGTGCAGGGCGCGGAGACTCATTCCAAGGGGTCGCCGGACGGAAAGTGATCTTCTCGTGTTCGAACGGGTTGTCCGACACGGAAAACAAAGCGTTCACCGCCTCGACAAGACGCTTTTCAGAACGGCGATTCGTGCCCAGCGAATATTGCCGGTCACAAACCTCTGCCGTTTTTAGATACGTTTCCAAATCCGCGCCGCGAAATCCGTAAATGGCCTGCTTCGGATCGCCGATCAGGAAAATCCAGTGGATCTGCGGATCAAACAACCGTCGGAAAATGCGGTCTTGAACCGGGTCCGTATCCTGAAATTCGTCGATCAACACGGCACGCCATTTCCCGCGGAGGCTGGCCCGCTCAAAAGCTGACACGTCATTTAGCGCTCGGTCGACGCCTTCCAGCATATCGCTAAAGCCAATCAGCCGGCGTTTCCGTTTTCGCTCCACCATCTCTTCGCGGATTTCCGTCACCGCTTCGATGCCGAGAGCCTCGAAATAGTCGTCCATCGACGCTGCCAATCGGTCGCATTGGTCGAAAAAGGCATGCCGGGGCGGGGGAAGTTTTCGCTTTTGGTTGATGTGCGCCTCGATCTGAGAAGTGCCAATCTCTTCGAAAATGCGAAGATCTCCGCCGTGAAAGGCTTCGTCCACGCTCTTAAGTAACTTCCGGATGGCTTCAGGCTTTGAAAAACCCTGATTTCCCCACCGGAAATCGGCGGTCAACAGATTCTCAACTTCTTTCGCACACGATGCCCACTGCGCCCTCGCCTGTTCGAATTCCGTCCGCCAGGTTTCAAAAGCGGCCACCGCGCTGGCAGGCGCACCCTGCCGTTCGAATTGGATTTCAGGATAGCGGAAAACACCGTTTATGAATTTCGACAACGATTCGGGGACAGGATGACCCGTCAGCAATAGTCGCGAATACAGTTGATCCGAGGAATACGCATGGCGCCGCCAGAAATCCTGCACGGTTTCGCGACGAACATCCGAATCGTCAACGAGCACGGAAGTCTGCAGCGAATTGCCACTTTCGAATGACCGATCCTGAAGCAAACGCTGGCAAAAGCCGTGGATCGTAAAGATAGCCGCCTGATCGATGTTACGCAGCGCACGTTCGAGTTTGGAGACCAGCGTACCTGCCCCGAGGCGTTCCCGTTTGATCATTCCCTCCAAAAATCCGAACTCTTGAGGGGGCCTCCCATGGAGAGCTCCAACCGCCTCCACCAACATTGCTCGAAGCCGTTCCCTTAGCTCTGCCGTCGCCGCCTCAGTGAACGTGCAGACCAGGATCTCGTCGATATCCAGTCCGTGTTCAATCATCAGTCGGGCGAAAACCGCCGTGAGCGTAAACGTTTTTCCCGTTCCCGCGCTCGCTTCGATCAGCGTGCGTCCCGGTTCAATGGGCGTATGAACTAGGTCGAACGAAGTCACAACAGTTCCTTCCTCCGCTCGATCAGCGGCCCGAGAATCGCTCTCGCGAGTTCGGCAAACTGGTCATCCAGTGGATCTTCCAAGTGGCCGAAACACAGACGGAAATACGGGTCTTTCGATTCTGGCGGAACTTCGCTGAAGCCGTTTCCCTTCCACGAACTATGCGGACTCTTCTTCTCGATCAAGGCCATTGCAGTTTGAGGAAAGAACGGCAACGGCTCAGAAAGACCGCGACGATAGAGGGCCACGAACGTTTCCAAAATAGCCCTGGCTGTTTCGCCGTCGATTGCCTCCCACACGTACGACTTGTCTTCCATAATGAGTCGGATCGGGACATCGTAGCCGGCAGCGTTGACAATTAGGTGAGTAACAAATGCCCCGATCTGATCCCTTGCCTTGGCCATCGCCGGCCGGAAATGCAAGCGCGTAAAAAGCTGACCTGTCAACCGCATCCCTCCAACGGAGAAATCGATTTCCGCAGGTTGCGGATCAGGCTGAAGCCATGGGGCGATCTTTCCAAATAAATCATCTGATTCTTTCGCGAGACGTTGCGATATTACTTCGCCGGCGTTGCCTGGAGGAAGTTTGCCTTCTGCATTCCACAAGGACGGCAGATGCTCCGAAGACTTGGAAATTAATGATGACACGGCATCTTGTTTCAGGGCGTAGCGGGTCAAACCGTCCGCTGAAAATGGCTCCGAATCGGCCTCAAATTCGTCCGGGTAGCGAAGCTTTATGCCCAATCGGCGGACGACGAAATATTTCGTTGGATGCAAAAAAAAGGATACAAGTTCTTTGGGATGAATAATCTCCAACTCATGATTCGCTACTGGAAGTGGGTCTCTGACAAACGCTGTCGTTTCGGCGCGAGGCCCGATGAGCGCTTTTGCGCCAGCCAGGTTGGATCCTGAATACGAGAACAATTTTCCGCCCGAAAAGTACTCCGGAGCGAACGCCTGAATAGGATGACGTGTCACAATCTCGTCGCTCCATCTTTTGTTGAACTGGTCATCAACGTAATTCAGCAATTCGGAGATCAAGACCGAAGGAAGCAAATCCGATCCATCGCGAACGGAACGGCCGTGGTAGCTCAAATACAGGACGTCCCGAGCGGACAATAGCGCCTCCAAAAAGAGATATCGGTCGTCTTCACGTTGGGAGCGATCACCCAGGCGAGGCTCTGCAGCCATGCGGTCGAGGCTCGACGTGGATGAGGCACGAGGAAAAACGCCGTTGTCCATTCCCAGCATGGCGATTACACGAAACGGGACGCTACGCATTGGACGGCATGCACAAAACGTGACGCCGCCATTGAGGTAGCCGAGCTGGGATTCATCCGGACTCAGAGCGTTTTCGAGATGGAGACGGATGGCATCGAACGGGACTTTACCGGGGACGAAGCGAAAGGATTTTTCCAGGTTCTCAATCGCGCTTTTAGCAAGGCAGGCCTCCCGCATGTCGAGAGATTCGGGAATGAAAAAGTCGCGCAGAGTATTACGAAGACGAGTTGACCATTCATCCAAGTTCGCCGGACGGGAAAGCGTCTCTCGCAGCTGTGAAAGCCTTTCGATGAATTCAATCAACCGGCCAAGCAAGACAGCCTCCGAGTTTTCCGTTAGTTCGAACGGAGAAATGGTCTCGTAGAGCTGGCGGTCCACTGGCTCCATTGCGAAGCCGAGAAGCAGGCGATCAAGACCGGACCGCCAGGTATTCTGGGGGAACTCCGGAACGCCGAAATCCCGACGGTGTGCGGCGTTGATGCCCCATCGGATACCGGTTTCAGAAACCCAGAGGCGGATGCGTTCGAGGTCGGCTTCAGAGATCTCAAACCGCGAACGAATCGTCGGTAGTTCCAGGAGATCCACGACTTCCGTCGCTTCGAAGCGTCCGGTGGCGACTTCAAGCAATCTTAGCAAGATCGCGCCCGGGTCATCCCGTCCGCCGATTGTGCGATCAGCGAGGCTATAAGGAATGGATTCCCCTTCCGAACCGCCAAAGACAGCGTCGATAAATGGCGCGTACTTGTCGAGGTCGGGCGTCATGACCAGCACGTCGCGCGGTTCGAGGTCAGGAATTTGCTCAAAAAGGGCGAGGAGTTGGTCGCGAAAGATTTCCACTTCGCGCAATGGGCCGGGGCAGGAGTGGACTTGCAATGTCGAATAGCGACCGTTCCAGCCCGACGAGATCGAAGGATCCCGATAGGGGCTGCGTTCGGGATTAAGGAGGTCGCGCTGAAGTTCGCCGAGGAGACCAGAAGCGGTGGGTTCGACGAAATCGGGATTTTCGTCGAGCGATTCGCACTCCATCGCGAGGCGGAAAAAATCACGACCCGTTTTTCCCCAGGAAGCCAGAAGCGAATTCCAGTCGACGCCTTCGGAACGTGGAGCGAGTCCACGCTTGCGGCGGCCTTCAATTTCCCGGCGAGTTTCGAGGTCGGCCCAGAATTCCGGCGTGGGCTGCAGGATATAGAGATCGACCGGAATGCGTAACGCCAAAGCCTCCAGGAACTTCAGATACCAGGGAGGCAACGTTGCAAGGCCAAAGACGGAGAGGCGTTCGGGGAGTTTCTGGGTAGGAATTCGCGCGACGTCCGTGAGAAAACGATGGCGCAGTGCGGCCGGGTGCACGGCGTGATTCTCGATCAGAGCCCTCCAGAGCTCAGATTGCCATCCTTCGAATTGCCCCCCTGGCTCGCGTGCGCCAATCCGTCCCGCCATGGCGGGCCGATCGGCATTCTGCAATCCGATGAGCCAGTCGGGTCGATAAGCTGAGTATTGATCAAAGAGGTGCGCGACGCGGGCGGCGAGCTGCCATGTTTTGACGACGTCCATTTCCTTCTCATCGACCAGGTAGCGGTTGAGGTCGGCGAAGCGGGTCGAATGATCGCCGAGCCAGGTGTAAACACGCCATTCGAGGATTTCCCGGGAAAAATCCTGAAGATGTTTTGATTCCTCCGGATAAATCCTCTCGAGGAGATCGTTGATAAAGGTTTGCGGGAAGGGAAAATCAACGCCAGCGCAGATGCCGTTGTGGCGGGCGATTTCCATTTGCAACCAGCGACGCATTCCAAGGCTTTGCACGACAACAAGTTCCGTAGCGAATGGATCGGAAAGCGGCTGCGCGCGAAGTGTCGCAGAGAGTCTCGCAGAGAGCCTTTCCTGGAGGTTGGAAGTGAAAGCTTTCAGCATTCAGGATTCCGTTTTCAGACGTACAGCCAAGTCGGGTAACGCGTTTGCACCACTTCTGCAGCCTGAACCCTCAAAACTGAAACCTAACGTCGCAACCATTCGGGTCTTTTAGTTTTTGAGCGGAACATCTTCCAGAACTGGCCTCAGGATTTTCCAGACATTTTCTGCCAGGATTTGCTGGCCCTCGGCGGTTGGATGGATTCGGTCCTGCTGATTCAATTCCGGTCGGCCCCCAACACCGTCCAACAGGAATGGAATAAGCGTTGCGCCTGTTTCCTGGGCGACGGCTGGGAAAACAGCGGCGAATCTCTTCGTGTATTCAGGGCCGAAATTGGTTGGAAGCAACATCCCGGCGACAAGGAGCTTGGCGCTGGGATTCACGGTGTGCACTTTGCGTAGAACGGCCGTGAGGTTTTTCTGCATAAGCTCGGGCGGGAGTCCGCGCAGACCATCGTTGGCGCCAAGAGCGACAATAAAAACGGCTGCAGGGCGTTTCAGAATCCAGGTGACACGGTTAAGACCATCCGTAGTCGTGTCACCGCTGACGCCGGCGTTGATCACCTGAAATTTTAGCCCCGCCTCGTCGATTTTCTTTTGCAGGAGAGCGGGATACGCTTGAGCTTCGTCGAGCCCGTAACCCGCAGTGAGACTGTCGCCGAGAACAACGATGTTGTCCGCGGCATTCGTCACTACGCGAGTCACGCTCAATAAAATAAAGAAAGCGAGTAACACCAATCTCATGGGAAAGTCTGAAGGCGCCAACAAACAACGATGAGCGGCCTCCTTTTGCAAGTAAACGGGGCGGGCCGACGATACGGCGATTTGACGGTGCTGAGCGGCGTGAGTTTCGCGCTGGCCGCGGGGGAGACGTGTGCGATTTTGGGACCATCCGGGAGCGGCAAAAGCACATTGCTGGCGCTGTGCGCGGGTTTGGACGCGGCTTCCGAGGGGGATATCCTGCTGGAAGGGCAAAATCTGGCAGAGCTGAGCGAGGATGAACGCGCGGCATTGCGGGTCGATCGCGTCGGGTTTGTTTTTCAGAACTTCCAATTGTTGCCGACTCTGACGGCGCTGGAAAACGTCATGGTCCCTGCAGAGTTGTTGGGAACCAAGGATGCGCGTTCGCGAGCGGCGGAGTTATTGGGACGCGTGGGTCTGGGCGGAAGGTTGGGGCATTATCCGAATCAGCTCAGCGGCGGGGAGCAGCAACGGGTGGCGATTGCCCGGGCATTTATCAACGAGCCGGCGCTGCTGTTTGCCGATGAACCGACAGGGAATCTGGATTTCGAAACGGGGCATCGGATTGTCGAAATGTTGTTCGAACTAAATCGAGAACAGGGCACCGCGCTGCTGCTGGTGACCCACGATTTGGAACTGGCGGGTCGCGCGAGCCGGGTCATTCGGCTACGCGGAGGGAAAGTTGAGGGCTGAACGTGCAACCTGAAACCTGAACCTGAAGTTGAAATCGGAACTCGAAGGGCCAGAAGCAGTTGAAAAACCTCCACGTGAGATCAGAAAACTCAGGTTTCATCCCGCTTGGCGGGAAAGTCTCAGGTTTTGTTTATTGATGGCCTGGCGCGATAGCCGGGGTAGCCGAAGGCGGTTGCTGCTATTTGCGAGCTGCATTTCGGTGGGCGTTGCGGCGCTGGTAGCGATCGGGTCGTTGAAGGAGAGTCTGCGGGTGGCGATCGATGACCAGGCGCGGACGTTGCTTGGAGCGGATTTCGTCGTGCAATCTCGGCAGCCGTTGAAACCGACTGAGGAAATCGCTGCAAAAGATCTGGCGAGCCGGGCAGCGCGTGAAATCCGGTTTGCGTCGATGGCGGTGTTTCCGGACGCAGACGACAACACGCGACTGGTTCAGGTACGGGCGATCGATGCGGGTTTTCCGTTTTTCGGGAAGCTGGAGACGGAACCGCAGCAGGTGGATTTTCAGAAAGCAGGCGGAGCGCTCGTGGACGAGCGATTGCTGTTGCAGTTTCACCTCCAGGTCGGACAGAAGATCCGGCTGGGGGAAGCCGATTTTCCAATCGTCGCAGCGCTTAAACGCGCGCCCGGGGAAGCGATTTCGTTCAGCGGATTTGCGCCGCGGGTTTATATCCCGATGCGACGGCTGCAGGACACCAAGTTGCTCAGAATCGGGAGCCTATCGTCGCACTACCTTGCCTTGGAGCTAAAGCCGGGCATGACGCCCGAAGTCGCCACTAAGACGCTGGAGGATGCGAACCTTAATTTCGACAGCGTGGCGAAACGCAAAGAGGACCTCGGTGAGACGATGGAAAACTTGTCGCAGTTCTTGAATCTCACAGGATTTCTATCGCTGCTTCTTGGGTCACTGGGAATCGCTTCGGCCGTGAGTGTGCATATTCGGGCAAAAGCGGCGTCGGCGGGACTGTTGCGCTGCCTCGGCGCGACCGGAGCTCAAACGGTTCACATTTACGGCATTCAGGCGCTTGCGCTGGGTCTGGCAGGATCGATTCCCGGCGTTTTGCTTGGCATCGCGGTGCACAAAGCGCTTCCCGCGGCTCTGGCCGGGTTACTGCCGTTTAAGATCGACGCGGTTTTGTCGCCTTCGGCGATTTTCGCGGGATTGGGGTCCGGCATGCTGGTCAGCTTGTTGTTTTGTATTCCGCCATTGATGTCGTTGCGACGGATTACGGCTCTGGCTGTTTTGCGGGAAAATGCGACACCTGCGAGGACTGCATTCTACGGGACATGGATTGGACAGAACCTGATCATTGGTCTTGGAGTTGTGTTGTTTGCTGTATGGCAGTTTGGCGGCTGGAAGCGCGGATTGATTTTTGCAGCTTCGGCCGGTGTTTTGGTCCAGCTACTGAATGTGATGGCGTGGGCGTTGCGGCGGATGGTTCGAGCGGGCTTGAAGCGCATTCCGCGCTGGCCATATGCCTTGCGCCAGGGCCTGGCGAATCTCGACCGGCCTAACAACCGGACGCGGTTGCTCATTCTGGCTCTGGGATTTTGCGTGTTCACGGGACTGACATTGCTTTTCACGCGCGACATTCTCTTGCGGCAGCTCCAAATCGACGCGGGAGGTCAGCCGAATTTGATCCTGTTCGATATACAGCCGAACCAACGTCAGGGACTGGCGGCTGTCCTCAAAGCCGATGGACGCCCGCTCGTCGAGGAGGCGCCGATGGTCACCATGCGGCTGCGTTCGGTGCGCGGGCGCGATGTGAAGGAGTGGCTGGCCGATCCAAAAAAATCGATTCCGGACTGGGTGCTCAAACGCGAATACCGGTCGAGTTATCGCGACCATCTATCCTCAACAGAAACGCTTCTCTCCGGAAAATTCGAACCGCGTTGGTCGCTGGATCGTGAGCCGGTTCCTATCTCCATCGAGGAAGGCATTGCGAGGGATCTCGACGTAACTCTGGGCGATGAAATCGGCTTCGACGTGCAAGGTTTGCCCATGAAAACCCGGGTGACGAGCATCCGTCGCGTGGACTGGCGGAAGTTCCGGACTAATTTTTTCGTTATTTTTCCCGCAGGGGTTCTGGAAGAAGCCCCGGCGACATTCATTGCGGTGTCGCGGGCGGAAAATGCGGCGCAGTCGGCGGCACTGCAGAATCACGTGGTGCGCGAATTCCCGAATGTGTCGGTGATCGACCTGGAACTGGTCGTTTCGTCGGTGCGCAGCGTGCTGGAAAAGGTGGATGTCGCGGCACGGGCGCTGGCGGCCTTTGCGTTGGCGACGACCCTCTTGATCTTGGTGTCCGTGCTGGCGGGCAGCCAGACCCAGCGGGTGCGGGAGTTGGCGTTGTTGCGCGTGGTGGGCGCCTCGAGCCGGCAAGCGACGGCGATCAACCTGACGGAGTTTGCGGCGCTTGGCATATTCGGAGCGCTGGCTGGATGCGTGCTGTCGCTCGCCGCCGGGTGGGCGCTGGGCAAATGGGTTTTCAAAGCGCCGTTCGAGCCGTCGTGGGCCCTGGTTGCAGGGGCCATTCCGGTCGCGGCGCTGGTGACAATTCTAACAGGAACGGCCATTCATTTTCTCGACCGCAGACGCAGCGCCTGGGAAACACTGCGGGGAGAAGTGCAGTAGTGGCCTCGGTTCAGCCGGGATTATTAGCAGCTTGTTAAAAGCAGTACTAAGTGATTAAAACGACCCTTATGAAAAAACTCGGTCTTGGTTGCGTTGTTATTGCAGGAGTTGTCATCGGCATCTTGCTCCTTGTGGGCGTAGGGGGATACAATAAATTGGTCGGGCTCAAGCAGAGCGTGGACTCAGGATGGGCAGAGGTGGAAAATCAATACCAACGACGGGCCGATTTAATTCCCAACCTCGTGCAGACTGTCTCCGGTGCAGCAAATTTTGAAAAATCAACTCTCGAAGCAGTTGTTCAGGCTCGGGCAAGCGTGGGGCAAATGAAAATCACACCCGGCCAGGCGCCTGCAACGGTCGAGGAACTCAAGCAATTCGACCAGGCCCAGGGACAACTTGGGACCGCGTTGTCGCGGTTGTTAGTCGTAGCAGAGCGATATCCAGAGCTGAAAGCGAATGCAAACTTCCAAAACCTCCAGGCGCAGCTCGAAGGCACGGAAAACCGGATTGCAACAGCGCGGGGCCGTTTCAACGAGGTGGTGAGAGCTTACAACACAGCGGTCCAGACATTCCCAACGGTGCTGTATGCGGCAGTGGTCGGTTTTGCTCCGCGCCCCTATTTTGAAGCAAAACCCGGCAGCGACGCTACGCCATCGGTAAAATTCGATTTTGGCAATAAATAGAAAATGAGGGCGATCGTTCGCAGGCTTCTCGTTGCGCTGCTCGTTTGCGGTCTGTTGACGGAGGCTTGGGCGGCGGCAAGCCTGCCACCGAAACCGACGCGATACGTGTCGGATCGAGCGCTGCTCTTGGACGACGCCACATCCGAAGCGCTGAATCAACGGCTGGCAAATTTCGAGCGGGAAACATCTAACCAGATCGTCGTGGCAATTTTTTCCCGCCTACCCGAGGGTCAGGAGGTTGCCCAATATGCCACGGAAGTATTTCACGCCTGGGGCATCGGGCAAAAGGGCAAGGATAACGGGGTGGTGCTGTTTGTCTTTTCGGCAGACCGCAAGCTTTTCATTGCAACCGGACGCGGATTGGAAGGAGCGTTGCCCGACGCGACGTGCAAACAGATCATCGAGAGGGAAATCGTGCCGCGCTTTCGGCAGAACGACTATGCCGGAGGTATTCAGGCAGGCGTGGCATCCATCATGGCCGCCGCAAAAGGAGAATATGTCGGAACAGGAAAAACGGTGCACGATCGAGAGGGATCTGCCTCCGATAGTGGCGATTTTCTCATCGGCCTTATCTTCTTTTTCGTTATTCTCATAATTCTACTAACTATTCGCAATCGAATGAGAGGCGTGGTTGTGACCCACCGAGGGTATCGCACCTACGGGGGAGGATGGACAATCGGAACCGGCGGCGGATTTGGCGGAGGCTCCGGGGGCGGCGGCAGGGACAGCGGAGGATTCAGTGGGGGTGGCGGAGATTCAGGGGGCGGCGGTGCCGGTGGAAGCTGGTAAAACAACTATGAAAACGCGCCATTTTATCAACCAGATTGAGAAAAATCGCCTGGTGAAAGCGATTCAGGATGCGGAGCAAGGAAGTTCGGGCGACATTGTTTTATATATTAGCTATAAGAAAGTAGCCGATCCTCAGGTCGCAGCCCATTCGGTTTTCCGCAAGTTGTCACTGGGAAAAACCGAGATTCAGAACGCCGTTCTTATTTTTCTTGCCCCCGAAAGTCAGAAACTCGCAGTGATTGGCGGCACAGAATTATATCAAAAACTAACAGCCGATTGGTGGAAGAATCTGGTCGCCGAAATGTCTACAAATTTTGCGCAAAGCCGGCTGACGGAAGGACTGCTTCTGGCGATTGAACAAATTGGTATTGCGTTGAAAACTCACTTCCCGGCTCATCAAGAGATCGATCGCTCCGGCCAAAGCGATGTTGTTGAGGAAACGTAGAATGACAAGGAGGCAGCGGCTGTCCAGTTGCCGAGGCCTTATTTGAAGCCCCTTAACATCGTCGATGCATGTTAGTCCGATGAGACCAGATTCAATCATTATTAGCAAACTGTTTCACGGTTTTTAGTATCTCGACGCAGTGCACGCCTGAATACTTCGAGTGAGCGACCACGCTACCTGTGGCGTCGATCGTGAAAAGGCCCATTGCATAGTCATCGCGATTCAGCCCCAGAACAATCTCGCTTACAACAATCTCCCCGCCGATGGTCGTGACCTTTCGCGGTTCCGGAAAAGAAACCAGGAGAAACTTCCCTGCAACGACTTGCCGATACTTACGCTGAGTGTCTGAAAGCGTAAACATGTGATATTTGTCGCCGGGGCCAGAATGAAAGTTGGATGTTTCCAACAGCTGAATGGCTAGCCGGCTCGCTCGCTGTTGACCAGGTTCAATCAGCACGACCTGTTTGTTTTGAAAATGTAATTTGACTAATGGCAAGGCCTCACCCGCTCGGATTGTCTGGAGGCAGCCGCTGAACAGGAAACAAAGGGCAAGATGCGGTTTCATAATCGCTACGCCATTGCGAAGACGTTGCCGGCGGTCATGGCTATCGGAGGGCCGGTGTGATTCGCCAACAAATTGTTGCTGCTCCAGCCATAGGGACAAAAGACGGTCGAGGAAATTGACGAGGCGTGCGTGCGAAAAAGAGACGGGAATGCATAAAAATCTCTCCATCGATTAAGTCCGCATGAGTCCCCGGCTCCAGCCACTCCAGAAAATCCTCAGCCGTCATGAGTTCGCGGCTGACCGTCGCGCTTTCTGAAACGCGTGTTGGCATGCCGCCAGAATACCAAACCTGGTTGCGGAAGACAATTCGAATGCGGCGATGCAGCCTGCGGCCTATGCCACCTGATGGTGGTTTAGCTGCTCGAAAATGAGCTGCGGCGCCAGGGGCAATACAGCAAAACGGACACCGGTCGCATTAGCGACGGCGTTGGTGAGTGCCGGAGCGACCGGATTGACTGGGCTTTCGCTCATAGCCTTCGCGCCCATGGGACCGATCTTGTCGACTGTGTGCGCAAAATACACTTCCGTTTTTGGGACATCGGCGAAGGCCGGAATGCGGTAGTTACGAAACGCTGGATTCACCAGGTTGCCGGTGGCGTCCATGACCATCCGCTCGTAAAGCGCCCAGCCGAGGCCCTGTGCGACGCCCCCCTCGATCTGACCGCGGCATTGCATGGGATTGATGACCACGCCGGCATCAGCTGCTTGCACGCTTTGAAGGATTCGGATTTCGCCCGTGATTTTGTTCACGGCGACGCGGAATCCGTGGACGTTAAACGAAACCGAACGAGGCGCAGCGTACGCACGACGGACAGCGTTGACCTTGATACCGTCCCTGGTAGCGCGGGCATGGAGTTCACTCAGTGAGATTGAGCTGTCACCCGTGTGAACCACGCCGTCCCCGATTTTACAGATTTCCAGCGGCACACCCGAATAACGGCTCGCCAATCCGACGAGTTGCTCCCGCAAAACCTTTGCCGAATTTTGGACCGCCGCACCACCGATGATTGTTCCCGTGCTGGCGTAAGTGCCTGTATCATAAGGAGCTTTGTCGGTATCAGCATTGACGATTCGAATGCGATTCACACCGCAACCGAGCACCGTCGCCGCGATTTGCAGCTGTGTGGTAATCGTTCCATTCCCGAATTCGGCCGAGCCGATAGCCAACAGATAATCGCCTGCCGGCATCAAATCGATCCGCGCCTCGGACCGATGTTCCGTCGGTGGACCGCAGTCGAGCATGGAAATAGCCATTCCCTTACCTTCCAGCCATTCGGCCCCTTCGGGTTTTGATTCTCCACGGCCGCTCGCGAGCGCCGCCTCCGTCACATCGACGCATTCAGCAAGTCCGTAGCTGCCAATCGAAATGTCACTGGGAGCACCCCAAACGCTCAGCAGCGTGTCATTTTCGCGGATCATATTTTTCCGGCGAAAAACCACCGCGTCGATACCGAGTTTACGGGCGAGTTCATCGATCGCGCTCTCCACCCCGAAAGCCGTTTGCGTCATACCATATCCGCGAAACGCTCCGGCTGGGATGCAATTCGTGTAAACGGCAAATGCGTCCGCTTTTTTGTTGGGACAGCGATAGACTGCCAGCGATTCATTCAACGAATGGCCGAGCACTTCACCGCCATGGTTGCCGTAAGCGCCGGTATTTGAAACAACCCGCATATACATCGCCGTAAGCGTGCCATCTTTTGTCGCGCCGAGCTTGATGCGCATCTTGAATGGATGTCGCGTGACCGTTCCGATAAATTCCTCCGTTCGCGTGAACTCCCACTTCACGGGTTTTCCGAGAGCAAGCGTCGCTGCCGCGCACAAGTCCTCGCTCAGAACTTCCTGTTTCGCGCCGAAGCCACCGCCAACGCGCTCCGTATAGACATGCACCGCCTCCGGATACAGCCCAAACAAATACACCAGCTTAGCCTTCGTCAGCGACGGCGTCTGGCTGCTCGTCCGGCAATGCAACCGGCCATCGGCATCGAGATACGTGAGCGTCGTATGCGTCTCTAGATGCGCATGCTGCTGGCGGGGCGTCTCGAAGTCGCCTTCATAAACAACATCCGCAGCGGCAAAACCGGCCTCCGTGTCTCCATTCTCGCCGTGGAATTCGCGCAGGATATTCCTCTCCGGATGCGAGATACGAGACACGGCGTTTTTGCCAGCGTGCAAAATCGGCGCGCCTTCGACCATCGCTTCCTCAGGATCGAAAACCGCTGGCAAAACTTCGTATTCAACATCCAGAGCCCGGCAGCCTTCTTCCGCGGCACTCTCGGATTCGGCGATAACCGCTGCAATGCGCTGGCCCGCAAAACGAACCACGTTATCCAGAATGTACGTATCGTCCGGGTCGACGTGGTAATCATCATGCGTCGCCGTCGTGAACAATCTCCGGGGGACGTCCTCCCAGGTGAGCACGAGTTTTACCCCCGGGATCGCAACCGCTTTGGTCTTGTCGATTGATTTGATGATGGCATGCGCATGGGGCGAGCGGAGCACTTTCAAATGCAGCATCCCGTCCATGTGCACGTCCGCCGTATAATGCGCCTGGCCGGTCACCATCGACTCAGCCAGCGGATTTTGTAGATTCATGCCAGCACTCAACCCAGGGCAATCCTGCGTCACTTCCACTCGCCCGCATATTGCGTCCTCCACGGCACGATAACCCGTGCACCGGCACAGATTCCCTTTCAAAGAACGCGGCAAATCGGCTTTTTGTTCTTCGGTCAATTTCGCCGCTGTCATGATCATTCCAGATGTGCAGAAACCGCATTGGAAGCCCTGTGCCGCCAGAAATTGCTTCTGCATCGGGTGTAACTCGCCGCCCTCTGCCAGGCCCTCGATGGTAGTCACGTCACGTCCCGCAGCCCGGAACGCCGGATAAAGGCAACTGTGCACGGGTTCGCCATCCACCCATACCGTACAGGCACCGCAATCCCCCGCATCGCATCCCTTTCTCACTCCAAACCAGCCCTGATCCCGCAAAAATGTCCGAAGACATTGTCCGGGACGCGGATCCGCAGTGAGAGAGTTCCCATTAACGATGCAATTCATAAGCCCTATTCAGTTGTCCATTTCAGAAATAGGGTTTTGAACGGTTCCAGCAATCATTTTTTGCCGAAGCGCCCCTTGTAAGTCCCTTTCTGCATGCGCAAAACACCGCATGCGCGAGTTGAAACCTCCGTCCCGGCAGGCTAAAGCCCGTTGCGCGATGAGCTCACACCACGCCGTCTTCCATGGCACCCTGCGCGTCAAACGCGGCCAGAACGCCGAGTTTAAGCGTTGGCTGGGACGCTACGACGCCGCGCTTCATCTCTTCGCCGGAAAACTCGGCAACGTCGTCATTCCGCCGCCTGCTGGTAGCAATATCTGGTCGATGCGCCTCGTTTTCGAAGATGCCCATCAACTGGATGCCTGGCTCGAATCTCCGGAACGAAGCGCGCTCCTCGACGAAATTGGTCCGATCCTTGAATCCGGGCCAATCTTCAAGATCACTCGCGAACATCCTGCCGAAGGCGGCGTAACGGAAGTTCTCTTTGCCAAGATCCAGTCTGGCGCCGAAATGGCGTTCCGCGACTGGTCCGCCCGAATCCATCGTGCCCAGTCCAAATATCCCGGCTATCTCGGTGTCACCAGTCAACCACCCTTTGCCGGACAACGCGAATGGACGACGTTGCTCCGTTTCGATACGCAGGAGAATTTGGAAAATTGGCTGCGATCCTCCGAACGTCGCCAGCTTCTGCGCGAGATGCAGGCATTCGTTGTCAGCGCGTCGCGTCACCGACTGGCCACGGCCTTTCCAAGCTGGATCCCCGCTCCCCCACCCTCGACCCAGCCCGCCCCAAATTGGAAAACCACGGCTCTTGTCGTACTCGGACTATTCCCGATCGTCATGATTGAGACATGGGTGCTCGGACCGGTCTTCGCCAAATATTTAGCCAAATCACCCGGTATGTTTATCGCGAACATTCTTAGCGCCGGGCTCGTCGGTTACGTCGCCATGCCGCTGTTCATTCGAGCATTCGGCTGGTGGCTATTTTTGCGCGAGGATTCCCCGAAGTGGATCACCCCCGCCGGCGTCGGACTGCTCCTTACACTCTACGCCGCAGAGATCGCACTATTTTGGAACCTTCGTTAACTCTTTTTCCCTTTAATCCTACTCTTTAACTTTAACCTACATTCCTTTTCTCTTCCTCCGCGCCAAACCGTGTATGAGCAAGTTAAAGAGCAGGACCAGAGACGTGGGCGACGCCTTCGCTGTAATCATCCTCTCCGCCGGCGCATCGCGGCGGATGGGTTCACCAAAAGCGCTTCTTCCCTGGAGAAAATCCAACATTCTTCAACACCTTTTGGACATCTGGACGTCTGTCGGCGCGACCCAAATCGCCGTCGTTTTCGATCCTGCCAACGCCGCCATTGCAGCAGAGCTCAGTCGCCTCACCCTGCCTAACCGCATCCCCAACCCGAACGCTGCCAAAGCCGGTATGATGTCTTCCCTGGCCGCTGCCGCCGGCTGGCCGGATTGGAATCCATCCCTCAATCGTTTCGCTGTGGCGCTGGTCGATCAACCGCACATTTCCGCCGTCACTCTCGTTTCCCTCAACAGTTTTTCCCGCGAACACCCCAACAAGATCTGCCAGCCTCAATTTGGCGATCGCCGCGGTCATCCCGTTTTCCTGCCACGATCGATTTTTCTTCATCTCGCTACGGCAACCGAGCCGGATCTCCGCACATTCATCCGGGATCACGCGGAACTCCGCGCATTTCTCCCTTGCACCGACAATGGGGTCGTAACGGACATGGACACGCCGGAAGACTACCAAAGACTCCGGCAGCAGGCCTGATGCGACGACAGCTCCCCCTACCTACAAAACCCGCGGGGCGCCTCGATCAGTTCCGCTTCCAATTCCGCCATCGGTCCGCTGGGATCGTAGCTTCCATGAGTTGGCCGGAATTTTCGCAGAAGGCGGTTCTCGAGAGTCTACGCACTACGCAGCGTCCGCCGCAAGAAGCGCTGCACACCGGTTGTGCGTTGCAATAACCGGAGCTATGTCGAGGGTGACAATTTCGCCGTCTTTCACAACGACCTTGCCATTGATAACCGTGTATTTCGGCTTTTCGGGAGCGCAAAAGACGACGGCGGCAACGGGATCGTGCAACGCGCCGGCGTAATTGATTGTATGCAGATTTAACGAGAAAAAGTCAGCGCATTTGCCAGATTCCAACGAGCCGATGTCGTTTCGCCCCAGCACCCTGGCGCCACCCAGGGTAGCAAGTTCGAGCGCTTCACGAGCTGTCATCCATTCGCTGGCTCGGGCAGGGTGCGATTGAGACACAAGGAAAAGTTTCCGCGGACCTTCCGGCGGCAGCAGACCGAGACGGAGCCGGGCAAGCAACATGGCCTGACGGACTTCAAGCAACATGTTGGACGAATCATTGCTGGCCGAGCCGTCCACACCCAAACCGACTTTGACTCCTGCCTCCATGTATTTCTTGAGCGGGGCGATGCCTGAACCAAGGCGCATGTTCGAACACGGGCAATGCGCCGCACCGCAGCCGGTCTGGGCGAATTTTTTGATTTCGTCATCATCCACGTGAATCGCGTGGGCGAACCAGACATCGTCGCCCAGCCAGTCGAGCGTTTCCATCCAGTCGACAGGCCGCAAGCCGAAACGCTCCAGTGTGTAGCGTTCTTCATCGAGGGTCTCGCACAGGTGCGTGTGGAGTTTGACGCCATACTGCCGGGCAAGTGCGGCAGAATCTTTCAACAAAGATGTGGTAACCGAAAACGGCGAGCATGGTGCGAGGACGATCTGCGTCATCGAGCCAATGGAAGCGTCGTGATGTTCTTTGATGACCCGTTCGCTGTCCTGGAGAATGAAATGCTCGTCCTCTACACAATCGTCAGGAGGCAGGCCACCTTGGGATTCGCCGAGGGACATCGAACCGCGACTGGCGTGAAAACGGACCCCGATGTCTTTTGCAGCGGCGATCTGGCAATCCACATTATTGCCGCTCTGGTAAAGATACGTGTGATCGAAAACCGTCGTGCAGCCGGACAGCGCAAGTTCGGCGAGACCAATAAGCGTGCTCGCACGGGAGGCTTCCTCGGTCGTACGGGCCCACACGCGATAGTGTGCGCGCAGCCACGGAAACAGGTTGTTGTTTTGCGCGGCGGGCAGATTGCGGGTGAGCGTCTGGTTGAGATGATGATGCGTGTTAACGAAACCAGGGAGGACGATCTGCCCCGAAAGATCGATCATATTATCGGCTACGGATGGAAGTTCAGAAGTCGGGCCAACCTGCTGAATGATACCGTCTTCCACGTAAATACCGGCATTTTTGAGTTCGCGCCGGTCTCCGTCCATGGTGACGAGGACTTCTGCGTTGCGGGCTAGAAGACTGGCCATTCAAGAAAGCTCTTCCCGGATTTGCTCTGCGAAATAGTGAGTGAGGTGTTCCCGGTGCACTGGCGAACCGTGGACGTCATCGAACCACAGCTCCGGCAAGACCGCAGAAGCAATGGCAGATTTCAACCGCTCGGCGGATGGAATTCCAGGGAAGGAAATCTGGACCGGACGCGCTGTCGAAGCCGTGATTGTCAGCAAAAATGTTCCCGTTTGCGGGCATTTGGTGCCAATGACAAATACGGAGGAACGTCCAACCTGGGTGAGCGAAAATCTGCGCCACGCAAATTCTTTCTTCAACGCAGAAGCCGGAATGAAAATGCTTCGAAGCAATTCGCCGGGTTGCAGCACGTTCCGATTATTTCCCGTAACAAAATCCAAGACCGAAAGCTGACGCGGCTCCCCGCTCTTTGGCCAGAGCGTGAGAACGCCCTCAAGCGCGGCCGTGAGCGAAATCATTCCCCCGGCAGGAAGTGACATACAGATATTGCCTCCGACCGTGGCCATGTTCCAGATTTTGAAGGACATCAGGAGAGCCTTGGTGCAGAACCCTACGAGCGGGGCAGCCGTCCATTCGGAAGGTAACGCCCGGGCATTGAGTGTTACGATTTTGCACGTAGCTGCAATCTCGAGCCCTGCGTCCGTAACGGTGATGTCTGGCCAGTTGAATGAGTCCAGATCAATGAGCGTGCTGACGTCCACCTGCGGCTCCGAAAACAGCCAGGTGCCACCGCCGAGCCAGGCGAAGCCTTTCTCCCAGGGACCGATTTCCTCCGGATTCTTTGGCTGGCGGATGTCGGTAATCGTGTTCAGGTCCATTTTCCGTAAATGTTCGTGTGCATGGTAGACCAATGGCCATCAAGCACAGCGCGTGCCCGAGTCCGATGCGCTATAGAGTCAGATTTAAAAAATCACTGAACGAAAGGAAAAAAAAGAACAGACCGCTGGGAAGAAAGCGACACAATGGCCAATCGGAAGTACAAACTCCAATTCAGTCGAGCAGGTTGGCAGCGAACGGAACAAGGCCGCCTAAGCCGTATCGATGCAGTTCGTTGCGATGCAGCTGTGTAGCAGATTTTTTCGAAGTGAGAGGCGCGAGGCGCGCGCGCATATCGGAACAGAGATACGCAAGTGCTGAGCAATCCCGCTGGGCGGGAGAAAAACATCCAGCAGAGGCGTCGTAAGCAACTGTATGATTACGGCTAAGCTCCCGCGCCCCACGCGGCTTGCCACAGAGCGGCGAAGACCGTCAATGCAACGGTGATAAGCAGGCCAACGACGATGAGCATGAGGCCGATCAGGCCACCCACAAAGAGCCAATCGGCTTTTTTCCCCACATGAGGGTTCCCGGCGTGTTTTTGGAAAAGCTCGAAGTTCTTAACGTTCGATTTGTAAAAGACCGAAAAAAGGTCGCCCACGCCTGGGATCGCGCCGACCGCAGCATTGATAAGGACATTCAGAGCCATCCGCGCAAGAACGATTCTCGGTAATCCGGCCTGTGCTCCGCGGATGATAAGAAAGGTCGAAAGAACGGCAGAAGAGCTATCCCCCATGCCGGGGACTAGACCGATCAGAGGATCCAGTCCAATCTTGATGTTCGTGCCGGGAATGCGGAAAAGCTCGTCGAGGACCTTGGCGAGAAGCGCGAAGAGCGGGTCTTTTGCGATAGGCTCAGGCTGCGGAATCGAACGATCACGGCCGAAACCGGCAGGCGCGGCGTCGGACGCCGATTTTCCGCCTGGGGATACAACTTCCACTTCAACGAGATCGAGATCGTTCTGGCGTTTGGAGTACGGAGTCGAAGACGATGCGCGCACGAAGCGAAGCATAAACCATAATCCAACATTGTCCGGAGGCTTTTATTTAATGCGGAGACAGCCGAAGGGTGACTCCCTCAGTGTTCTCCTTGCTGAGAAAATCGCCGGCCCTAGCGTCCACCGAATAGCCGGCCCAAAGTGCCGGCAATATCACCGAAATCGGCTCCGGATGTCTGTGACCTGCCTGCTCCCACCGGCTGTCTCTGAGGTCCGCCACCGCTTGAGCCGAGCACCTGCAGGATTTGCTCCAATCCCCCGAAACCACTGGAGGGCGGAGCGGTTCGCGTTTGAGGACGGCTACCTGCGTTTCCCAAAACGGAACCGAGAACGTCTGCCAATCCCCCACCAGCGGTCGGCCTGCCACCGCCTTGGGCTCCGCCAAGGACTGAACCCAAAATATCCATCAGTCCGCCACCAGACGAACTCCCGCCAAGGCCTCCAAGCACACCAGCCGGTCCCCGGGCACTCGCGTTGCGCCCGCTGCGGGAAAGAATTTGCTGGAGAACAATCGGACCGAGCGTAGCGACCAGTTGCCCGAGAAACCCATCGCTCTGGGCCGGCACGCCGGCACTCCGCATCGCACTCGCCACCCCGGAGACATCCCCACCTGTGGCTTGCGCCTGTTGAAAGTCGCCCACCGCCTGGAATTGATCGTGGGAAACACCGAGCGACAATGCAAGGGATTCAATGCTTTTTTGCTCCTCGATGGAGAAATTTCCATCGGATTTCGCGTAAGCCAGCAGGTCGTGCAATAGGGAGAACCTCAAATCGCTATTCTTGAGAACCGCGAGATTTTTTTCGAGAGCGTCAGTATGCGGGTCGAGCGCCGCGTCGACTACCGTTTGGGCCTGATCCTGGGTTAGGCCTGTTTGCTGGGCGAGAGCGCTGAGAAACGCGACCTCCTGCTCGGAAGCCTCGCGGTCGGCAGTGGTAAGAGAAGCGATCGCGCCGAGATACGCAGCGCGCTGTTCGGTGGGGAATTGGGAAAAATCCTGTGGCATAATTGAGACTTTCTGACGATCAGAAGCGCTGGCAATAAATATTCAGCAATGTTTATTTACTTGCGCGCAATAAGCGTTGCGATAGGCCACCACCAGCTGATTTTCCCATCGTTCACTGCAATTTTGTAAGCCGCGACAATGTCCGGTGTCGCGGTATCAATCATCTCGAGAACTGCTTTTCGGTTGTCCGGGCTTGTGGCTGCTGTTTGGAAATACCACTCGACGTCCGGTTGTTCCTTGAGGTGAATGGTCGAACGTTCGACGATCAGTCCAGCATCGGCGCAGAGCTGGCCCCATTCGCCAGGCGAAAGCAGCCGGACATGGCTCGGGTCACGCAGCTTCTCCAGTTTATTGAGCCACAGGCCGGCCTCGGAATTTTCACCGGGAATCGTCCCGTCAATCAGTAAAAAACGGCCGCCCGGCTTCAAAACCCGCGCCACTTCTTGAACAAAACGAGCTGGCGACGAGAAATGATGCGGCGCAATGCGGCACGTCACGAGATCGAACGTGGCGTCAGTATAAGGCATCATCTCCGCGGGATGTTGTGCCGTTTTGACGGTCACTCCTTTGCGTGCAGCGCCTTCGAGCGTCCGATCAAGCATCGGTTGCGACAAGTCGGCCAGCGTTACGTCGTGTCCCAGAGTCGCCAGATGCAGCCCTGTATGCCCCGCCCCACAAGCCACATCCAGTACTTTCGAGGGAATCCCGAGCGGGATAAATTCCAGCGCGGCAGCGACATCTGCGATGTTTTCGAGGATATGCCCCGTCGCGTAACGTTGTGACTGACGCGAAAATTGCTCCTGGGCAGCCAGTTGAGTGGGGTCGAGGGCGGGCATGGTTATATTTCTTACTCTTACTTTACTCCTACTCGTAATCGTAATCTTCCCACCTCAATACTCTCCCTCTCGTCCTCATTTGAGGCGGAGTATGAGGACGAGGATGAAAGATTACGATTACGAGTAGTAAGAGTAAGATCGTCTGCTCAGATTTCCCCCACCCGAATGCAGGCAGCTTCGTGATCCGGCAAATGCTGTTCCAGCAGGGGAACGGTGGTCTTGCACGCCTCGACGGCATATTGGCACCGCGGATGGAAAGGGCAGCCGGACGGCGGGTGGATGGGCGATGGCGGGTCGCCGGAAAGGATGACGCGCTGGCGCTTGCGTTCGCGTTCCGGGTCCGGGATGGGGATGGCGCTCACGAGAGCGCGCGTGTAGGGATGCAATGGGCGCTCGACAACCTCGACCGAAGGGCCAAGCTCGACGATTTTGCCCAGATACATGACGGCGATCCGATCCGAGATGTGTTTGACCACTGACAGATCGTGGGAAATGAAGATAAGCGTAAGCCCCATTTCGCGGCTCAATTTCAAGAGCAGATTAATGATCTGAGACTGAATCGAAACGTCGAGTGCGGAGACAGGTTCGTCGGCAATGATGAGTTTCGGTTCCGGAGCCAGGGCACGTGCGATCGCGATGCGTTGACGCTGGCCACCAGAAAATTCGTGCGGGTATTTACGCATGTTCGCCGGAGAAAGACCGACAGTCGTCATCAATTTGGCAACCCGGGTCATGAGCGCTTTCCCCGATTCCTTGTGACGTGTCCGTATGGCCTCGGCAAGCATATCGAAAACGGTCATACGCGGGTCCAGCGACGCATACGGATCCTGAAAAACCATTTGGAAATGAATGCGTTGCGCGCGGAGTTCAGCTTGCGAAACACCGGTGAGTGGTTGTCCTTCGAGCCGGATGACACCGGAAGTCGGCTCGAGCAGGCGCAGAACGGTGCGCGCGAGCGTGGATTTGCCGCAGCCTGATTCCCCAACGAGACCGAGGATTTCGCCTTTAGCCAGTGTCAGCGAAATGCCGTCAACCGCTTTTACGGCGCCCGTCTGGCGTCGCATGAAAATGCCGCTGTAAATCGGGAAATGGGTGCGAACGTTTTCGAGTTCGAGAAGCGGAGTCATGCGGAAAAAGTCTTAAGTTTGTAAGTTGGGAAGTCTTAAGATTTTTGGCTCGGAGTCGGGTAGGCGTTAGATGGCTATGTTCTTTTCTTAAGACTTACAAACTGAAGACTTAAGACTTGCGATCTCCCCCAGCTGAATGCGCGTGCACGACGTCGCATGGCCTGGCTTCATCTCCTGGAGTTTGGTCTCGCGCACAGAACATTCGGGAGCGGCGCGGTTACAGCGGGGGGCAAACGAGCAGCCCTTGGGCAGGCGCGCCAAGTCAGGCGGGAGACCGGCTATCGTAAAGAGCTCGGCATCTTTGCTTTGCAATGCCGGAATGGAGCGCTGGAGTGCGGCATTATAGGGATGCAACGGCTCGGCAAAAATGTCGGTGGTTTTCGCGGATTCCGCGATGCGCCCGGCATACATCACGTTAACCCGGTCGCAGAATGCCGCGACAACACCGAGATCGTGCGTGATAAAAATAACTGCCGTGCCGAGATCGCGCTGCCGCTTACGGATGAGGTCCAGGATTTGCGCCTGCACGGTCACGTCAAGCGCCGTGGTCGGTTCGTCCGCGATGAGAATTTCCGGGTGCCCGATAAGCGCCATGGCAATCATGACGCGTTGCCGCATGCCTCCGGAAAATTCGTGAGGATAAAAGTGGACGCGTCTGTCCGCGTCCTGGATACCTACTTCCTCGAGCGCAATAATGGCGCGTTTAAGTGCCTGTGCACGAGTGAGTTTCTCATGGATAAGCAGCGGCTCCATGATTTGCTCCGAGATCCGTAAATAGGGGTTGAGCGAGGTCATGGGATCCTGAAAAATCATGGAAATGCGTTTGCCCCGGATGCGGTTGAGTTCGCGGACGGAGCATTTTAGAAGATCGATGCCGTTAAAACGGGCGGTACCGCCTTCAATTTTCCCGGGCGGCATCGGGATGAGACCCATGATGGAATAACAGGTGACGGATTTTCCGGAGCCAGATTCACCGACGATGCCAAGCGTTTCTCCCGCTTCGAGCGAAAAGCTGACGTCATTCACCGCTTTCACGACACCGCCTCTCGTGTGAAAGCTTGTTCTTAAATTTTCGACTTCAAGCAGCGGCACAGGAATCAGGTTTCAGGTTTCAGGTTCCAGTTTTCAGGATGGGTGTCAGAGTCTTTCTGAAAACTGAAACCTGAATCCTGAAAACTTTCGTTTTATCAGTCTTTTGAAGATTTTGGATCCAAGGCATCGCGTAGTCCGTCGCCGAGGAAGTTGAGGGAAAACAGAGTGAGCGAGAAGATGGCGGCAGGGAAAAGGAGGAGCCACGGGGTGGTTTCAATGGTTTTCGCGCCGTCGTCGATGAGGACACCCCAGGAACTCATCGGCGGCTGAACGCCGAGACCGAGGAAGCTTAGGACAGCTTCGAGAAGCATCACTTGCGGGACCGTTAACGTGGAATAGACGATCACCGAACCGAGGACGTTAGGGATCAAATGGCGGAAAATAATGTGAAGACGTCCAAGACCGAGCGAGACCGCGGCTTCGACAAATTCGCGGTGTTTTAAAGCGGAAATTTCCCCGCGAACGATTCGCGCCATGGTGAGCCATTCGACGGCGCCGATAGCCATGAAAAGCAGGAAAATGCTCGGCGGCAGAAACACCATCAACAGGATCACGAAAATCGTGAACGGAATCGTGTAAAGAATATCGACGATGCGCATCATCACGATGTCGAGGTTCCCGCCGAGATAGCCGGAGACGGCGCCGTAGACGACGCCAATGAGAATGGAAACAGCAGTGGCCGCCAGGCCGACGCCGATGGAAATGCGTCCGCCATGCATCATACGAACAAGCAAATCGCGTCCCAAGGCATCGGTGCCGAGCAAGTGTTTCCGAGCGGAAATTTGGTAGGTGTAGCGCCCAGCTTTGAGAGGTTCACCGCGTTTGAGTTGGGCCAGACCCGCATCCCTCTGCTCCTTCGACACGGTGATAAAGGCGTTTTCGTCGAGGATTTTCGATTCTGGAATGAAATCGGTTCGAACAATTTTGCCTTTGCGCTCCTGAATCCGTGCATAGATCGGCTCCATCGGACGGCACGATTGAAGCGACCGAGCCTGTTCGCCGGATTGGTAGGGAACAAAATATGGGCCGATCAGGCAAAAGAGCGTGATGAGGACGAAATTGATGAGGCCGATGATGGCGAGCTTGTTCCGTCTAAGCCGACGCCAGGCGTCTTTCCACAGCGAAGTGCCTTTTTGCGCTTCGTCGAGCGACGGAGGAATTGCAACCGAGGTGATTTCTGGAGCGTCAGCGGTCATTTTCAATGTCGGATCCGTGGGTCGAGCAGCGCATGAATGACATCCACGAGCAGGTTAAAAACAACGATGAGCACAGCGTAGAAAACGACGGTGCCGAGAATGAGCGAATAGTCGCGGTTAAAAGCGGCCTTGATAAATTCTTTGCCGAGACCCGGGAGATTGAAGACCTTTTCGACGACAAAAGATCCGGAAATCAGCCCTGCAAATGCCGGCCCCAGAAATGAAACGACCGGCATGAGTCCGCCCTTAAGGGTATGCTTGAGAATGATGCGCAGACTGTTGACACCTTTGGCTTGAGCCGTCCGGATAAAATCCTGCGTGAGCACTTCAAGCATACCGCCGCGCGTGAGTCTGGCCACGTAGGCGCCGTAAAACAGCCCAAGCGTCAGCGCTGGAAGAAAAATCGGCGGCAGCCACGTGTTTTCCGCCTGGTCGATGCCCGCCACGTTACCCCAATGAAGCCACAGACCGAAAATGATCGCCAGAACCGGTCCCATCACAAATGTCGGCAGGCAGATCCCGCTCATTGCAAACGACATCGGCAGATAATCGAGAAGCGTATTTTTGCGGACTGCAGCGAGAACACCCGCCGGGACGCCGAACGCCAGGGCAATCGCCATCGCCAAGGTGCCGACTTGCAGCGAAACGGGAAAAGACCGGGCGATGACCTGGTTGACGGTCTCCGTGGGATAGGTTGTCGAAGGACCTAGTTGCCCCTTTGCGAGGTTGGCAAGATACCTGAAATATTGGACCGGAAGAGGCTTGTCGTACCCATAATAAGCGTTCTGCCTCTCAATGACCTGCGGTGAGGCCTTCCGTTCTGCGCTAAACGGGCCGCCGGGTGCCTTTTTTGCCATCAGAAACGTCACTGTAATGACAACCACCAATACGGGAACGAGCTGCAAAAGGCGATGGAAGATGAATTTTAGCATTAAGAATCGGGCGGCGTGCAGATCGCGCCTACGTTGAGATTCCCTGACGTGACCCTGCAAAACACTATTTCAAATCTATGTATTTGTAGTTGTGATTGTCGAGGATTAGCGGATTCCAGTTCACGACGTGAGGACTTAGCAAATAGAAGCGCGTGTACCAATAAACCACGCCGAAGGGCGCCTCGTTCAGGAGTATCGTCTCGGCTTTTTGAAGAACTTCATTCCGTTTTGCCTCGTCGCCAGTGCGATTAGCTTCACCGATCAAGGCGTCGAATTCGGCATTGGACCAGCCGGTGTTGTTATTGCCTCCATTAGTGATCCACATGGATAAAAAGGTGATGGGGTCCAGGTAGTCGCCAATCCATGCAGAGCGGCTGATCGTATATTTCAGGTTGGTCTGCGAATCGAGATAGACCTTCCATTCCTCGTTGCGGATGCCCACATTGATGCCGAGTTCTTGCTTCCACATGTCTTGAACCGCTTCGGCGATGGTCCGGTGCTGCTCCGAAGTGTTGATCAGGATGTCAAGTTTCGGGAATCCCTTGCCGTCGGGATAACCAGCTTCCTTCATCAGCTCACGAGCTTTGTCGGGATCGTATTCGACGAGTTCAGGCGTTTTGTAACCGCCCATTCCTTCAGGCGTAAAACCTGTCGCCGGTTTCTGCCCGGCGCGCGTGACGTTTTCGACGATGGACTCACGGTCAATGGCCAGCGTCAGCGCCTGGCGAACGCGTGGATCCTTCAACGCGGGAGTCGTGACGTTATAACGATAAAAATAAGTTCCAAAATACGGGTCGATCCGGATGAGACTAGGGTTGTCGCGCCGGTAGGCCGGAATTTTATCGAGGGGAACTTCGTTGGTTTTGTGAAGCTGACCCGCACGGAAAGCGCGTTCCTCCGTGTTCTGGTCTTCAATAGGGTAAAACTCGATGCCGTTGAGTTTCACATTCGCGGCATCCCAATAATTCGGGTTGCGCTCGACCGTGATGACTTCATTTGGTTTCCATTCCTTCAATTTGAATGGTCCGGTGCCGACGTAATTTTCAGGCTTCGTCCAAAGCGAAACTCGATCGTCGATTTTGCCAAATTTCAAAATTGTCGCCGGATGAACGGGGTACCACGACGTATGCAGGAGCATGGAAAGGAAAAAAGGCGTCGGTCCCACTAACGTGATCTTCAGCGTGTGATCATCAATCGCCTTGACGCCGACCGTACTGAAATCGGTGGTCTTTCCTTCGTAAAACTCCCTCGCGCCTTTTATGATGAAAAGCATGTCCGCGTAGTCCGCCGCGAGTCCGGGCGAAAGCATCCGCTGATACGAAAAAACGAAGTCAGAAGCCTTTACCGGGTCGCCATTGGACCACCTGGCATTGTCACGAATATGAAATGTCCATTCGCTGGCGTCGGCGTTGTGTTCCCATCTGTCGGCCAGCCCCGGATCCTCGATGGATTGATCTGAGATGTTATTGGTAACGAGCCCTTCCATCAGCGCCATGATCAGGTGATGTTCAGGGACACCCTTGATAACCTGCGGATCGAGATTTTGCGGTTCCGTGCCGTTACCAATGAGGAGGATCTTGTTTTTCGCCGCGATATCGGCCTTGGTCTCGGCTTTCACTGGAAGCACCGCCAGGGTGAGCGCTGCCACGAACGGGAGAAAAAACAGAGTTCGAGTCATAATTATTGGGCTTTCGCGGTGTCGATGCCGATGGATTTCAGGAATGGCTGGATCGACCGTGGACGTCCGAGGAATTTTTCGATGGAGATCGAGACGTCGCGTGAGTCGCCCTGCGCATAAATCTCATTCCGCAGCCGCATTCCGGCATCTTTATCGAGGAAGCGACCCGGGGCGTTTTCGAAAACGGTCGCCATATCCGCCGCGATAGCGTCGGCCCAAGCGTACCCGTAATAGCCGGCATCGTATCCGTTCAGGTGACCGAACGACGCAACCTGCGCAGTCTCAGGGAGGAGCGGATAAAATACTTCGCTCATGATCTTATTCGACACCGCGACGACGTCGATTGTTTCACCCGGTTTTTGCGGTCCGTGCAGCACGAGGTCCGTGATCCCGAAAGACAATTGGCGCCGGTAAAAATTTCCCTGAAGCGCCAGCTTCGCTGCTTTCATTTTCGGCAGGATATCGGCCGGCAATTTCTTCGAAGGATCCCGATAATCCGCTGCAAACGTGTCGAGCACTTCCTTGTCCCAAACCCAGTTTTCCAGCATCTGGGACGGCGCTTCGACAAAATCCCGCGGGACGTTCGTTCCGCTAAAACGCGTGTATTTGGCCCGCGTCAGAAGCGTATGCATCGCGTGACCAAACTCGTGAAAGAGCGTCTCCACTTCCCCGTGGGACAGAAGCGACGGCTTGTCGCTGCCCGGTGGTGGGAAATTGCAGACCAGCGCCGCTGTAGGACGCTGATAGGTTCCATCGGGCAGTAATTTGCCATCGATCAACCCAAATTGCGCGAAATGGGTAAACTTCCCTTCGCGCGGGAACATGTCGAGGTAAAACAGGCCGAGCGGTTCGCCGGTCGCCGAATCGCTCACGGCGTAAAGCTGAAGGTCGTCCACCCATTTTTCCTTCAGCGGGATCGGATCAATCCGGATCCCAAAAATCGTCTGATACACTCCGAACATCCCTTCAAGCGTTCTTTGATACGGGAAATAGTTCCGCAGAAATTCAGTATCTACCTGGTACTTCTGCTTTTTGAGCTGTTCCGCGCAATAACGCCAGTCCCAGACATTCACGTCGGGCGTCTCGCTGCCCGGTGCCGCTTTTTTAATCGCCGCGAATTCCGTTTTTTCCGCGTCAAATTTCGGCTGCAACCCGAGTTCCAGATCCCTCAAGAACGTGAGTGCTGTGTCTCCGTTTTTCGCCATGCGCACTTCGATCTGGTAATCATCCCAGGATTTGTACCCCAAACGCCGGGCGATCTCCGCGCGCAGCTGGACCATTTTCTGAACAAGCGGCACGTTCTCAGTCTTCGCCGTCGTGTCACCGGCGATGTAAACTTTCTTGCGTACCCATTCCTTTTCGGCGTTCTCCAGCACGCCGATCCGCTGGAAAGTCACGTGTGCGTCGATCGTGTATTCGTCCTCGCCCGTTTTAACACCTTTACTGTCAAGAATTGACTGCGGCACGCCTTCCAGGTCGGCTTTCTTGAATTTGATGGGGGCCTTCGCATTACTGATGTTTGTCTCAAAATCCGTGCCGACGGCGGCTAATTCTTTGCGAAGTCCCTCGACCTTTTTCCGCTCCTCCGGTGGCAATGCCAGTCCCGCGCGGGTGTAGTCACGCAATGTTTCCTCCAATAAACGAGCATCCTCGCCGTCCAGCTTTGGCGTCGTGTCCGCAAATGCTTTGAGCGATTTGTAAACGTCTTCCCGGTAATTAATGCCAACGGCCCATTCGTTGATTTTTTTCGCCGCCTTTGTCGCAGCGGCACGGATTTTGGCATCCGGTGATGTTTCCTTCTCGAAAAAGATCCGATTCGCTGTGTAACCAACTTCAAAGTTGAGCTCATCGATCGCTTGAAATGTGTTCGCAAACGTCCTTTCTCCTGGCTGAATCGCGGCAATGGCATCCAGGCGTTTGTTCCCGGCCGCTATGGCGTCATCGGTGGCTTTGGCGACGCCTTCGGGACTCTTGTCCCAGGTCGGCAACGCTAGCGTTGCTTTGAACTCCTTTGCTTTCAATTGAACATCCGCGAGTGTTCTTGTTTGACCTTCCGCCGCATAGGCTACTTGCGAAATCCAGACGGCAGAGACAGCGAGAGAGATGAGATTTTTCAGCATAAGGTTTCTTCGGCGTAGTAATCCGCGGACGACGCGGCTCCCGGCGAAGGCGATGTCCCCTATTATCCAGCTTCGCCGGGTTGTAAAGTGCACGCAGAAACAACCTGACGGCCAGGGTTCCCCCTCCGGAGTTGGTGTCTGGCAGACTGCCCCCGGCGCTGCGGGTCCAGGCGAATGGACAAAGCTGTGCATCGGCAAGACCTTCCATTCCAATGCGTTACGGTAGTTTCTCCCAAATGTCTTTTTCCGCTTCCACATCCACAGGCAAACCGGCCACCGATTCTTATGATACGCGGCTGCCAATACAGCCCGAATACACTCAATAACCATGAAAACTCCATCATCAATCAGTCGTCTGCTGGTGGTTGTTTGCGCAGCTCTCCTTAGTGCGACCGGATATGCCCAGGAGTCTGTAACCACCACCACAATTACCCAGGATGGCATTGTCCAACAAATCGTCCCGGCTTCCTCGGAAATTGTTGTTACGTCACCGGCATCGCCGGAACCCGTTAGGTACAGCTTTACAAAGACCACAACCTTTGTCGACGCCCAGGGCAATGCCGTCACCTATGAGTCCATTCAGCCCAACGCCCCGGCGCGGATCTACTACACCCGTGTGGGCGACCGCCTGGTCGTTAGTAAATTTGTCGTTCAGCCCGCTACGCCCGTAATCGAAGAAACCACAACAACAACCACGACCACCACGGAAGATTAACCATGAAGACCAGCTTGATCCACTGTCCTCTAGCCGTCATCGCCATAGCCGCAGGATTGACCGGGTGCGCCAGCGAGCCCGTAACCACGCAAACAACCACGACACGGCGTGTCGTTCCTGCGCAGACCACGACGGTCGTTCAACCCGCACCTGCCCCGGTCATAGAACAGAGAACGACCACGACAACTTACTGAGTTAAACCGGCGTCGGCAATGGAGGCCATGCGGAACCGGGTCGCTGCAAAATCTCGATCCGGTTCCATCGGAATCGACGGTGAGCCCGTTGCCAATCCGGCTTTCGACGGGTCGCTAACCCTTTACAGCGCCAGCGCTAAGGCCTCGGACAAACAATTTCATTGTGAACAGGAAAATAATAATTAGAGGAATGCTCGCGAGAAAAAATGAGGCCATAATGCGCCCCCATTGTTTGACGTATTCGCCATCCAGATAAATCAAGCCTACGCCGATGGTAAAAATTTCCGGGTCGCGCAGCACGATCAAAGGCATGAGATAATCATTCCAACTGCTGAGAAATTGCAGGATCGCCAACGTCCCGAGGATGGGACCGCTCATTGGGATGACGACAGTTTGTAACTGCTGGAAATGCGTTGCGCCATCCATTTCGGCGGCTTCGAAAAGATCCTTGGGAATATCCTCGATGAAATTGCGAAGTAGATAAATGCAAAAAACCTGGCCGCCGGCAACTCCCAGAATAATGAGGGCCCAGAGGGTGTTGAGGAGATTTAGTCCTTTGAGCACTGCGAAGAGAGGAACGATGTTGGCCACGGAAGGCAACAGCATGAGGACAAGGAAGAGCGACCAAAGGATGTTGCTCCCGGGCATTCTGTAACGCGCAAAGAAGTAGGCTGCCAGGAGTGCGACCACCAGACAACCGACCGTCGCCGAAACGGACACGACGATGGAATTCGCAACGTAGGGCAGGATCAAACGGCCCGCATAAACCCAGTTCTCCCAAACCCAGTGGAACGGATTTGCAGGAAGCCACGGATTGCCAAAGAACGCATGGTTATCCTTCATGCTGATTTGCATCATCATGTAGAAGGGTAGCAGCTCGATACCCAGCAACGCGAGAATGCACAGATGCTTGGGCCAGTCACGTTTCCTGCGGGCTCCAGCAGCGGAGAGAGTGGCGGCGCTCATATTCGTCTATTTGTCCACACGCACATAGCGGTTGTTAATGTATGTCAGCGCCAGAATGAACAGGAAGAGGAACAAGCCCAGCGCGCACGCGTATCCAAATTCGCCAGCCGAAAACGCCTTGGCAAACATCCACAGGCCAGGAACCATCCCTTTCTGACCGGGCCCACCATTGCTCCCCAGCAGAAGGAATTGCAAGCCGTAGCTTTGTAGTGTGCCGATGACAAGCAGCACGATACTGATTCGGACCTGGGTCATGATAAGAGGGAACTCAATGTGCAAGAATTTCTGAAGCGAATTCACTCCGTCGAGCTCAGCCGCTTCATACACTTCGGTGCCAATGGACTGCAGGCCGGCAAGATAGATGAGTACGCCCACGGCGCCGATCCACGGGAAGCCCCAAATGATGAGCGAAGGAATGATGAGCCCGGGCGTCCCCAACCACGAGATCGGCACGTCGGCAAAGAAAATTCCCCAGTGGAAAATCTGATCCAACTCCACAAGGAATCCTTTAATGCCCGTCACGTCGAGGAATTGATTGAGCACACCCTGTGTGGGATTGAAAAAGAACTTCCAGATAAACAGGATGACCAGTGACGGGACGATCATCGGCAACACGACCAGAACGCGATAGTAGTACTGCCACTGATCACTTTTCAGCCGGTGAATGCACACGGCCATGAAAATGGAGGGAACCATTTTCACAATATTAGCTAAAACAAGAATCCCGATAGTAACAAAGCTGTTCCAGAAAACCGTGTCGCCGAGGATGGTTTTGAAATTTGTCAGCCCGATAAACTCCTTGGCGTCGCCACCGGACCAGCGGAAAAAACTGTGATAAATCGTGCTGAATGCCGGCACGTAGGAAAAAATTCCGATCAGGACCAGGGACGGCACAAGAAACAGGTAAATTTTCCACTCGTAGAGGGCTTTTCGTTTACTAATGACAGCTGACATGATGGCGGGACCGGGGCGTATTTTTCGAGATATTCTGCTACGGCTGGGAATTCAAAACGAGGTCGGTGAAACTAAAGGTCCGTTCGCTGGCATCTGCACCCTGAAGGGCTAGATCTGCCTTTCGCTGCGACTCGGCATTTTCAGGATGCTTGCGGGCAAGCCAAAGGAAGGACGCCACCTGGGTGTCGGACCGCTGAAGAATGTCGGCCTGAATGCGACGATTTCGCTGGAGATCGGAAATCCAAGCCGCCCGGTAGCTCTGGCGCGTCTCCGAAACAAACTGGTCAACGCTGCCATAACTGCCTACCAAACTGTACAGATTGGAGTCCACGACCCTGCCGACATCGGGTCCGCCTTCCCCCAGGTAAGAGAAACCGGCGACATAGCCATTCGTCTCAGGAAGAAAAGGCACTGCTTGCGCCGGGGTCCGCGTTCCCATCACAGACGGAATCCAGCCACTGTTGTCCGTCCATATCTGTCCGCCGCGAACGCTTCCGAGAAACTGCAAAAAATCGCGGGCCTCTTTGGGATGTTTCGAAGCACGTGTGATTCCAAAAACCGTTCCTGCGCTGCTGCCCTCAGCGTCAGCGATACTGCCATAGGTAAACCGTCCATAAACAGGATGGTCCGCAGTAGGATAGGGAATGGCTCCAACGCCAATTCGGAAAGGCGATTCCTGGCGAATGCTGGTCGCATCCCAACTTCCTGTGGTAATCATAAGGGCGCCGCGCTGAACAAAGAGAAGCATGGCGTCATCCCGCAACAACTGCATGAATCCGGGCTGCATGTATTGCGCGACTTCACGCATCAGAGCGAGCCCGGACCTGGCATCCGGTGAGTCGAGACTCCATTTATTGTGGAACAATCCATCGGCCAATGTCGAAGCCGGCGTGATCAATATCCCCGTTGGTGTAATGCGCTCCCTTAATTTCTGTGTCTGGCTGGTAAAAAGAGCCTGCATCAGAATCCCCCCGTTATATCTTGAACCTGCGATCGGAACCATCCGCACGTGTTTTTCTGCTGCGTATTCCCGCGTGCGTTTGCAGAGGGCAATCAACTCGTCGTAGGTTTTCGGCAGCCGCTCGCTGCCTGTTATTTGACGGAGCAAGTCGAGATTGTAAAACATTCGAATCGACTTTCCCGAAATAGGCACACCATAGAATTCGACGAGGTTTGGGTTATAACCTCCCTGCATTCCATCAGCAAATGTGTCGCGGAGAGGTTTACCCTCAAAGGGCGTGCCTTTGTTATGCGGATTCGGTAGGTCCGCAAGCTCGGACAAAGGCATGAAAAACCGGGCCAGCCGTTCGTCCGTCATTCCGTTGCCCAATTGGATGAGATCGGGGGGAGTTCCCCCCACGAGCTGCGTAACGAGCCAGTTGCCATAGATCCTTTCCGGGATTGGGATTTGGACGACGTTGACGTGCGGATTAAGCTGGTTGTATTCCCTTGCAAGAGCTTCGAATGCATCGCGAGGCCCGTTTTCGAGCTGCCAGTGCGCAATACGGAGTTCGACCCGCTGCTTTCCGTCCGGGGCGGATTTACTTTGGTAACGGATAAAAACAATACGCACGACAGCAATCAGGAAGCACACCGCCAGCAGACCGATGCCAATCGTATTCAGGATTTTTTCGCGCATGAAGGGAGAGAATTCGCGGCCTGGTTAGATACCCGAAGCCGCCGTTGGATCCGCCGGAACGGGTGATCCATGCACTGCCACGCCGGTGAGAGATTCGAGCCTTTTTTTCATCGTAAATGTCCGGACGTTACTCGGATATTTGGCGATAATCTTCTTGTAATACTCTATTGCCACATCCCGTTTCCTCTCAGTTCGGGCCAATTCGGCTATGATCGCCCAGACGGTCATCTCGGTCTGCCATCGCGTGATTCCCTCCTTATCGGCTAGTAGGAAATGCTCCAGCGCTTTTTCGTCCGATATTCCAAGGTCGAGACACGCCTGGCCAAGGTTGATGTGAAACTCGCGTTTCCCTTGCGACGTTGTCAGGCCCGTCCCCAGGGTTTCAAGATCGGTGAGGCGCTTAAGACGCTCCTCTTTCGAAATGGTCCCGTAAAGGTCAAGGAGAACCAGATGGCTGGCTGCGTGCTCGGCCATGACATCTCCGGGGAATCTAGCAAGCAGATCACGGTAAGTACGGCGCGCCGCCTCGTAATTGGGAGGATCGAGGTACGACTGCTCGATGCGGCCGATGAAATATTGAGCGAAAACCGCAGCGGCATCGGTGCCGTTTTCGCGCACCAATCTCTCGAGGATCGTCTGCGCGTCGGCGATGTTGCTTCGGGTACGTGGCTGACGGTTCAACAGCGTGATTGCTTCGCCAAGGAGCCGCTCGCGTTCATTAACGCCCGGTTTTCCAGCCAGTTTACTGAAGCGCATATTGGCTTCGTTAAACCGAAACGTAGCCCCTTCCTCCCACGCCTGATCGATCTCTGCAGAGGCCGACGAATCACTTTCCGCCGCGCCCCGGAGATCCATGCCGTGCGCCAAAATCGCCGCGAACAGGCAGGCGGGCAGGTGTCTGATCGGGAGAGAGAATCTGAGCATTCGGGGGAGATGAGGGAATCCAGCAATGAACCAAAACAGGTAAAACGCGGCACATCAAGTCGCGGTCTTACCTGTTTGTCGAGTTTTTTTGTAGGTCAAATGCGAAACGACGACCGTCACAGTTGCTCGGCATCGTTCACCGCATCAATCAGAAGACGCAGCCGTCCAAAATTGCGCCGGTGCGGGGCGAGGATCAGGCGTGGCAAGGCGGAGAGAACCGGCTCGTTGGACTCCGCAGGAAGCGCTTTACCCTGGATGATTTTTTCTCCTTGAAGCAGATCGACGAAGTCGTTCTCGATTTTTTCGATGGCTGCTGGGATGATCCGGTGGTGGAGGCGAAAGACCAATTTATGCCCCACCCAGCGCGACGAATGGTAATTCCGGTAAAATTTCAGAATTTCGTCGACGGCCGCGTCCACGTTGTCGGTGATTTTGAACAGGTTAAAATCGTCTACGGAGACCAGCCCCAGATTGAGCAGATATTTCGCCATGAATTCCAGCCACGTCTCCCAGTAACGTCCGCCTGGTTTGTTGACGAGCACGACGGGAATAATACGCGCCTTCCCCGTTTGCATGAGCGTAAGGCATTCAAATCCTTCATCCATCGTGCCAAACCCCCCCGGGAAAAGCGCTACGGCGTGAGTTTCCTTCACGAACACCAGCTTCCGAGTGAAGAAATAATTGAAATTCAGCAGCTTCGAATCGCCGTCGATCCACTTGTTCGCCCGCTGCTCAAACGGCAGACGAATGTTGAGACCAAAACTGTGCTCGCGGCCGGCTCCTTCGTTCGCCGCACCCATGATCCCATCGCCGCCACCGGTGAGGACCATGTAATTGTGTAGCACCATTTTCCGCGAAAACTCTACGGCACACTGATATTCGGGCACTTCGGGAGGCGTCCGCGCCGAGCCAAAGACGGCGACTTTGCGCAAGCTATGATAAGGCGCAAAGACTTTGGACGAATACCGAAGCTCTTTAAGGGAGCGATTGAACAATTTCAAATCAGCCTCGCCAATCTCGTCGTCCGACATCCGCAGCGCTGTAGCAATCATTTCTTCGATCAACTCCGGGCTTCGCGCATGCCCCCAATCCTTTACGAGTTGTTTGATGCGCTCATCGAACTCCGGTTTTCCAGTGGTGTTAAAAGCGGACGGATGTCCGTGGCCTGAGACTCCTGTAAGTTCTTGCACGGGGCGAATCATTACCAGTTTGGGCACAAACGCACGGGTTTTTTTGGTGCCAGCGGCACACGGCAATCCCGGACCGCAACGCAATCCTTGCCTATTTTCCCAAAGCCTCTAGCTTCGTTTCCCCCGTCCCGTCAAATTTTATGATTGTCATCATCAAACCCAACACGCCGCGCACGCTGATCGATCGGATCATCGCCGAAGTCGAAAAACTCGGTTACGAAGCGCGCCCGATTTTTGGGATTACACAAACCGTTATCGCCGCCATCGGCGACGAGCGCACTCATCACACGCTCGAATCCTTGAATGTCATGCCCGGAGTCGAAAGCGTTCTTCGGGTCCAAAAACGCTACAAACTGGTCAGCCGTGAATCACGCGCCGCGGATACCGTCATCAACGTGGACGGCATCAAAATTGGCGGCGGCCATTTCGCCCTCATGGCAGGTCCGTGCAGTGTCGAAAGCGAAGAACAAATCCTCACCACCGCCAGAGCCGTCAAAGCTGCCGGCGCGACGATCTTGCGCGGAGGAGCTTACAAGCCGCGGACGTCTCCGTACGAATTCCAGGGCCTCGGCAGGGACGGACTCCGTTTGCTGGATATCGCCCGCAAAGAAACGGGGCTGAAAATTATCACTGAATTGCTGAGCGAATACGACGTCGAACACGTCGCCGGCACCGCAGACATCCTCCAGATCGGCGCGCGGAACACCCAAAATTTCGCTCTCCTGGTCGCAGCCGCGAAAACGATGAAACCGATCCTGCTCAAACGCGGCATGAGCGAACGCATCGAAGAATGGCTTCTCGCCGCGGAATACATTCTGTCGCAGGGAAATCCCAACGTTCTTCTCTGCGAACGCGGCATCCGCACCTTCGAAACCTACACGCGCAATACGCTCGACCTCGCTGCCGTCGCCATTGCCAAGAAGGAATCTCATCTACCCGTTATCGTCGATCCCAGCCAGGGGTGCGGCCGGGCGGACCTGGTAAAAGTTTTGTGCCGGGGTGCAGTTGCCATGGGTGCCGACGGCCTGCTCATCGAAGTCCATCCCAACCCGGCGGAAGCGCTTAGTGACGGCCAACAACAGCTTGATTTTCAAGGTTTTGCGAGTCTTCCCTCTGAATTGGCGCCTTTCCTGGCCGCCGCAGGCAAGCAGGAAAAGTCAAATTGAAGAATGCGAAATAGACGGTAGGGCCATTCTGTTTGTGTCGTAGTTTTCTTCGTTCTGCTCTACATATGCGCTGCCCATGCCCCGAGTCCTCGTCATCGGCTGCGGATATCTTGGAGGTGAACTGGCGAGACGGCTGTTTGTGCAAGGCTGGCATGTCACTGCGTGGACGCAGTCAACCTCGTCCGCAGCCAAGGAAGGCCAAAACGGCTTTCGTGTATCGCCGGTGGATGTCTCGGACTTGGATTGGGTCCGGAAAACCGGCGATCGCGAAGGAGCGCTGGACTGGGTTGTTTTTTGTGTCAGCACAAAAGGAGGTGACGCGGAGAAATACCGGCACGTTTATCTGAACGGTGCGGCAAATTTGATTCGCGCGTTGTGTTTTGGGCGGATTCTTTTCACCGGCAGCACGTCGGTCTTTGGGCAAACGGACGGAAGCGTCATTTCCGAGGAAACATCCGTTTCGCCGACAACGGAAACAGCGGAGCTCCTTGCTCAAACCGAGCAGTTGGTCCTCGCAAGAAATGGCGTAGTCGCCAGGCTGGGAGGTATTTACGGAGCAGAACGTTGCGCCCTCTTGCGACAATTCCGGGCCGGACAAATCACGACGGGCGAAGACCGTTGGCTCAACACGATTCACCGCGACGACGCCGTCTCCGCGATCTCCAGAATCCTGGATACAGCCCGGGGGCAGGATATCTTCCACGTGACCGACGATGGCAATGTCACACACCGACAGGCCGTTGAATTTTTGCGGGATCAAACGGGAAACATGCCCGTGCCTCTCTTTCCGGAAGAACGACCGTCCCATGCTCCTCAGAGTTTTCGCCGCGGAAGGACCAACAAACGCATTTCCAACGCAAAACTCCGGTCGCTGGGCTGGCAACCGACGTTTCCGACTTTTCTCGACGGCCTGAAATTGCTTTTAGGGAAATAACCCGCGATCGAGCTTCGCTTTTGCCACGCGCTCGACCCCGATGGCCATCGCCGCCATGCGATGTGAAATTTTTTGTTCTTTGGACCGCTTCATGACGAGGGTAAACGCTCGTTCCAGGATACGGAAAAGCTTGTCCGCCACTTCGGTTTCATTCCAGAAGAAGTATTGCAGCGATTGCACCCACTCAAAATAGGACACAACCACTCCGCCGGCATTGCAAAGGATGTCGGGGATGACGAAAATTTCCTCCTGGCGTTGGTCGAGAATGATATCGGCTTCCGGCGTTGTCGGCCCGTTGGCGCCTTCGGCTAGAATACGGCATTTGATGCGGCCGGCGTTTGCCCCAGTGATCACACTGCTAAGCGCCGCAGGAATGAGGACGGTGCACGGCATTTCGAGCATTAAATTCGGATCGATGGGGTCGGCTTCCGAAAAACCGCGTAGATTGCCGTGCCGGGCGGCATGCGCTTCGGCAGCCACCACGTCAATGCCGCCCTCTTTGTAAAAAGCCGCATGGGCATCGCTGATGCCGATGATCTTCATTCCGCCCTTCAGCGCGAGCGACAACGCGGCCACCGATCCGACGTTGCCAAAACCCTGCACGATCGCGGTTCCGTTCTGCGGCTGCATTTTGAGAACGTCCAGTGCGCGTTCGGTCAGGTAGGCAACACCGCGTCCGGTCGCTTCACGGCGTCCAGCAGTGCCGCCGATGGAAACCGGTTTGCCGGTGACGATTTCAGGAACGGTATGCCCTTGAAAAACCGAATACGTGTCCATGAACCATGCCATCACCTGCTCATTCGTTCCGACGTCGGGACCCATGATGTCGGTTTGAGGCCCGACAAATGGAATCATTTCCTGGAAGTAACGTCTGCTCAACCCTTCCAATTCATTGTGGCTGAGGGTCCGTGGATCGACTGAAATGCCGCCTTTTGCTCCGCCGTAAGGCAGGCCCGCAAGGGCGCATTTCCAACTCATCCACATGGCCAGCGCAGCGACTTCGCCCATCGTGACCGACGGGTGAAACCGGGTGCCACCTTTGGTCGGGCCGAGCGTCAGGTGATGCTGCACGCGGTAACCGTGGAACACTTCGGTGCGACCGTCGTCCATATGAATGGGCAAGGTGACCGTGATCGCGCGTTTGGGATAAAGGAGCCGCGCCCGCGCATCGGAACTGAGATTAAGAAAATCGGAAATGATGCGGAACTGCTCCGCGGCCATGCCGAACGTCGCGTCGTGATAAATACTCATAACAGAATTCTTCGGGGGAGTTCCGATTGCACACTCAACTCGACGCCGATGCAAGAAAGCACCTTCGGTATGATTTTCCGCACCAGCCATGCCCCTCTGTCGAAGGGACCGTCACCTGACAGAGGCTCTGGTCAAGCGGTCCATGATCGCGCGTCCCAAACCTTCGAACGGCACACGTTCGGCCCAAAGTCGTGCGACCGGCGCCGCGTCCAGACGATGGAGACACCCGAAAAGACGGGCGGCCGCTTCGACGATATCCCCGGTCGGGCTAAGCACTTCGATTGCTCCGAAGTCATTTTTACCTGGGGACTTGAAGGCAAGAAAGCCACTTTCCTGATGCCATTCCGGCGGAATATCAGCTGCGGAATTCACCAGCGAAAGGGACTTCCTCGGGGCGTAATGGCTGGCCAATTGGCCGGGCGCCGCCGAATCGCTGGCACCGGAAACAGGATAGCCAAATCGCAGGAGTTCCTCACGCGAAACAGGGCCGTCGCGCAGGACATAAATCGTTCCTTCCGAAATCCGCACGATGGTCGACTCAATTCCCATGGAGCACGGACCGCCATCGAGAATCAGCGGAATTTTCCCTCCGAGACTCTCCAAAACATGCCCGGCTTCTGTCGGGCTGATCCGCCCAAATCGGTTGGCACTTGGCGCGGCGAGTGGCTTGCCAAATGCCTGCAACACTTCCCGAAAAAACGGGTGTGCCGGCATCCGAACAGCGACATGCGGGCTGCCCGAAGTGACGAGATCGGGAATCGAATCGCCCTTCGGCAAAACAAAAGTGAGCGGCCCCGGCCAATATTTGTCGGCCAGATCATGAACAAGCGGCTCCGTGACATCAGCGACCCCTTGGAGCTGCTCCCACGAACGCACGTGAACAATCAACGGATCAAAACTCGGGCGATTCTTCGCTTCAAAAATCCGCGCAACCGCCTCAGCGTCTGTCGCATCCGCTGCCAGACCGTAAACCGTTTCCGTTGGCAGCGCGACCACCTGGCCACGAACCAAGAGATCAACCGCCGTCGCAACGGCTTGTGGGGCGGCGGAAAGGACAGTCGTCATCACGGCACTTACAAAGGTTAGTTTTCTTGAAACTGGTGCGGCTTTCCTTAGACGGGTGGCAAAATCTGCTTCAGCACCGTATCCGTTTGCTCTTTGCGAAAATCCATCAGCTTTTCACGCATTCCGGCGTCGCTGCCCGCCAGGATCGCTGCCGCAAAAAGCGCCGCGTTTCTTGCGCCGGCCACACCAATCGCGAACGTCGCAACCGGAACACCCGCGGGCATTTGCACGATACTCAACAAGGAATCCATTCCGCGCAGAATCTTGCTCTCCACCGGAACACCAAGCACCGGCACCGTCGTGTTTGCTGCGATCATTCCCGGCAAATGCGCCGCTCCGCCAGCTCCAGCGATGATGACACGTATTCCACGCGATTCCGCTGTTTTTGAAAACTCGGCCAGCAAATCCGGCGTCCGATGCGCGGAAACCACCCGCGTTTCAGCCTCAATTCCAAGGTCTTTCAACTGCTCCGCCGCGTACTTCATCGTATCCCAATCCGATGTCGACCCCATTACAATGGCGACACGAAATGAATTTGGATTCATTTTTTTAACCAATCAGGCATCCATGCCGGATGTAAAGACGTATCGGAAGCAAGGTGGCGCACGCGGGCGAGCATCCCGCCAGCCGCCGGACACACCGCGCGTAAGCGATTCTGCTCACTCTTTGTAGTGTAACGAATCCTTGTCGTGAAGTATCCGGCCTGCCGTCACCGAGCATTAAACCGACCGAATAAAATTATGCCACAAGGAACAGTAAAATGGTTCAACGAGAAAAAAGGGTTTGGATTCATTATCGATCCGAGCTTTGACGACGATATTTTCGTCCATTTCTCGGAAATACGGACAGAGGGATTCAAAACCCTTCAAGAGGGTGAGCTCGTCGAATTCGAGCTTTACCGCGACGAAAAGGGCGCCAAGGCTCGCAATGTGATTCGTCAGTAGTGTAGGGTGAAGCCGTTGTGGCTTCTGATACACTCACTGTACGATCATTCGCGGGAAATATTGTCCTGATCGGCTTCATGGGGACGGGCAAATCGTCCCTCGGAAAGCGGCTTGCCCAGACTCTGGGCTGGCCGCTGATCGACTCGGACGTCCTTGCCGAAAAAACGGCGGGACGGACGATTACAGAAATCTTCGCCTCCGAAGGCGAAAAAGGCTTTCGGGATCTCGAAACTGACATTCTGAGGTCGCTAAGCGAGACGTTTCACGCCGTCATTTCCACCGGCGGTGGCGTGGTGTCTCGCGAAGAAAATCGGATATTGCTGAAACGTATGGGCTTGGTGGTGTGGCTTCACGCGGACGAAGAGGCAATTTTCCAACGCGTTTCGCGCAATAAGAAACGACCGCTTTTACAGACGGCGAATCCGCGACAAACGCTCCACGATTTGCTTGAAAAACGAATCCCGCTGTATGCGGAAGTCGCTGATGTAGTGATCGATACGGGCAAAATGCAGCCACCTCAGGCCATCAAAGGAATCTTGCAGGCAGTGCCGCGTTTGTCGGCGAAACCAACAAACAATCCCGAACCTCCTGGGCAAAGAAAATCGGGCACCTCTACCCCGTTGCAATGAAAACTGCGCTCGTAGAACGGGCGCTCGCTCTGGGGTTCGCCCAATGCCGTGTGGCCGCGGCAAAACCACCGCGATACGGCGACGCATTTAGCGATTGGCTCGCCGACGGCAAACATGGCACGATGGAATGGCTCCAGCGCGGCGAGGAAAAACGGCTCAATCCGGCGCTCGTCCTACCCGATGTGAAAAGCGTGGTCGTGTTGACGACGAACTATTTTCAAGGGCCGGGACACTCCGCACGACGCGGACGCATCGCCCGCTATGCGTGGGGCGCCGATTATCATGATGTCATTCAGCCGCGACTCGATGCGCTTGACGCATTTCTCTCCGCAAACGGCGGAAAACAAAAGATTTATACGGATACAGGTCCCGTTCTCGAACGGGATTTCGGCGCCGAAGCCGGCATCGGTTGGACAGGCAAAAGCACCATGCTGCTCAACCGCGAACTAGGCACGTGGTTCTTTCTGTCCGTCATTCTGACTACGCTCGAAATCGAGCCCGACCCTCCGCAGCGCAATCGTTGCGGAAACTGCACGCGCTGTATCGACGCCTGCCCTACGGACGCCATCACAGCCCCCCATCGGCTGGACGCCCGAAAATGCATTTCCTATCAGACGATCGAAAACAAGGGCCCGATTCCGGAGGAAATGCGCCCGCTCATCGGCGACCGCATCTATGGCTGCGACGACTGCCTCGATGCCTGTCCCTGGAATCGTTTCGCACAGGCCTCGCGTGAAATAGCCTTCTCTGCGGGCGCGGCTACGGATTCGGCCGATTTGCGGGATTACATCTCCTGGGATGACAACAAATTCCGTGCTGCGTTCCGTGCATCGCCCATCAAACGAATCAAACGCCGTGGTTTTCTTCGAAACGTGTGTGTCGTTTTGGGAAACATCGGCACTTCGGAAGACCTCCCTGCCCTTGAGACAGCCGCCGCTGATCCCGAACCCCTCATCGCCGAGCACGCCGCATGGGCCATCCGCCAAATTCGAAGCCGGAAATGAGGGTTCGCTAAAACTTTGCCTTGCAAAGTATATCTTTGCCCCACAAAGTCCGGTCTATGCAGCCACAGTCCGAAGCCGAGGAACACCTGCGCATCATCCGTTCTCTCATGGAAAAGGCGACCATTTACCGCGCCGTCTCTGCGCCGGGCGCGCTGGCAGCCGGATTGACTGCCGTTGCTGTTTCCAGCACAGGAGCTTATCTCACGAATCCGGACATTCCGGCCGAGGACGAAATTTGGTGGTTTTTTATCCCATGGCTCGCCGTGTTCGCGGTTATGGGCGCGTTCAATCTGTGGCTTCTCGGCAGGGACGACGCTCAGGGCGGTTCCAAAGGCGGATTTCATGTGTCGGAAAGAATGCGGACTGCGCTCCGTTGCATGATCCCTGGACTTCTCGCGGGCGGCTTCTGTTCCCTGCTCCAAGCCGAAATGGAATGGGCCACCATCGTCAGTCTGTGGGTACTCCTCTACGGAGTAAGTCTCCTCGGCACAGGCCTTTTCGCACCAAAATCAATTCGCGTTCTCGGTTGGGCTTTTTTTGCTACGGGCGCTGCGCTGCTCGTTGCCGGCTCGACCATCACCGCGTCCGTGGCCAACCCCCTGGGCATAGCCCACGCTCTGATGGGCGCGACATTCGGCAGCTATCATATCGTTTACGCCATCTGCGTCTGGCCTCGCCGCGCCAATGTTTGATTTCGATAAGATCGACAAAACCATCCACGAGAAAGGGCGTCTCGGAATCATGACGCTGCTGGCCGTGCGGACGAGCTGGACGTTTCAGGATTTAAAGACGGAACTCAAAATGAGCGACGGCAATTTGATCACCCATCTGCGCACCCTCCACGACGCGGGAATGGTCGCGGTCACACGTGAAATTCTGGATCGACCGCAGACGAGTTATTCGCTCACCGCCAAAGGCCGCGCGGCGTTTCAAGAATACCTCGTCGTGCTCGAACAGATCATCACTGCCGGAAAACCGAAGCCATGACATTCGTTTTGCTCAATAACTTTGTGTTGCAAAGCTTTCTAGGCTCACCATGAGCGCCCCACAAAAATTGATCGTTCTCTGCCGGGGCAACACGCGCTCCATGGCGGAACTCGTTTTAAAACGAGAGCCGGGCCTTGTCATTCTCTGCGCTGCAACGATTGCCATCGGCTGCGCGATCTACGGCGGCGCGATCGGGATCTGGCGCGGACCGCAACAGGCGCTTTACACGGCGATCAAGTTTCCCCTGCTCATTTTTTTAACGTGCGGTGCAAACGCCCTTCTCAATGGAATGCTGGCGCAGGTCTTTGGCTCGGGATTGGGTTTCCGTCAGACCTCCACCGCGATCTTGATGAGCTTTACCGTGATGGCGATCATCCTGGCCGGGCTGACCCCGGTGTCCGCCTTCATCCTGGCCAATAGCCCGCCGCTGGAATCGGAGCAAAACAAAACCGGCCACGCCATTACCCTGCTTGGCGGGGTGGCATTCATTGCCTACGCGGGCGTCGTCGGCAACGTCCGCTTGCTTGCAGTGCTCAGGCAAATCTGCCCCACCGCAGTGGCAAGGCGTGTTTTCTGGGGCTGGCTGGCTGGCAATCTCTTTCTGGGCGCACAGCTATCATGGATTTTTCGTCCGTTCATAGGCAGCCCCGGACTGGAAATCCAATTTCTTCGCGACGACCCGCTGCGCGGCAATTTTTACGAAGCTGTTTTTCACACTCTCAAACATTTCATCAACTCATAAACCATGAACGAAACCGAAACACCCGCCGGTCCCGGGAAAGCAAACCCGCTCCCGCCATTGCCACCTCTCGAAGCGACCGCCAGTCCCGCTTTGATCATTGAAACACTGCTTAAACGTCCCGCCCAACTTGTCTTGTCGATCCAAGAAAAAGACGGTCTGCGCATTTCCGCGATTCTCGCCATAGTCGCCTTTCTGGCATTGGCAGTTTACGGATTTGTCATCGGCACATTCTCCGGAGGCGATCAATTACTAACAGCCACATGGAAGGTTAGCCTCGGAGGATTCGCCAGTGCCATCATATGTCTGCCAAGTCTTTTTATATTCGCCAGTCTTTCGGGTGCCACTGTTACCCTTCGCGGGATCGCGGGCGCGCTGGCAGCAACACTGGCGCTAGCGGCCCTGCTATTGATCGGCTTTGCACCGGTGGCATGGATCTTCTCGCAGTCCACTGAGTCAATCGTCTTCATTGCAATTCTGCATCTCAGTTTCTGGTTTATTGGCTTGGGCGTTGGCCTGCGCCTTCTTGGATTGAAGTTAAAACTGTTGGGAATCGCGAACAGATTTCACATGAAGGTATGGACCGGGATTTTCGTCCTGGTCAGCCTTCAGATGACAACCGCTCTCCGGCCTGTCATTGGAAAATCGCAGGATATTCTGCCAAAAGAGAAAAAGTTCTTCCTAATCCATTGGAAGGAAAATCTCACTAGTCAGCACTAATGCCCTTTGGATGGCGCTCATTACTCTCCATTGTGCGGCGTGTAGCCGCCTACGAACGCCCTCCGAAATTCTGCAAATGCCCCCTGCTCCAACGCATTTCTAACACGATGCATCAGGTTTAGGTAAAAATGCAGGTTGTGCAGCGTTACCAGCCGCAGGCCTAATATTTCCTCCGCTTTGATTAGGTGGCGTAGATAGCCGCGGGAATACTTGCGGCACGCCGGGCATTCGCAGCCTTCTTCAATGGGACCCTTGTCGAAAATAAACGGCGCGTTCTTTAGATTGATCGTTCCCGTATTGGTAAATGCCGTCCCATTTCGCGCGATCCGCGTCGGGAGCACACAATCGAACATGTCAATGCCGCGCGCGACCATTTCCACCATTTGCGGGGGCGTGCCGAGGCCCATGGCGTAACGCGGCTTGTTAGCGGGAAGATGCGGCGTGCTGTATTCGATGGCAGCCATCATTGCCGGCTCGGGCTCGCCCACGCTGACACCGCCGACGGCGTATCCCGGAAAGTTCAAGTCGGCTAAAGCCTGCGCGCTGTGGACACGGAGTTTTTCGTAGTCCGAACCTTGCACGATGCCGAAGACGTTTTGATGGGCAGGTGCGTGTTCCGCCGACCAGTCGCGGCAACGCTTCGCCCAGCGCAATGTCCGCTCCAGGCTTTTTGCAGCATACTCGTATTCGCAGGGATAAGGCGGACACTCATCAAAAACCATCGCAATGTCCGAGCCGAGCGCCGCCTGGATTTCCATGGACGTCTCCGGACCGATAAAACACGGAGCGCCGTCGAGGTGACTCTGAAAGGCGACGCCCTCCTCCGTAATTTTCCGCAATCGCGCCAGGGAAAACACCTGAAATCCGCCCGAGTCCGTCAAGATCGGCCCATTCCACCCCATGAACGTATGCAGACCGCCGAAATGTTTCATCACCTCCACGCCCGGACGGATGAACAGGTGGTACGTGTTACCGAGGATGATCTGAGCCCGAAGATCAACGAGTTCTTCCGGCGTGACCGCTTTGACGGTCGCCTGGGTGCCTACGGGCATGAAAATGGGTGTCTCGATGACCCCGTGTGCCGTGGTCAATCGTCCCCGGCGCGCCATCGACGAGGCATCAGTGGAAATCAATTCAAACATGGAGCGGCGATGATAGGCCCAACACAGCGGAATTGCCACCTGTCACCAAAAAGTAACCTCTTTATTGCAAATTGGTTACAGCAACAGCTTGACCTATTGCAAGATACCTGCAATAAACTGCCGCTCAATTTCGTTTTTCCGACGCTTTCATGAAATCCTCAAAACCGCTTTTTCCCTCTGCCGTCGCCGCTACGCTCGCCGCATTCAGCTGCGCTCCCGCACTCCTTCTTGCCCAGGACGGCTCTCCAATTCCCGACGCGCATGAGACTAACACCCTTGAAGAAATGATCGTCACCGCAGGGCCCACACAGCGAACGCTTTTCGAACAGGCCGCGCCGGTAACAGTCTTACAAGGCGATGATCTGAAGCAAAAATTGGCCACTTCCCTGGGCGACACCCTTGCCAACGAGCCGGGCATCAACGCGACACGATTCGCGCCCGGAGCGAGCCGGCCGATCATTCGTGGTATGGACGGCGACCGGATTCGCGTGCTGCAAAACGGAACGAACACCATCGACGCCTCGGCGACCAGCGTCGATCACTCGGTTTCCGTGGAGCCTATGACCATCGAGAGAATCGAAGTTGTCCGCGGCCCCGCAACCCTCCTTTACGGACCGAACACGGTTGGAGGGGTGGTAAACGTGATCGACAATCGCGTGCCGACTGAACTTCCGAATGCCGCCCTGCCGGTTACAGGCGGTTCCGACTTTCGCTACGGCACGGTGGATGGCGAAACGTCCCGCTCGGGGCTGGTGGAATTCGCGATCGGACACATCGTCGTGCACCTGGACGGATCACGGCGCGAAACGGCGGATGTGGATATTCCCGGTTTCGCGCGCTCAGAACAGCTCCGAGAACGCGACCCACTGCCGCCCGGCGAAACGGAAGCGAAAGATACGCTGCCGAACAGCTATACCAATACCGACAATGCGGCGGGCGGCATTTCCTACGTCTGGGACAAGGGCTATATCGGTTTGGCGTACAGCGGTTACGATGGAAACTACGGCACGGTCGCGGAGCCGGACGTTCATATTGAGCTCGAGCAGCGCCGTTGGGATGTGCGCGGCGAAGTGAGGGAACCGTTCAACGGCATCCAGGCGATTCGATTAAAAGCGGCCTATTCGGATTATCACCACACCGAATTCGAGGGACCGGAGCCCGGCACGGTATTCAGAAATCGCGGGTGGGATGGCAGGCTTGAAATCGCCCACGCCAAAGTCGGGCCGGTGGAAGGAACCGTCGGCTACCAATCTCAATACAGCGATTTCTCCGCATTGGGAGAAGAGGCATTTCTGCCGCCGGTAGAAACAACGAGCAATGCGGTGTTTGTTTTCGAGGAAGCCGACTGGAATCCATGGATTTTGCAGATGGGCGTCCGGTTCGATTGGCAAAAAGTCGATGCGGCTGCGGATGAAGACTTCGGGCCGGCGCGCTCGCGGGATTTCGATACGCTGAGCGGCTCGATCGGCATCGTGCGGGAGATTGACGAAAAGTATGCGATCGCGCTTTCGACGACTTACACGGAACGCCCTCCAACCTATCAGGAGCTTTATGCCGACGGGCCACACGTGGCGACGGACGCATTTGAAATCGGCGATCCTAACCTGGGCCCGGAAAATTCGTTTGGAATCGATCTATCCTTCCGGAAAAAGGAAGGATTCGTCACTGGCTCATTCAGCTTGTTCTACAATCATTTCGACGGATTTATTGCCCAAAATCCGACGGGCGAAATGGAGGACGATCTGCCGGTGTACCGTTATCAGCAAACCGATGCAACGCTCACGGGCGGCGAGCTGGCCCTCGAGTTTCACCTCATCGATCAAGGCGATTCGGAAGCTTCTGGGACGGAGGAACCTGCAGACGTAAAAACCGGAAAAACCATCCAGCCCGCGACTGCCGAAACGGCGCACGTGGCCCATCACCATCTTCACCTGCGCCTCACCTCCGACTACGTTTACGCGGAGGACGACCATACGGACCGCTCTTTACCGCGGATGCCTCCGTTTCGCGCGGGAGCGGAGCTCGTTTATCAGGGCGACCGCTTCTCAGCGTCCTTGGGCGGACAGTTCGCCGCGCATCAGGGCCGGACGGCGGAAAACGAACTGCCGACGGACAGCTACTTTCTATTGAACGCAACGGTCAGCTACAAAGTGGATATCGGCCCGGTAAATGTGGAGTTTTACGTGAAAGGCAGCAATCTCACCGACGAGGAAGCGCGTTTGTCCACATCGTTCCTGAAGGACATCTCTCCCCTTCCCGGCCAGTCTGTGATCTTCGGCGTGAGCACGGTCTTTTAACTGTCGAAGGATTGACTTAGGGTCGAGCTATGCGCCGCGAACCGAAGAAGAAAATCCCCGTCACCGGCCCGCAGACACCACTCGGCGGGCTGGGCGCAGCGTTGGAAGACGTCCAGTTACCCGACTTGCGGGACGGAAAAACGGGACCTGCAAAGGCCGAGCCCCTTCCTACGTGGAAAATGGGCCGTGTCGTGCTCCGGAAAGAAACGGCACACCGGGGCGGAAAAACGGTCATCGTCATCCACGATTTCGCAACGCACCTGCCGGTATCCGTGATCGAAAAAGTGGCGAAAAAAGTGCGCACCGCGTGCGGTTGCGGCGGAACGGTCAAAGGCCGGAACGTAGAAATCCAGGGCGAACAGGTGGCAAAGATTCGTGCCGTGCTCGAAGCGGCAGGTTTTGAGGTGGCTGGAGTAAAGTAATTGCAATTTCATTGACATGATAACGCCGCACGTTATCATCCACACGATGTGATTCAGGGGTTTGTTTGCGACGAAACACAACTGGTTTTTGAGGGAAAACGCTCAAGAGTTTTACCGGCAAACATCCAGAACGTTTTGCACCGCAAACTCCTGATGCTGGATGCCGCTCGGGAATTGGTGGACTTGCGAATCCCTCCCGGAAATCGCCTTGAGGCATTAAAAGGCGATCGCGCGGGCCAGCACAGTATCCGGGTGAATCAGCAATGGCGTGTTTGCTTCGTTTGGACGGACTCTGGTCCTGACGAGGTCGAATGCGTCGATTACCATTAATCGAACCAAGCCCATGAAAACAAAAGAAAAACTGCTCTCTCTGATTCCTCCAGGAGAAATTTTGAGCGAGGAATTCCTGATCCCGCTTGGTGTTTCGGAATACCGGCTCGCAAAAGCCATCTCCGTTCCTCCACGCCGCATCAACGAAATCGTGCATGGAACCCGCGCTATCTCAGTGGACACGGCCCGCCGGTTTTCCCGTTTTTTCGGCACAACGCCTCATTTCTGGCTCAACCTTCAGCAGAGCTACGACTTGCGCAAAGCCGAGCGGGAGAACAGCCTTCCAGAGATTACGCCGCTGAGTGTGGCGACGTAAAAAGTAGC
>DATDAW010000014.1:0-13139 GCA_036525185.1 Chthoniobacterales bacterium | reverse complement strand
TTTTATTGTGTGACATACGCTCACGGGGAAACGCGTATCGATCCCAAGCTAATCGCTTGGTTAGCCATCCACCCGCGTTGATGCGGAGCAATAGGAGAAAAAAGTGCTCTTCTCGTGTGCTCATTTCGCCGGGCTGCGTGTTTTACAAGCTGTTCATCATCACAAGGTTGAGTTTCCACTTTCTGAGGAGGCGTTTCCGGTCGATTGCTCACGGAGCGATGCGGTCGAAATACTCTTTCATGGAGGTGCGGTGGAGGTAAATCCAGTAACGGTTAGGGCCGTCGAAATAGACGTGGGTAATCTCAAGACGGTTAGTCACGAAACTCTTAGAGACGTAAGCAAGCGAATCGTCGTCTGAGGCGACGATGCGATAACGGCTACTGGTTCGAGTAGGTGCCAAGCCATCGGGTGACCGCATCTCGCAGGTTGCTGTGCCACGGTGATAAGTCACGATGAGCTCGCCGAACAGTGATGCCAACAGAGCGCGCTTGCGCGGCGAAAGCGGTTTGGCGGAACGAGGCTTCCAGTCGTCAATGGTCGCCACGGTCAGAGCCTTGTTGGACCTCCATCGGCCTTCGAGCCCTGTGTCGCGGAACGCACAGCTGGTGAGTAGTGAGACGATAGATGCGGCAATCACGAACAGCTTCATTGGCTTTCGTTCACAGAAGACGCGAGGAAATGCGCAACAACCCAATATTGATGAGGCTGACACCTTCAGGTCCGGCTGGACTGTAAGAGCGAGGCGGTTAGCTCCAGCGCCTGGATGGCATGTAAACGGGGCGGAGGCGGAAATCATCGATTAAAGACTTCTGTTTATTACCCAGATACATTCTTTCCGAAGACAAAACCTGTAGACTTGAGAGGAGCAGGCAGCAACCCAAAGCAAAACGGCTGCGAAATCAAGCTTGGAGTAGATGTCCATGAATCGGTTTGCACGGTGGTGGCGCAACACGATCAGGCCACGCCAAAAGGGCTCCGCAGATTTTTCCCGGCTCGGCGAGGGAAAAAAGTCAGTCCTACCCCCGCAATCTCCCAGCCATCTAGCCGCCCGCTAGAATTCAAATGTCGCCCGTCCGAAGCTTGACACCTTTCATAGGGGTTAGGCGACACGAATGGATTGTTCACTGACTGGATACCTGTTTCGTGAAAAGCTGAAATGTGGAAATCTGCTCCAACTCGCTACCCTCCCAAATATATCGCGGAAAAGCAGTGGTGAAAGTCGCTCGCTTGCCGGAAAGCGCCTTAAACTCCTCACAAGCTTTCTTCCACGATTCGTCGGTTGGATACTGCTCGAGTGCTCGATGAAGGATAATCACAACGGCATGAAGAAATGACGATACAACCTGAGCGTTTCCGCCAGAATCAGGTGTCTTGCTCAAAAGCATTTCGCAACGACCGCTGACGATAAACACAGCCTTGAGGTCAGATGTGATTACCGAATGAACTTCGCACGGCTCGGTCTGAAAGCCCATCTTCGCAGACGACGAAGTGGCTGTGACGAGAAGCAGTAAAGCCGCAAATAGAAGTGATGTGGATTTCATGGTGCGCGCGAGAAAGTCGCCTAACGGTCCAATATTGATGGTCTGAAAGCACAGCAATGCTATTCACCATTTTTGGTCGCGAAAATGTGAATAACTCCGCCTTTGACCACAATTTTGGAACATTCGGTTTCATAGCATTCTTGCGCTTCGTGTTCCGGTCTTGCAAGACCCCCTATTCCCCCTCCATTTCGAATTCCAAAAGTGTCTGCGCCTCGTCAGCTGGGATTGCGTCGGCTCGATTCAGCTTCCGCTGTACGGCGCGTGAGCGCCGGGAGGCGTCGTCGAGGGAGTTGGTCGCTTCCTGCAGTTTCTTTTGCACCTTCTCGAGCGCATCGCCGAATTTGCCGAACTCCGTTTTTACGGCGCCGAGGACCATCCAAACTTCACTGGACCGCTTTTCGATTGCCAACGTCCGAAAGCCCATCTGCAAACTGCTAAGAAGGGCAGCCAACGTTGTGGGTCCAGCCACCACCACACGGGAGGTCCGCTGCAGCCCGTCCGCCAGGCCGGGACGTCGCAACACTTCAGCGAAGAGGCCCTCCGTCGGTAGAAACAAGATCGCAAAATCCGTCGTATGGGGCGGATTGATGTACTTGCTCGATATCTTACGTGCTTCCAGTTTTACGCTATTTTCGAGCGCGACCGACGCCGCCTCCGCCGCTCCGGCATCGCCGCGTTCCTGAGCGTCGACCAATCGCTGAAATTCTTCCTGCGGAAACTTCGCGTCGATGGGAAGCCAGACCGGCTCACCATTGGTCTCGCGTCCGGGCAATTTCACGGCAAACTCGACACGCTCATCGCTGCCAGGACGCGGCGCCACATTTCGGGCAAACTGCTCGGGTGCCAGCATTTGTTCGAGTAAATTGCCAAGTTGCACTTCGCCCCACCCTCCGCGCGTCTTGATGTTCGAAAGCACTTTTTTCAGGTCGCCTACGCCGGTCGCAAGATTCCGCATTTCGCCCAGGCCGCTGTGAACCAATTCAAGGCGTTCGCTGACAAGCTTGAACGATTCGCCCAGTCGCTGCTCGAGAGTCGCATGCAATTTTTCGTCTACCGTGGCGCGCATCTGCTCAAGCTTCTGAGTGTTGTCCGCCTGAAGCTCCGCGAGCTTGCGTTCGATAGTCTCGCGCATTGCCGTCAAGCGCACCTCGTTGCCTTGGGAAAGTGTGTTCAGGTTTTTCGTAAATCCTTCGAGTTGAGTCTGTTGAAATGCCGCAAAATCGCCGATTCGCGCACCGATTTGATGGGCAAAACCGTCCAGATAATTCTGTTGTAGCTGTGCGATTTCGGTCATTCTCGCGACGAAACTGTCGCCAAACCGCTGCACCGAAGCCGCCAATTCCTCGCGAATCTGCCGGCTGGCAACCCCCGCTTCCTCACGATTTTTGGCAAACTCATCGCGCGTTGTGTTTTCCGCCGAGTCCAGCGCATCGAGCATCGTCCTGTCCTGCCGCCGCAGCAGCATGACGATTTGCAGAATAACGATGACTGCAAGCAGCGCAATGACGGTGATCGGGAACCACATTCGGCCTGTAATACATCAATTTCCGGGACCTTCCGCAACTTCCGCCGGAATCGTCTCAGTCGGGTTCGAGGACGAACCGTTCGAAGGGCATCGCCGAAAGACAGAATCCATGACTAAACATCCGCATGCTTCTTAAAGTCCTGCGCTTCATCGCTGCACTCATCGGCGGGATCGTCGCGTTAATTGCCATCGCAGCGGGGTCACGTCAACGCCAAAGCCCACGTTGCCGACCGCGCACCGGACTTCAGCACCCGGATTCGCGCTGGCGCGCCCGGTTTTCCGGCTCAGTAACCGGCATCAATCACGCGAGGGCTTCGATTCCCCTGAGGGTCGCAAAACTCACTTCCCGCATGATTCGGACGAATTCCTGAGTGTACGCGAACGATGCTGCGCCAGCGGTTGTTGCGGCATGCAATTGGCTCCGCAACCCATTGCGACCCACAGGCTTGGGCGTGACATAGGCACGATCCAGGAACGGCTGCACGGCCCAGCCTGGCAATGCAGCCACGCCACGGCCGCTGGCAACAAGTTGCAGAATGGCAACGGTCAGTTCCGTCGTACGCCGCGAAGGATTCACGCCTTTTGGAAGGAGCACCTCACGCACCAGATCGAGGCGTTCGTCAGGAATGGGATACGTCACCAAAGTTTCGTCCTCGAAATCCCTTGCTGTCAAAAACGGTTTTCGGGTCAGCGGGTGGTGACGCGACAAAAGCGCCAGGACTTCATACGAAAACAGGGGATGAAAAACCGCGTCCTCCCGCTTTTCCGAACGAGACACAATCACCAGATCCGCGCGATTTTCCCCGAGTAACCCCACCGGATCAGGATGAAACCCGGAGACCAGGTCCAGTTCCACCTGCGGCCAATGTTCACGGAACGCGTCCATCGATGGCATGAGCCAGTCGAAACAGGAGTGGCATTCGACGGCAATGCGCATTTGTCCTGATTGCCCCTGCGCGATGCGAGCCAGATCGCGTTCGCCATCCTGCACACGGCGCATGACGTCGTACGCGACTTCAATAAGCAGCTTTCCCGCAGCTGTAAGACGCAATGGACTGGTCTTCCGCTCGAAAAGCTCGACACCATAGTGATTTTCAATGGCACGAACCTGATGAGAAACAGCTGGTTGCGAAAGACTTACGCGCTTCCCGGCCTTGGAAAGATTGCCCGTTTCGGCAAGCGCGACGAGCGTTTTAAAGTGACGCAATTCAAGCATGCAAAACAGGCCATCATAAATGCTGTGAATGATGAAACCCAAAACAACGCATGATGCGAATGACAATCTTTTCGAAGAAGCTGATGAAATGGACGGAAAACTTTTCACCCACAACCTCGGCTACCCGCGCATCGGCGAGCAACGGGAACTCAAAAGAGCCACCGAAGCCTACTGGAAAGGCAAAATCTCCTGTGATGAACTCGAATCAACGGGCCGGACGTTGCGTGCCCTCAACTGGGCGAAACAAAAAGCCGCCGGAATCGATCTCATTCCCTGCAATGATTTTTCTTTCTACGATCAGACTCTTGACCTGACGTGCCTGGTAGGAAATGTCCCGCCACGTTTTCGCTGGGAGGGCGAAAAGGTCGATCTCGACACGGGTTTCCGCATCGCCCGCGGAACCGACCACCACGCTTGCGGCCATGGCTGTTCAGCGCAAGGCGGCGTATTCGCGAGTGAAATGACGAAGTGGTTCGATACGAACTATCACTACATCGTGCCCGAATTCCGGGCAGATACGGAGTTCCGGCTTTCCGGCACGAAGATCTTCGATGAATTTAAGGAAGCGACGGCTCTCAATATCAACGCCAAACCGGTCCTCATCGGGCCTGTGACGTATCTCACACTCGGCAAGGCACAGGAAGACTTTGATCCGTATACCCTTCTGGATCAGTTGGTTGTAGTTTACGAAGAAATTCTTCGGCGCCTCAGCGCGCTCGGTGCCGAATGGGTGCAACTGGACGAGCCTGTATGGGCGCTCGATCTGTCCGATGCACCGCTCAAAGCCTTGCAAGCGGCTTATGCACGCCTCGGCAAAGCAGGTCCGAAAGTGATCGTGGCGACGTATTTCGGCCCGCTGCGCGAAAATCTGTCGCATTTTCTGGAATTGCCAGTGGCTGCGTTGCACTACGACGTGGTTCGCGGCGTGGAGGATCTGGATCGATTGCTTGCCCTGTTTCCAACGGACAAAATCCTGTCCCTCGGCGTCGTCGATGGCCGGAACATTTGGAAAAACAACTTCGACGCTTCGCTTTCCGTCCTCGACAAGGCGAGGAGGATAGTCGGCGTGGAACGGCTTTGGATTGCGCCGTCGTGCTCACTTCAGCACAGCCCGATCACTCTCAAGAACGAGCCAGGGTTGGATCCCGAACTAAAGAGCTGGCTCGCCTTCGCCGACGAAAAGGTCGCGGAAATCGTTGCATTGTCTAACCTTAAGCCTGAGACACTCGAGGAAAATCGCGCGGCCTTGGCTTCCCGCCGCAAAAGCTCGCGGATTCACGATCCGAAGGTCAAAACGCGCCTGGCAGCCGTTCAGAATGCCGATCTCGAGCGGTCCGCCCCGTTCGCCGAACGTCGTAAACTGCAACACGAGAAACTGAAACTGCCGGCATTTCCGACAACTACGATCGGTTCGTTTCCGCAGACTGCAGAAGTCCGCGCAGCTCGCGCGAAGTGGAAACGCGGTGAAATGCAAACGACGGCATATGAGGCATTTATTAAATATGTCATTCGGGAATGCATCGAATTTCAGGACTCGATTGGCATCGACATGCCTGTGCACGGCGAGTTCGAGCGCAATGATATGGTCGAGTATTTCGGCGAACAACTTTCCGGGTTTGCGTTCACCGAAAACGCTTGGGTGCAAAGCTACGGCTCCCGGTATGTAAAACCACCCATCCTCTTTGGCGACGTGAGTCGTCCGCGCCCGATGACCGTCCGCTGGTCTGAATCTGCTCAAACGCTTACCGAGAGACCTATGAAGGGCATGCTCACCGGGCCAATAACAATTTTGCAATGGAGCTTCGTCCGCGATGATCAGCCGCGTTCCGAGACAGCCAGGCAAATCGCCCTCGCTATCCGAGGGGAAGTGATCGATTTGGAAACGGCCAAAATCGCCGCGATCCAAATCGATGAACCCGCGCTGCGCGAAGGACTTCCGTTGCGGCACGCAGATTGGAAGTACTATCTGGACTGGGCTGTGAAGGCCTTCCGGCTATGTGCGAGCGGCGTGCGCAACGACACGCAAATCCACACGCACATGTGCTATTCGGAATTCAACGACATCATCGCCGCCATCGCCGCTCTGGACGCCGACGTGATCACCATTGAGACATCGCGCTCGAATATGGAACTACTCGATGCTTTCGTCGATTTTGCGTACCCGAACGAAATTGGGCCCGGAGTCTGGGATATCCATTCACCGCGGATTCCCAGCGTCGAGGAGATGGAAAATCTTCTGAGCAGAGCCAAAGCCCTTATTCCGCCGGAGAATCTCTGGGTAAATCCCGATTGTGGTCTCAAAACACGCGGTTGGGAGGAAGTGAAACCCGCCTTACAAAATATGGTCCAGGCCGCACGCAATTTGAGGGTCTAGCTGCTGCCCCTCTGTTCCGCGATTGACGCAAATTGCTTCCCAGTCTTTCTTCACCGTCTTGGGATGCGCCATACTTTTGAACGTTTTCGGATATTTTTCTTCGTGTGTGCGACTTGGTTGTTTGGAACAGTGGCATCGCTCCAGGCTATCGAAGTAAAACCGCCATTCGGTCTGAATTGGGGCGAAACACAGGAAAAAATTACTTCGCTGCTGGAGGGTGCCCAGGCAAAAATTGTCGAAAAACGGGAGATTAACGACAAGGAAGTCTGGACTGTCGAAGGTTTGCTTCAACCGCGGTTGCGCCGGACGTTGTTCTATTTCCGGGGTAAGGAACTCAGCGACGTGGAGTTACAATACGAGGATAACTCGTGGGATGTCCCAAAATACGATGAGTTTCTCAGCGATGTCCGAAGGCGGGTCGAACAGATTTACGGCCCCGGAACATTGATTGCACGGCAGAAAGGACCGGATCAGGGCGTCTCGGAAACAATCGTCGGCTATCAGTGGAACATGGAAAACGGCTCGCTACAGCTGTTTTACTATGCCGCAGAGAAGCCTCCGGACGTGTTCCGAACGGTCAGCCTGCACTACAAATCGTCAGCAGCGAACTAACGCGGGAACCTTCTTACTCCCGCTCCTCGTCGATTATTGACGCTGCAATCGCTTCAATTTTCCCGAGATACCCGCCTTTGCCGCGCGACTCATGCGATCGATAAAAAGGATACCGTTGAGGTGATCCGTCTCGTGTTGAACGGCCCGGGCAAGCAAGCCGGTAGCTTCAAATTCGACAGGCTCGCCTTCCATACCCGTGGCTTTCACCTTAACGGACGCCGACCGCGTAATGCTGGCCGTGACATCTGGAAAACTCAGGCAGCCTTCTGTGCCGGGCTCGGTGTCCTTGGAAAGCTCGAGCTGCGGATTGATGAGGACTATTGGCATGTGCTCAGCAAGCGACACGCATTGCCCCCCGATGCGCATCGTACTGGGACGATCCTCGGAATCCTGCACGTCGAGGACAGTGAGCTGGATGTCCTGGCCGATCTGTTGCGCGGCGAGCCCGACTCCGTTGGCCTCGTGCATGGTCTCGAGCATATCGTCCGCGAGTTGCCGGATTTCGCTGGTGATTTTGGTGATTGGCCGGCCTTTTTTGCGTAGGACCGGATCGCCGTATTGAACAATGGGAAGGATCATGAAACGGAATGACTTATTCTCGAATAATTACCAGTTTGCAGCTAGTTGGTTTTTTCCGGAGTCTGCGTAAAGGCAGGCAGATTCTTAATACCAGCCTCCTTAAGGGCATCCATCACTTTCAGGATGAATCCGAAGGAGACATCGCGGTCGGCGCGCAAGGCGAGCGGTCGGGCTGGGTTGCGGTTTTGCACCGCCGCGGTTAACTGAGTCAGGTCCTTCATTTCGTGCTCATCCAGCAGGACCTTTTCGTCCTTGGTAATGGCGACGAGCAGCGGGTTGGAAGGATTGGCGACTTCTTTTGCCTGTTTGGACTCCGGCAGGTTGATGCTGAGTTCGGATTGCTTCGATTTAAACGTCGTGGTGACGATGAAAAACATCAGCAATATCGCGAAGATATCGATGAGGGAGACGATGATGATCGTCGGCATCCGCTTTTTGCGGGCGTAAAATTTCATGCTGCGGATTCGTCAACGACAACATCTTCGCGGCGAGGTTCGATCGCGCCGAGCCGCGCTTTTTGCGAGTAACATTTGCCAATCAATTCCGTAACGATCGACTCCATTTCGACGGCCATGTTCTCGATCTTCCGGGAGAAATACGAGTGCGCCGCAAGCGAGGGAATGGCGATACCCAGACCTACAATCGTGGTGCTGAGCGCCTCGGAAATACCGGAGGCAATGCCGCTCAAATCCCCGGTCGAGGTCGCACCCGAGCCGATATTCGAGAAAACAGAGACCAACCCGGCGACGGCTCCAAGCAGGCCGAGCAACGGTGCGATGCCGACGACTATCTCAAGCACAACCAAACCGGATTCCAGTCGGAAAACTTCGTGGCGTGCCCGGGTTTGGACTGCTTCGGCGTTTTCGGCTTTCGGCCACTTGATGTTGTCGAGCGCGATTGAGGCGATGCGAGCCAGCGCGGAAGGATCACCCTTAACGAGACGGGAAAGGCGTTGCGGATTGTCGCCGGGGTGCAGGCGTTGGATTTCGTTTTCGATGATGCCCGGGAGGACACTGGAACGACGTAAGGCAAACGCGCGCAAGCCGATAACGGCAAAGGATGCGACCGAACAAATGATCAACAGGACCATGAAGAAACCGCCCTGTTTGATAAGATGGAACGCCGCTTCGAGGGAGAATGCCAGCAAGGATGGGTGGAAGAGATTCATTCCGGGTTGAATGGAGTCAGGTATGCTATGGATGAAACGTAAACGAAAATGGCATTTCGAGGCGCCCGGTGGGCAGCGTCAATGCTACTTCATCGGGTATGGGTGGCAGTTCGGAGTCGACGATAGATTGGATGCAGACGCTTGCCAAACCCTCGTTGGCGGTATTCGAAAGCACACGGACGTTGTCAATCTTACCATCTTTACTGATGTTAAAAATGACCTGGACCCGCCCAGGCCCGATCAAGTCGGCGTCGCGACGGACATAATAGTACCAGCGTGAACCGATCGCGCGATAGACCTGACTGAAATACCGGCCCAACGGCGTGCCGCGAGTGGCAATCGAAGGCTTGCCACGATTTGAAATACCGCCCTGCAACTCGGAAGCCCGTGTCTGCGGACGGAATGTGCCGCCGGCGGGTGGACGCAGTTGTGGGGGTGCGCCGCCGCCCACGGGACTGGGCGAAGCGGTAGGGCTCGGCGCCGGAGTGGGCGTCGGAGTCGGAGTAGGCGTTGGAGTTGCACGCTCGATTGCAAGAGCATCGTCGGGGAGCTTTTCGGGGGGAGGCGTCGGAGTGGGGAGCGCCGTGCTTGGGTCAAGCAGTGGGTTGTTGATTTTCGCGAGATCCATCGTGGGCTTCCTCGAATCCTCCCTTGACTGCTTTTGCTGCAGCGTTGGCTGATTCTGCGCAGGCCGTCCCTGGGCTGCTCCGGCGCCAGAACTGCCGAGTGACAGCTGTTGATCGGTCAATTCCAGATGATCCTGTTTCTTTCCCTCGATGGTCGGCATGTTTCGTGGACCCGTTCCCGATTTTTCCGAGGCCGCCCGGGTATCCCGATCCGAGTCGAATTGAGTATTTTCGGGCGGTTTTTCCGCTTCGGTCATGTTCTCCGAGCGCAACAATTGCGGGTCAGGCGTCGGCGTGGGAGCGGCGGCGAGGCGTTGATCCGGCGTCGGCGTCGGTTCCGGCAAAAGGGTGATTTCCGGCGGCAGATCCTGCTCCGGGACTTTCGCAGAAACCTGCGGGCGCATGCCAAGCCATGCTCCAAACCCCAAAAAGAAAAGGAGATGAAGAAGAAGGGAGGTGATGACCGCAATGGTCACTTTCTTCTTTTCAGACATGGCCCCGCACCATAATCGAGTGCGATGCTTTGTCACGAGTAGGTTACGAGGTGGCATTTCCTAGGCACGGGGCAGGAAAAAAGACTACGTTGAGCTTTGCTATGACCCCGCATGATTCAGGCCCCCTGGAGGCGAACAGAAATGACCCAGCCACTGAGGAACCCCTAGCTCCCGAGGTCGCCGGTGACCATGGAGCAAATGGCGAACTCGAGCACGGGCCGTCGAGAGTTGCTCCCGTTCCTGATCGGGATTCCCCGGAAGAACTAAGCGGACGGCTTCAGGAAAAGGAGGAACGAAAACGCCATAAGCTGGATCGCGACCGTCTCCTGGATGCGGCGCGAGTCGTTGCAACGTCTTTTCCCATGGTGGAAATGATCAATGAGCAGATCAAGACGAACATTCCGCCTGAGTTGGTCGCTCGGGTTCGCGAGGCGCAAAAGCACAGCAGGCGGATCATGAATGCCGCGTTTCCTTATCGCCAACGGCTCAGCCGCGCCGATTATGAGGCGGAAATGCTCCTGCTGCAAATCGAGCTGGTTAAGATGCAGGCTTGGATCAAGCGTACCGGAGAGCGGCTTGTCATCGTTTTCGAGGGACGCGATGCCGCGGGAAAAGGGGGAACGATCAAGCGCTTCACGCAAAACCTCAATCCCCGCGGCGCTCGTGTCGTCGCGCTGACGAAGCCGTCCGAAACCGAGACGGGGCAGTGGTATTTTCAACGCTACATCGACCATATGCCGACGAGAGGCGAGATTGTGATGTACGACCGTTCTTGGTACAACCGCGTGGGGGTCGAACATGTCATGGGATTTTGCACACCACATGAGTACCTGGAATTCATGCGTCAGGCTCCGGAATTCGAGCGAATGCTGGTGCGTAGCGGCATCCGGCTCATCAAATTTTGGTTTTCTGTGAGCCGTGAAGAGCAGTTGTTGCGTTTTTTGAATCGCGCCCAGGACCCGCTCAAACAGTGGAAACTCAGCCCCATGGATGTGGAGTCGCTCGGCCGCTGGGATTCCTATACGAAGGCAAAAGAAGCCATGCTTTTCTACACGGACACCGCTGACGCGCCATGGACGATCGTCCGATCCGATGACAAAAAAAGGGCGCGTTTGAGCGCCATCCGGCACGTGTTGAACCTGACGCCCTATGCCGGCAGAAGCGTGGAAACCGTGACGCCGCCCGACCCGAAACTATGTGGCTCAGCTGCTGCGATTTACGAAAGCGACGAAATGAAGGAAAACGCAGCGATCCAGTGAAGTCTTAACCGGTGTAAGTCTTGAGATATCCCTTCCTTGCAAACTCTGTCTTTTCTTAGGACTTAACACTTACAGAACTTAAGCCTTCCTCCCAATGCCTCTGGACGACAATCTGCGCGACTGGCTCGCTTCCGATTTGAAAGACATCCTGGCCATGCGGATGCCTTTCGGAAAGTTCGGTCCGGAGCATTTCCCGCCTTCAGGGGTCCCCCTTTTCGATTTGCCCGTGGAATATCTGCAATGGTTCGCTTTGAAAGGTTTCCCAAAAGGCCGCCTCGGTGAGTTACTGCGAATCGTCCATCAGCTCAAAGTGGACGGCTGCGACGAAATCTTTGACGACGAGCGGCGCAAGCGGGGAGGGAGGACGAATCTGCGCGAAAAGAGGGCCTCGCCACGGCCAAAGGGTAAACAATAGCCACTCCGCTGCTCCACGAGGCCTTCCAACTCTTACTCCTAATCATAATCTTACTCATTCACCCCGATGCTCTATTCTTCTCCCTCATTTTTTGAGCTCGAGAGTAGAGGAGTAAGATTGCTTTAACGAGATCATCTCGTCTGCCAAACGACGTTCCGGGTTTTAAAACTGCGCCATAACCTGCTGCAAATGAGCCAGTTTTTCCGCCCAGGTCGCTTCACGCTGGCGGTGATCCTCCAAAACGGCAGCTGGAACCTTTTCGGCGAAAGCGGGGTTGGTGAGTTTGATGCGGACTTTCGCCAGTTCGTCTTCGACCTTGGCAATTTCCCTGGCGATGCGCTGCTTTTCGGCATCGACGTCGATGAGACCCTCGAGCGGGAGAAAAAGTGTGCCGAGCGGTGTGAGGGTGCGGGGAGTGCCTTTCGGTGCCGAGTAAACGGGATCGATGTCGAGCGGCTCGGCGTTGAGCAGGATTCTTAGAACATCAATGTCATGCGCGGCGAGTTCACTGGCCGGCTGCAATACAAAACGGATGCGTTTGTTGCTGGCGATGTTGAAATCGCGACGCAACCCGCGTCCTGCGATTACAGTTTCGTATTTGGCCTTCGCGGCAGCATCGTCCTCGGGCGTGACACCATAATGAGCCTTGAAGTCGTCATCGAGCGGCTCCGGCCAGCGGGACGTCTGAATGGTTTCGCCACCCTGCTTCGGCGGCAAATCGAGATGAAAACCCATGCCATTCCATAGTTCTTCGGTGATGAATGGCAGAAACGGATGGAACAACCGCAGCGTGTGGCCGAGCACGAAATCCATCACGGCCAGCGTGTTGGCTTTTCGCTCTGCGCCATCCGAACTCAGTGCCGCCTTGGCCGCTTCGAGGTACCAGTCGCAATATTCACTCCAGAAAAACCGGTAAAGGGTCTGTGCAGCGTCGCTGAAACGATATTCGTCGAGTGCCAGCGATACTTCGCGGATGGCTGTATCCAGGCGCAACAAGATCCATTTGTCGTCGCTCGTCAGTAAAAGTGGGTTGATTTCGCCTTCGGTAACATGGCTATCCGGCCCGGACCCTCCCTGCATTTGCCGGAAGCGGGCAGCATTCCACAGCTTGGTGCAGAAATTGCGCCCCAACTCGACGTTCTTCTCATCAAAAAGCACATCCTGTCCAAGCGGAGCCGAGCGCATCACACCGAAACGCAGCGCGTCCGCGCCGTATTTTCCGATCAAATCGAGCGGATCCGGCGAGTTGCCGAGCGATTTGGACATCTTTCGTCCCTGTTTGTCGCGGATGATGCCAGTGAAATAGACATTTTTGAACGGCTTTTCGCCC
>DATDAW010000013.1:0-31046 GCA_036525185.1 Chthoniobacterales bacterium | reverse complement strand
CGATCGAGCGCTGCGGCAAACCGCGCCTCGGGCGTCTGGCGGCACTCGAACTCCTCCCAGAGCGCCCTCATCTGTGACGTTTGATCCGCCGGCAAAAGGCCAAAGATCCGGTCTGCGGCCAGTTTCTCGCGTGCGGCCTTGGTTTCGTTGCCGGCAACGTCATAGATAAATGTGTCGTCGGCATCGATTTCGACCAAATCATGCACGATCAGCAGGCGCATCACTTTCAGCGTGTCGATCGGCCCGTTCGCATATTCCACGAGAACCATCGACATCAGCGCGATGTGCCAGCTGTGTTCCGCCGAATTTTCCCGGCGTCCGCCGGAAATCACGTACGACCGCCGCTGCACATCCTTGAGCCGGTCCGCTTCGAGGATGAATTGAATCTGGGAAACGAGGCGTTGGGCGGGATCGGCGATCATGACTGCACTATTGATCCTAAATTCCGGGTCCAGGCTCAACCTTTGTTGCTGTCTTTCCGCCGGTGAGATATTCTGGCCGCGATTTTTGACCTGCATGGCTGACTCCGCACACAATTCTCCGCCGGGCCTGTCGTTCGTTGCCATGTCGAGATGGCTCGTCGAGTACGTGCAAAAAAATCCGTTGCAAAGTGTCCTCTTCGTCGCGCTGGCGGGAGTGTTTGTTTATTTCTACGGATTTGTGCGGCTGTGGAGCGGAGGGGATCAATCAACGGCAGCGTGGGCGTGGAGTGCGTGGAATCCGGAGGGCAACCAGGAACACGGAAAACTGGTCGTGCCGGCGATTTTGTTTCTCGTTTGGTATCATCGCCGTCAGCTGGCGGAAGCGCCCAAAGAAGGGTCAAACTGGGGATTGCTGTTTGTGGCCGCGGGTGTGGCGGCTTTTGTCGTCGCAGCGCGGACCGTTCAAGCACGCCTGGCCATCGTTGCCCTGCCATTTTTGTTGTTTGGCGCGATTTATTACCTGTGGGGGCGTCGCATGGGCCGGATCTTGTTGTTCCCGTGTGCACTCCTGATTTTTGCCGTTCCGTTCGGCGCGCTCGAGCAGGCGACGTTTCAGTTGCAATTTGTCATCACGGGCATCGTCGACACACTCAGTCGTTTCTTTGGGATCCGGATCGAGGCCGTCGGCACGACGCTTTCCGCAGCAGACGATTCCTGGAATTTCGACATCGCGGAAGGCTGCAGCGGCATTCGGTCGCTCATGGCAATGACGATGATCACGGCCCTGTACGTGCACCTCACTCAGGACAAATTGTGGAAAAAGATTCTGATCTTCTGCGCGTCCGCGATTTTTGCGATTATCGGAAACGCGGGCCGGATCTTTACCATTGTGCTTGTGGCGAAATATTGGGACCCGAAGATTGCGTCGGGGATGTATCACGATTATTCGGGATTCATCTTTTTTCCGATCGCACTGGCGGCGATGCTCGCTTTTGGTGCGATGGTGAATTGGCGGCCGAAGGCACGACCAGTGGTGATGAAAGTCAACAGGGTCGGACCGGCCGAAGGCATCGCCACACGAACAGTAAGCGGCATATCGAAGGTTGAAACGGATGACTACTAAACGCCTGGCGATTCTGGTGCTGGTCCTCGCTGGCGGATTGAGCGGGATTTATGCGCTTCCGCACGTGTCAAAGCAGCAGCCCATCGGGGTCAACCTGCAGCTGCCTGAGTCGATCGGTTTATGGGAAGGTCGCGATGCCGAGGTCTCGGAGCGGGAGATCATGACACTGGGCAGGGACACGAAGTTTGCCCGAAAACTCTACACAAACCCTTTTGGCGACGCGATTTTCGTATCGATCGTGCTTTCGGGACAGGACATGAACACGAGCATTCACCGCCCGGAACGCTGCCTGCCGGCCCAGGGTTGGACGATTGTCGACTCGCGCAAACGAGCGGTCCCCATGCAGGGCAACCAAGGCAACAGCTTGACGGTAACTCAGTTGCACAACGTGACGACGCGGCAGACGAAGGGCGGTGAGAATGTGAAAGTTTACAGCCTCAACGACTACTGGTTTGTGGGGCTGGACAAGACGACAGCGAATCACAATGAACGAACGCTCTTCGATATCCGGGACCGCCTGCTGAAAGGCTACAACCAGCGCTGGGCGTATGTCACCGTCGTATCGAATATCACGAAAGGTTTGCAACCCTTCGGACGGAGCGAGGCGGAGACGGACGCGATGCTGAAGCAGTTTATCGAAGAACTGAGCCCGCTGATCACCGCACAAACGGTGAAATACCGGTAAGCCGAAGGATTCACCTGTGCTCCTCCTTGAACTCAGCGTCAGCCCGACGCAGGATGAATGGCGTGAGCGAAAAGAGCACTCCGCAGATTGTCACGCCGGTTCAGGTCATGTTTTTCGATACGGACTGCGCAGCCATGGTCCACAATCTTGCGTACTTACGCTTTATCGAAACGGCCCGGACGCTGCTTGCGGAACAAATGGGGATGAAATTGCGGTCCATGGCGGAAGGAGGCGAATTTCCGGTCGTTGTCCGGACAGAGATCGACTACCGCTACCCGGCTGTGTTGGCCGATCATCTGGAAGTTCACGGACGCCTGGAAAAGATGGAACGCAGCCGGTTCTGGGTCGCGCTGGAAATCATCCGTCCGGAAGACGGAAAATTGATCGTCACGTGCCGGCAAATGCTTGCGTTGATTCGGATGCCAGGTGGAAAAGTTATTCGGATGCCTGCCGAGTGGCTCGAGAAGTACGGTCACTTGCGGTAGGTTAGGCAATCCGCCAGAAAGACGACTATGGCACAATCCGCCAGCGGCTGCGCGACTCTCGACACGACGCTTGTCGATGCCCCGAAAGCGCCCGTGGATCGCCGGGTGCTCATTGGGCTGTTGCTGGCGCTAACCGTGTTGCTCCACGTGGTTACCGCCGGGTGGGGACCGATTCGCAACGGCGCGGAAGGTATCGCGGCGGCAACGGCCCGAAGTGTTATCGAGACGAATGGCGGCTGGTTGCGTCCGAGTTTTGCCGGTCAGGAAGTCGTGCCGGACGACTGGCTGTCCACGTGGCTGACGGCCGCGAGTTTTCAGATTTTGGGGCCGACAGAATTTGCTGCCCGGCTGCCGCAGGCGCTTGCGTCGCTGCTGATGGTCTGGTGGGTATTCCTGATCGGGGAACGTCTCGGCGGCACATGGCGTGGAATGTCAGCAGGATTGATCGCAACGACCTGCATCGGCGTTTTTGTACATGCCAATACGGCAGGAAGCGGAACCCTGTGGGCGGCCATGGTCACGGGCGCTTTTTACTGGCTGTGTTGCGGATTGGAACAGGCACAGAAACCTCAAGGGCGCCGCTCAGCGTTCAATCGGTTTTGGTGGTTTATGGCTTTGGCTGTCCTGGCCTCGGATTGGGATGGGATGGGATACCCAGCGGTGATAATCGGCGCGCTTTTGATTTGTTTTCGCACGGCTCGACTGCGCCTTGCAAAGTTGCCCATTAATGGCGGGATCGTGGTGTTTTTGCTGGCCGGCGGGCTTCGCCTCTGGCTGACATCGGGTGACAAACCTGAGGAATCTCTGCCCGCAGCAACGTTCGCGGAAAGCTGCTGGTTTCTCTTCCCGTGGTCCGCAATGATCGCGGTTCCATTTTTGCTGCGATGGAGAAAGGTGCTGCGAATGGAAGAGATGGAACCGTCAGATGCTTTGCCGTGGATGTGGCTCGTCGCGAGCGGCGTGGCACTGGTGGTCTTCCAAACCTCGACGACTGAATGGCCGCAGCCAATTGCGCTGCTTTGGCCGGCGTTTGCGCTGTGCGCCGCCGTTACGTGGGAGCGGATCACAACTGGGATGCGTCTGGTCGGTGTCGGCCTGTTGGTGGCCGCTTCGGTAACAGGGCTGTTCGTCATGCCGCTTTGCGTTGCTGAGGAGATGGCATCCGCGCTCCGGCCGGTCTGGTGGCTTTCCTGCGGCGTCGTCATCGGATTTGCCACCGTGGCGCTGTTTTTTGCTGCCAGAGGCCAAAGCCGGGCGGCGCTTTTGGCGGTAAGCGCAGCAGTGATTCCGCTCGGATTCAATCTTCTCGATGCTCACAAGCATGTCGCTGAACGGACGAGCGGACGTTCGCTTGCCGAAAGTTTTCTTCCGGCGACACATGAGAAGGATGTGCTTTTTACAAACGAAAAGCCGGCGACGATCAGCAGTTTCCTTTTCTACTGGCGAGGCGATGTGAAACCGGCGGATCAGATCGTCCCAGCAAGAAATGCATTTCTTTTGGCACCGAAGAATTCCGCTGATCGACGAGGTAAGCAGGTCGGGGAAAATGCGTCGCACGTGCTGTTTTCGCTCCAGGAGACAGGGAAATGAATCGCTTAATCGCCGGCTGGCTGGTGCTGGCGGCGACATTTGGCAGCTGTCTCGCCGGCTATCTTTGGCGGAATGATTTCCCCTTTTTTTATCATCCGGATGAAGAAAGTAAAATGCTGCAAATCGTGCAGCATTACCGGAATTTTTGGCATCCGCTCCTCCTGGTGAATGGGACGGAAGTTTGGGTCGCGCTGTCCGGTACAAGTGGCAACGATCAAGGCGTAACCCATGCCGGGCGCGTTCTTTCCGCCTGGTGCGCGGCTGTGGCGGTGACTGCTGCGGCAGGGTTGGCTTGGCGGCGTCACGGGCTGATGACTGCCGTCATTGTGGCGCTGTTTCTGGGAACTTTTCCCATGCTCTTCGAGATCGCGCACTTCATGAAGGAGGACACCGTGCTGCTCATGGGTCTGGCGCTGGGAGCACTCGCGTTGGACCTTTTCATGGAAAAGCCAAACAAACGGCGGGCCTTTTTGCTCGCCGCGTCCGTAGCAATCGCGTTTTCGGCGAAATATCTCGGCGCTATCTTTTTGCCGGTTGCCCTTGCAGCCGCGATCTGGCGTCGGCAATTTCTGGTGTTCTTTGGAAGTGTTCTTGCGCTCACGCTGGCGATCAACTGGCAATGGCTGGTGCATTTTCCGGAAGTTCTCGCCGGATTGCATCGCGAGACGGATGGCGTCGGCTGGGGGAGCGGAGGGAAGGCTTACGGCGTCTATTGGAAATTGTTCGAGTTGCAGGTGGGATTGCCCGTGGCGATCATCGCCTGCGCAGGGTTAGGGATTGCGGCCGCCCGCCGCCTGAAATTCGACATCGGGGTGGCTCTTTTTGGTATTGCACTGTTTGCCGGCCTGAGTCTGGCCACAAAAACGAGCGACCGTTACTTGCTCCCAGTTGTGGCCGTTACGTTCTATTTTTTGGCGATGGCGTTGACGCATATTGCCGGCCGCTGGGCCATCTTACTCGCTGTTGCGCTGTGGATGCCTCAATCAAGAGTTCTGGCGACCTATGTCGTTGAATTTCAACGTGATAGTCGTGCCGAACTGGTCGCATGGATGGACAAGAATCTCCCGCCCGATGCCAAAGTCGCAACCAGCCTCTGGACGCGACTCCCGGGACGGACCGTCGGACAATTCAAAGGCGAACCGCAACCGCTGGAATTCGTCGCTGACCGCGGTTCCGTGGCGAATTTGAAAGCCGAAGGATTTCGCTACGTTGTGATTGCCGACCCGGAAGCGAATCGGTTTTTGGACCAGGCAACGCTCGGCGGTGGACCGGCAGGCAATTTTGCTCGAAGGCGCGAGTTTTATCAGACATTGACTCGCGGAAAGTTGCTCTGGAAGTCGGCGCCCGGATGGATGTATGTGCTTAATCCGGGCCTGCAGCTGTACGAATTGCCGGATGGATTTTGACACGCGGACAATTTTCTGTTCCAACCGCAGTCCGCGTGGCAGAGTCAAATTCAAGTAAAAACCGGGCACGATTATGGATAAAGATGCAGAATCCTCCGAGCTTCTCACCACCAACCGCAAAGCGCTCAAGATCAACCTCGATCTGGCCGTATACGGGACTTTTGCTGAAATCGGCGCCGGGCAGGAAGTAGCCCGGCATTTTTTTCAGGCGGGCGGCGCTGCGGGAACCATCGCCAAGTCGATCTCGGCCTATGACATGAAGTTTTCCGACGACATCTACGGGAAATCAGCGCGCTACGTTTCCATGGAACGCCTCTCGTTGATGCTCGATCACGAATACCGGTTGCTTCAGGAACGCCTCGCCGGGGCGCGCGGAGAAACGACTACGTTCTTCGTTTTTGCCGATACGGTCTCCGCCCGGAATTTCAAGGGCACGAATGAATGCCATGGCTGGATGGGCGTTCGCTTCCAGACCGAGCCGCAAGGGCCTGTCAGCGACATCATCGTGCACATGCGCATGTGGGATCGGGAAAACATTCTTCAGCAGCAGGCCCTCGGCGTTTTCGGCGTCAATCTCGCGTATGGCGCTTTTTTTTACCGCGACAACCCAGAGATGTTGATCCGGTCGCTCATCGACAATCTGTCCGTTGAACGCATTGAGGTCGACATGATCAATTTCCGCGGTCCTCAATTCGAGGACGTGGACAACCGCCTCATGTCGCTGTTGCTCGTGCAATATGGGCTCACCAATGCCGTTCTTTTTGGCCCCAACCGTCTGGTTTTGCAGCCGTCCGAGGTCTTGCGCAAAAAGGCCATTCTCGTCGAGCGAGGTAGTTTTCGACCCGTTACCAAGGTTAACATGGACATGCTGAATTGTGCCCTTGCGCAGTTCGTGCAAGAGCCTCAGACCAAAGATGTTCCTGTTGAAATCCTCATGGAGATAACCATGCATAACCTGCTCGCCCTTGGCGAACTCGACCACCGCGATTTCCTGGCGCGGGTCGACTCCATTGCCGCCATGGGGCAGAACGTGCTCATCTCCAATTACTCCGAATATTATCGGCTTACATCGTATTTCCGGCGCTACACCCAGGAGATGATCGGCGTAGCCCTGGGCATCAACAACCTGCTCGAAGTTTTCAACGAGAAATATTACGAAAATCTCGATGGTGGCATCCTGGAATCCTTCGGGCGTCTCTTTCGCAATCGGGTCAAACTCTACGTTTATCCGATGCAGCAGTCGTCCTACGACCGTTACTCGCATCTGCACAGCGATGAGCCTGCGGCGCAGATTCGGCAGGGTTTTGCCCACAAGGTCCTGATCAAAGCCACCAACTTGCAGGTGCCGTCCAACCTTGGAAATCTTTACCAGCATTTGCTCGAAAACGATTGTATCGAATCCATCGTTGGCTTCGACGACACGATTCTCGACGTTTTTTCCCGGGACGTTCTCAAGAAGATCGCCGCGGGCGACGCGGCTTGGGAAAATATGGTTCCCTCTCCGGTGGCAGCTCTTATCAAGGAAAAGGGCCTTTTTGGTTACGGTATCGAGCGCGCCGAATTGTCGGTTGCGAGCTGACGCCCGGCCGTACATGGTTCCCCGCGACGGATGAATCCACTGGAAACGCGTATCGGATACAAATTCCGCAACAGCCTTCTTCTTGCTGAAGCGCTCACCCATTCCAGCCTCGGGCACGAAACCCAGAGGCGGCATTTTGACAATCAGCGGCTCGAATATCTCGGAGACGCTGTGCTCCAACTCGTCATCACGGAGTATCTCTTCAAGCGTTTTCCGGAGTTTACCGAAGGCCAGCTAACCAAACTCCGATCCAGGCTCGTCTCGCGTGAAGGGTTGAAATCGCACGCACTGGCTATCGGCCTCGGCCAGTATTTAATGATGGGCCGCGGCGAGGAATCCAGCGGGGGGCGTGAACGGGCATCCATTTTGGCCGACGCTTTTGAGTCATTGGTAGGCGCCATCTATCTCGACAGCAACCTGGATTCCGTTCGCCAATTCATCCTCGCAATCGCTGACGAGGACTTGAAGAATCTGATGGAACATCCGCTGGAGCTTAACCCCAAGGGCCAGCTTCAGGAAATTCTTCAGGCCATTTCACCGCAAAGTCCGCAATACCGGATCGTCGCCCAGGAAGGTCCCGAGCATGAGAAAGCCTTTATCGCCGAAGTGCACTGGGAAGGCATTTTAATGGGCAAAGGCAATGGCATGAGCAAAAAACAGGCGGAAACCGCCGCGGCGTTGAATGCCATGAGCAACAAGCGCTGGGCCGCGCCCTGGGAGCATCAGGCGGAAACCGCTACGTAAAGGCTCCTTGGGGCCTCATAACTGTTACACAATTTGGGATGGATTCCCGAAGCCCTGGCTTTTATATAGAGGCGTCCCGTGAGACCCCCGTTTTTTGACCGTAACGTTTTAGCTTCGCTCGCGTTTCTCGCGATCGGTGGGTCGTTGTCAAATTCGAGTCTCGCTGCCGACACTTTTCTCCAGGATTTTTCTTCCGGGCTGGAAGTCGATCTTCCCCAATGGATGGGCGGATTGCCATTCGCGATGCCTGCCAAGCACTCCACGGTGAGTTTTCCAATCCAACCCCCGGAGACGGATGAAGATTTATTGGTGACGGTATTTTTTTCCGAGCAACCCGGCGGCTTCCTGCGGGTTTTTTGGGTGGATGGAAGGAATCAGCAAATGCTCTGCGAAAACCTTAATGAAGGCATCGGCATGAACAATCGCCGCACGCTCGTCATCAAACGCTCGGTCTTCGAGGGTGAAGGGTTTCTCACTTTTCAGTCCAGCGAGCCGTTTTTTTTAGTCCAACGGATTCTCTGGCAATGGACGCGTCCGCAAGCGGCCTATCTCGACGACACGTATTTCGCCGGCGGATTCCTCACACGCAGCAGCGAGTGGCTGCGCGATGACGAGATTGACGGTTTTCCAGCGACCAAACCCTCGGATAACTGGCTAAACGACGTCGTTACCGCCCCAATTTCCACCGACCCGGTCCGGATCGAACAAGGCGTTGTGTTTTCGGCTGATTTGCAGGAACTGCCAAAGCTGGCGCGGGTTAAACTCAAAGTTTCCGGTCTCGCCGTGACTTCGCGTTTGCGGCTCTGGCTCAACGGTCAGGATGCCGGGGAAGTGAGTTTGGGTGTTCCGGATCTGACCGATCCCGGCCTTGCACCTGCCGAGGATGGGAGCGTGCACTTTACCGGCTGGCGCGAAGGCACTTTGCTGGTAAATATAAAACTGCTCTCTATCGGCGAAAACCGGTTCCAATTTGACGCAGAACCCCAGGCGACCCGGATGGCCGTGAAAGACTTCGACCTCCAACTTCAATATCCGTAAAACCTATGAAAACCGCCCCGCTCCAAGCTGCGATCCGGTGTTCCAATGCAAAACGCGCTGCGTTTACCCTTATCGAAATCATCCTCGTACTGACAATCATTTCGATTCTCATGGGTGCTGTCATTTATATGGTGTCCGGCAATCTCGACGACGCTAGGGAAATTCGCGTCAAAGGGGATATCCAATCCCTAACGACATCGATCAAACGTTATGAAATGTCGAACCTGAATGCGCCTTCAACCGAACAGGGTTTACAGGCACTCGTGACGGTGCCGACCGGGTCGCCAAGACCGCGTTCATGGCGTCAATTGCTGCCCACCGTTCCGGAAGATCCCTGGGGCATGCCATACCAGTATGTAAACCCCGGCAGGCACAATCCCAACGGCTTCGACCTTTATTCGTTCGGCCCGGACAAGAAGGAAAGCGATGACGATATCGGGAACTGGGAAAAGGGCAGTTGAGCGCGGTTTCACCCTTCTTGAAGTCGCCCTCGCGCTCTTCATCGTCTTGCTGGTGCTGGCCGTTGCTCTACCGTTTGCCGGCGGATTGAATCGTGAGGCCGCCTTGCGGGCGCCGGCTGACGAGTTGAAGACGCTGGCGGTGACCGCCCGGCGGCTGGCCATAACGAACCGAAAAACGTACGAGCTCATCCTCGATCGCAATCGTTACATTCTGCGAGCATTGCCGATCGACTCAAAGGATGAGGAGAAAGACCGGAATGAACGGCCGGTGAGCGAGAGCGAAATTTTACGACGCTATGATGTGCCACGCGATGTGGCATATGGGGTGAAACATTGGGACGAAAACGACTTCAGCAAGGAGACGGATTCGCGATGGCGTTTCCTGCCGACGGGGATTTGCGAGCCGATTACGGTCCGCTTTGCGCGAAACACAGACTGGCTGCTGTTTAGTTTCAACCCATTGACGGCGAACGCGGAGGATGAAGCGTTTTATTTCCCATGATGAAGGCGCTCCCCAGAAGGATTCAGGGAAGGGCGATTCCCATGCATCGCTTCGGGCGATTGAAGGGCACGCGTCCTGGTTTTCGTGAACACGGGATGATCCTTCTCGAGGTGATGCTGGCGACGGCCATTTTCGGGATTGCTGCAGTGTCGCTTGCGGTGGCGGTGGATCAATCCATCGATGCTTTCCACGATATTCGGAAAACGAGCGATGTGCGTGTGCATTTACAGAGTTTCCTGGCAGAAACACGCGGCCAGCGATTGGCCGTTGGCAGAGAGGAACTGGAAGCCGGCAAAGGCTCCGATGTCATCTACACTCGCGAAGTAAGCCGGCTGGAGCGAAACAATATTAAGAACGAGCCGCTGGGCAATCTCTATGAAGTGATCATTCGGGCCGGGTGGAATGAGAATGGCCAAAAACAGGAAAGGACGGCTCACGAGTATGTATTTCAGCCGTAGATCCGTTGATGGAATGCTCCGCCAGGGCGGAAGAATCCGCGATCGAGCTGCCTTTACCCTGGTCGAAGTCGTTTTTGGCGTCTTGATTCTCGCGTTGCTCGCCGGTGTGCTGTTCACGTTGGTTCAAAGCACTCTCGAAGCGGCAACGGAACTCAACATCCGGCAGGGTCAGAGCCAGGAATTCAATGGGTTGCTCGAAGTTTGTCGTAAAACATTTCAGACGCTGGACAGCAAAGCAGAGTTCACCGCCAAAGTCGTTCCCGCAAAGGGCGGCGGATATGTGCAACAGCTCAGTATCGTGAATGCGCCTCTCGCATTTGCCTGGCAGGGTTCCGGCTCTGAGGAAGGCATCACGCTCATGGCTCCGCGGCCCCAAGCGAATGGACTCCTCGCCTTCTGTCTCCAGCATCAATCCGGCGACCTGCAGACGAACCAGATGAACGAGCCAACCAAGTGGTTCGTCCTCGTTCGCGATTTGAAAAAGCTCGAGTGGCGTTTCTACGACAGCCGGTCCAACCAATGGCGCAAGGAATGGCAGGAAACCGCATTCCGCCCTTCGCTCGTCGAATTGATCATTAACTCCAACGCAACCGGGGACGACGAACGCATCGTTTTCCCCATGCTACCGGCAACCCAGGGATGAAGAAGAATTGCGGATTGGCGATAGCGAATGGCGGATTGGCGATTGAGCGCGACGTCAGTCGCCAGTCCGCAATCCGCAATCGACAAGGCTCCGCGCTTTTGCTGGTGCTGTGGGCCATCGTCACGATGTCCTTGGCCGTCATCGGCGTCGTGGAATATGTGGGCTATAACCTCGATGAAACACAGGCGCTGAATCGCGATTTCCGGCTCCGGCAGATCGCGGAATCGGGACTTGCATTCGCATTTCATCCACAAGTCGATTCCGAGGACCCGCTTCTGAGTGGTGCTCTCGACGATGGCGGCCGTTTCGAAGTGAAACTTCAAAGCGAAACGGCGCGTCTCAACATCAACTTCCTGATTCGCACTGGCCGGGAAGACGTTCTGGAGCGGTTATTTACGAACAACTGGAAACTCTCCAGCTCTGATTCGCGCATGGTCATTGCCGGGCTGATTCGCTGGATGGGCCGCACGGGCGATTCGCCAGAAACGCTGGAGGTCTTCCGCAACTTCGACACGATCGAGCAAATGACGGAGGTCGATTCCATGGCCTTCGTCGAAGAAAAGAAACCGGACTGGCGGGACTCGTTTACGGTTTTAGGAGAGGGCCGAACCGATCTCAACGATGCCACTGCCGACATCGTTGATGCGATTTTTCGAGTCGGTGATCGACGCGCGCAACGCTTCGTGCAATACCGCCTCGGCGCCGACAAAAAGGAGCACACCCTCGACGATCAAAAATTCGAGCAAATCTCCGTAGTCGGCAGCGTCCTCGGCATCCCGCAGAATCAGATGGAAAGTTTTAATCCGTTGATCACACTCGAAGGCACGATTTCCCGGGTCGAAAGTACCGCCACGCTGGGCAACCATTCCAAATTGATCCGTGTCATTCTCAATCGGAAGACCTCGCCGCAGCTGATTTACAAGTGGGAGGAAATGTGATGGCTGTCACTGTGAAGTCCCGCCACTCAGCGGAAGAGCATCTGGCCCGGCCAACCGCTGACGGTAATTGGGAAGTCTGGACGCTGAACAATGGGACGCCGCCCCGCTTCATACGCCGGGCCGTTTCCCTGGTTGAGGACGAAGATAAATCGCTGCGGCTCGTCGCGCTCCCGACGTCGGGCGTCCTCGGATTCTCGCGCTGGATGCAGACATCCGATGAAGCGCTGCTGCCGGATCTCGTGCAAACGTTCCTGGATCGCCATGGTCTCGCGCCAAAAAGTGCCGACGGAAAATCGGTCGCAATCACGCCCCTGGCTCATGAGGAAACGCGGACACTGGTTTTCATTCGCATACTCTCGGCGCCGGTTCCGGAAAATCTTCTGCTTCCGCAAGTCGAACAGTACGAGCCATCGGCGGAAATGCTGGTTCTGCCTGCCGACGGCCTTGTCCTGTGGAAGGAAAATGGGCGCTTGGCCGCTGCGTTCAGTCGCGACGGAAAGGCTGCTCATGTGCAAACCTTTGCCGGCGCGGTGCTCACGCCTGAAATTGCCCGGGAGCTGCTTTGCACTCGGTTCGAATTAGAAACCGAAGGCGTTCTCAGGCGGCTCGACGGCATCGAACTGCGTGGTGACTTTTCGCCTGAAGACCGTGAGACACTGGGTGGAATTCTTGGCGCGCCCGTCACCATCGAGCATATTGGCGACCCGGCGGCGCCCGCCACTCCGTCCGGTTTGTTCCCGCCGCTTGCCGCCCAAGTTCGAAAAAAAGCTGCGCGCGCGCAACAGATCAAACACGTCTTGATCGGCGCAGCTGCCCTGTATGTGTTTGCATTGGCGGCACTTATCCTCAGCGTTGTCTGGCTCGCCCTTTCCAACAAAGCGCTTGCCGAAAGAATCGCGAAGGACCGCCCCACCGCCGAGGCCATCCAGGCAACTTCACAGCGTTGGCGCGCATTGGAGCCAGCCATCAATCCTTCGTTGTACCCCGTCGAAATCCTTTACCAGGCCGCCAGGCTACTGCCGGCCGACGGCGTGCGATTTACTCTTTTTGAGCTGAGCGCGAACAGGATCACCATTCGCGGCGAAGCCAACAATGCCGCAGCCGCGTTCAAACTCGTCGAGGACATCAAAGCTCAGCCGGACCTCGGCTATTTCAAATGGGAAATGCCGCGCCCGAATATTCTTCCCAACGACAAGGCTGAATTCCAAATCCAGGGAACCCCGCCCGATGCGTAAGCTAACCCCACTCGAAAAGAAGCTAATAATCGCTCTGGGCGCGACGATTTTTATCCTCGCGAACCTGTTCGGTGTCAGCGCGCTTCTGCGCCAGCGCAATGCCCTTAAGCTCGAGTCGATTCAACTTAGAGGCGAAGAACAGGACGCAGCCATGTGGCTTTCCGAAAAGGAGTTATGGTTAAAGCGAAAGGAATGGCTTGACGCCAGGCAACCCAAAATCGGCCAGGCCGAAGTCGCCCAGCCCCAGTTTTTTCAGGACCTCCAAAAATCCGCTCGTGCGCAGAACCTGGCCATCGATGAGCAAGGTTTCGGCGAAATTTCAGAAACGCCGCAATATCAGGCCGTCACCGTCCGGATGCGCGTCTCGGGAAGTTTGGAAAATGTTATAAAATGGCTCGTGACAATCCAGCAGCCGGATCAATTTCAAGCAGTCACCAATTTTTCGCTTCGCAGCGATAAAGATCCGCCGAAGGTGAATCTCGAGCTCGAAATCGCAAAATGGCACGCCCCCGCAAATGGATAAGCCGACCACATTTCTAACTCTCACCTTCGCCGCCCTTGCCTCGTTCGCATTTGCTGAGCCCGCCATTCCTGCAGGTTACAAAGCCGATCGTTACGCTCGCATCTGGCAAAAGTCGCCCTTCACAGTTGCGTCCGTCGTCGCGGAGCCTGCCGCGACCCAAACGGGATTGGCCGATGCCTACACCCTGGTTGGACTCGCAACGGCAGCCGGAAAACCGATCGTCACCCTTCTCGACAACGCGTCGCAACAGGTCCAACTCGTGACCGACAGGACAAAGGAGGAAGGCGAGCTTCGTGTCGTGAAATTCATTAACGACATCGATCCTGCAAAGGTCGAAGTCACTCTTCAAAAAGGCTCGGAATCCGGCGTTCTCAAATTCAGCTTGAACACAACGCCCGCCATCCCGCCGCCTCCGGGAGAAGGCGGAACGCCGATGCCCAATCCCGCAACTCAACTTCGGCCGCAAACCATCCCCGCCCCCACGGGGCCGGGCATCGGTCGTCGGCAGCCTCAGGTGATTCCGCGTCCACAACAGCCCTCAAACATCATCCGTCGCTCGGCTACTTTGCCCGGTGCGGACCGCCGCCAGCGCGCCCGGCAAAACCAGGGAGCTCAACCGCACAACACGGCCGCCCCCGTCCCCCGACCTGATTGAATCTTTTTTGATGAAACGCTTCGTTCTCTTCCCATTGCTTTGCCTTCTGCTATCGGCCATCGCCTCTCCAGCGCAGGCGCCGCCACCAATCCAGCCCGGCGAACCGATTCTCGATCCCACAAATCCTGCCAATCGCGATCCCAACGCCAGTGCCAATCCGTCTCGTGATCCGTTGGACGAAATGGTGACGCTCAATTACCCAGACACCCCGGTTCCCGCGATTTTGCTGTTGTACGAACAATTCAGCGGCAGGCGCCTCATCAAGGATGCCTCCCTTGGTGGCGCCAACATCAGCCTCAATGTGGCCGAACCGGTCACCAAACGCGAAGCACTGTCCATTATCGAAGCTACGCTCCTGCTGAACAACATCGCCCTCGTCCCTTCAGGCGAGAACCAGCTCAAAGTCATCAACATCGGTGCTGGAAAAAGCCCACGCAGCGAAGGCATCCGCGTCTATGCGAGCCCGGCCAGCCTTCCACCCGGGGACCAGATCGTCACGTATTACATGCCGTTCAAATACCTCGATGTGCAGGAAGCCTTTAACGCTATTGCCCAGAATGTTTTCGCGCATTCTTACGGCATCATCGTTCCTGTCCCCAGTGCGCAGGCACTGCTCATCACGGAAAACGCTTCCGTAATCCGGCAAATGCTCGACATCAAGGAATTGATCGATGTCCCGCCCGCCAAGATGGTCTCAGAATTCGTCCCCCTCATGCGCGCCGACGCGGAACGGGTTGCCGACACGATCACCAAAATGATCGAGGCCCAAAAAAGCACCACCTATCCCGGCAGTGGCGCGGGCGGTGTTCCAGCCGCAAATGTTCCGCCACCCAATCCCGCGCAGCCCATTGCCAGCCTCCCCAGCCAGGCCGCAGAGAGTTCTGCAAACAGCCTCGTGTCCGGCAATGTGCAGGTTGTCCCCGATACGCGCACCAACCGCATCCTGGTCATCGCGCGCCCGGCTAGTTTTCCATACGTGAAAAGGCTCATCCAGGACTTCGACCGTGCGGTGGGATTTACCGATCCGCTGGAGGTCCGTCTTAAATACGTCACTGCCGCGGAAGTTCTCCCTGTCTTACAGGACTTGCTGACTGAGGATACCAGCGAAGGAGCGACCGGAGCCGGAGGAGCCGCTCCAGGCGCCAGCCCGAGCCAGCCCCGTAATATTAGCACCGGCGGCGGTCGCTACTCTTCGGACTCAGGCGGCTTGAGCTCCAACACCAGCGCTGCCGGCGCTCGTGCCTCCGACATGCTCACTGATAGCGAAAACGATACCACTCCTGAGTCCGTCATCGTCGGCAAAACACGTATCATCGCCGATAAAAAGGCCAATTCCATCCTGGTCATCGGTCCGCCGGAAAGCACGGAACGCGCTCGCAGCATTCTCAGCCGGCTCGATCAAAAGACGCGGCAGGTTTACCTATCCACCGTGATCGGGCAGTTCAGACTGACCGATGACAACGAATTCGGAATCGATTACCTGCAAAACTTTCTGGGCCGCGACTCGGGTATCGCAAGCGGCAACATCACTCGGGGAATCACCACGGCACCGCTCAGGACACTTGTCGATCCGTCAACTCTGAAAACATTCTCCAATATCCCGATCGCAGCGGGCCTTAACATTTACGGCACGATTGGTGACCAATTGCATATCTACCTCCACGCGCTGCAATCCACCAATCGCTTCAAAGTGCTTTCGCGTCCCATCGTTTACGCCTCAAACAACAAGAGGGCCATCATTTCTTCCGGGCAACGCATCGCCGTTCCCACGCAAACCCTCACCAATACCACTCAGAACGTAGACGGCACTACCAACGTCACTTCCAACATTGATTATGAAGACGTTGTGCTCGAACTAGCCGTCATCCCGCTCATCAACGCAGACAACGAAGTCACCCTCAAAGTGGTGCAAACCAATGACAGCGTTGCAGGCAGCCAGACGATTGGAGGCGAAAGCGTGCCCACCATCGCCACCCAGACCGTGGATACCACCGTCACCGTTGCCAACAAACATGTCGTCGTTCTCGGCGGATTAGTCACCGAATCCGACACGAACAACAAAAGCGGTATACCCGTTCTGAGCTCCATACCGTATTTAGGCTATCTGTTCAAATCGACGAAAAAGACGAAAGAACGCAACGAGCTGATGATCTTTATCCAGCCCAACGTCGTCGGCGCCGGGGACGATGTCCTGCGCGCCAGCATCGAAGAGGAAGAACATGCCACCATTAGTCGGGATGCTTTGGAAATGACTGAACCCCCGATTCCACGTGCCCAACCCGTCAAATCGAAAGCACTGCCAAAGTAGAAATTCATCCAATCAGGCTGAACTGAGCAACACAGAACTCCGTCAAGACCACCGAAAGGCGCAAGCCGGCTGTCTCAAAATCACAATAACGACAACAACATTAGCGTTCGCAGCAAAATACGATTGCGCTTCCCTCCGCGATTATCAGTATTCGCACAATGACGCCCGAACATATCCGGCTGGGACAGGACAAACGTCGCGAACAAAACTGGAAGCGCTGGGGACCGTATCTCTCCGAACGCCAATGGGGAACGGTCCGCGAAGATTACTCGCCGAACGGCGATGCGTGGAATTATTTTCCCCTCAGCCACGCCCCGAGCAGGGCCTATCGATGGGGCGAAGATGGGCTCCTTGGCTGGACGGACCGCGAATGCCGGCTCTGTTTTTCACCGGCGCTGTGGAATGAGCGCGACCCGATATTAAAGGAACGCCTGTTCGGCCTCAACGGGCATGAGGGAAATCACGGCGAAGATGTAAAAGAACACTATTTTTACCTGGACTCCACCCCCACGCATTCGTACGCGAAGTCGCTCTATAAATATCCGCAGGCAGAATTTCCCTACCAGCGGCTCCTCGACGAGAACCGGAAGCGGACCAAGGAAGAGGCTGAATTCGAGATCGAACAAACCGGCGTTTTTGACGGAGGCCGCTATTTCGACCTCTTTGCTGAATACGCAAAAGCCGACGCAAACGACATCTACATCCGGCTCACTGCGGTGAATCGCGGGCCCGACGACGCACCGCTGCATATTTTGCCGACGTTGTGGTTCCGGAACTCGTGGATTTGGGGATGCGAGCATGAGGGCTGCTCACTCAAGCCACGGCTTTGGATGACGAACGGAATGATCGAAACCCGCCATCAACTTCTGGAGGATTTCGTTTTTTGGGCAGGCACCGCGAGCGATGGCACCAGGCCGCAGTGGCTTTTTACTGAAAACGAAACGAACACCCAGAAACTGTTCGGTCACCCGAATTACACGTCTTTCGTGAAAGACGCCTTTCACCGGCGAATCATCCACGGCGAAACCAACGCCGTGAATTCGCAACAGCACGGTACAAAAACCGCCCCCTGGTATCGGACAACGATTCCCGCTGGCGGCCAGGTTGTCATTGATCTGAGACTGACCCAGAAAGCCCTCTGGGACGGACCGCCGTCGACAGAGAAACGCAATGGAATCTTCGAGCTGCGACGCGCTGAGGCGAACGCGTTTTATCGGCGGAACATGTGGAGCGGCGCAACGCCCGAAGAAACGCTCGTGATCCGGCAATGTTACGCCGGCCTGCTCTGGACGAAGCAGTTCTACCATTACGTCGTTGACGATTGGCTCGATGGTGATGCGGAACAGCCCACACCGCCGCCCACGCGGGAGCAGATTCGCAACACCAACTGGCGTCACCTTTTCAATCGCGACGTGATCTCGATGCCAGACAAGTGGGAATACCCATGGTTTGCCCATTGGGATCTGGCCTTTCACATGATCCCATTTGCGGAGATCGACCCGGATTTTGCCAAGAAACAGCTGCTTCTCTTCCTGCGCGAGTGGTACATGCATCCCAACGGAGCAGTGCCAGCATATGAGTGGAATTTCTCTGACGTCAATCCGCCCGTTCACGCTTGGGCGACATGGCGAATTTACAAGATTGCGGGCTCCACGGAGGGGTTCCGTGACCGGGATTTCCTGGCCAGGTCGTTTCAAAAATTAGTGATGAACTTCACCTGGTGGGTCAATCGGAAGGACGCCGAGGGCCGTAACGTTTTCTCCGGCGGCTTCCTGGGGCTCGACAATATCGGCGTTTTCGACCGGTCACGCCCCCTTCCCGGCGGAGCCATGTTGCAACAGGCCGACGGCACGGCGTGGATGGGGCTATACTGCGGTTCGATGCTCTCCATCGCACTCGAACTCGCCTCCGAACGCCCAGCCTACGAAGACATGGCGTCGAAGTTTTTTGAACATTTCATCCGCATTTGCGACGCGATTAACGGCAAGGATGGTGACGGATTATGGGACGAAGAGGACGGCTTCTATTACGATAAAATGCTGTCCGAACATCGGACGATGCCGCTCAAGACGCGGTCGCTCGTCGGCTGGATGCCGCTCATCGCCGTCGAATTGCTCGACGTTAGAGTGCTCAACAAGCTCCCCGGCTTTTCGAAACGGATGCGCTGGTTTCTAAAACATCGTGGAGACCTTTGCGGCAGCATCAGCTACCTGGAGCACAACGAACAGCTGCACAACTACTTGCTGCTCGCCATGCCAACGCGAGAACGGCTGCGGAGGACATTGAAGTACCTCTTTGATGAAGAAGAGTTTCTATCTCCCTACGGTTTGCGTTCGCTTTCGAAATTCCACCAGAAAAACCCTTACGAATTCGCTTTTGATGACGGCGGCAAGTCACGCATCGCCTACGATCCGGGTGAATCCACAACCGGCATGTTCGGCGGTAACTCGAACTGGCGCGGGCCGGTCTGGTTTCCGTGCAACTATTTGTTCATCGAGGCCCTCGAGCGCTATCACCGATACTACGGTGACACGTTCAAAATAGAGTACCCCACGCGTTCCGGCGTCGAACTAACCCTGGGCGAAATCGCGAAAGACCTGTCACGCCGCCTCTCAGCACTGTTTCTGCGCGACGAAAAAACGGGGCGTCGCCCGTGCGATGGAGCAGATTGGCCATTCGTGAACGATCCGCATTGGCGCGACCACGTTTATTTCCACGAGTATTTCCACGGCGACACCGGCAAAGGCCTCGGCGCCACGCATCAAACGGGCTGGACAGCACTTGCGGTGCGGAGTCTATCCGACCGCGTCTGGCAGCGGGAACATGCGAAGAAGAAGAAAGCTTAAAGACAGGCTTTTGAGATTAACTTAACTAGCAAGACCGAGAGTGCCTCGTCTTCTGCGCGATGTCCGCAGTAGGTCGCTGCGAAACAGTCTGGTGATGTAGCCAACTGCAGGTGCCAGGCCAGTGACGGCATCCGATTGATTCGAGGCCCTCATCCAAAGACCTAACAACGCCGTTTCCAACAACGAAATTGCTTCCGCCAATCCATCCTCCGCCAATCCATCCTCGCCAATCCATCCTCCACCGCGCCTTCAGCGGCCAGCTCGTCGAACCAGACGCAGATTGACGTTATAACGACCGTGGTTACGGTATTCTCGTGACTCTCCAACTCAAGCTGCGCAAGGTCGGCAATTCCCTCGGTGTGGTGCTCCCCAAGGAAGCATTGGCGCGGCTCAACGCGAGCGAGGGCGATACGCTCGTCTTTACCGAAGCACCCGATGGCGGCTTCCGCGTAACGCTCGACAAGAGCGATTTCGCCCACCAGATGGCAGTCGCCGAGGACATCGCCAAGCGCTACCGAAACGCGCTCCGTGAATTGGCGAAATGAAGGAGCCGGTGTGGATTCGGCGCGATGTGGTGCTCGCGTTTCACGAGCGCCTGCTCGCCGAGCACGGCGGCTCTGCCGGCATCCGAGATGAGGGCCTGCTCGAATCGGCTTTCGGGCGACCGGAGAATCTTTTTGCCGATGAGAAGCCGACCTTGTTCGACCTCGCCACGAGCTACGCTTTCGGACTGGTGAAAAACCACCCATTCATCGATGGCAACAAGCGGATCGCCTTTGCGACAGCCGCGCTTTTTCTCGAACTCAATGGCCGCCGTTTCACCGCGCCGGAAGTCGAAGTCGTTCTTCGCACACTCGCACTCGCGGCGGGAGAAATGAGCGAAGAGGCTTTCGCCGAATGGCTGAAAGCCAACTCCAAACGCGCATGAGCGACCCCACCCAGATCGTCCAAAAGCTCTGGATTTGCTGCAATCCCGACAGTTCTGCGTTCCGCCTTCTGCCTTCAAAAAAACGGGTTATTTTCCCGCTCCAACGCCACCGTGGTCAACGGGCCGTGGCCCGGACAAATTACTGTTTCCGGGCGGAGGGACAGGATTTTTTCACGGTTGTTTTGCACTGCCAGCTGATAGGCATTCGCAGCTCCGCCCATCGAGCCAGCGAACATCGAATCACCCACGACCGCGATTGGAACTGCCAACCCGTCAACGACATACGTCGTTCCGCCTGCCGAATGGCCGTTGGTCAGAACACTTGCGATCCGCAATTTCCCAACGTGAAACGTTCGCCCCTGCGCAAAGGGAATCGCGTCCGGCACTGACTCCTGCTCGGGCACAAACGACGGCGCGCCGGTTTTTTTCGTGAGCCGGTCAAGGTCGAATACATGATCCCCGTGCGAATGCGTCAACAGGACCGCCGCGAGCCGCAGACCGTTGGAGACAATGAAATGCAGCATTTCCGTTGCGTCTGCGCCGGAATCGAAAGCCACGGCTTCTTTCGTCGCCGCATCCCAAACCAGATACGCGTTCACCGTCATGTCGGAATACGGAGTGGTGAACATTTCCAATCCCTCCGGCGCAGCAACATCCGGCTTGTATTTCCCAGTAGCTAAAGCCAGAAGCGCCCCCGGTTTCAAATGCAACGCCCCAGCAACCGCCAAAAGCACCGGTTCCGATACCTGTCCGTTCTTCAGCGTCTTGATTTGTTCCAAAGTCACGCCGGCTTTCTCTGCCAGCTGGCTGTCCGCAATCCCGAGTCCCCGCTGCGCTTTGGCAACGATATCCGTAAAACCGTCTTCGAGTGGAATCGACATAACTTCGAACTAAGCCTTAAAGTATGGTGACTCAACTTCGCAACGCATGGGACAGAAATGACTTTGCCGGCAATGATGCCCAACGGCCCTCCGCACGGCAACTTTTCTCTTCAAAACACAAAATACACGGTTACAGTCTAGGCGTTTCGTCGTCATCAGCCTCTCCCTGAACTTGTGCAGCACTCCCCGGAAGCACCCACCTTTGCTCGTGTCGACCAATACCTGATCGTCGGCACTGAATCCGGTGCGTCAGATATCCACCTCGGTGCTAACAGCCAGCCTATTTGGCGGCGATTCGGCAATCTCGAACCCATCTGGCTCCGGGCTCCGCGATTGACGGCTGCAGACACCGAACGACTCGCAGCGCAATTGCTCACCCCGCCCCAGCGGCAGCAGCTCGACGAGCGTGGCGATGTCGATTTCGCCTACACAAACGCCCATGGACGTTATCGCGCCAGCATCGTCCGGCAGCGGCTTGGCCTGGAGCTGGTCTTTCGCATCATCAATTCGAAGGTGCGGACGATGGATGAAATTGGATTGCCACAGTCGCTGAAACTGCTCACGCAATACCACAACGGTCTCATCCTTGTAACCGGCGCCGTCAGCTCCGGCAAATCAACGACACTCGCGGCCCTCGTGGAGCAGATCAATCAGGATCGGCACGACCACATCATCACGCTCGAGGACCCGATTGAATATCTTTTCTCACCGCAAGGCTGTCACATCACCCAACGCGAGGTGCATTCGCATACGAAATCGTTCGGCGCAGCTCTTCGCGGCGCCCTGCGTGAAGATCCAGACGTCATCATGGTCGGTGAATTGCGTGATTTGGAGACGATTTCTCTCGCGATCACGGCTTCCGAGACGGGCCACCTCGTGCTCGGCACACTCCACACGGCAAACGCCGCGCGAACCCTCGACCGCGTCCTCGACGTTTTCCCGAACGATCAGCGCGATCAAATCCGCACGATGGTCTCCGAATCGTTACGCGGCATCATCTCGCAACAGCTCGTCCCGCGCATGGACGGAAGTGGTCGCGCGCTCGCGATGGAAATCCTCGTCAATACTCCTGCCGTCGGTAACGTCATCCGGGAAGCCAAAACCTTCATGCTTCCCGGCATCATCCAGACCGGCCGCAAACTCGGCATGAAACTGATGGACGATGCCCTAATGGAACTCTGGCAAAACCGCGTCATTTCCACCGAGGAACTCATGGCTCGCGGCGAACAAAAACAGATCCTCCGGACGTACGTCGCCCAACATTCGTGAACTGAAAAAATCCCTCATGGCCTACATCGACCAGTTTTTTCAGTACCTCATCAACGCAGGCGCTTCCGATTTGCACCTGGGCCAGGGGCAACCGCCGAAAATCCGGCGTCACGGCGACGTCATGCAGATCCGTGACGAGATCCTCGAACACGCGGAAATCGAATACATGCTGCACGAAATATGCAGTGAGAAAGGCTGGCAGACTTTTCACGAACGCGGCGACTACGATTTCGCCTATGAGATGAACGAGGAGGCGCGTTTTCGTTGCAACTACCTCAAGCAAATCAACGGCTACGGCGCGGTTTTCCGACTGATTCCGACCAAGATCGCGACGTTGGAACAGCTTGGAATCCCGGCAGTTGTGAAAGATTTCGGGAATCTCCGCGGCGGTATTGTACTCGTCACCGGCCCGACCGGATCAGGAAAGTCGACGACACTCGCAGCCCTCATCGATTACATCAATTCGAACTTTTCGCGGCATATCATCACGATCGAGGAGCCGATCGAATTCGTGCATGTAAGCAAGAAAAGCGTCATTACGCAGCGTGAAGTCCCCGAACACGCCTCGACGTTCCCGGCCGGCCTCAAAGCCGCCCTCCGCGAAGACGCCGACATCGTGCTCGTAGGCGAAATGCGCGACCTGGAAACCATCTCCCTCGCGTTGACTGCCGCAGAGACCGGCCTCCTCGTCTTCGGCACGTTGCACACAAACAACGCCCGCAAAACCGTGGACCGTCTCATCGACGTTTTCCCTGCGGATCAACAGGCCCAGGTCCGGACCATGCTTTCTGCGTCACTCCGCGGCGTCGTAGCCCAGCTCCTGCTCAAAAAAAGCGCCGAAGCCGGTGGCGGTCGCGTCGCAGTCAACGAAATCCTCGTTTCGAACAGCGCTGTCTCGGCCATCATCCGGGAAGGTGCGACACAGAAATTGCAGGACGTCATCGTCGGCGGCAAAGGCGAAGGCATGCAGTTCATGGACGACGCCATCTGGTATCATCTCCAACACGGCCACGTCACCCCACACGAAGCCTATATGAAAGCCATCGACAAAGGTCGGTTTAAGCTCTTTCTCCCGCCGGACGAAGTAGGGCTCGGGAATTCCTCCGGCGCGGCTCAGGATGATAAAGGAAAAAGGAGATAGATTCAGTTTTCAGACGTGCTCCCGCGCGTTTTTTCTGAAAGCTGAATCCTGAACCCTGAGAACTTACCCCATGTCCATCTATCACCCCTCAATCGAAGGCGCCCAGCACGGCGCGAAATCTCTCGGCGACTTTCTTGCCTACGCCAAAAAGTCCGGTGCCAAAGGGGCGCAACCGAGTAATTTCATGTTGGAAAGCGGCGGGAAATTTCAGCCCGCGAAAGCAATCAAAGATACGTTCGAGGCGAACGATCTGCTTCTCGACGGCGTTTCCGGGCATTGCCCGTTTTGGGTACATACCAGCGCGTGGACGGGGAGTTCCACAGTGAAGCGATTTGTTCCAGCGGACGTCGCCGGAAAATCGGCTGCGGATACCGAAGCGTGGGCTGAAGCTTACATTCTGCAGTTGTTGGACTTATGCGCAGAATTGGGCGTGAGGATTTTGCCGATGTTTTGGGGAGTCGCGTTCGGCTGGGAATTGGCGACCGGTTACCCGTGGGGCTTCTGGGCGGGTCCAGGATACGATCTCCTGGCGGAGGGCCGCGAGCGGTTTGTTATGAAAACTGCCAAAATCCGCGAGCACGCTCGAAAGCTCGGAATTTTCCTCGCGCACGAAATTCATCCCGGCACGGCAGCGGCAACGGCGGATGAGTTCAATCAATTACTCGAAATCACCGGTGGCGATCCGGTCATTACAGTCAACGCAGACCCGTCACATTGCTGGGAAGGCGAATCTTGGGAAACGCGTTTTTTGAAAGTCGGACCGAGCATCGTGGCCACACACGTGAAAAACCACGTCGTGCGCCCCGGGTTTCCGTTGAGGACGATGGAACCCTCATGGGCAAAACGTGGGATGCAGTTCACCGACCTTCCAAGCGGCGATTTGAATTTGAACCGGTATGCGGAACTCCTTCTGCATGTGGGCTATCCGCAGCGTTACCGGGAAATCACCGGCGCCAAGACTGCTCCGCTCGTCGTCGAAGCGGAGAGTGCTCACCGCGATCTGGATTACACCAGCGCGAACGGTATTGCCTTCGTGCGCGATCACCTGTGCTTCCCCGCCGCCGCCGCGTCATTTGAGGAAGGAATGAGAGCGTGACTCCTTCGTAATCACACTCTTACTCCTGGTCTTGATCTTCCGTCTCTCGCCTTTGCCCCTGTTCGGCGAAGGAACGAGGGACGAGGCAAGAAAGATTATGATTACGAGTGGGAGCACGAGTAAGATTCCCGCATGGACGCCTACTCCAACCTCCTCGCACGGTCCCGGGAAATCTCCCTGCTTTCGAACACCGCCAATGTTCTTATGTGGGATCAAGAGACGTATCTCCCCCCGAAAGCACTCGATTTCCGGTCAGATCAGCTCGCGTATCTTTCGGGTCAGATCCACAAACTGACCACCGCGCCCGAAGTCGGTGAATGGATAAAAGCCGCTGAAGATCAAGGTTTTGCGGCAGATTCCGATGAGGCCGCAAATATCCGCCGTTGGAAACGGACATTCGAACGTGAGACGCGCGTCCCGACCGAGTTTGTGGAGCGTTTCGAAAAGGAAAAAACGCTCGCCCGCGAGCAGTGGATCGACGCGAGAAAACACTCCGATTTTTCCAAGTTTCAGCCCAGCCTGGAACGGTTGCTTGGTTTCTCAAGACAACTCGCCGACTTCTGGGGATACGAAAACGATCGCTACGATGCGTTGCTCGAGACTTACGAAACAGGCACCTCTGCAGCGGAGCTAAAAGCGATTTTTGACAAGCTTCGTCCTCAACTCAAGGCGCTTTATGACAAACGCCAGGCGCAGGATCGTCCAAAAGTTGAACTGCGAGGCGTTTTCCCCGAAAGCGCACAAGCTGCATTCAACGCGGAAGTCGCAGGGGCGATCGGTTACAGTTTCGAGACAGGCCGCGTGGATACGACCACCCACCCGTTCTGCACCACGCTTGGACCCCGCGATGTGCGGATTACGACGCGTTACCACGAGGACGTCTTCGGAACCTCGCTCTACGGCGTCCTTCATGAAGCCGGCCACGCGCTTTATGAACTCGGCCTCCCCGAGGAAAAATTCGGCGCACCCTGCGGTTCGCCGATCTCGATGGGAATTCACGAATCGCAGTCGCGTCTTTGGGAAAATCAGGTGGGACGCTCCAAGGCCTTTTGGAAACACTGGTACCCAAAGGCATTCCGGCATTTCCCCGATCTGGCGAATTACAGCATCGACGAAGTGACGGCCGCCATGCAATCCGTCCAGACCTCATTCATTCGAGTCGAAGCGGATGAAATGACCTACGATTTTCACATCATGCTGCGATTCGAGCTCGAACTTGCCCTTATCCACGGAGATCTCGAGCCTGCAGGATTGCCGTCCGCTTGGAACGAACTTTTCGAAAAAAGCTTCAACCTGAAAGTTCCGGATGATGCCCGAGGGTGTCTGCAAGACATCCATTGGAGTTTTGGCGGTTTTGGCTATTTTCCGACGTATTCGCTGGGTAACCTGAACGCCTCCCAGCTCATGGCCGCTGCCCGGCGCGAGATCCCAAGTCTCGATGCGAGCCTGGAATCCGGCGAATACGCGCCATTGCTGAAATGGCTTCGCGAGAAAGTTCATCGTCACGGCCAGAAATACGATCCGCAAGACCTCATGCGCCTCGCTACAGGCGAACCGACAAACCCGGATCACCACATCAAGTATCTGCGGGAGAAGTATTTGTGATACGCTGAGTCCTAGGTTGCCCCCAAGTGGGCCTGAGCATCTGGCGCGCGGTGAATTTCGATTTCATCGAACGGCTCCGGCTGAAAAACTCGCAGAAGCTTCATACGGATCAATTCCAGCAACGCCAGAAACGTCACGACGACCTCCGTGCGTGAGGCGGCATGCGCAAAGAGCGCCGTGAATGTCATCGGCGCGCCCGTCGCGGTCACTTTGCGGATGTAATCCAGCTTGTCGGAAACCGTGAAGTTTTCCTCAAAAATCTCGCGGAGATCCTCCCGTTTCGCGTCGAGCCGCTTCAGGATTTTCTGAAACGCATTGATGAGATCGAAGATGCCCAGCTCGCCGACGAGCAGCGGATCCTGCTTCTCGAAATCCGGTTTTTCAGGCGAACGCGCGATCAGGTTTTCCTGTTCGATTTCACGCAGATGCAGATGCGCTGCGGCGTCCTTAAACTTCTTGTATTCAATGAGTTGGCGAATGAGATCCCATCGTGGATCCTCTTCTTCCACGTCCTCTTCCGGCGGTTGCTGGCTCACCGGTAGCAGCCGGCGACTTTTCAAGTAAATGAGATTTGCTGCCATGACGAGGAAATCGCCGGCGATATCAAGATCGAGCATCTTAAAGGCATCGATGTAGGCCAGATACTGAGTCGTGATCCGCTCGATCGTGACGTCATAAATATCAATCTCGTCCTGCTTGATGAGATAAAGCAGCAGATCAAGGGGCCCTTCGAAGACCTCGAGTTTGACTTTGTAATCCGGTTCCATGCGCAAAGGGTGGAGTTTAACTCCAAAGCGCACAAAGCAAGAAGACAAAGAAGGATCGCGTTGCTGACCTTCTGAAGGCGGAATTCTGAACTCGTCCTACGGCAGAATCTCGACCTCTGCGCCATCCGGAACGGTAGCCCAAATTTCTTCGATCTCAGCGTTGGTTACGGCAATGCAACCCGCCGTCCAATCCATCGCGAGAGAGCCCGTTCCGGCAATGTCCGCGCCGTTCGGCAAGCCATGGATCATGATATCGCACCCTGGCGAAACGCCGCACGCGACGGCAGACTGGATGTCTTCAGCGTTGGGATACGAAATGTGCAGCGAAAGGTGGTATTTGCTTTGCGGATTTCGCCAGTCGATCCAGTAAATGCCCTCCGGCGTCCGGCCATCGCCTTCCTGCTGTTTATGGCCCTCCGGATTGAAACCTAGAGCAATGGAATAGGTCTTCAGTATTTTTCCATCACGAAACAGGCTCATCATTCGTTTCGATTTCTCGATCAAAATGCGATCCACCGTTCCCGACAGAATAGGTTCAACACGATTCATCCAAACGAGGACCGCGACCGTGCTCGCCCCCAGTGCCAGTACGACGATGGAAGGAAATTTGAACACGGAAACCCGAAAACTAGAACCTTACTCCCCATCGAGCAGATTCCCCAGACCGCCAAGGATTGATCCCTCCTCTTTTCCGCCTCCCGCCGCGGCTAGGATCCGCCCTGCGAGCCGGCTCAGCGGCAATGACTGCAACCACACTTTGCCTGGACCGCGCAGGGTCGCGAAAAACAGGCCTTCGCCGCCGAATAACGCAGTCTTGACCCCCTTCACCATCTGGATGTCATAGCTGACCGTCGGCGTGAACGCAACGAGACAGCCCGTGTCGACACGCAACGTCTGTCCCGGCGGCAATTCCTTTTCAACCAGCGCTCCGCCCGCGTGAATGAATGCCCAGCCGTCGCCTTGCAGCCGTTGGAGGATAAAACCTTCACCACCGAAAAGGCCGACTCCGAGCTTGCGCTGAAAGGCGATCCCCAGACTCACACCCTTTGCCGCACAGAGAAAGGAATCCTTTTGGGCAAGCAATTCGCCACCCAACTCAGCCAAATGTACTGGAACAATCCGCCCCGGATACGGCGCCGCAAACGCCACCCGCTTTTTCCCCGTGCCTTGATTCTGAAAAACCGTCGTAAAGAGCGACTCGCCGGTCAACAACCGCTTTCCCGCCCCGAGCAGACTGCCCAGCAACCCCTTCCCCTGCGAAGTCGACCCATCGCCAAAAACCGTCTCCATCCCGATCCCGTCATCCATGTACATCATCGCCCCCGCTTCCGCGACAGCTGCTTCCTGGGGATCGAGCTCGATCTCGACAAACTGCAGGTCGTCTCCGTGAATTTCGTAGTCCACTTCGTGCATTGTGTTCATAAAAATTATCAGATCTCAGATTTCGGGTTTCAGGTCTTGAATTCACACCCGAAAAATCGAACCCAATTTCTTCCCGAGAATCACATTCGCAACCAGGATCGTCGTCCCGAGAAAGACCATCGCCCACACCCCGAGCGCCGCGGCAACGAAACGGCCGTCGCCGAGCAGCATCGAAAGCTCGTAAATGGCCTTCGTGATCGGGAAATACTGCTGTTTCTGTGCCAGGATCAACGAATCGGACACCTCCAGCATCGCAAATGAAAACGCGAGCAAACCGCCCGCCAGAAGATTCGCCGTGATGAGCGGCAACGTCACTTTCCACAGGGCCCGCAGCGGCGATGCACCGAGATTTTGCGCCGCCTCCTCCAAAGTCACGCTCGTTTGTTGAAAACCGGCGGCGGCTGCGCGTACGACATAAGGCAGACGGCGCACGGCGTACGCCACGCACAGGAGCAGCGTGGGATTGCTTACCGGATTCATCCACGCAAATGGTTTCCCCTCCTGCGTCATTGCCAAATACCCAAAGGCCAGCACCAGTCCCGGCACGGCCAGCGGCAGCATCGCAGTCGCATCCAGCAAATTTCGTCCCGGAAGATTCGTCCGGACAACCACATACGCAATGGCTGTCCCGGCGATCAGATCAAATCCCGTCGAAATCGCCGCGTATTTCAGGCTGTTGCCGATTGACGGCACCGTCAGCCCGTGACCCAATGCGGTCTGAAAATGCTCCAAGCCGAACCGTTGCGGCAAAACCGTCCCATACCAATCCCCGGAAAACGCCACCAGTACCACTCCGAGATGTGGCAAAATCGCCAATGCCGTTATCCCGCCAAACGCCACCAGGCAAATCAGCCCCGCGATCTTTCCGGCCGGACGAGCGCCACCTGCGGTCGTCGCCTTTGCCATCATCGCATGGGAATTCCGCCCGAAGAGCACCTTGCTCAACAAATATAGCAACACCGTGCTGGCCAGCATCACCGCAACCAATGCATACGGAAACGGGTTCCCTGCGATGTCTTTGATCCCGTAAAAAATCTGCACCGGCGTCACGCGCGCATAGTCGAACATCAGAGGCACACCCAATTCGGTGAAAGCCCAAATGAAAACGATCGTCCCGCCCGCGAAAAAACCCGGCATGATCAGAGGCAACGTCACCTTTCGGAATTTCCTGAAACCCGTCGAACCCAGATTCTCCGCCGCTTCATCCAGAGCGGGATCCACGTTTGCCAGCACCGCCGTAAGATTCAAAAACAGAATGGGATACAAATGCAGCGCGTTCAGGATGACGACACCCCAAAACCGTCCTTCGCCCAACCAATCGAACGCGTTTTCCGGCGCGACCATCCCGATTTTCACCAGCAAGGCGTTTAAACCCCCGTGCAAGCCAAGGATTTGCTTCAGTCCGATAGCCCCCACAAATGGCGGCAAAATCATTGGCACCAGCACCAGGGCTGTCAGCCATTTTTTCCCTGGAAACTCAAATCGATCCGATAGCCACGCCAGCGGCAGTGCAATGACGATTGTCCCCGCCGTGCTTGCCAATGCCAGCAGGAACGCGTTGATCAACCCATCGCGATACAATGGATTCCGGAAAACCTCCAAAATGTAATCCAGCGTCAGGCCGCCTCGTGCATCCAGGAATGCCCCGCCGACCGTGAGCACCGTTGGATAAATGAAAAACGCGCCAAAGAACGCGGCCACAAGCAAATAAGTAGCAATCGCAAAAGTCCGGGACACGAATCGGTGTTGTAGTTTACATGCCCATGCAGGTCACGCGCTTTTCGCGTTCGCCAAGTGCAGGCCGCCGGTTCGTTGCCTCTTGCGACCGGGATCGCTGCGACTATTTCCGCCTTTCTTCTGCGATGCGTTTGATATTCTGGAGTACATAGCTGTGCTCCGACAAAACGCCCCATTGCTCCAACGGTCGCCAATACCACCGAGGATAGAGCCTGGTTCCAATGCTGGTGTGTCTGACCAGCAGAGTACCGCGTTCCGTTGGAATCAACTGATACCCTGCATTTTGAAATGACAGCCAGTGCCGGCCGGCCAGCGTAGAACCTATGATTTTCAGCTCAATTGTGGATGGCTCGTCCCATTTTGTAACCACCTGTGAAATAGCGCCATTGTGAAAATAGCAGACTCGCTTCGCATCGACTCCCGTGCCTTCCAGAAAGCATTGCTGGGGAATGGGAAGGCCAACACGTAGGAGAAAAGGCTTGGAGCCGGACATGCTTGAAATCCTTGTGAAAGATTTCCACGTTTCCGAAGGCGTGGCAGCTATCACCTCTTTGGACTT